>JAEUHH010000107.1 GCA_016795505.1 Verrucomicrobiales bacterium | reverse complement strand
GAATGCCGACGGTCTCGTCCGCGAATGGCCTACCCAGTGGGGCGGTGATGCGATCCGCACCGAGCCGATGGAACTCACCGGAGCGACCCCGTGGATTTCCCTGCACGAAGCCGTTTCCCGATCGAAGCCGGATGAAAAAGGAGCCTGGGCCAACCGCGGCCTCGTCATCCGGGAGTGGAAGGCCCGCCTCGGCGGCAAGGAGGCCGCGCCCTGGCTCGTCGAGCGCGGCACTCACTCACGCGGAGCCGACACCTCCACTGCCGATCTCGTGCCCCCGCCGGACGTGACGACGTTGCGAGTCGGCGATTTCGTCGAAGCCGTAATCGAGCTCCTCATCCTGCCGCAGCAGGCCGAGGATTACTACGGTCTCAACGACGCCCTGCGCGAGGCGCTCCAGCGCGATGGCAACACGTGGAAGCTCGTCCACCGCGAGGCTGCCGGGAATCGTCGCACCGTCACCGTCGAGAAGGGCACGCTGCTCTCGCTGCACTCCGCGGTGCATCTCGTGGCGGAAATGAATGAAGCCGCCTTCACCCTCGCGGGCGGTCTTGCCTGGATCCCCGTGACGATTTCCGGTCTGTCGCGACCCGAGGGTCACCGGCTCGTGGTCGATGGCCAAGCACTCGATCAGAACGTTCATGGGAATGACTTCTGGCAGGCCGATTACGATCCCGCCTCCCGCACCTGGAGCCTCACCTGGCAGGTGCCCGCGTCTCCATCGGGAAACTTGCGGATCGAGTTGAAACGATGACCTTTCCCTTCCCATGATCCCTCCAAAAATCTTCCTTCCGACGCTGGCGAGCGCCCTGCTGCTGTTCGGCGAAATCCCGCTTTGCGCCGCCGATGACGGCGCCTGGCTCACGAAGCAGGGCACCCTCATCTTTCACGACGCCTTCGAGCGCGAGGAGGACGGCAATCTCGCCAAGGCCATCGGCAACGGCTGGAACAGCGCTACCGCAGACCGTGTCCCGCAGATCAAGATGGCCGACCTCGACGAGGGCATCCTCAAGGTCGCGAGCGCATCAAAGGAGGCTGGTCACGCCGCCCACATCCATCACGAGGCCGGCTTCACTGATGGCGGCGTCATCGTGCGCTTTCGATTTCCCGGTGAAAACAAGGACGAGTCGCTCCAGCTCGGCTTTGTCGATCGCGAGACGAAGGGCATCCACGCCGGCCATCTCTGCTACGCGATGCTTTACCGCAGCAATCTCGTCATCGCCGATTACAAGACGGGCGTAATGGATCTCGCGATCCGCGCCCGCCGCCAGCCCTACCTCGACCGCAAGGAGCCGCTCCCCGCCGACCTCGATGCCCTCCTCAAGACGAAGCAGATCAGCGTGCCGTGGAAGTCCGACGACGAATGGCACGAACTCGTCCTCGTCACCGAAGGCGACCAAATGCGCCTGACGATCGATGGCAGGCCCGTCACCTCGCACCGGTCCGAGGGGTTCGCCCATCCGATAAAGCGCTGGTTCAGCTTCCTGATTCCCAGCACCGTCTGGATCGACGATGTGAAAATTTTTCGCGTAAAGTAAGCAACCGATTCCGATGAAACCCTGTTTGATCGGCGATACAACCCTGTTTGATCGAAAACCCATGCATCTGCTCCGACTTCTCATGGCAATCGCCTGTCTCGCGGCCGGCTCCGGCCTGGCCGGGGAACGGCCGAATTTCCTGTTCATCCTCGTCGATGATCAATCGCCGATGGATCTGAAGGTTTACAATCCCGCCTCGACCCTCGACACGCCGCATCTCGATCAGTTGGCCGCCCGCGGCATGGTCATCGATGGGGCTTATCACATGGGGGCCAACATGGGGGCGGTCTGCACGCCCTCGCGGCACATGATCATGAGCGGACGCACGCTCTGGCGCCTGCCCACGGCGCCCTGGGCCGAAAAGACGAGCCCGCCGGCCCTGGAGCAGCAGACCCTGCCGGCGGTCTTCAACCGGGCTGGCTATGCGACCATGCGCACCTGCAAGATGGGCAACAGCTACGAGGCGGCCAACAAGTTGTTCGCGGTGCGGCACGATGCCAGCAAGCGGGGCGGCGATCACGAGTCGGGCAGCGGCTGGCACGGCGACCGGGTGATGGATTACCTGAAGGACCGCGAGACGGCGCGGGACGAGCGGCCGTTTCTCATCTACTTCGGCTTTTCCCATCCCCACGACACCCGCGACGGCACGCCGGAATTGCTCGCGAAGTATGGTGCGGTGAATCACACCGACGAATCCGCTCCGCCGGCGCTGAACGCGAAGCTGCCAGCGCTCCCGGCGGCTTACCTGCCCGGCCATCCCTTCGACAACACCGAGTTGGGCGTACGCGACGAGGTGGCGGTGAGCGGCGTGTGGAAGCGCCGCGACGAGGCGAGTATTCGCAACGAGATCGGCCGCGAGTATGCGTGCAGCGAGAACATCGACATCCAGATCGGCCGTGTGCTGGAGCGCCTGAAGGCGATGGGGGAATTGGACAACACCTACGTCATCTACACCGCGGATCACGGCATGTCGATCGGGCGGCACGGACTGATGGGCAAGCAGAATCTCTATCAGCACACCTGGCGGGTGCCCTTGATCGTGGCCGGCCCGGGAGTGAAGCCGGGGTCGCGGGCCGAGGGCAATGTTTACCTGCTCGATGTGCTGGCCACGCTCTGTGATCTGGCGGCCATCGAAGCGCCGGAGACGAACGAGGGTGTCAGTTTCCGGCCGGTTCTGGAAGGCAGCCGGGAAACGATGCGGGATGTGCTCTACGGCGCCTATAGCGGCGGCGGCAAGCCGGGAATGCGCTGTGTGAAGGCGGGCGACTGGAAACTGATCCAGTACGAGTCCCCGGCGACCGGAGCCCGCACCACGCAACTGTTCAATCTGGCCGGGAATCCCGAAGAATGGCTCTCCGAGCATCACGCGCCCGGGGTTGCTGCCCTGACGGGTTATCGCCCGTCTCCAGCTCAGGTGAATTTGTCTGATGATCCGCGTTATGCGGAAAAACTGGCGGAGATGCGGGCGCTGCTGCTGTCGGAGATGCGCCGGCTGGAGGATCCGTATCGATTCAGCGACCAGCCCGGGGACGATCTGCCCGAGCCGCCCAAGCCGGCGGCCAGGGCGAAAAAGAAGGGCAAGAATGCTGGAGCCCGATGACATTCTGCGCCATCATCCGCTCATGATTCGAATCCCATCCCTGTTCGCGGTCGCCGGCTTTGCCGCCCTGATGACTCCGTCGTTTCTTCCGGCCCAGGAGACGACGCGCCTGGAGTGGTCCAAACGGGCCAGCGAGATTGATTCGCGGGCCAAAGAGCATCCGGCGATCGATTTCGTCTTCACCGACGAGAAGGGCAAGCCGCGCGATCTGCAGCACGCCTCCGTCGACCCCAAGGTGAAAGCCGGGGGAAAGCTGGTGATCTGGCTGATGGATCACAACGGTGGCCTGGCCGAGCGTGTCAACAGCTATGGGTTGCACTACATCCAGGTCAGCTATGCAAACCGCTGGTTTTCCAAACTCACCAAGGAACAGCTCAATGACGGCGACACCCTCGGCAAGATCCGGCTCGAGGCCGCCACGGGCGAGGATCACAGCCCGATCGTCGAGATCCCTCAGCCCGATGGGCTGAAGGAGCGCGCCTTCCAGTTCGTTCAGTGGCTCGACAAGGAGAGCCGCGAGGGGGACTGGGGTCAGTTCATCGCCCGCGATGGCAGGGAACTCGATTGGGAAAAGGTGATTCTGGCCGGCATCTCGCACGGCAGCACCACCTCGGCGCGTTTCGCGATTCATCAGAAGGTTGACCGGGTCGTGATGTTCTCGGGTCCGCGCGACAACACGGAGACCTGGCAGGGAATGAAATCCGCGACGCCGGCGAACCGCTTTTTCGGGTTTACCCACGTGCTCGACGGTGGCTGGACGGCGGATCACTACTGCCGGTCGTGGCTGCTGCTCGGGCTGAATGAATTCGGCCCGCTCGTCGATGTCGATGCGGTGAAGGCTCCGTTCGAAAACTCGAGACGCCTCATCACCAACGCCGATGTCGGCGGAAACAGCGGTCGCGCCCACAATGCCTCGGTGCCCGGTGGCGCGGCGGTGAAGGATGCCGATGGCAAGTTCATCCACGAGGCGGTCTGGCGGTATTTGTTCACTCATCCCGTCGACCAGACGGGTTCTCCGGTGCCAGCGGAGGGGGATTGTGAGGTGAATCAGGTTGCCAAGTAAGAGGTCCCTGGCGGCTGGGATAGGGCAATAAGCAGAATTTGACCAAGTTCACTACATTTGTAGTTGACCCGATTCACTACAAATGTAATGATGGACTCCAGATGAAGGCGCCCAATATTTCCGAAGCCGAGTGGACCGTGATGGAGACGTTGTGGGAGCGGGCTCCGCAGACCGCCTCGGAGGTGGCCAAGTCGCTTCAGCACTCCACGGGATGGGCGGTCAACACGGTCCGCACGATGCTGAGCCGGCTGGTGGAGAAGGGGGCCGTCGTCGCCGACGAGTCCGAGTCCGGAGTGAGGGTCTTTTCCCCCGTTTTTGAACGGGACGCCATGGTGCGGGCAGAGAGCGAGTCCTTTCTGAATCGCGTCTTTCAGGGCGCCGCCCAACCCTTGCTGGTCCACTTCGCGACGCAGTCGAATCTCAGCATCGAAGAAATCGACCAACTCAAGCAACTCCTCGACGAATCCGTGAAGAAAAGCCCCCGCCGCAGATCCTGACATGCATGCCATCGACCCGCTCTTTGATTGGTTCCTCTCCGCCACGCTGCGGGGCTCGCTTCTCATCCTTGCCGTCCTGCTCGTGCAGATCGCTCTGGGACGAAAAATGCCGGCCGGGTGGCGCCAGGCGCTTTGGTTGCCGGTGTTGTTTGTCCTCGGTTCACCGGTCCTGCCTCGGAGCCCTCTGAGCATTGAGAATGGATGGGCTGCCCCCGGATCCGCCGCGGTCTACCTTGCGGCAGAGCACATTTCTTCGGAATCAGCGGCTCCTGCCGTGCCGATGGAGTCCGCGCCTGTCCGCCGTCCGATTCCCTGGGCCACGGTGGCGGGATGGATCTGGATCTCCGGCGCGATCGTTGCGTTGTTCACCGGGCTGGTCTCGTGTTGGGCGGCGCTGGCGGGCTTTCGACATCGATCACGGCCCATTTCGGCTGAGCTGCATGGTGAGATCCAAAATGCGGCACGAGCCTGCGGCTTGCGACGTGTCCCGCGGGTTCTTCTTTCGGCTGAGGTGCCGGGACCGGCGATGGCCGGCCTTTTCCGTCCCCTCCTCCTTCTGCCGGCTGCCTTCGAGGAGACCTTCGACGGTGAGGAACGGCGCCTCATCCTGCTGCACGAATTCAACCACGTGAGACGTGGCGATCTGCTGGCGAACGGATTCGTCGTTTGCCTGCAAGCGCTGCATTGGTGCAACCCGCTGGTGTGGCTTGCCTTTCGTCGTTTCCGGGCGGACCGCGAGTTGGCCTGCGATAGCGCCGTGCTCGCGAGCTGTCCGGGAGATGATCGGTCGCGATACGGTCACGCGCTGCTCAAAGTGGAACGTGCGGCGCATCCTGTGGCGTGGCGCCTTGGATTCCTTGGTTTGGTGGGCCTTTTCGGGAGGGGCGGTCTCCTATCCTCGCGCATCACCGCGATCGCTGGACATCGCCGGGCGAATCCGGTGTGGAACCTCGCCGGTCCCGGGCTGCTCCTCGCGATCGGAGTGACGGGAGCGACGCGGGCTCAGACTGATCCCGCTGCTGCGGGCGGCGAGACGATTCAGATCGAAACGAAGTTTTTCGAAGTGCTGGCCGATCAATCGATCACATTCACGACGGAAGCCGTGACCCACGATCCCAAGAAGGGAGTTTCCGTGTTCTCAATTGATTCCGATGTGATCGAACAGATCGCTGCGATCCCCGGAACCGACTTGCTGAGCGCTCCTTCCCTGCTGACGTTGTCAGGAAACAAGGCCACCATCGAGATCGGCACGCCCAAGCCGGACGCGACCGGGAAGCCGATCTTCACCGGCACCCGGCTCGAGGTGCTGCCCACCCTGGCCGACGGGAAGATCCGTCTTGCCCTTCAGGCGCATCGGACCGAACAGATCAAGGACGGGGGAGGCACCAAGCTCTCGGAGCAAGACCTCAAAGCCGATTTCACCATCGCGCCCGGGGATATGGTGCTGGTCACTTCGCTCAATCCGGAAGCCGACCAGGCATCCGCTCCCATCAAGCGACTCCTGCTCACGGTGCAGACTCGACTGGGAAATGACGGGGATCTGGCCCGCGCTCGCTTGGAGAAGATCGTCATCCCCTCCATCGAACTGAGAAGTGCCAGTCTCACCGATGCGCTCGCTTTCCTCCGGGAAAAGGCCCGCGAACTCGATCCCGAGAAGAAGGGCGTCAATTTCGTTCATATCCCCGCGGTTGATGCTCCAGAGCCGCAACTCACCGTCTCGTTCAAACAGATACCCCTGACTGAGGCGCTGAGATATTTTGCCGAATTGTCGAATCTTGAGCTCGAATTCGGAGATTCGGCCGTGGTGATGCGTCCGCCTTCAGGTGTCCCTGACGCGGAAGCTCAGCCATCCGGAAAGGCATCAGCCAAATCTGCCGTGGTCGCCGCCCGTATCGTGTTGCCCCAGGTGGAATTTGCCGGGGCGCCCCTGCCTTCGGTGCTCCAGTTCCTCCAGAATCGATCGCTGGAACTCGACCCCGAAAAAAAGGGGCTGAATCTGATCCTCAATGCTCCCGGTGAACCGCTGGCGGATGAGATCAAGATCACCCTCACTCTGCGAAATGTCCCGCTCTCCGAAGCCCTGAAATATGTCGCGGCACTCTCGCGATTGAAGCTTCGCTACGACGAGGACGCCGTCGTCCTGTCCCGCGAGTGAATGGTCGCGGGGCGGCGTGGCATGGGGCGGAAATCCGCAGTCGTCATCCGGCGGCTTTTCCTTTACACTCCCGCCATGTCCGAAACTTCCCCTCTATCCCGCCGCTCCTTCGTCTCCACCACCAGTGCCGCGACCGTTGCCGCCGTGGCTGCCTCGATGCACGAGCGATTTGCCCTCGCCGAGGACGCCGCGCGCAAAGCCGGTGTCGCCGGCAAGATCAATCACTCCGCCTGCAAGTGGTGCTACAAAGACATCTCGCTCGACGATCTCTGCACCGCCGGCAAAGAGTTCGGCCTGGGGGCGATCGACCTGCTCGATCCCGCCGATTTCCCGACGATGAAAATGCACGGGATGCACTGCCCCATGGTCAGTTTTCCCTCGGCCGAGGTCGAGATCGGGGGGAAGAAGAAGAAAATCGGCTCCATTCCCCACGCCTTCAACCGTCTGGAGCACCACGACACCCTCTACGGTCTGTATGAAAAGCTCATCGCCGAGAGCGCGGCGGCCGGTTTTCCCAATGTGATCTGCTTTTCGGGCAATCGCGACGGCATGGACGACGAGCAGGGGCTGGAAAACTGCGCCATCGGCATCAAACGCCTGCTGCCCCTGTGCGACAAGCATGGCGTGACCCTGACGATGGAATTGCTCAACTCGAAGGTCAATCACAAGGACTACATGTGCGACCTGTCCTCGTGGGGCGTCGCACTGTGCGACAAGATCGGCTCGGAGCGGTTCAAGCTTCTCTACGACATCTACCACATGCAGATCATGGAGGGCGACATCATCGCCACCATCCAGGCGCGGCACCAGTATTTCAGCCACTACCACACCGGCGGAGTGCCCGGCCGGGCTGAGATCGACGAGACGCAGGAGCTTCATTATCCGGCGATCATGAAAGCCATCGTCGCGACCGGCTACAGCGGCTGGGTGGCGCAGGAGTTCATCCCGAAGCGCGAGGACAAGCTGGCTTCGCTTAAACAGGCCGTCGGCATCTGCACCGTTTGATCCCCGCACCATGGACACGCCCCAACCCGACCGCATTTTCCAGACCGGGATGGCCTTCTGGCCATCCAAGATCCTCCTCAGTGCCGTGGAGATGGAGATCTTCACCGATCTCGCCCGGCATCCCGGCGATCTGGCCACCCTGACCGGCCGGCTCGGCCTGCATCCGCGGGGTGCCCGCGATTTCCTCGATGCCCTGGTGGCGCTGGGTTTTCTGAGCCGTGATGGACAGGGAATCTACGGCAATACCCCCGAGACCGACCTGTTTCTCGACAAGCGGAAGCCGTCCTACATTGGCGGCATCCTCGAGATGGCGAATCACCGGCTTTACCCCTTCTGGGGGGCGTTGACCACCGCGTTGCGGACCGGTGAGCCGCAGAACGAAGCCCGCACCGGCGAGGACATGTTCGCCAAGCTCTATGCCGATCCCGCCCGGCTCCGGGAGTTCCTCCGGGCCATGTCGGGCGTGAGCCGCGGGGCGAATCTGGCCATCGCGCGGCAGTTTCCGTGGGGCGGCTACCGCACCTACGTCGACGCCGGCACCGCGCAGGGCGACCTGGCCGTGCAGATCGCGCTGGCGAATCCGCATCTCACCGGCATCGGCTTCGATCTCCCCGAGGTCGGGCCCATTTTCGAGGACTACGTGGCGGAGAACGGCCTGACCGATCGGCTCAGCTTCACAGGTGGCAGCTTTTTCACCGATCCGCTGCCCGAGGCCGACGTGATCCTCTACGGTCACATCCTTCACGACTGGGACCTCGACCAGAAAAAGCACCTGCTCCGGGCCGCCTGGCAGGCCCTCCCGGCGGGCGGGGCGGTCGTTGTCTATGATTCCATCATCGACGACGACCGGTCGGTCAATGCGTTCGGGCTCATGATGAGTCTCAACATGTTGGTCGAGACCTCCGGCGGATTCGACTACACCGGCGCCGATTGCCAGGAGTGGATGCGGGAGGCGGGTTTCCGCGACACCCGCGTCGAGCATCTCGTCGGTCCCGACTCCATGGTTGTTGGAATCAAATGACAGCCGCCGGCCCGGTGTCGGCCGGCGTCTCCCGCCATGATCCATTCCATTCGTGTCCGAGGCTACCGGTCGCTGCGGGATTTGACGATCCGGCTGGGACGCCTGACGATCGTGACCGGGGAGAATGGCACCGGCAAGTCGAACCTGTACCGCTCGCTCTGGCTGCTGCACGAAGCGGCGGAGGGCCGGTTCGCCGAGTCGATCGCGGGTGAGGGCGGCATGCCGAGCTTGCTATGGGCGGGCGAGCGACGGCGCGATGAGCCGCTGGGCATTCGCTGGGAGTTGGAACATGACGCATTTCATTTTGAACTGACCTGCGGCTTGTCGCCAGCCAGCGGGTCCTCATCATTTCGGACCGATCCTGACATCAAAACGGAGGCGATCCGTCTCGGCGGATCCAAGGGCCGGATCGTCGCGGAGCGCAAGGGATCCTTGGCAAAGGTCCGCGGTGCCGATCGGAAAATGGAAAATCTGCCCCTGCCGGTCCACGCTCCGGAGTCGATCATCAGCGAGGTGCGCGACGCCGCCCGACATCCGGAACTGGCGGCCGTCCGGGCGGTGCTTTCAGACTTGCGCTTCTACCATCACTTTCGCACTGATGCCGACTCGCCGGCCCGCCGGGCGCAGGTTGGCTCGTGGTCGCCGGTGCTCCATCACGATGGGGCCAATCTCGCTGCCGCCTGGCAGAGCATCGCCGAGTCTGGCCTATCCGATGAGTTGGACGAAGCCGTCGATCGTGCCTTTCCGGGCAGTCACTGGGAGGCGGTGAATGAATCCGACCTCTTCGAGTTGAGTCTCAGCCGTCCTGGCTTGTCGCGTCCGCTGAGCGCGCGGGAATTGTCCGACGGTACCCTGCGATACCTGTGCCTCATCGCGGCGCTGCTGACCCCACGACCTCCGCGATTGCTCGTCTTCAATGAGCCCGAATCGAGCCTGAATGGCAATCTGCTGGAGCCTCTCGCCGAGATGGCCGCCCGGGTGCCCGAGGATACGCAGCTTTTGTTCGTCACTCATTCGGAGGCGTTGACTTCGGCTCTGCTGAGCCGCATGGATGGCGTTTCCCGCCGCCTGATTTCCTATGAGGGCGAGACGCGGCTGGAGGGACAGGGCGGGGCGAGGCGGGTGTGGACTTTTGACGATTGAGTCTCCCCCTCCGACTTCCGCGATGGCGCATGCCGCGGATTCCATCGATGTGCTACGCTTTCCTGCATCCATGAAAGCCGCCCGCCTTCTTATCCTGCTCACCCTGAGTCTGTCATCGGCCACCGCCGCGGAGCCTTTCCGCCCGAATCTCGGTCCGGATCTGCCATGGATCACCGTCACTTGTGGCGACGTGACCCTGCTGCTGCGGCGCGAGACTCAGTGGACGCCGGGCCGCATCGATTTTCGGGGAAAGCCGATGACGACCGAGAAGAGCGCCTACGGTACGGTGTTTTCCTTCCCCGGCGTCGGTTTCATCGGCACGGCGCATCTGGAGAACGAGCCCGAGCCGTTGACCAGCGTGACGTTCGAGCTGGACGGCAAGGAGCTCGCCACGCCGGCGGCCGAGCTTTCGGGGCAGACTTTTCGCTTTGTCCGTGAGTCGGTCATACGCGGCATCCGGCTGCGATGCGAGTTTGTCCTGCGCGACAACCAACTCCACGAGACGACCACCTTTTCCACCACCGAGGCCGTGCCTTTGAAGCTCGTCTATCACTTCATGCACGCCTGGCAGCCATCCATGTCGGAATATCTCGCCGGTATCGACGCTGCGCCGGACGAGGCGATCGGCGGGCCGCTGGAGAATGACCAGGCGGCGGATCGGAAATTCTACATCCAGCGACGGGTCGACTGGATGGCGGTCTACGAGCCGGCCATCGGGCAATACGCCGTCTCGCGCCTGGTGGTTGCGCCGGAGTCGGGCGGGCACATCTCGATGCTGTGGAATGCGCTGGGCGCCTATCGAAAATACTATCTGCGCTGTTTCACCGACGAGACCGTGCCGGCCGGCTTCAGCGGCACCTGGCGGATGGTCACCGGCTTTGGCGCCGCCGGGGCAGGGGAGTGGAAAGCCGGAGCCCGGGCGCAGGCGGAGGCGCTGAAGGAGTCGGAGTGACGTGATATTCCGATCAGGCTCGAATGGCACGGGATGAAGATGTTTCGTCAGTCGAAATAGGCGTTTCGAAAGGAAAAGATGCCAGAGGCATCGCAGCCATTAGCCGGTGGTTGAGGAGCGCAGCGACGACACCACCGGATCGAATGAAATGGAAACCGAGCATCCCGGAGGGATGCCAGCGTGCGAGGCGGCGGGCGAAATGGCAAGCCGCTGGCATCCCTCCGGGATGCTCAAATGGGGGCCGATGGACCGGTGGTATCGCTCGTGCCTCGCTCGACCACCGGCTAATGGCTGCGATGCCTCCGGCATCCGATCCGCTGGATTGGAGACCCACCGATTTCATTCCTTGGCCTTCCGATCAGATCTTGTTGGATCGGCGATCAGATCTTGTTGGATCGGCGATGAGACCCTATTGGATCGGCGATGAGACCCCGTTCGATCGGCGATGAGACCCCGTTCGATCGGCGATGAGACCCTGTTGGATCGGCGATGAGACCCTGTTTGATCGGCGATGAAACCCTGTTTGATCGGAATGGTCGCGCGGGCTGGGATGCCGCTTTCCGATTGCGCGGGCGGGAAAACTGTTCAAATTTCCACAGAGCCTGATGTCTTCCCCCGTAGCCGAGTCCGATCCCGTTGTTCCGACCGCCACCCGCGATCCGCGGGCGGCGCTGGAGCGGTACTTCGGTTTTCGTGAGTTCAAGGACGGGCAGGAGCGGGTGGTGTCGGCGCTGGTGTCGGGCCGTGACTCGCTGGTGGTGATGCCGACGGGCGGGGGAAAGTCCCTATGCTACCAACTGCCGGCGCTGGTCATGGACGGCGTGACGATCGTGGTGAGCCCTCTGATCGCGCTGATGAAGGACCAGGTCGACGCCCTGGCGCAGAAGGGCATCGCGGCCACGCTGATCAACAGCACGCTCTCGCCGTCCGAGCAGCAGCAGCGCATTGATGGGCTCCGGAGCGGTGCCTACAAGCTGGTCTATGTGGCACCGGAGCGCTTTCGCAGCCGCAGTTTCACCGAGGCTTTGAGTCGGGTGGACATCGCGCTGTTCGCGGTGGATGAGGCGCATTGTCTCTCGCAGTGGGGGCACGATTTCCGGCCCGACTATCTGCGGCTGCGGGACGCGCTGGCGGCGCTGGAGCACCCGCAGACGGCGGCCTTTACCGCCACGGCGACTCTGGAGGTGCGGGAGGACATCCTGAAGCATCTCGGGCTGCGCGACCCCTTCGTCTCGGTGAGCGGATTCGAGCGGCCGAATCTCAGCCTGACGGTCACGCAGGTCGGTGGGAACCGGGAGAAGTATGACCGGCTCGAGGCGGTGATCCGTGAGCACCGCACCGGCATCGTGTACTGCGCGACGCGGAAAAAGGTCGAGGAGGTGGCGGATTCGCTGGCGCTCAAGGGACTGAAGGTGATCGCCTATCATGGTGGGATGGATGACCGGGAGCGGGAACACGCCCAGAATGTCTTTATCAACCGGGAAAAGGACGTGGTGGTGGCGACGAATGCCTTCGGCATGGGCATCGACCGGTCGGACGTGCGGTTCGTGGTCCATTTCGAGACGCCGGGCAGCGTGGAGGCTTACTATCAGGAGGCAGGGCGCGCGGGACGCGATGGCGAGCCGGCGGTGTGCGAGCTGTTGTTCAACTATGCCGACACGCGGACGCAGGAGTTTTTCCTGGAGGGAAACAATCCCGGCTACGAGACGATCTGCGACGTGTACCGGGTGATCCGCAAGCTGGCGGATGAGAAGCACGAGCTGAAAATGCCGATCCGCGAGCTGACCGAGACGGTCGGGGCGAAGAATGAGATGGCGGTCGGCTCTGCGCTGGCCACGCTGTCGCGGGCGGGCTACATCGACCGTTTCGACATCCCCGGCGAGCGGGTGCGGGGCACGCGGCTGACGCAGCCGGACATACCGCCCGAGGGGCTGGAGCTGGACCGCGCGGCTCTGGCGGAAAAGGAACGCCGCGACCGTCGCAAGCTGGAGGAGATGATCCGCTTCGCCTACTCGGAGGATTGCCGGCAGCAGTGGATACTGGCTTACTTTGGCGAGAAGGACGGCACCGAGTGCGGCAGTTGCGACATCTGCCTGCGGCACGGGCAGCAGGGCGAGCGGCGTCCGCCTCGGGACGAAGGGGAATTCCTGCTGGTGCAGAAGGCGCTGGCCGGCATCGCGCGGGCGTCGCGCCGGCTGCCGGACGGCCGCTGGGAGGCGCGGTTCGGCCGGGGGAAAATCGTGGCCATGCTAACGGGCAGCCGTTCCCAGGAGGTGGTGTCGGCCCGACTCGATGAGCTGACGACCCACGGCATCCTCAAGTCGGAGGGGAGCGCGGTGGTCCATGCGCTGTTGAAGGCCTTGGAGGCCGAGGGGCTCGTCGTCACGCAGCGCCGGGATAACTTCGCCCTCCTCACGCTGAGTGCGCGCGGGGCGGAGGTGATGAAAGGGGACCGCCAGTTTCGGCTGCGGTGGCCGGACCGGGATCGGATGACCACACCGCCACCGGCGACAGCCGCGGGCGGGCGTCCGACGGGCATCGCCAGTCTCGCGCTGGAGGAGGTCGCCTTTGACGAGGCGCTCTTTGAAAAGCTGCGCCAGACCCGCGCCCGGCTGGCCGAGGAAGCCGGAGGGGTGCCGGCTTACGTGATTTTTGGCAACCAGACGCTGGAGTTTCTCACCCGGTTGCGGCCGATGACAATGGAAGCCGGCCTGCGCATCCGGGGCATCGGCGGGGTGAAGGCGGAGCGGTATCTGGAGCCCTTTTTGCAGGTGATCCGGGAGCACCGGTGATTCCGGGTGCGATGGAGGACGGTCGGGCTCTCCGGCCTGATAACCAGCGCCCACGGCTGCCCGTCCGGAGGGTGACGCAGCCCAGATCGGCTCAGCCCTGACCGCGGGTCTTGGTCTTGCCCTTGACGGCGTTTTTCTCGAGGAATTCGATGATCATGCCCGCGACGTCCTTGCCGGTGGCCGTCTCGATGCCCTCGAGGCCGGGGGAGGAATTCACCTCCATGACGACGGGGCCGTGGTTCGAGCGCAGCAGGTCGACGCCGGCGACATTCAGGCCGATGACGTTGGCGGCCCGGACGGCGGTGGCGCGCTCTTCGGGAGTGATTTTCACCACCGAGGCCACGCCGCCGCGGTGCAGATTGGAGCGAAAATCGCCCTCCTTGGCCTGACGTTTCATCGAGGCGACGACGCGGTCGCCGATGACGAAGCACCGGATGTCGGCGCCCCCGGCTTCCTTGATGAACTCCTGGGCGAGGATGTTCGCATTCAGCCCGCGGAAGGCCTCGATCACGCTCTCGGCGGCCTGCCGGGTCTCGGCGAGCACGACGCCGACGCCCTGGGTGCCCTCCAGCAGCTTGATGACCAGCGGGGCTCCGCCGACGAGGTTCACCAGATGCGAGGTCGCGCGCGGATCGTGGGCAAAGCCGGTGACGGGCAGGCCGATGCCTTCGCGGGCCAGCAGTTGCAGGCTGCGCAGTTTGTCGCGAGAGCGGCTGATGGCGACGGATTCATTCGCCGGGTAGACGCCCATCATTTCGAACTGCCGGACCACGGCGCAGCCGAAAAAGGTGTGGGTGGCTCCGATGCGAGGGATGATGGCGTCGTAGCCGGTCAGTTCCTCGTCGCCGAGATAGATCGTCGGCCGCCGCGAGGTGATGTTCATGTGGCAGCGCAGGTAGTCGATCACCCGGACTTCGTGCCCACGCCGTTTGCAGGCGGCCACCAGGCTTTTGGTCGAGTAAAGCGTCTGGTCACGGGAGAGGATGGCGATTTTCATGCAGGGGGTAAACGAAAATGAAGGCGCGAATGATAGTCGCTCGCGGAAAAAAAACGAGTCCGAGTAAGGGACTTCTGTTCCGCGCGATCAGGGACGGCGTTTGGGATAGACACCGATGGGTTTCGGGCCCAATACGGACGACCGGCCGGGATCGACGACGAAGCGCCCGCGGATGGCGGCGCGCCCGAGCAGCATGCGAAAGCGCATCGATTCACGGTTGGTGAGGCTGATCTCGATGTTCCACTCGTGGCCGCCGAGCCGCACCGGCGTTTCGATAAAGGGCCGCAGCTCGATGTGGCCGCCGCTGTCCTTCACTTCGCGCATGGCCAGCACGGGCGCGTCGCATTCCAGCTCCAGCCAGCGGCGTGTGGGCAGCGGGCGGAGATGGAATTGAACCCGGCGCTCACCGGCGGCGGTCTCGTAGAGGGAGTAGTCGTGGGTGTGCAGGGCGGAACTCCTCGCGCCGGTGTCGATCTTGGCTTTGATGCCCGGAATGCCCAGCCCGGGCAGCGACAGCCACTCGCGCCAGCCGATGACGGGGCGCGGACTGGAGTCGGGCGGGGTGGGGGAGGCATCCATCGGCGGCATGAGTGGGCGGGAAGGGTGGACTCAAGCAGTGGGCCGGCCCGGCAGCCGGTGAAAGTCACGATTTTGCCCCATTTTGGCCCGGTTCTCGGGAGGTCAAAGCCAGCCATCCTGCGGCGGCGGCACCAGCAGGGTGCGCTCGATCCAGGCGCCGGCTTCGGCGAACCACCCCATCTGGTAGGCGAGAAAGGCGGCCGTGGTGGCGAAGATCAGACCGAGTGCCAGCAGCCAGAATCGGCGCCACAACGAGGGCGTGCGCTCATTGAGATCTGCCAAACGGGTCTCGATCGCGGTCAACTGCTGTTGCAGCGCCTCCAGCCGACCCGTCATGGCGGCTTCCAACCCATCCAGTCGCGCGGCGGCGTCGAAGGACGGAGCGGCGGAGACCTGCGCGGCGGTGGCGCGGGCCACGGCGGCTTTCAGGACCGGGGACTCCTGGACCGAGGCCAGGGGCGCGGCCACCGGCGGGTCTTTGAGCAGGGATTCGTAGGCTTTCAGCACGATCGGCTCCAGCGCGGCGAAATCGACCGGCTTGGAGACGAAATGCTCGGTCCGCAACAGGGGCGACCGATAGGCGTGGAACTCCTGCTCCAGACGGTCCGACGGATAGCCGGTGATCATCACCACCGCGAGTGGCCGCGGCGGATCGTCGCGCAGGATTTCCAGCACGCCGAGCCCGTCCAGCTCCGGCATCCGGTAGTCGAGTGTCACCAGGCGGATCGACGGCTCGTCCCGCAGGATGCGCAGGGCCTCGCGGCCGCTTTTGGCCACGTGGACGGCGGGAAATCCCACGTATTCCTTGAGAAAGGTCTTCAGCCCGAGCTGAAACGCCGGGTCTTCGTCCACGATCAGCACCGCGGCCCCGTCGAGAGACAGGGGCGCGTTGGCTTCCAGCGGTGATTCGGATGTCGGACCCACACTCATGAATGAGCGGTCATTGTAAAGCCTGCCCGGCATGCCTGTCCAGCCGCCAATCGGGCGAAAAGATACGGCGGGGCAGGGGAATGGTCGGCGCGAATGACGCGAATGGGAGGCATGCCGCGAATCGCGTCGAAGCCGGGGAGAATGGAATAGCAACGCCACGCCCAGCGGCACCGGACCAGATTCGCGTCATTCGCGGCCATTCTTTTCCATTCGGGTTCAAAGAATGGCCGAGAGCGCGGGCATCGCAGTGAACGCGAATGACGCGAATCGCGTCGAGCCGAATCAAATCAAACCCTACCTCGACCCGCAACGCACCGGCCTCACTCCAAACGCCCACCCCAACCCTCCATCAGCCCGCATATCGCCACACCGCGACGAAATGGCAGCCCGTGCCGGCGATGACGAACAGATGCCAGATGAAATGGCCGAAACGGTAGCGCTGGTCCGTGGCGTAGAAAAAGACCCCGGCCGAGTAGGCCACCCCGCCCGCCGCGAGCCAGAGGAAGCCGGTCAGCGGCATGCCGCGCAGCAGTGGCTCGATTGCGATGACCACCAGCCAGCCCATGAACAAATAGAGAAACGTCGACACCCGGTTGCTCTTCAGACGGCCGACCGATTTCACGATGATGCCGCCCAGGGCCAGGCCCCACACGATGCCGAACAGCGTCCAGCCCAGCGCCCCGCGCAGCACGCCCAGCGTAAAGGGCGTGTAGGTCCCCGCGATCAACAGATAGATTGCCGAGTGGTCCAGCAACTTGAACAGGCGCTTCGCCCCGCCCTCGGGCAGTGCATGATAGACCGCCGAGGTGAGATACAGGATCATCGTCGTTGCCGCGAAGACGCTCGCCCCGACCACGCCGGCCGGATCGCCCGATCTCAGGGCGCTCACGATCAGCAACGGAGCGCCCGCCACCGCCGCCACGAACCCGAGCCCGTGGCTGATGGCATTGGCCCGCTCTTCCCAGACCGTTTGGCTGCGTATCGTTTTCATGCCGCGTCCTCAGCATAGCGCCGATTCCCCGCAGCGAAACTCCCGATTTTCCCAGGGGCCGCGCCTGCCGTCAGGTCACGGGCGCTTTTTCCCCTTCTTCGGCCCACCGGGAGGCCCGCCGCCGGGAGGACCACCGGGGCGCCGGCCGCCGGGACCGCCCTCGTCGCGCAGGCGGATCGGCGTGCCGCGAAACGCCCGCGGGATCACCGGCCAGTCCTCGGTGAGAAAATAGGCATAGGTGCCCTCGGGGAACTCCGGAGTCACGCAGTGGCGGCCATTGCACTCGTCCAACTGGTCCGCCGCGTCGCCCACATACTCGTAGTCCTGGATGAAGGCCCCGTCGTATTTTCCGTCCGGCCCGCCGTCGGTGCCGGGACGCGAGCCGGCTTTCAGGCGATAGCCAGACTTCAGTTCCACGATGGGCGACTGCGCGTCCTTCGGATCGGAGTGGCCCCATTTCACATAAATGGGAAAGCCGTCCGCCGCCCAGCCGACCAGCGGCGAGTGCTTCCCGGCAGACGCGCCCAGTTGGGCCATCAGCCCCGCCGGGATGCCGTGGTAGTGATACGCGCCGCTTGGCTGCACGTGGGCGTGGTTCTCATCCAGCCCCAGCGGCACCGCGCCGCCCAGCGCCTCATACTGCCAGCCCAGCGACGGATCGCCCTGCCAGTACTCCGCCGCGCCGGGATCGAAAAAGACCCCGTTCACCGCGATGCCGAACGGCGTCCGCTCCATCCTCGTAATCTCCGCCGCCGGCTGCGGATCGGCGGGCAGCACGATCTCGTAGGCCTGCGGGGCGATGGCGTGCGGGTTGCCGCCATTCGGGAACGGCCCCACCCGGTGCTCCGGGATGCCATTGGCCGAGACCGCCAGCCCCCGGTCCGATGGCTTGAAATCATGACGGCTCTCCGCCGGCGGCGCTTCCGTGGCCGGCACCAGCCGGATGGGCTGCGCCTTCGTCGACGTGTGGTGACGCATCGGTGGCGGACCGCCCCGACCCGGCCCCTGGCCCTGGCCAAAACCGATCAGCGTCACAGCCGGCACCGCGGCTGCCATCCAGAAAAAACGGGCAGAGAATCTCATCGCATCGATAGAACGCCGCCCCTGCCCATTGGTTGCAAGCCCACATTTTTGAAAAAAAATCCCCTCCCCGGTCATACAATCGACCTGCTCCGGTCACTCATCGGAAAATGAATGAAAGACCACCTCGTGTCCCAGCTCCAGACGCTGCATGCCGATGCCCACGGTTGGGCGCTGCACTGCTGCGACGGCGACCCCGGCCGGGCCGAGGATGTCCTGCAGGGCGCCTACCTCAAAGTGCTCCAGGGACGCGCTGTCCCGGCCGGCACCGGCGAGCTGAAGACCTGGTGGTTCGGCGTCATCCGCTACACCGCCCGGGAGGAGTCCCGCCGGCAACGACTCCGCGACAGCCTGCCCGCCCGGCTGTGGCGACGACTCGTCCCGGCCCTGACCGATACCATCGATCCCCGGCCGCATCCCGCCGCGCGGCTCGATCTCGACGAGCAGGCGCGCCAACTCCGCGCCGCCCTCGCCCGGCTGCCTGCGCGGCAGGCCGAGGTGTTGCACCTCGTCTTCTATCAGGATCTCTCGCTCACCGAAGCCGCCGCCATCATGGGCGTGTCGGCCGGCAGCGCCCGGCAGCACTACGACCGGGGCAAAGCCCGGCTCCGCGAGTGGCTGCTACCCACCCTGACTCCCATTACCCATGAATAACGACCACTCCGACGACGACCCCACCCTGAGAGCCGCCTTCCGCCACCTGCGCGAGCAGGAGCAGGCCGCCCTGCCCGCCGCGCCGCGTGTCCTCGCCCGGGCTCGTGCCCAGGTTGATGGGAAAGCGCCCGCCGCTTTCCCCTGGCCGGCCCGGCTCGCTGTGGCCGCGATCCTCCTCGCCGGCTTCGTCGGCATCGCCTCCTTCCTGTCGCCCCGCAGTGGCAGCCTCGTCAGCGAGCTGCCCGCCCTGCTGGCCACCGAGCCCGGCGATGGCGGCTTGTTTGCCGACATCGATCCCCTCACCAGCGACAGCCTGCTGCCCTTTTACCTCACCATCGATCTGTTCTGACCATCAACCATCCCAACCAACCCACACCCTGCCATCAATCCTATGAAAGCCATCCTCGCGTCATTGATCCTTCTCACGGCCGCCCTGCCGGCGGCCCGTGCCAACACCATCGGAGCCGCCGACCTCGCCCGCGCCGGGCTCGTGTCTCCCGACATCATTGTCCAATACAGCTCCGAACTCGGTCTCACCGAGGAGCAGAAATCCCGCATCACCACCCTGCATGACGAAGCCACCGCCGCCGCCGCGCCGCTGGAGGCGACCGTCAAGGAAAAGCAGGCTGCCCTTGAAGCCCTCGTCAAAGACGATGCCACCACCCCCGAGGCGGCCGATGCCGCGCTCAAAGAGCTGCTCGACGCCGAGGCCGCCGTGAAGAGCCTCCAGATCCGCACCCTCATCGCCCTGCGGAGCGAACTGAATGCCGACCAGCGCACCGAAGCCATCCGCCTCGCCCGCGCCGAGTCCCTCGAGAAGATGCCCCTGGAGGCCCGGGTTCAGGAAAAGGCGAGGCGTCTCCGCGCCGCCTTCGATGAGATCGGCATTGAGCCCCCCGCCGCCCTGAAGGAAAAGGGTGCCGCCATCGAGGCCCAGCTCACCGCCGGCGACCTGGCCGCCGCCGATCAGGCCCTCGATGGCCTCATCGCCGAGACCGGCCTCCTCGATCCCGTGCCCGATGCCCCCGCCGACTTCGCCGAACAGGACCCCGGTGCCACCGATCTCGACACCCTCAAGTCGCGCCTGGAGACCGTCGAGACCCGCGCCCGCGAAGTGACCCGCCTGCCCATCCTGCGTCAGCTCCTCAAAGCCAAGGACGCCCTCGAAGCCGCCAAAGCCGCCGAGGACCCCATTCAGGTCGGACGCATCCTTACCTGGGCCGAGAGCGTGCTGATGTGACAGGGTATCCTCTCCGATCAGACCCTGTTTGATCGGAGAGACGACCGGGTCGTATCGGAAGTTCCCGCCCACGGCCCGGCGTCCCCCGTGTTGGCGCCCCATTTGGGGCGCTCGTTTTTTTTGGGGGGGGGACGGATACCGGTGGCTGTCGCCACCGGGTCTTATCCGTCGAGCCCCGGGCTCGAAACGGGGAAAGCCGGGGAGGGGGCGCGTAGGTGAGAATGCGTCGTTTTCCGGGACGGGCGTTCGGCCAAACAATGGGAGCCGGAGGCTTCCCAGAGATCAGGCGGTGGCGATAGCCGCCGGGTACGTCCACACGGGGACTTGACGGCTGATATTTGAATGATATCATTTCGATCGCAAACAGAAATCATATCATGAATCCATCACTCACTCACACGGCCTCGGGCGGGCCCACGGCGGAAAAGGACGGACAGGCTTTCAGCGGTTGGCTGATGCTGACGGTCAATCTTGGGCTCCTGCTCGGGGGCATCGTCCTGTTCATCACGGGCATTGCTCACGCGGCGAAAACGGATGATTTCTCCTGGCTGATCCTGCTGGGGCCGTTCGTGGTCCTGCTGGCGATCATTCTGCTGTGCGGCCACTTCACGCTCCAGCCGAATGAGGCGCGGGTGATGATCCTGTTCGGGGACTACCACGGCAGCATCCGGACCAGTGGCTTTTTCTGGGCCAATCCGTTCTATTCGCGGAATCGCGGCCGCATCGAGCTCACCGGGCCGAACCAGAAGAATCCGCGTACCGGGCAGATGGAATCGCCGCACCGGGTGCTGTCGTCGAAAATCTCGCTGCGAACGCGCAACTTCAACAGCGAACGCATCAAGGTGAACGACCGGCGGGGGAATCCCGTGGAATTGGCGGCGGTGGTGGTGTGGCGCGTGGCGGACACGGCGCGGGCGGCTTTCGATGTCGATGACTACGAGAGCTACGTACAGATCCAGAGCGAGTCCGCCCTGCGGCACATCGCCAGCCTCTACAGCTACGATCACTCGGAGGAAGACGAGCCCACCCTGCGCGACAGCGCCGACGAGGTGGCCGCGGCGCTGCGGAATGAATTGCAGGTGCGGCTGGAAAAGGCCAGCGTGACGGTGGACGAGGCCCGGCTGACCCATCTGGCCTACGCTCCGGAGATCGCCCAGGCCATGCTGCGCCGCCAGCAGGCCGAGGCCGTGATCGCCGCCCGGCAGAAGATCGTGCACGGCGCGGTGAGCATGGTCGATATGGCGCTGCGGGAGTTGCAGGAGAAGTCCGTCGTCGAACTCGACGCCGAGCGCAAAGCCGCCATGGTCAGCAACCTACTCGTGGTGCTGTGCGCCGAGAGTGAGGCCACGCCGGTGATCAATACGGGCACGCTGTATCATTGAACCACCCCGCGGCCGATGCCGGCGCCTGAGAAAAAATCGTTCCTGCTCCGCATCCCGCCCGATCTGTGGCAGGAATTGGAGCGCTGGGCCGCGGCCGATTTGCGGAGCGTGAACGGCCAGATCGAGTACCTCCTCCGCCAGGCCGTGGCCAGGCGAAAGGGTGATGCCGATGACCGGGCGAAGGCGGCAACGCCGGAGGAGAGGCCGTGAAGGGCGGTGGGGCGTCGTCTGGTGGGGTGATGGGCGCGGGATAATGGCGAAAGAATGCACCCTAGCTCAGAGTTTTAAGCGAACGGATTGATCGCCGTGATTCCGTCAATTCCTGAGAAATCAGCGACATTCTCGGTGAGCACCACGGGAATGTCTTCGAGCAACATCAGGGCAGCCAATTGGCGGTCGAAGTAGCGTTGGCGCGTGACGCCTGCCTCCAAGCAAAGATCCAACGCCCGGCGGACGCATTCGAGCGTTATGGGCAAGACGGTGAGTCCCCGAAGCCGCGAGATCGAAGCGATCTTTTCGCGAGCCACTGCCGGACTGTCGGGCGGTTGGCTCTTTGGGCCAGTAAGGTTTGGATACATCTCGGCAAGATTCTGAACGGAGACGAACAGTTCCACTCCTGCGTTATGTCGAAGCTCCAGAATCTCACGGGACCGGGAATGGCGCGGATCCCCGGCCAGGGTCGCGTAGATGAGCACATTTGTATCGACGAAAACGCGACCACTCAAGGCTTTAACGCTCATAGGTCTCCTCCCGGCTGAAATGGCCGTCGAACCTTCCCTCTGAGGTTACGATTTCACCATCGGAAGCTCCTCTACTCTTAAGGAAAGATTCCAAGGCCATTTCAATCACCTGACTACGGGAACGACGTTCCTGTCTGCCGAATCGGTTCACTTCTTCCAGCAGGCCTTTGTCGATCGTAGCACTGATATGAGATTTCATAGCATGACACTATTACCAGTTCTTTTCGTGTCAATACGCCCGATCTGCAGGCCGGTCCCATCCCGCGATTTTCGGCTTTTCTGGCGGCGGGGCATCGCCTAGGGTGGGCGACTGCCGACCGGCAGGTTCTCTGATTTCAAAAACCCCGTATGTCACCCATGAAAGCCCGATCCCTTCACCGAATTCTGACGCTTCCTCTGGCCGCAGCGGCTGCGTTGTTGCTGAGCCACTGTGGTGAAAAAGCCGGCGATTCCGCCGGTGGTGCATCCGGGGCTGGAGAGGCTGGCAAGGGTGCTGGTGCGGGCGGGAAATTTGCCTATGTGACCAACGGGGTGGACCCGTTCTGGACGATCGCCGAATCGGGCGCGAAGCAGGCCGGCAAGGACCTGGGCGTCGATGTGACGGTGCTGATGCCGGCCAATGGTGCGCCCGAGCAGCAGAGCATGCTGGAAGACCTCGTCACGCGGGGCATCACCAGTATCGCGGTGAGCCCGATCGATGCGGCGAACCAGATCGGGATGATCGATGGCATCGCCGACCGCGCCACGGTCATCACTCACGACTCCGACGCGCCGCAGTCGAAGCGCCAGGTTTTCATCGGTGTGGACAACTACGTGGCGGGACGGATGTGTGGCCGGTTGGTGAAGGAAGCGCTGCCGAACGGTGGCCGGATCATGATTTTCGTGGGCCGAATGGAGCAGGACAATGCCCGGCTGCGCCGCCAGGGCGTGATCGACGAGCTGCTCGACCGCCCGGATGACAGCAGCCGCTTCGACCCGCCCGGCGATGCCATCAAGGGCGAGCGGTTCACCATTCTGGGCACCCTGACGGACAATTTCGACCGGGCCAAGGCCAAGGCCAATGCCGAGGACGCGATCTCGCGCTACCCGGATGTCGATGGGATGGTGGGCCTCTTCGCCTACAATCCACCGATGATCCTGGAGGCACTGAGCGGTGCCGGGAAGCTGAAACTGGTCAAGGTGGTCGGCTTTGACGAGGCCGACGCCACGCTGCAGGGCATTCAGGACGGCACCGTGCATGGCACCGTGGTGCAGAATCCCTACATGTATGGCTACAAGTCCATCGAGGTGCTGCACAAGCTGGCGCAGGGAGATCGCTCGGTGATCCCCGAAAATCAATTCATCCTCGTGCCCGCCCGCCAGATCCGGCAGGACAATGTGGCCGATTTCTGGGCCGACTTGAAGACGAAGCGCGGCGAGTGACCGCCTGCGACTGCCGCCGCGTGCTCAGCCGACGGTGAGGAGGTTCTCCGCGTGGTGGGACGAGATGGCCGCCAGGGTGCGGCTGTCGAGTTCCGGCGTGGATTCGACCAGCTTCAGCGCGGCCGACTCGGGGTAAAAGAAGGGCGCGTAGCTGCCGTGGCAGAGCTTGATCTCGGGCACGGCTTCGACGAGTCGGGCGATGCCGGCCATGCCCTCGACCATGGCGGTATCGAAGCACACGCCCAGCTCCGACAGGCGGGAGACGAGCAGCGCATCGGCGGCGGAGCGGGTGGCATTGAGCAGCTGGACCCGCAGGGTGGGCATCTGTGGCAGCCACTCCAGCAGCGGCTTCACATCGACATCGGCCACCGACAGGGCGGGATGCTGGGTGCGGGCGTCCTCCATGCGCATGGCGATCTGGACGATGAGGCCCTGCTGGCTGGCGGCGTCGAGCAGGGCGACGAAGTCGGGATCGGCCAGGGTGTAGCCGTGGAAATTGGGGTGCAGGCGGATGCCGCGCATCCGGTGAACCTGCTGGATGCGGCGCAGGGTCTCGCGCCAGCCGGCGATCTTCGGGTTCACCGCGCCGAAGAGGTGGAAATACCGCGCGTGGGCCTTGTCAGTGCCGACGAGGGCGGCGAGGCGGTCGTTGATGCCGTCATAGTCGCGCTGGAGCAGTGCCTCGAACGAGCCCGCCCAGCAGGCGACGCTCTGGGTCGACAGCGCGGTGGTGAAACGTGTCAGGGAGTCGGGCGCCTCCAGCAGCGTTTCCAGAGGAAGCCGGCGGAAGGGACAGGGGCCGAGGTAGACATTCGTGTCGATGACCGGTGGCTTCTCCGCCTGGGCGCGGGCGGGTCGGGTCAGCGAGAGCGCCCCGGCGGCGAGGGTGGCGGCGGAGCGGCGGAGGAAATCCCGCCGGTCGAAGGCGGCGCCGGCGAGGATTTCAGCCGGGTCGGAGCCGGGTGTCGGAGTGCGTTTCATACCGTGAGACCTTTGGCTTTCAGCGCCGGCTCGAGGAGGCGCTGGAGATTTTCACCGAGGATGAGGGCTTTCTGCGAAGTGGAAATGTCGGCGCCGGTCACTTTCGCCAACTGGGAGGCAAAGCTGCGTCCGGGGGCGTCGCTGCCGAAGAGCACGCGCTCGGCGCCCAGTTCGCGCACCGCCAGCTCGGTCACGCCGGCGGTGGGATCGAAGCCGGCGAGGTCGACATAGACATTCGGGTAGGCGCGGACTTCCGGGATGCCGATCTCCCAGTTGCCGCCGGTGTGTCCGCAGATCAGTTTGGCCTCGGGATGGCGGGCGGCGAGCCGGGCGATGTCGGACGGGGTGGATTCCCCGGGCAGATTGCCGGTGGTCTTCAGCCAAGTGTGCTGAAAGACGGGCACCTGGAGTTCGGTCGCGAGGGAGACGATGGGATCGAGCTCCGCCGCCGAGCAGCGGTGGGCGACCCAGAGTTTCACCCCGACCATGGGGCCGTCGGCGACGCAGCGTTTCAGCTCGGCGACGGCCTCGTCGGTGTGCTTCGGGTTCAGATAGACGAAGCCGTAGAGCTTTCCCGGATGCGCGGCTACGGCGGCGAGGATCTGGTCATTCTGGGCGGCGAAATCGGCCGGGTCGGGCTCCCGCGACCACTCGATGCCCATGTAGCAGCAAAAGCGCTCGATCCCGTGCCGGGCGCCGACCTCGATGAGGTGGGCGGCCTTTTCGGCCGGCGTCTGGCCGCGCAGTTGGCGGGTCAGGTGGGTGTGGAGATCCCAGATCAAGGGCGTGGCGTGGCGGTGGTTGGGGACGGATTTCCGATCAGACAGGGTCTGATCGGAGATGAAACCCTGTTGGATCGGAACAGTCGTGGTGACGATTTGCCGGGAACTACGCTGTCGCGGCAGGTCGATACAAGCGGAACTTGTGCCACAATCACGGGGCGGGCGGGATCATTTTGCCGCCGGGGCCGCCGTCTCAGGCACCGGCTCCGGCATGGGGCCGAGTGGGGGCTCGGCCACCGGCTGGCCCTGGGCATCTACCACGGGCTTTCCGGCCTGGATCCAGGCGGCATAGCCGGCGGTGAGGAAATAGAGGTCCCGGTAGAGATCCTGCCGGAGCAGGCGGATGGCGTCGTGGGAGTTCTGCTCATCGACGAGGTAATCGGGGGAATAGCCGTAGATGAGCAGTTTGGTGCCGCGATCGAACTGCTGCATTTTCTCCAAA
Source organism: Verrucomicrobiales bacterium (assembly GCA_016795505.1). GTDB lineage: Bacteria > Verrucomicrobiota > Verrucomicrobiia > Verrucomicrobiales > DEV007 > JAEUHH01. The sequence goes on along the minus strand of JAEUHH010000107.1, from coordinate 79,077 downwards.
AAATCGGTGGAGCGATAAAAGGGGACATTGATGGCATTCGCGATGTGCGCGGCGGCGTAGTGCTCGGGGTCGCGGATGTCGATGATGACGAGTTCACGACTGTTGGCGATGAGCGTCTCGGCATGCTCCTCGCTGAGGTCGAAATATAGGCGGAGCGTGTTGGGGTCGTAGGCGATGCCAGTCGGGCGGACGGGGGCAGCGGCGTCGGTCTCGGCGGGGCCGCCGCAGCCGGAGCCTATCAGGGCGAAGGCGGTGAGGCCGAACAGGGTGGCGATGGGAGCGGATGCGGGTTTACGGGACATGGGGACGGGCGGACGGGGCGGTGGCGTCGCGGCGCTGGGTGTAGATCACTTCGTGGTCGAAGGTGTAGTCGGGATCGGTGCTCTTCAACTCGCAGGCGAAGTAGGCGTGGGCATCGAGGAAGGCAGGCACGTCGCCTGGGCGGCCCAGCAGGGCGGCGGCGAGGTGGAGCAGGGCGAGCGGCTCGTGGCGGCTGATGCGGGTGAAGCGGTAGCCGGGGCCGGGGGTGAAGAGGCGGTGCTCGTAGCGATTTTTCAAGATCCGGTCGCCGACGCGGCAGGCTTGGTCGAGGTATTCGCGGCGGCTGGTCTGGCGGTACAGCTCCAACAGGGCCATGAGGTGGGCGGGGGCGTCGGATGTCGGCTCGGGGGCGAGGGAGACTCCGGTGCCGTCGCGCGCGCCGATGTCGCCGATGCCGGCGTGGCGTCCGGTGTTGCGGGCCATCTCCCAGAGCAGAGGATCGGGATCGAGCCGGGCTGCGGTGGCATAGCAGAGGAAGTAGTCCTCCGCCGGCCAGGAGCGGAAGGCGGTGCCGGCGGGGCCGAAGTAGCCGTCGCGGGGCATTTTCACGCCGGTGAGGTCGGACCCGTCGAGGAGCAGGCTTTTCATCGATCCCTCGGCGGGATCGTAGGCATGCCGGCCAATGGCGAGGAGATCTTCGATCGCCCAGCGGCGCATCTGCTCACCGTCCTTGCCGAGCGTCTCGGACAGGCTCATCTGGGCGAGCAGGGGCTTGGTCAGGGCATTGGGATCGAAAATGGCGGCTTCGCTGACGTGGGAATTGGGAAACAGGTCGCCGAACTGCTCCTGGGCGCGGTCGACGGTCTCGAGATTGCTGTATTGGTAGCCGCGCAGGCCAGTGGAGGGATCGCGGGTGGCGATGTAGCGGCTGGCGAGGTGGTGGGCCCAGGTCAGGGCGCCCCGGTCGGAGTCCAGATGGTAAAGCATGCCGGCGGCGTAGTAGAGGTCGCTGCCGGTCTGGACAAAGGTGCGGCCCTGGCTTTGGAAGAAAACGGGCACGGCCGGATCGAAGGGCCGGTCCCAAACCTCGCGGCCGGGCGGGGTGGGCCGCTCCACGCCACCGTGGCGGTCGAAGTCGAGATTGCTCCAGTCGCGAATGTGGGCGGCCCAAAAGGAGCGGATGAACTGGGCGGTGATGTCCGGATCGACCCGCCACATCAGGTCGTAGTGGGGAAAGCAGGATTTGAGTTCGTGGATGGGGCTGCGCCGTTTGCCGAGCCAGTGAAAGCGCCGCCCGACCCACTCGCCGGTGGCCGCATCGATGGCGGTATGGCCGCCCCAGTAGAAGAGACCGTTGCCGGTGCGCTGCTGGCGGAAGTGGTGGGCGACGGCATCGATGGCGGCCTGGCGGTATCTGGGCTCGCCGGTCACGGCGGTCATGCCGTCGAGAGTGCGGAGCAGGTCCTGTTGGTTGGCTAGGTTTGACAGGATCCAGGTGTGGCTGTCGTAGGTCCAGCGGACGGGCTCGCCGGTGAGGATCTCCAAGCCATCGACAAAGGCCGGGCTGGGTTCGCCGTAATGGTCGCGGGCGACTGCCAGCAGGTGGTCGAGATGCTCGCGGAGGGGGTCGAGGTAGGTCTCGGCGCGGTCGGCATCGGCCGGATCAACCGGAGGCGCGGGCGGTGGCGAACATTGGGGCAGGATCGTGGCGGCGAGCAGGGCGAATCCGAGCATCCGTCCGCTGGCGCGGCGGCGGGATGAGATCGGCGGGGACTCGGCAGGCATGGTGTCGCGAGGGACAGCGGCGGTGGTCAGGCGCCGGATGGTGGCGGAGTGCCGGTCTCAGGAGCCGGTGCGGCTTCCGGAGTGGGCGTGGGTGATGACGCCGCGTCGCCGTCCTCCTCGGGCTGGGTGGCGGCGGCTTCGTCCATTTTTCCGCCGAGCAGGGCGGCGACTTCGATCTGGATGGCCTCGATGTCGGCGAGCTTGAGCTGGGGATCGACCACGATGAAGACCTCGCCGGAGGTCTTGTGCTCGTAGAAGATGATCTTGCGGCCGTCGGTGTCGGATTCCTTTTCGTCAACGGGGCGCAGGGTCTTTTTCCGCTCCAGCATGAGGGCGAGAATGAAGCGGGCATTCTCGGTGGCGGGATCGCCCTCGTCGATCATGCGCCGCAGGGTGGCTTCGGCGGAGTGGGCCTCGATGGCTTCGGTCTTTTCCTCGGTTTGGGGTGCCTCGTAGGTGGATTTCCAGAAGGAAAACGGCGCCGGATCGAGATTCTTGCGGATCAGCTTCCACTGCTTCGCGCCGTAGTCGCGTCGGATGTAGCCGTCGGAGTCGGGGTCGATGAAGATGCAGGTGTAGAAGACCTCGCCATCGGCGAAGGGTTCGCCGGTGTAACAACAATGATGGGATCGGGAGCGGAACTTCCAGTCTTGGACAATGGCCATGGCAGGGGGCGGAACGCAGGGGGATGGATGGGGCGCCGCGTCAGCGGGCGGCGGCGCGGCGGAGACCGAGGAGTCGGGCGAGGATGGCTTTTGGCTTCGGCAGGTCGCGATTGCGGGCGCGCGACCACAGGAGCACGGCGCCGACGCCGCCGAAGAGGAAATTGGTAATCCAGGCGGCGAGGAAGGGCGGCATTTTCCCGGCCTGGCCGGCGGCGACGAAGCTGCCGCTGCAGAAATACATGAGGGCGAAGATGATGATCGACGAGGCGACGCCGCCGAGCACGCCGCGGCGGGAGTAAACGATGCCGAGCGGGGCGGCGACGAGCACCATGACGAGGCAGCTCATCGGCTCGGCCCAGCAGTACCACCAGTTGGTGCGGAAGGGGGCCAGGGTCTGCGGGGTGAGGTCGGCATTGCTGTTCAGGTAGGTGGTCAGGCCGGGAATGCCCATGAACTCGGGGTTCTGCGCGGTGGAGAGGACTTTCCAGGGCGTCTCGCGCCACTCGGGGATGGTGAGGAAATTCCAGCTTTGCACATGGGGTATGCCGTCCTCGTCGTAGAGGTAGGTCTTGCCGCCGGAGAAGCGCCAGTCGCCGGTGCCGTGGAACCATTTGGCCGAATTGGCTCGGAAACTCATCACCGGTTTGCCGTTCGCGTCGAACTGCATCAGCATCACGCCATTCAGCGGGCGCCGCATCATGTCGTAGGGCACCCTGCTGATCCACCAGGAGCGGTTGTCGACCTCGTTCTTGTAGTAGTGGCCGATCTTGGACCAGGGATTGTCGAGCTTGCGCTTTTCGCCCCGGCGTTTGTCGGCGTTTTCCTGATTGATCTCCTCGAGGAGGGCTTCCTTGTAACCGGCGGATAGGGGAGCCCACTGGTATTTGAACACGAGGCAGATCAGGGACGCGTAGATGCCAAAGGCGAAGATGGGGCGGAGCATCCGCATCATGCTGCGACCGGCGCCGAGCATGGAGATGATCTCGTTGGACTTCGACATGCGGCTGAGGCTGTAGAGCAGGGACAGCAGCAGAGTCACCGGCATGACGAAGAGGATCATGAAGGGCAACTGGATCACGTAGAACCGCAGGACGGTGCCGGCATCGGCGCCGACGAGATTCGGCCCGTTGTCAGTGAGGTCGGCGATGAGCCAGATGGCGACGAAGCCGATCAGACAGAAGGAAAAGGGCGTGATGAACGACTGGATCACGTAGCGGTCGAGCAGGCTGGACCGGTAGTGGAGGTGGGCGGCGATGGGAAAGCTGAGGACGAAGAACGCGATGAGCACCAGCTTGCCGGCGTAGGCGATCTGTGAAGGCGCCTCGCCGATGAAGCCCTGTCCGAAGAGGGCCGAGCGGCTGAGGGCGAAGTCCGTGGGCAGCCAGGCGATCAAGACGCCGATGGCGGCGATCCAGAGCGATGTCTGGGTGAGGCGGCGCTTCAGCGCGGCAGAATGCCGGCGGCGGATGAGCAGGGCATTGAGAAAAGCCGCGTCGGCGATGATCGAGCCGATGCCCAGGGCGATGGCGGGCAGCTTGGGCGGCAGTTCCTCCTCGGAGGCTTTTAATTCTTCGATTTCAGCCGAGATGCGGGCGTGCTCGGTCTGGTAGTCGGTCAGGGTGTGATACCAGGTGGAGCCGAGCGTGATCACGACCACGCCCAGAAAGATCTGCAGGAGCAGGACTTTCGCCTCGACCCGGTGCGCCAGAGCCGAACAGGCGGCTCCGATGTTGCGGAAAAAGGCAGGCAGGCGAAAGGAAGCCATGTGGCGGCGGGCAATGTGAACGAATCGGTTGGCAGTCGGAGGAGCCCTAAAAAATCAAGGTCCCCGAATCGGTCAACGTGGCCGATGGCCGGGGTGGGGTCAAGTTCGGGGCGTGGGGCCGCGTGGATCAAAAAGCCACGCTCACGCCGAGCCGGAGTTGCCAGGATTCCAGCCGCGCGCCCGCCGCTTCGCCGGAGTAGATCTCGACCTCTCCCGTGGCGGTATCGGTGACCCGGGTGGAGCCTTTGGCGAGTTGCCAGTATTCGTAGAGGGCCTCCAGATTCAGGGAGACGGAGTCGGTCAGGGCCTGGGTGAGGGCGAGATGGGCGCCGAAAAAGCCCCGCGACTCGAAATCCTCGACAAACAGCAGGTTCCGGTCCCAGTGATGATCGCGGTCGGACGGAGAGAGGGCGATGCCGGCCAGCCCGCCGGCTTTCACCGAAAACCGGTCGCGGGTCCACGTCGCCTCCGGCCCGAGATAGAGGCCCGGCCATTGTTGCCGATAGGAAATGCCTGGTTCGCCTGCGGGAAACGAGCCCCGGTCGTCCCGGAACAGCCCGCCCGTAGGATCGGTCGAGTAAACGAAGTCTCCGCCCCTCGCCGTGAACGAGATATCCGTGTAGCGAAAGCCAAACTGCGCCGCCAGACTCAGCGCCGTGCTCTCGTGGAAGGTCCACGCGGCTCCCGCGTCGGTCTGGAAATAGTGATCGAGCGCCGTGTCATCGTGGAGTGAGCGATCGGTCCAGTCATCGCCCGTGCCCAGCCAGTCGTAATCGACCAGATAGCCATCGGCGTCGAGGTGGGTGGCAAAGCGGGCAAAGAGGTCCAGGTCCGGGGTGGCTTTCAGCCGGCCCTCGATGTGCCAGATGGCGGCGTGCTCCACGTCCCAGATCAGGTGGCTCAGTTCGCCGTCCCGCGACGGCCCGCCATAGACGATCTCGTCGGCGGTGGCCTGGAGATAGCCGATGCCGGTGGTCAGTGACAGGCGGGGATCGCCAGCCGGTTCCAGGTGGGCCGCGGCTTCGACCGATGCTTCGCCCGCCCGAGCCGGGACGACGATCAGGGCTCCCAGCAGCAGAGTCGACAGGACGGCCAGAGCGGGCGGGTGATGGGGGCGATTTCTCACGGGGACGGTTGTAAGCCGGGCGGTCCGCGGCGTCAAGGTTCCTCCGGTCCGGCGAGGGCCGCTCGCGTGGTTCGTGTTTGCATCCGCGCCGGGTTGCGGTAACCGGGAGGGGTGATTTCGCTCTCCGATGGCGCCACGGGCGGTCCCTTGTCCGGCTGGATCTCCGAATTTTTCGGAGAAAGCGGCGCCATGTCCCGGCTCGCCGATTTCGAGTACCGGCCCGAGCAGCAACAGATGGCCGTGGCGGTGGCCAGTGCGCTGGAGCGGTCCCAGCCGCTCATCGTCGAGGCCGGCACGGGAGTCGGGAAATCGCTCGCCTACCTCGCGCCGGCGGTGGAGATGGCGCTGCGCGACGGGCGCAAGGCCGTCATCTCGACGCACACCATCAATCTGCAGGAGCAACTCGTCGGCAAGGACATCCCCCTGCTCAAATCGGTCATCGGTCGCTCTTTCCAGTCGATCCTGATGAAAGGCCGGCGCAATTACCTGTGCCCGACCCGGCTTCACACCGCCACGGAGGCCGGCGGTGACTTGTTTTCCTCGTCGGACCGCGAGGAATTGGACAAAATCTGGGAATGGGCCGAGACCACCAAGGACGGTAGTCTGAGCGACCTGCCCTTCCAGCCCAGTCCGCGCGTCTGGTCGCAGGTGTGCAGCGAGGCCCACATCTGCACGGTCAAACGGTGCGCGCCGTCGGGCAAATGCTTCTATCAGTTGCTCCGGCGTCGGGTCATCGAAGCTGACGTCGTGGTGGTGAACCATACGCTCTTCTTCACCCTCCTCGCCGGCCAGCCTGAGTTCCTCGAAGGCGGGGGAGAGGGAGGCTTTCTGTTTCCCAAAGATTTCGTCATCCTCGACGAGGCCCACACGCTGGAGCAGATCGCCGCGAAGCAACTCGGGCTGAACCTGTCGCAGGGCGGTCTGCGGTTTGAACTGGGGCGTCTCTACAATCCGAAAACCCGCAAGGGCCTCTTTCAACTGCTCGGCGATTCCGAGGGCCGCCGCGAGGCCACCGAGGTGCATGACGAAATCGATGCCTTTTTCGCCGAGGTGGAGCGGAACTGCCAATTCGGCACCTGGGGGCGCGAATACCGGGTGCGACAGGCGGAATTCGTCGAGGACACCCTGGGCGGCGGCCTCATCGCCGTGGCCAACCGGGCCAAAGCCCTGGCGGAAAAGCTGTCCAACGAGAGCACCCGCAACGAATTGACCGACCTCGCCCGCCGGCTGGGCGAGGCCCGCGTCGCCCTGGCCACCTTTCTTGAGCAGTCGAATGACGACTCCGTTTACTGGGTCGAGCGTGGCGGCGAGGGCGGGCCGTCACTGTCGCTCAATGCGGCTCCCGTCAACGTGGCCGAGCTGCTGAGACCACTGTTCTTCGAGAGCGGCAAAGCCTGCGTCCTCACCAGCGCCACGCTCGGGGTGGGGGACCGGGAGCTGAGCTATTTCAAGAAACGCGTCGGCGCCGAGTCGGCCCGCGCTGTCCAGATCGGCAGCCCGTTCGATTACCAGCGGCAGATGCGCCTCTATCTGGTGAAATCGATGCCCCTGCCGACCGAGCAGGACTACGAGGGCGCCCTGGTGCGCTGGATCCAGCACTTCACCGAGATGAGCGGCGGTCGCGCCTTTGTGCTGTTCACCAGCTACAAGCTCATGCAATCCATCGGCCAGGCCATGGAGGGCTGGTTTGCCGACCAGGGCTGGGATCTCCTCGTGCAGGGTGCGGGCCAGTCGCGGCGGCAGATGATCCGCAAGTTCAAGCAGGACGAGACCAGCGTGCTTTTCGGCACCGACAGCTTCTGGACCGGCGTCGATGTGCCGGGTGATGCCCTGACCAATGTCATCATCACCCGTCTGCCCTTTGCCGTGCCGGACCACCCGCTCACCCAGGCGCGGATGGAGGCGATCGAAGCCGAGGGCGGCAATTCCTTTGCCGACTACTCTCTGCCCGAAGCCATCCTCAAACTCCGTCAGGGTGTCGGGCGTCTGATCCGCTCTCAGGAGGACAAAGGCATGGTCGTGATCCTCGACAACCGCGTCCTCTCGAAGTCCTACGGCAAAGCTTTTCTCAAGGCCCTGCCGGATGCGCCTGTCGAGATCGTCGGGTGAGAGATGAAGAAAATTGATGAAAAGTGAGTTGGAATGTGATGATTCTTGGTGCAATTTGTTGTCATGAGAATCACAGTCGACATCGATGAAGGCATTCTGGATCAGCTTCTGGCCTTGACCGGTGAGAAAATGAAGAGTCCGGCCGTGGCCAGAGCCGTCGAGCAGTTCGTGAAGCGCGCCAAAGCGAAGGAGTTTGGCACCCGGTTGCGTGAAGGGCACTTTGATTATGCCTTGAGCGACGAACAGATCCGCGAACTGGATCGCTGAGCCCCTCGGTTCCAGCCCTTCTCGGACCCATGGTACTGGTGGATTCTTCCGTCTGGATCGAAGCGACTCGCAAAACGGGGCGTATCGACGTGAAGGTGGCCATGGAGTGTCTCCTCGAGGAATACGAGGCTACGGTGTGTTCTCCAGTATGGCTGGAAGTGCTGGGCGGATTGCGCCGCGAAAGCCGGAGAGCCTATACCGAATACTTTTCGATCCTGCCGTACGTGGCGGCGGTGGAGGAGGACTGGAAAAGGGCTCAGGAATACGCCTGGACCCTCGCCGATCGCGGATTGCGGGTGCCGTGGTTCGATCTTTTGATCGCCGCGATCTCGATCCGCTACGGATGCCGGATCTACACGATCGATCGGCATTTCGATGTGATGCAGGCGCACTTGGGCGTGCGACTTTACCAGCCGGGCTACGGCGGATCCTTCGAGGCGGACCGCTGACCTCCTCACGGATTCTCCCCGCCGTGGACCGGCGCGCGGACCTGGAGCTTTTTCTCATCCCATTTCAACAACTGCCCCACCGATTTCGGGTAGGCCCAGGGCGTCTCGTCCTCGGCGTAGATGACCAGTCGGGAGCGCTCCGCGGCCATCGCGGCGGCCTGCGGGATGTCGAGAAAACGCAGCACATTCAGGTAGTCCGGGCCGGTCATGTGACTGCCGGGCAGCTCGTGCAGGTCGAGCCGGTGGATGTCCGGCTCGAACAGCGATGCGTAGAGTGTGTTCGCCGCCATGTCCCCGTGGCTTTGCAGCCAGAGCTGGCCTTTCTCAAAACCCTCCACTGACCGCAACGCCTGGATACCGCGGCGGATGTCCCAGACGCGGGCACTGTCCTGCGTCATGCCGAGCAGTTGAAACCGGCGGCGGATCTGGGTCCGCTCCTTCTCGTCGTCCGTCCAAGCCGTCGCTCCGACCCCGCGCGGCGCGATGTAGGCCATCGCCCATTTCTGGGAGGCATACATTTTCTTCTCCTGGTCGAAGGCCTCGCGATCCAGCGCCGGCAGTTCCACCCCCTCGAATCCCTCCGGGAAAGCCGCGCCTGTCGAGGCGAGGAATTCCTTCCACGTATCCTCGTCGAGCACATTCAGCACCGTCAGGTCGAGATCTGCCGGCTTCAGACCCTCCCGATGCACCAGATAGAGCCGGAGCAGGATGTTGTCCTGGCTGATGAAATCGTAGGCCGCAAAGCTCAGCCCCTCCCGTGTCACCGCCGCCCCCGAGGCCGTCACGATCTCCTCCGGCTTTGCCGGCCAGGCGCGGAAACACTTCGTCTTCAGCCGCTCCAGCCACTGGTCGCGCAGCGCTCCCCAGTCCGCTTCCGACGCGGGCGCCTTCGCTTTGGTGGGAAAACGCCGCGTGAAGTACTCGTCGATCACCGTGTTCCGCTCATCTTCCGGGATCGTCGTCAGCACCTTCAGTTGCTTCGGATCAAAAGGCTTCGGCGCCGTCGTGTCTGCCATCTCATGGGAGATCTCCTTGCCCTTCAGGTGCCGCTCGAACCAGTGAAAAGCCGGCACCCGGATCGGCTGCGTGTCATTGTGGCCGCCCTCGTAAAGCGCGATGCCCACCTTGTCACCCGCGCCGAGCAACTCGTAGATGCGGTGGGTGCGCTGATAGACATCCACCACCCCGTCCAGCGGGAAGATGCGGTCCTTGTCCGTGTTGCCAATCAGCAGCGCCCGCGGTGCCACCAGTGCGGCGATCATGGGAAAGTCCCAGCGGTAGGTGTTCACGTGGTACATGCAGTCGCAGTGTCCTTCCACACAGCCATCCACCACGTGGTTCTGCAGGTTCGTGATGCCCGCCACTGGCACTGCCGCCTGGATGCGCTCGTCCAGGGCCGCGACCCACCAGCTATAGGCTCCGCCACCCGACCGGCCCGTCACACCGAATTTCGTCTTGTCCGCCTCCGGCCGCGTCTCCAGATAGTCCAGCGCCCGGATGCAGTTCCACGCTTCCACCCCTGCCGAGGTATAGCCGCGGGCATTCCACCAAAAGCGGCCCTTGTTGTGAGTGCCGTGGTGGATCCCCTCGATCTCGCCCAGTTGCAGCGTGTCGATGATCAGGCACACATAGCCATTCCGCGCGAACCACGCCCCGTGGTGCTGGTAGTGGGTTTTATTGCCGTAGCTCACCCCGTCGATCTTCACCCCGCCGTGCCCGCAGACATAGAGGATGGCTGGCAGCGGCCCGTCCTGCGACTTTGGACGATAGAAATTCCCCGTCACATAGAGTCCCGGCCGCGACTCGAACAGCACATTCTCCACCACGATGTCCTCAAGTTCCGTCTTGCCCGTGATCTGTGCCTCCAGTGGCGTCCGCTCCGGCAGCGGTTGCAGCCCCAGCATCTCGAAAAGCTGCCGCCGATAGCCGTCGCGCGCCTTTTCCCAGTCTTCCTTTGATTCGATGTTCGCCAGGCTGCGCGTCGCGAGGCGGCGTGTCTCCGTCTCAAAATACTCCGCCAGCATCCGGTCGCCCGCCGTTGGCGCTCCCGGCAGATCGGCAAAGCCGGCGGCGGATACCGTGGCTGTCAGCCCGCCTGTCAGCAGGGACAAGGCGGCAATCGCGACGGAGAGCGTCGGGCGGGGCAGGGGCGTCGTCATCATCATGCCGCCTTTGTAGCCGTAGGCCGCCCATTCTCCAAGTCCCTAGTTGCGCCGTCCCGCGTCCGTTGCGGCGAGCGGGCCATCCCCGTGTCCGTCCCGCCTCGGCTGATTGATTCTCTGTCGTCGTGGAAAATACGATCCAACCGGGTCTGATCGCCGATGATACCCGGTTGCATCGGCGATGCGACAGGGTTCGATCGGGAAAAGACCGGCCAGCCATGAAAGTAGCTTGGGCTTCAGCCCAAAGGCTGCCCACGCAGCCTCAGACCGATCAAAAGAGAAAATCGATCGCCAAAAAGGAGAGCGGTCAGGGTAGGGGGCGAGGACGCTTCAGCGCTCTTCGCCGGCACGCGCGGCGGCGGCGCGGAGCAGGGCTTTGACCAGATCAGGTCGCAGGTCCGGATAGACCGAGAGGAGTCGGGCGACAAAGCCGGCCACCCGTGGCGCGGCGAAGCTGCTGCCCGTCTCGACGCGCCATGCCCCGCCGCGCCAGGGCACGCGCACCCGCTCGCCTTTGGCGGCAAAGCACACCATCTGACCGGGGCGATAGCGCAGTTCGGCCTCGGCACAATCGGCCACGCCCACGGCGATGACGGAGGGAAAGTGGGCCGGCCATTCCCGCACGTTGTCGCTGAGATTGCTGCCGGCGGCGACGACGTGGATGCCGGCGATGTAGGCGGCGTCGATCCATTCCTTGTAGTCCATGACATGCCGGGCGAGCCCCCGGCAGCCGAAGCTGCAATTGATCACGTGGTAGCCGCGCAGGATCGCCTGGCGGACGCATTCGGCGATGATGAAACTGCGGGAGTGGTTTTCCCCATCCAGCGCCCGGAAGCTCCCCACCGTCGCCCGCGGGGCGATCTCGTGGACGATGCCGGCCACCGCCGTGCCGTGGCCGAACACATCGCCGCCGGCATCCTCCTGCACCACGAGGCGCATGCCGTCGCTGGACACGGCCACGTCGTCGGCCAGCGCGAGGCCTTCCAGCGCCGGGTGCGTGGCATCAATGCCGGAGTCGACCACCGCGATCCGCACGCCCTCGCCGGAGCCGTCGCGCAGGGCGGCCAGAGCCTCCTCGGGACTCGGCCAGGCAGCGTCTGAACGGCGGTCAGGCATCTTCGAGACCAATGGCCGTGGAGATGAGCCGGCTGTTGATGAGGCGTTCCACCAGACGGGCGGTGACCGAGATCTCCTCCACATGCCGGGAGTGAAAGCCGGGAGCGGCCGGGCCGTCCTCGGGATGGAATTGGACGCAGGAGATCACGCCCCGCAGCTCGAAGGCGAAGTAAAACGGCACCGCCAGCATGGCGCCGGTGCGCCGGCCCAGTTTTTTGTCCAGCGTGGAGTCGTGGACCGACCGGGCGGCGATCTCATTTTCGCAGTAGGGCTGCTCGTTCGCGAAGACGAGGCTCACGATGCCCTGATTGAGCGGTTGGCGAAAGCCGACCAGCCGCTCCGCGTCGGGACCGGAATTGAAGGCGGCCACGAGGTGACGGTCGGTCTGGTCCGCCAGCCACACGGTGCCCTCGTCGGCTCCGACCCACTGGAAGGCGCCCTTCAGCAGCCGGCGCATCATGGGATCGAGCAGGGAGGCAAATCCCTCCGCGTCGAGCCCGCCGGCCCAGCGGTGCAGGCGCTCCTCGATGAGCCCGCGCACGGCGGCCAGTTCGGGATCGGCGACGAGGTTGAGCGGTCGGGACATGCGGTATCCGTGCGGGGGAGAAATCTCAGAGGCCGGGCTCCAGCCAGGAAAGACCGTGGAGGGGGATGTCGCGCTGCGGCATCAGCAGGCCGCCGTTTAGGCCGATCCAGCCGCCCTCCCTCACAGAGCCCGGCTTCATCGTGGCATGACACCGGTCACCAGAGAGACAAATCGGCAGAGACGCGGGGGGAGGCAGGGCGGTGCCAGTCATGGGCGAACTCTAGCGGCAGACCCATCCCGGCGCAACCGGCCCGAAAAACGGCGCCGGAGGTGGGATCAGGCGCCCTTGCGGAGCTCCGCGACCAGCAGGCTCATGGCCCGGTCATTCGCGGCCAGCAGCGGGGCCAGTTCGGCGCGTTCGGCTTCGTTCAGGTCGCCGCGGGCCATCCGGACGATGCGGGCGGCGTCGTCATCCGACACGGGTTCCGAGGCGTGACCGGTCACTTCCGGCTCGAAATGGTCGAGGAAGTGGGCGAGGATGGCGAAGTCGTTTTCTTCCATGATGGGAATGGGTGGTGGGTTCGTTTCGATGCCTGTGGCAGGGATACAGACGCCGGAGCGGGAGGGCTTATGCGGAGAAAAAAGCGGTTTGTTTCTCATCGGTCGCCGCGCGCCGGTCAGAACTCGATTCCGTAGGCGCAGAGGCGCTTGAAGTCGTCCCAGTCGATCTCCAGCTCCGGGTCGGCCTCCCGGATCAGGCGCAGCGTCTCGCTGGCGATCCGGCTGCGGGCGTTGGACAGGGTGCGGCTGATCCGGGTCTGGTCGCACCGCCACATGCGGGCGATCTCCGTCTGGCTCACGCCGTGGAGGAAGGAGAGCTTCAGCATCACCAGCACATCGGGCTCGAGGCTGGCGAACGCCTGGCGGATGGCGCCGGCCATCAGTTCCGCGAGGTCGGACTCGATGAAATCGTCATCCTCATCGTCTGAAGCGACGCGGTCGAAGCGGTCGATGCCCTTTTCCCGGTCATCCTCGTATTCCGGCAGGTCGCCGCGGAATTTGTCGCGCCGTTTCAGGTCCAGCCATCGATTCCACGTGATCCGGATCAGCCAGGTGGAGAGCGACGAGCGGCCTTCGAATTTTTCCAGCAGCTTCACCTCCAGCGCACCGGCCTTGCCGGCGCCGAAGCACTCGCCCACGATGTCCGCCACCAGATCCTCCGCATCACCGCGATCCACACCCCGGGCCATCAGGACGCGCTCCAGGGCGGGCCGGTATTCCTGATGAAACCGCAGCACCGCCGACTCATCGCCCTCCAGCGCGCGGCGCACGAAGGCGGCGTCCTCGGCGAACTTCAGCGTCAGGGGATCGGCGGTGGGATCGGTCACGGTAGTCACGGGACGGGGCTGGGGTGAAAGGCCGGCGGCCGGGAATGGGGGGGAATCGGGTAGCAGGAAAGCCGGTATTGTCGGCGAGGAAACCGCCCCGCGTCAACTCCCGAGGCGGGACTGGTATCTGGGATACAGGGCACACGCGTCAAACAGCCCCCAGATCAAGGCGCGTCGAGTCTCCGGCTCGAAATGGTGGAAATCCACCCGCCGCTTCCATCGTCGCAATTCGTTCGGATTCGCCGAAATTTGGACAAAAATGCTGAATTATTAGAATTTTCAGTATTTCCAAATGGATTTCCCCGTTCCGACGGCGTACAGTCCGCCCAGCCATGAGTCCCCGCGCCGTCCTGCTCCTGCCAATCGCCCTCGCCGCCGGATCGATCCTGCTCCTGCCCGGATGCGAGACCGGTCCCTCGTATTCCACCCAACTCCGTGACCCCGGTTCGAGCTACTACACCGGCGGCGGCCGCGGCGGCTACGATGGCGAGACGCCCAGTTCCTCCGCCATCGTGAATCAGGAGGTGCTCGATCGCACCGACCCCTCCAATGCCCGTATCGAGATCTCCCTCGGCGAGCAGAAGGCCCGCCTCTACCGCGTCGCCGGCGGCAGCAAGGAACTCGCCATCGAGACCCGCATCTCCACCGGACGCGAAGGCCGCACCCCGGTCGGCACCTACTCTGTCCTGGAAAAACTCCGCCAGAAAAACTCCAGCCTCTACGGCTCGTGGGTCGATGGCCAGAGCGGCGCCCTGATCCAGGGCGACGGCGACAGCCGCAACCGCCCCGCAGGCGGCAACGCGGAATTCCAGGGCTCGCCCATGCCCTACTGGCTGCGCATCACCCGCGACGGCGTCGGCATGCACGTCGGCTATGTGCCGAATCATCCCGCCTCCCACGGCTGCATCCGCGTGCCGAACCGCATCCAGCCCCTCATCTGGGAGCGCGTCGCTGTCGGCACCCCCATCGACATCCGCGCCTGATTCGGTTGCCGGGCGGGTGGAGAAAAGACCACCCCCGCCACCTGTCAGCGCCCCTTCTTCGATTTTCCGGCCGATACCGCCTCGTCGCGCTTGTCCCGGTAAAACTCGGCCGCCTCCTCAAATTCCGCCCGCGTCTCCTTCGACAGCGCCTCGCCGTGCCGGGCGATCTCCGCTTCCACGCGGCTGAGCAGGTAGGCGGCCTCCTCCGGCTTCGGGTGCTGCGGCCTGCCCTCCACCTCGACGAAAACCGGCGCCGTGTGGGCAAAGCGCGGCCGGCCTTCCGCCGTCTTCGTCCAGACCCGCGCCGCGATCCAGCCCGAGCGGTCCAGCGGCACCCGCGTCCGCGCCATCGCCGAATGGGCCGCCCGCGCCCCTATCGGCCCGCCGATCTCCAGGGGCCGCGCCTCGCCATTCACGATCACCTCCAGCGCCTCGATCGGGTGCTCGCTCTCCACCCGACAGATCACCGGCACGCCGTCGCCTTCCTCCTCGCCGCCCTGCGCGGCCTTCGACTCCGGATCCCACGATAGCGTCGCCCCCGGGTGCTTTTCCCCGGCGGTGAAAAACAGCATCGGACCCGTCGTCACCATCGAGCGGCCCGCTTTCAGCCCGGAAACCCAGTCGTCGAAGTCGAACTCCCGCTCCGGCATCCGCACATAGACCCGGCCAAATCCCAGCGCCACCGGATGCACCCCGGAGCCCGTGCCCGCACTCGGCGCGAGCCGCAGGCCGCAATTCAGCAGCGCATACCAGTTTTGAAAACCGAACCGCAGCCAGCCGGACTCGTCGATCGTCCCGTCCGCTCCCTTGGCAATGCCCATGTAGTCGGGGATATACTCCGTGTACCACTTCGTCACCCCGAAGCCCGCCTCCCACACGTGATTATTCGTCAACTCGAACAAATCCGCCGCCCCGATGGCCGGCAGCACCATCGACCAGGGCCAGTTGTGCTTTTCCAGATCGAACAGCGCCCCCTGCTCGCGCGCCGCCTTTTTCAGCGGCTCCAGCGGCGGGATGGAAAGCCCCAGCGGCTCCCGGTGGCGCAGCACCAGCAGCGCGCCGAGCGGCTCCTTTTCCCCCGCGCGGGTGAACAGCTCATACTCCGAGTTGGCCGCCCAAAAGACATGGGTCCGGTCCGCCAGTTGCAGTCGGTTCACGGGCCAGGGCTCGGCGATCTTGTTGTGCTCAGTCGGCTTGTGGGCCGAGTCCGTCACCCAGCCCGCCAGTGGGAACGTCACATTCAGATCCGCCGCCAGCAGCACCGTCTCCAAGCCCGCCCGCGGCAGATGGCAATGCACATCGCCACTGAACCAGCCCCGTTCCCCCATGTCGATCCAGCGGGACAGCGCCAGCGTGACCGGAGCCGGCATGTCCGACGGCACCGTGATGTCCAGCGAAGCCGGCCGGTATTCGTGCCCCCGGGTCGCCGTCAGCCGGTAGCGGCCCGGAGGCAGGTCCGCCCGGAAAGGATGCGCCGACAGCGCCGTGTGGACCTCCGCGATGCCGTCGCCGCGCCGTTTGTCATAGACCACCGCCTCGCCCGCCGCGTCCGCTGACTTGGCCAGATGCCGGTTTGCCGGATCGTCCAGCGACACGATCACCAACCGGGCTGGCAGCGCCGCACCCGAAGCCGCATCGACGATCCGGCCCTCGACCTCAGCCGCCGGCGCGACCGAATACAACCCGCCCGCCACCACGACGAGCCCACAGTGGAAAAAGATCTGGTCGACAAAGCCGCGCATAGGAAAGGTCCGCGACTCTAGACAACTCCCGCCCCGAGTCCACCCCCAAAATGCCCCCGGCTCCGCCCGATTCCCGGACCAACAGGGTCTCATCTCCGATCAAAGAGGGTCTCATCTCCGATCAAAGAGGGTCTGATCGGAACGCCGCGGGATTCAGGCCCTTCCCCCGACCTCCGGGCCAACCTCACCAGCGCTCCCGTTGGCCAAAGGCCAACTTCACCAGCGCTCTCGTCTGGCCAAACGCCAACCTCACCAGCGCTCCCGTCTGGCCAAACGCCAACCTCACCGGCGCTTCCGTTGGCCAAACGCCAACCTCACCGGCGCACCCGTCTGGCCAAACGCCAACCTCACCGGCGCTCCCGTTGGCCAAAGGCCAACTTCACCGTAGCCTGGGGCAACCGCCCCAGGAAATGTCCGACCGTTCCCGGTTTGGCTGAAAGCCAAATTCACACCCGCCTGCCGCGGGACTCTGGCGTTTCATCGCCCCAATTCTGCCGGCCGGTCAACCGGGATGCCTCCGGCATCCGAGCGGTCGAACCGGCGACTCTGGGCCCGGCATGCCATCGCCTTTCGCCCTGATCGGACCCTTCACCCCCGCAAATGCCGGTCGAAGGTCGCCTGGACGCGTTCCCACATCGCCTCGGACAACACATGGCCCGTGGCGGGCTCGATGAAATGGGTGAACTGGTCCGGCACGCCGGCGCGCGCGTAGGCGGCCGCGATGCGCTCGATGCCGGCGCGGGCGTGCTCGATGGGACTGCCGCCGTCGGTCTCGCCGAGATTGAGGTGGAGAGCCCGCGGGGCGATCAGGGCGGCGATTTCCGGCGTGTCGCCGTAGCGCAGCCAGCCGGGCACGAAATTCGGGAAGCAGTGCAGCAGCCGGTGCTCGTGGATCGCCGAATACGTGGGCAGGCAACAATTGCCGACCACCGCCCGCAGCCGCGGCTCGAACGGTCCCACCAACCACGCATGGGTGCTGCCCATGGAGTGTCCGTAGCAGCCGATGCGGTCCGCCTTCACCTCGGGACGCGACACGAGGCAGTCGATCGCGCGGCGCATGTCGAGGATGTTCTTCCACGCCATCGAGCGTCCGTCGACGACCTGGCGGAGGAATTCGAACCGCTCATAGTTGCCGCCCTTCAGTTTGCCGGTGGCATCCTGCCGCTCCTCGAAGCAGAGGGCATCCGGGCACAGCACCACATAGCCGAGCCGGGCCAGCGCGGCGCCGGTGTGGTGCTCGGGATTGCCCGCGAGACCGGCGGGCTCCGATTTGCCGAGGTGGTATTCCCCATTGTGTTGATGCCACACCGCCACCGCCGGAGCCGGGTGCGACGCATCGACCCCGTCGGGGATCAGCAGCAGCGCGGGCACGGCATCGCCCGGCTCGGCCTCGTAGGTCAGTGATTCGATCCGGTAGCCCGGCATCTGCCGGGTTTCGCGGAGAGCCACAGAGAGCGGACCGGCCTCGGGCCAGGGGCCGCCGAGGCATTCCAGCAGGCGCTCGCGCCCTTCATCGGGAGTCATGGGAGTGTCGGGTAGGGGAGTGGAAGCAGCGGCGGCGGCGGCGGCGTTTGCCGTTCCGGCCGAAGCCAGCGGCCATCCGCCCAGACCGGCGGAGAGAGCGGCCTGTTTCAATACCGTGCGGCGGTCGGGGGCGGGTGTCATGGAAAAAGCAGAGCCGGATTTCGGGAGCCGGGCAACTCCGCATCACCGTCCCAGAATCGATGGCGAACCGGCTCAGGCAAAAGGGGAGCCGTCACCGTTTTGAGCCTTCCCCGATTGGATATTGGAAATTGTTTAGGATTTAGAGCTTAGGATTTCGGATTTCCGCCGCAGGCGGCTTCGGATTTCCGCCACAGGCGGCACAAGTGGGGGATTTCACGCAGAGGCGCAGAGGCGCAGAGGCAGGGAGTTTTGGACAAGAGAATGCGAGGCAAAAGATTCGCCGTGTCGGTTTTGAGCCTTCCCCGATTGGATATTGGAAATTGTTTCGGATTTAGAGCTTCGGATTTCGGATTTCCGCCCTCAAACCGCCCTCTCACTCTCTCCTTATCTCCGCAAAGCTTGTATCAACTCATCCACCTTCTGCGACAGCGTCAGCACCTCGAATGCCGTGGGCGGATCGCTGATCGACTGGTTCAGTTGCGCCACCCCGTTGCTGTTCCCGCTCGTCCCCGATAGCGCTGTGGCGATGGCGGCGTCCAGGGCGAGTTGGGACACCTCGCCGGGCGGGCCTTGGGAACCGTCGGGGCCCTGCGGACCCGTCGCGCCGGCTGGGCCGGTCTCGCCCGATGGACCCATCGGGCCCTGGATGCCCGTCGGACCCATCTCGCCGGTCGCTCCGGCCGGGCCCGTGGCGCCGTCCTGACCCCGCGGGATCGAAAAGGTGAAATGCAGCCGGTTCGCCGACACGCTCACCGTCACCGCGGCCGGTTCGGAGGGATTCAGCGTGTTCACCACGTCGATCTGCGCGTCGGCGATGCCGCCCCCCGTCTGGATCAGGTCGAAGAGGGCGGCGAATTGGGCGCGGAACTTGTCCGCATCCACCAGTTGCCCCGTCTGGGGCCATTGGGGGTCGTAGCTCATGGGTGGGACATGGGTTGGGGTCACCGGAGGCCTTTCCTGGGCGGAGCCGGGAGCGACCGTCGCCCCCGGCTCCCCCGTGGGTTCCTCCTTCTTGGGTTCAGGGCACCACCACCTCGGCCTCAGGACCGGGGGCACTTTCGCCCGCTGCGTTCGCCGAGGTCACCCGCACCTTCACCGTGGCCCCGGAGGGCAAGTCTTCCAGCATCGCATCGCTGTCGCTGACGGTCGCCACCGCCCGCCAGTCCGTGTCGATGCCCACGATGAACACCCAGACGCGGAGACGATCTGCGCGCAGCGGATCATCCCAATCCAACAGGATCGCTCCCGGCGCCGATCCCGGCAGGGCCGTCATCACCGTCGGCGGTTCCGGACGATCCTCATCCGCCGGACGGCTCAGGCCAAACGCGTACCAGCGCGCGTCCTCGCCGTCGAGCAGGGTGTCGAGTTCGGCGATCAGGCCGGTCATCCGGCGGCGCAGGGTGGCCACCGCTGCGTCGCGGGCCTGGCGGGCCTGATTTTGCAAAGTCAGCTTTACGTCACGCACGCCGCGGGCCGTCGTCATGGTGGCTTTGACCGTGGCGGCGATCGCGGCCGTCACGTCCATGTCGACACTCTCGTGGGCCGGATGATCGACGAGATGCAGGCGGATGTTCTCCACCAGCGCCAGACGATCATCCTGCGCCGGGGGCGTCGAGGTCGAGCCATTGGGCCAGCCGGCGGCGCTCCATTCGGTCGAGTAGCGCTCGCCAAAGAATTTCGAGAGGCGCTTCCGCGCGTTGGTGATGAACACTTTGGCGGCGTTGTCGGACGTTGACAGGGCGGCGTTGGCGGCCTTGCGGGCGGTCTGGGCGTCGCCGAAGTCCTGCTCCGCCGCGCGGGCGGCGGCCAGGGTGGCGGACAGCTTGGCGTGGGTGTTTTGGGCGATTTCGATCGGACCTTCGAACTCGAGCAGGCCGGTCAGCATGTGATCGCCCAGTGAGAAGAGGCGGTCATTTCTTTGGGGGAGACGATTTGAGGCCATACCAGTTTTTCTAGGTGGTGGTGGCGGGTCCCCCGACTCGCCAAAGCGCGAACCGTCGCCGAAATAGGCCATGCCAAACCGGGTCATGGAGGTGGAGAGGGCTTGCGGGAGAGGAGAGAGGAACGACCGCCGTTGTTTTGTTTTTTGAGCGGTGAACACAGATCCCCGCCGGCCCCGGTTCGGACCCTTCCCCCATCACCAGACGGGCGATACCGGGCTGTCGCCCAGTCGGGGAACGATTCGGATCGGGTAGCGGATTGGTTGCGATGCTAGGACAGTCGCCCCAGTCGAGGCGAGCTTTTTTTTCGTCGATCCTCACTTTTTTTTTCGGGGCCGCTCCCGAGGCGGTGTGGCGGGCGAGGCGGGCCCGTCGAATTCGGCCCATCCGGACCGTCCCCGCTCGGCGAGGAAAAGGGGCTGTTGGGCGTCCCACGGCCCGTTCGGCCCCATTTTCCGTGAAAATGCCCTTTTTTAGCCTTCCTCCCGTCGTCGGAGGGCTGGAAAAAGATTTTCGGGTCGTCCTCCCGCCGTCGGAAGGCTGGAAAAAGATTTTCGGGTCGTCCTCCCGCCGTCGGAAGGCTGGAAAAAGATTTTTTGGTCGTCCTCCCGCCGTCGGAGGGCTGGAAAAAGATTTTTGGGTCGTCCTCCCGCCGTCCGCGGCCCAAGCGGGAGTCAGGAACCGCCCTCAAGAGCGAGGGAGGGGCACTTCAGACCGGCTTTGCGGCTCCCCGGCGGTTTCACCCCGCAAAAAAGCCCATTCCCGCGTTGCCGAGGCGGAATGGGTGGGTAATATCGGGGCGCCGCCTCACCGCCACCCGTGATCCTCTCACCGTTCGATCCATGAGCCTCTCCCCGTCAGTCGCCGATCCCGATTCAGGCTATTCCAGCCCGGTGCTGCGCGAGAACGAGATTGAGACGGCATTCATCGAAAAGCTCCAGCAACTCAAATACGACTACCGGCCCGACATCACCAACCGGGCCGAGCTGGAGGCCAATTTCCGGGAGAAATTCGAGGCGCTGAACCGGGTGCGGCTCACCGATGCCGAGTTCGCCCGCCTGCTGGATGAGATCGTGAGTGGCGATGTCTTCACGGCGGCGAAGACCCTGCGCGGCATCAACAGCTTCACCCGCGACGACGGCACGCCGCTGAATTACACCCTCGTCAACATCAAGGACTGGTGCAAAAACCACTTCGAGGTCATCAACCAGCTCCGCATCAATACCGACCACAGCCACCACCGCTACGATGTCCTCATCCTCATCAATGGCGTGCCCTGTGTGCAGATCGAGCTGAAGACCCTCGGCATCAGCCCCCGTCGGGCCATGGAGCAGATCGTCGAGTACAAGCACGATCCGGGGAATGGCTACACCCGCACGCTGCTGTGCTTCGTGCAGTTGTTCATCGTCAGCAACCGCACCCGCACCTACTACTTCGCCAACAACCACGCCCGGCATTTTTCCTTCAATACCGATGAGCGGTTCCTGCCCATCTACGAGTTCGCCGACGAGGAAAACCGGAAGATCACCCACCTCTCGCCGTTCTCCGACCGGTTCCTGAAAAAGTGCGATCTCGGCCGGACCATCAGCCGCTACATGGTGCTCATCGCCAGCGAGCAGAAGCTCATGATCATGCGGCCCTACCAGGTGTATGCCGTGCAGCATCTGGTGAAGTGCATCGACGACGACGACGGCAACGGCTACATCTGGCACACCACCGGCAGCGGCAAGACGCTCACCTCCTTCAAGGCGTCCACCCTGCTCAAGGAAAACGACCACCTCCACAAATGCGTCTTCGTGGTGGACCGCAAGGATCTCGACCGCCAGACCCGCGAGGAGTTCAATCGCTTCCAGGAGGGCTGCGTCGAGGAAAACACCAACACCGGCGCGCTGGTCCGGCGCCTGCTCTCCGAGGACTACGCCGACAAGGTCATCGTCACCACCATCCAGAAGCTCGGCCTCGCGCTGGATGAGAACAGCAAGCGCAACAAACAGCGGTCCAAAAACGGCCAGGCCACCTACAAGGAGCAGCTCGCCTCCCTGAGGGACCAGCGGTTGGTCTTCATCTTCGACGAGTGCCACCGCTCCCAGTTCGGGGAGAACCACCGGGCCATCAAGGAGTTCTTCCCCCGCGCCCAGCTCTTTGGCTTTACCGGCACCCCGATTTTCGAGGCCAATGCCTCCCTGCGGCAGATCGAGGACACTCAGGCCTCCCTGCGGACCACGGCGGACCTGTTCCAGAAGCAACTCCACGCCTACACCATCACCCACGCCATCGAGGATGGGAATGTGCTGCGCTTTCACATCGACTACTACAAGCCCGAGGGCAAAAACCCGCCCAAGCCCGGCGAGGCCATCGCCAAGAAAGCGGTCATCGAATCCATCCTGGCGAAACACGATCAATCCACCGATCACCGCCGCTTCAATGCCATCCTCGCCACCGCGTCCATCAACGACGCCATCGAATACCACGCGCTGTTCCGGGCCATCCAGGCGGAGAAGGCGGCTGCGGATCCCGAGTTCCGCCCGCTGAACATCGCCTGCGTCTTTTCCCCGCCCGCCGAGGGCGATCCCGATGTGCGGCAGATCCAGGAAGACCTGCCGCAGGAGCAGGCCGACAACGAGGTGGACCCCGAGGGCAAGAAAGCCGCGCTGAAAGCCATTCTCGCCGATTACAACGCCCGCTACGGCACCAATCACCGCCTCAGCGAGTTCGATCTCTACTACCAGGATGTGCAAAAGCGGATCAAGGACCAGCAGTGGCCCAACGCCGACTACCCCGCCGCGCAAAAGATCGACATCACCATCGTCGTGGACATGCTGCTCACCGGGTTCGATTCCAAGTACCTGAACACCCTCTACGTGGACAAGAACCTCAAGCACCACGGCTTGATCCAGGCCTTTTCCCGCACCAACCGGGTCCTCAATGCGACGAAACCCTATGGGAACATCCTCGACTTCCGCCAGCAGCAGGATGCCGTCGATGCCGCCATCGCCCTCTTCTCCGGGGAGAAGACCGGGGAGCAGGCCCGCGAGATCTGGCTGGTCGATCCCGCCCCCGTGGTGATCGAGAAGCTGGAGACGGCGGTGCAAAAGCTCGACGCCTTCATGCAGTCCCAGGGACTCGACTGCACGCCCTCTGCGGTGGCCAATCTGAAGGGCGATGCCGCCAAGGCCGCCTTCATCACCCATTTCAAGGAAGTCCAGCGGCTCAAGACCCAGCTCGACCAGTACACCGACCTCACCGAGGAGAACAAAGCCGCCATCCAGCACGTCCTGCCCGAGGAGGCCCATCGCGGCTTCCGCGGCGAGTATCTGGAGACCGCCCGCCAACTCAGGGAGCAGCAGGGCAAAACCGGCGGCAAAGACGACACCGCCGATCCGGTCGATCAGCTCGACTTCGAGTTTGTCCTCTTTGCCTCCGCCGTCATCGATTACGACTACATCATGGGCCTCATCGCCCGCTTCACCGCCCAGGGCCCGGCCCGGTCCAAGATGACCCGCGAGGAGTTGATTGGCCTGATCAGCGCCGAGGCGAAGCTCATGGACGAGCGCGATGACATCGCCGCCTACATTGGCACGCTCAAAGCCGGCGAGGGCCTCAGCGAATCTGCCATCCGCGAGGGCTACACCCGGTTCAAGACGGCGAAAAACGCCGCGGAGCTGGCCGCCATCGCCGCGCGGCATGGCCTCGCGACCGAGGCGTTGCAGGGCTTTGTGGACGGCATCCTCGACCGGATGATTTTTGACGGCGAGCAGCTCAGCGATCTCCTGGCCCCGTTGGAGCTCGGCTGGCGGGCGCGGACCCAGGCGGAACTGGCCCTCATGGCGGAGTTGCATCCGCTTCTCACCAAACGCGCCGGAGGGCGAGACATCTCAGGACTTTCTGCTTACGAATCATGAATGACTCACGCGAAGACGCGAAGGCGCGAAGGGATGTGGAGGAGTTGTCCGCTATCGTAGTGGACTGTGGCTACAAGCTGCATGTCGAGGCGGGGCCTGGTTTGTTGGAGACGGTTTATGAGGTGGTTTTGGCCAGGATGCTCACGGATCAGGGATTGGTGGTGAAGCGGCAGGTTCCCGTGCCCATACGGCTGTTGGGAATGACTTTTGAGGAGGGCTTTCGTGCAGACTTGATCGTGGAAGATCGGCTTTTGATCGAGCTGAAGTCAGTTGAGTACCTTCTCCCCGTTCATTCCAAGCAAGTCCTTACCTATTTGCGTTTGCTGAATCTGCCGCTGGGGCTGCTGATCAATTTCGGAGCTCCGACGTTCAAGGAAGGATGCAAGCGTATCGTCAATCACCATACCGATACCCAATTTTCTCGTCTCAGATTGAATCAGGAATCTCACGCGAAGTCGCGAAGTCGCGAAGAAGAAGGAGGGATCTACTGATGGAAAAAGCAAAAACCCTTCGCGCCTTCGCGTCTTCGCGTGAGCCCCAAAAGGAAGAGGCCAAGCCCGCGCGGGTGCCGAAGCTGCGGTTTCCGGAGTTTCGGGACTTGCCAAGCTGGAGCGAAACCACTGTGGGAAGGATTTCCGATACCGTCATTGCTGGGGGAACGCCGAGCACTTCCGAGAAGAAGTTCTGGGGTGGGGACATCAGGTGGATGAACTCTGGTGAACTGAATGACAAAAAGGTGTCTGAGGTGCAGGGCAGGATCACTCTTGAAGGTCTGAATAATTCCAGCACCAAACTGATTCCTCCCCGCTGTGTCTTGATAGGCCTGGCTGGGCAAGGGAAGACACGCGGCACAGTGGCATTGAATCTGGTCGAGCTGTGCACCAACCAATCAATCGCCGCGATTTTTCCGAACGACTCCGCCTTCAATAGTGACTTTCTCTATCACGATCTGGATAAGAGATACAATGAGCTGAGGCGTCTCTCGGCAGGTGGAGAGGGCCGAGGCGGGCTCAATCTTCAGATCATCAAATCGCTGAAGGTCGCTCTCCCATCTCCCGCCGAACAACAAAAAATCGCCGAGTGCCTGAGTTCGGTGGACGAGCTGATGGCCGCGCAAGCGCGGAAAGTGGACGCGCTCAAGACCCATAAAAAAGGGCTGATGCAGCAGCTTTTCCCCCGCGAAGGCGAAACCCAACCCCGCCTCCGCTTTTCGAATCGGGAGGATTGGGCAATCGTCGCCTTGCCTGAGGTCGCTTTCTTTCAGGAAGGCCCGGGAATTATGGCTGTCGATTTTCATTCCGAAGGCGTGCCGCTTGTTAGACTCGCAGGCGTCAGCGGTCCGGTCGTAACACTCGATGGATGCAATTTCCTGGACCCCGCAAAAGTCGCTCAGAAATGGGCGCACTTCCGTTTGGAGAGCAACGATCTGCTCATATCGACCAGCGCTACATTTGGCCTCTCATCTCTGGTTACTGAAGCGGCAGCAGGTGCCGTCTTCTACACCGGGCTTATTCGGTTCAGGCCGAGTAGCGACCGATTGGATCGGGGTTACTTGAAAACCTATTTGGGAAGTCCGCACTTCGAGCGGCAGGTGGAGACAGCGGCGGTAGGTGGCGGCATAAAGCACTTTGGCCCCAGTCACCTCAAACAAATGGAGATTCCAATATTACCGCTCGAAGAACAACAACGCATCGCCACGTGCCTGAGCAGCCTCGACGCCCGGATCGCCGCCGAAGCCGAAAAGCTCGAAGCCCTCAAGACCCACAAGCGCGGCCTGATGCAGCAGCTTTTCCCATCCCCGGAGGAGGTGGCGGGATGAGCGCGGTGAATGAGATGATCGTTGGTGTGAATGCGGCGGTGGGTCATGCCCTCGTGCGGATAGGTCGGGCTTTCAGCCCTCGGAATGTGTCGCGTTCGCGGTTCCTGGGGCGATGCCCCAGGCTGGTATGGCTTTGGGCCTTTGGCCCTCAGAATCCGACAAGGGCCACAAATCACGGACGTGGCTCTTCTTCCTCGATAAGGTCCCTTCTTCCGCGCCGTGCTCCCGTCTTCCGCGCCAACGGCGCATCTTTATACCAGCCTGGGGCAACGCCCCAGGACATGCCCACGGATACCGCATGAGGGCTGAAAGCCCGACCCATCCCGCCGCGCCATGCCACAATCGCTCTCGTATCTCCTGACGCACATCGTCTTTAGCACCAAAGACCGGGCTCCCGTGCTCGACGGCACGGTGCGCCCCCCGCTGCACGCCTATCTCGCGACGGTCGCCCGCAATGTGGATTGCGAATGTTTCCGCGTCGGAGGTGTGGCGGATCATGTGCATCTTGCCGTCCGGCTCTCCCGAACGATCACCATGGCCCAGCTCATCGAGGAATTGAAGACGTCGTCCTCCAAATGGCTGAAAACCCAATCGCCTGCATTGGCCGCATTTGCCTGGCAACGCGGCTACGGTGCTTTTTCCGTGGGGCCATCTGACCTGAATGCACTGCTCCTCTACATCGACAACCAGGTGGAGCATCACAAGACGCGAACTTTCCAGGACGAATACCGCGCCTTTCTCAAGAAATACGGAATCGAATATGACGAACGCTATGTCTGGGACTGAAACGCCATGAGCAAGAAGATCATCATCATTGCCGGGCCGAACGGGGCGGGGAAAACGACCTTTGCCCGTTCCTTCCTGCCGGAGGAGGCGCAGTGCAGCCGCTTCATCAATGCGGACCTGATCGCGGCAGGGCTTTCCCCCTTCGCGCCCGAAGCCGCCGCCCTCAAGGCCGGGCGACTGATGCTGGAGGAGATAGCAGACTGCGCGCGCCGGGGAGAGAGCTTCGCCTTTGAGACCACGCTTTCCGGCCACAGTTATCTGCCCCGCATCCGGCAATGGCGGGAGCAAGGCTACCACGTGAGCCTGTTCTTCCTCTGCCTTCCAAACGCGGAAACGGCGATCGCCCGGGTGGCCGAACGCGTGAAGCAAGGCGGGCATGACATTCCGGAAGCGGTGATCCGGCGGCGCTTTGCCGCCGGGCTGCGGAACTTTCACGAGGCCTACAAGTCCGCGGTGGATGCGTGGGCGCTGTTTGATAATGTGGGAGAAACTCCCGTCCTGCTCGAATTGGAGGAAAACCAATGAAGACCAACGACATCACGAAAGCCAAGAATCCAGCCCTGCGCGGCTCGCTCAACGCCCTGCGGCGATCGGCAGCCGCCGCGCGAAAGGTCGCCATTCAGACGGACACCGATCTGATCATCGTGAAGGACGGGAAGCTGCTGCGGCTCTCCGCGGAAGAACTCCGTCGAAGCGCCGAAGGAAACGCCCCCAAACCATGACCGACACCAACCAAAAACCACTGGGCAGCACCCTCTGGGCCATCGCCGACCAACTGCGCGGGGCGATGGATGCGGACGATTTCCGCGACTACATGCTGTCCTTCCTCTTCCTGCGCTACCTCTCGGACAACTACGAGACGGCGGCGAAGAAGGAGCTGGGGCGGGATTACCCTGATGTGGGCGGAGACGCCCGCAAGGTGCCGCTGGCGCTGTGGTATGCGAACAATGTCGATGACATCCCGGCGTTCGAGAAGCAGATGCGGCGCAAGGTGCACTACGTCATCCAGCCCGCCCACCTCTGGAATAGCATCGCCAACCTGGCCCGCACCCAGAACGCGGAGCTGCTGAACACGCTTCAAGCGGGCTTCAAATACATCGAGACGGAATCCTTCGAGAGCACCTTTCAGGGCCTGTTCTCCGAGATTGACCTGAGTTCTCCCAAGCTGGGCAAGACCTACGCCGACCGGAACGCCAAGCTCTGCACCATCATCCAGAAGATCGCCGAAGGGCTGGCGGAATTCTCCACGGATGTGGATGCACTGGGCGATGCCTACGAATACCTGATCGGCCAGTTCGCCGCCGGGGCGGGCAAGAAGGCGGGCGAGTTCTACACCCCGCAGCAAATTTCCGACGTGCTCTCGGCCATCGTCACGCTGGACAGCCAGGAGCCGAAGACCGGCATCAAGAAGCGGTTGGAGAGCGTGATGGACATGACCTGCGGCTCCGGCTCCCTGCTGCTCAACGTCCGCAAGAAGGTGGCCCAGACGGGCGGCACCATCGGCAAGATCTTCGGCCAGGAGAAGAACATCACCACCTACAACCTCGCCCGCATGAACATGCTGCTGCACGGGGTGAAGGACACGGAGTTCGAGATCTTCCACGGCGACACCCTGCTCAACGAGTGGGACGTGATGCGGGAGCAGAACCCGGCCCGGAAACCGAGCTTCGACGCCATCGTCGCCAATCCACCCTTCAGCCTGCGCTGGGAACCCACTGACGCACTGGCCGACGACGTGCGCTTCAAAAGCCACGGCCTCGCCCCCAAGTCCGCCGCCGACTTCGCCTTCCTGCTGCACGGCTTCCACTACCTCAAGGATGAAGGCGTGATGGCGATCATCCTGCCCCACGGCGTGCTCTTCCGCGGCGGAGCCGAGGAACGCATCCGCACCAAGCTGCTGAAGGACGGCCACATCGACACCATCATCGGCCTGCCTGCCAATCTCTTCTACTCCACCGGCATCCCGGTCTGCATCCTGGTGCTCAAGAAGTGCAAGAAGCCCGACGACGTGCTCTTCATCAACGCCGCCGAGCACTTTGTGAAAGGCAAGCGCCAGAACCAACTGAGCGCGGAGCACATCGCCAAGATCATCAGCACCTACCAGAACCGCTCCGAGGAAGACCGCTACTCCCGTCGGGTCGGCATGGCAGAGATCGAAAAGAACGACTACAACCTGAATATCTCGCGCTACATCAGCACGGCGGTGGCCGAAGACGAAATCGATCTGGCGGCCACCCACCAACAACTGGTCGAGATCGACGCCGCCATCCAGGAGGCCACCCGCAAGCACAACGCCTTTCTCCAAGAACTCGGGCTGAAGCCGCTGCCCTGATTTCGCGACTCTCCGATCCAACCCTCTTGCCTCTCCGATCGAACCCTGTCTCCTCTCCGACGGAACCCGGTCTGATCGGAAACCCGCCCGAGCCTGAACCGGGCGCCGCTGCGGCTTTCGAGTTGGAGGCATCGAAAGGACGGTGGAAAATCCGGGGATGGCTTTTTCCGGGAGGCCTCAACCGAACGGATTGAGGCGGAAAGAAAGTGGTGGGCAGGGAAGGATTCGAACCTTCGAAGGCATAGCCAACAGATTTACAGTCTGCCCCGTTTGACCGCTCCGGAACCTACCCAGAATCGCTCCGGCGGGTGGTCTGACCGCCGTCTGTCGCGAGCCGGTAATGTGTCGGGGCGAAAGGGTTTTGCAAGGGCTTTTCTCGGCCTTTTCGCATCGGGTCCCGGGCGGCTGGCAGGGCGGGCTCCGGGCTGCTGGAGATCAAGCGAGGCCTTCGATGTCGATCAGATGGAGTTGGCGTCCGCTGCCGCCGTGGGCGGAATCGATGCAGACACGGGTCTCGGCGCGGTTGAGGCGGGGATGGGTGTCGACGCGCCATTCGCCGGTGTAGGCGGGCGGCGAGGGGAAGTCGCCGAGGTCGAGGCGCCGGCCACTGGCGAGATGATACAGGTGGGGCGTCTGGAAGCGCTCCGGTCCCAGCGGATAGGTGTCGCTGAGGAGCCATTCGCCGCGGCGCAGGTAGGTGAAATGGCCGCCGGGATCGAGCACACCGCGACCGATCTCCTCGATGACGCCGCCTTCCCGATCGGCGAAGAGGAAATTGCCCCACGCGTCGTTGCCGAGCCATCCGCGGGCCTGGGACAGAAGGTGCGCGGGGTCGCGCCAGATGAAATGCGAGGCATAGCCGTTCGGGATGACGAGCCGGATGTCCGATCCGTCGGGCGCGGCGGTGAGCAGGCGGGTCAGGCGGCTGCCATCGGGGTAGCGCCAGCGATGCAGGGCGATGAAACGGGTGCCGTCGGGATTGTAGAGGAGGTGATTGAAGTAATGCTTGATGTCCGGCGCGGCCTTCGGGATCTCGCCGAGCGCGGCGACGTGGGCGATGGAAATGATGAGCCGCGACTCGCCGGTGATGAGATCGACGTGGAAGAGCCCGGTGTCGTCGGGCGCGAGTTGGTCGGCGCGGGTGTCTTTCAGGCCGGCATAGCCGTAGCCGGGGCGCACGTCGGCGATGCGGGCGAAGTCGGCGGTGACGGCCGACCGGCCATCGGGGCTGACGGAGTAGATCGCGTGCGGCACGGTGCGGCGCTCGCCGGTGTTCACGTCGAGGAGGTGACAGACGAAGCGGTCTTTCTCGCGGTCGTTCCACAGCACGGTCGATGGGCTGCCGGGCAGCCACTGGAGCATGCAGCCCTGCTGCCAGTTCCAGGCGCGGCTCTCGCCGAGGGGGATCCAGCGGTCCTTTTCCTCCAGGTCGACCATGCCGATCTCGATGACATCATCGGGCGCCGGGGTGCGGTGCTCGAAGCCGACCCGCATGCCGAGGACAAAGCGGTCGGTGGGGTCGAACTGAAGCTTGTCGTAGTAGCCAAACCAATGATGCCCCGGTCCGCGAGTGATGGCGCGCACCGGCGCGGGTGACGGCTTCGCGGCGCGGGCCGGGCGGGGGAAAGCGGCCAAGCCGACGGCCGAGGCGCCGGCCACGGTGGTCTGCCGGAGAAAATGGCGGCGGGTGGGGAGCATGTCGGAGCGGGTGGGGAATCAGCGTTCCTGCCAGCGGTAGGCGGTGCGGGAATTCTTCCAAAAGTAAGCCTCGGAGGCGGCGTCGCCTTTGCCCCCGAAGTAGGCCTTCACGATGTCGATGACGGTCGCGTAGGGCGCGCCGCGGTCGGAGACGGGCCAGTTGCTGCCGTAGATGAGCCGATCCTGGCCGAAGGCCTGCCAGAGGGTGTCGAGGATGGGCAGGTAGTAGCCGGGGTCGGTCGGCGCCTTGCCGGGCTCGCCGCGGACGCCTTCGACGAGGGCGGAGACTTTGCAGAACACATTGGGCAGCGCGGCGGCGGCGGCGATGCCGGCTTTCCACTCGTCGGGCAGGGGCTTGGCGGCGTCGCCGGGATTTCCGCAGTGGTTGACGATGACGGTGAGGTCGGGGTGCTGCCGGGCCAGGGTGGCGGCGATGCCGGGGGTGGCGGGACCGCCGTTGATGTCGAGGACCAGGTCGTGGGCGGCGAGTTCTTTCAGGCCGGCGGAGTAGGCGGCGGCGTTCTCGGGCAGCGCGGCCTTGGCCGAGGCGATGCGGATGCCCCGGTAGAGCGGGTTGGCGGCGAAGCGTTTCACATTCGCTGCGAAGTCGGGCGAGGCCGGGTCGAGATTGCCGATGATGCCGAGCAGGCGTTTGTCCTTGGCCGCGAGATCGAGGAGGAACTGGTTGTCCTCGACCCACGGGCTGGCTTCGACCACGACCGTCTCGGTGACGCCGTGCGGTCCGGCGATGGCCATCCAGTCATCGGGCAGGACGCGGCGGTAGAGAGGGGTGCCTTTGCCGGGCCAGGGCACGCCCTCGGGGCGGGTGGGATCGTAGAAATGGGTGTGGCAGTCGATGATGCGGCCGGGTTTCTCGGCGGCGGCGAGGGGCGCGGTGGCACCGAGCAGGGCGGCACTGGCGGCACCGGAGGTTTTGAGGAAGTCGCGGCGGTTGGTCATGGTCGGGTGGGGGATGGGCGTTCGATGCCTCAGGAAACGGGACTTCCCGACTCTTGAAAAGGGGAAAAGCCATACCCGATCGCGCCGCGGGATGGACAGGCGGGTGGATTTCCGTCAAGATGCCGGACCGTTGCGATTCACCCATCCCCGCCCAACCCCATGAAACACCTGCTCTCCCTCGATCAAGGCACCACCAGCTCCCGCGCCATCGTGTTTGACGAGCACGGCTCTCCCGTGGCGGTGGCCCAGCGGGAACACCGGCAGTTTTATCCCCAAGCCGGCTGGGTGGAGCATGATGCGCAGGAAATTTGGGAAAATCAGCGGGCCGTGGCCATCGAGGCGCTGGCCCGGTCAGGGCTCCAGCGGGGTGACATCGCCGGCATCGGCATCACCAATCAACGGGAGACCACCGTGGTGTGGGACCGCCGCACCGGAGTACCGATCCATCCGGCGATCGTGTGGCAGGACCGGCGCACGTCGGATTTTTGTGGGTCGATGAAAGCCGCGGGCAGCGAGGCGCTTTTCATCGAGCGGACCGGTCTGCGGATCGATCCCTATTTCAGCGGCACAAAGGTGCGCTGGATCCTCGACCAGGTGCCGGGCGCCCGGGCGCGGGCCGAGGCGGGGGAACTGGCGTTCGGCACCATCGATTCGTGGCTGATCTGGAATCTCACCGCCGGGCGGGTTCATGCGACGGATGCGACCAATGCCAGCCGCACCCTGCTGCTCGGGCTGGCTTCGGCGGCCTGGGACGAGGATTGTCTCGCGGCGCTGGACATTCCCCGCGCCCTGCTGCCGACAGTCACGGGCTCCAGCGAAGTGGTGGGTGAAGTGGCAGGCATCGCCGAACTGAACGGCATTCCCATCGCGGGCAATGCCGGCGACCAGCAGGCGGCGCTGTTCGGGCAGGCGTGTTTCGCGCCGGGGATGGCCAAGAACACCTATGGCACCGGTTGTTTCCTGCTGATGAACACGGGGGAGACGCCCGTGCCCTCGCGGAACAATCTGCTCACCACCATCGCGTCGAGCATCGGCGGACGAGTCGAGTATGCGTTGGAGGGTTCCGTTTTCATCGGCGGCGCGGTGATCCAGTGGCTGCGCGACGAATTGCGGATGATCGGCAGTGCGCGCGAGTGCGACGAGGTCGCCGCGACGGTGCCGGATGCGAACGGGCTCTATCTGGTGCCGGCTTTTGCCGGTCTGGGGGCGCCGCATTGGGATCCCTATGCACGTGGGGCGGCTTTTGGGATGACGCGGGGCACGAATCGCGCCCATTTCTGCCGCGCGGCCCTGGAAAGCATCGCCCTCCAGAGCGCCGACCTGATCGGCTGCATGGAGCGCGACTCGGGCATCGACCTGGCGGAGTTGCGCGTCGATGGCGGCGCCGCCCGCAGCGACCTGCTGATGCAGATCCAGGCCGACCTGCTCCAGCGCGGTGTGGTGCGGCCCACCTGCGTCGAGACGACCGCCCTCGGCGCCGCCTATCTGGCGGGTCTGGCGGTCGGGGTGTGGTCGGGTCGGGAGGAGATCGCCAGCCACTGGCAGGTGGACACCCGGTTTGCCCCCCAGCGGCCTGCCGCGGATGCGGAAGCGATGCGCCGCGGCTGGTCCCGCGCGGTCGAGCGGAGCAAAGGCTGGGCGGAGTGAGCCGATGCCGCCGGGCGGCCAATCCCCGCTTGCGCCCCGTGCCGCCCCGCGCTAAGTGCGGAAGCACGCATGAAGATCCTCGTAGTCGGCAAGGGCGGTCGCGAACACGCCATCATCACGGCACTCCAGGAGTCGCCGTCAGCACCCGAGCTGTATGCCTTTCCCGGCAGCGATGCCATTTTCCGCCTCGCCCGGCCCACTCCCGCGACGGATCTGCCCTCGCTGATCGACTTTCTCGTCGCCGAGGGCATCGACCTCTGCGTGGCGGGTGAGGAAAGCTATCTCGTCACCGGCGAGGGCCTCGCCAATGCCTGCGCGCGGGTCGGCATTCCCTGCTGGGGACCGCCGCGCGAGGCTGCCCAGCTCGAGGCGAGCAAGGAATTTGCCAAGGAGTTCATGGTCCGCCACGGCATTCCCACCGGTGGCTACGCGGCCGTGGAATCGATCGAGGCCGCCCGTGTGGCGATCGCGGGAAAATATCCCACCGTGCTGAAATTCGACGGTCTGGCCGCCGGCAAGGGCGTGGCGGTGTGTCCCGACGAAGCGTCGGCCGAAGCCTTTCTCGACGAAGTGCTGGTGCAGCGGAAGTTCGGTCCCGGTCGCCTGCTAGTGGAGGAATTCCTCCAGGGCCCCGAGATTTCCATCTTTGTCTCCGTGGTCGATGCCGATTACCAGATTCTCGCCCCGGCCCGCGACTACAAGCGCATCTTCGAGGGCGATGAAGGCCCGAACACCGGTGGGATGGGCGCGGTGAGTTCGTTGGAAATGTTCGAGACCGAGGGCGCCGGCCTGCGCGAGTGGATTGACCGGGCGGTGGTGCGGCCCACCGTGGAGGGGCTGCAGCGCGACGGGCTGCCCTACCGCGGATTTCTCTATTTCGGCCTCATGCTGACCGCCGATGGCCCGAAGATGCTCGAATACAACTGCCGCTTCGGCGATCCCGAGGCCGAGGCGGTGCTGCCGATGATCACTGGCGACTTCGCGCAGTATGTCTTCGAGGGCGCGCGGGGAAATCTCCAGTCCGACCTGATCGGCTTCCGGCCCGGCTGGAGCATCTGCGTCGTGTCGGCCTCCGCCGGCTACCCGGCTTCGGCCCGTAGCGGCGATACCATCCGCGGGCTCGATGCGGTGGAAAATGCCCGCGTTTTCCATGCCGGGACGCGGCTGAATGCGGCCGGCGACTTCGAGACCGCCGGCGGACGCGTGCTGGTGGTCGCAGCCAGTGGCGCCACCCGCGCCGAAGCGGTTGCGAATGTCTATCGCGAGTGCGACAAGATCGCGTTCGACGGCATGCAGCGCCGCCGCGACATTGGAACGAGGAATTTTTGAATGACGAAAACGATTTTTGTCAGCCTTTTCAGGAGGAACGGCCCATATTCCCCAAGAGAACCGATCGTGACACACCGCCCGCCCCGCATCGGTCGGAACCAACTTCCCAGCCACACCACGCCTTGAGCGAGACGCCCTCACCCGCGACCGAACAGATCCTTGGCGAGACCGACATCGCCAACACGGTGCGGCGTCTGGCCTATGAGATCCTCGAGACCTGCCGTCAGGATGTGCC
The DNA here is from genome assembly GCA_016795505.1 of Verrucomicrobiales bacterium. GTDB lineage: Bacteria > Verrucomicrobiota > Verrucomicrobiia > Verrucomicrobiales > DEV007 > JAEUHH01. The sequence goes on along the minus strand of JAEUHH010000107.1, from coordinate 44,420 downwards.
GGCCCTGATCGGTATCTACACCCGCGGCGTCACCCTGGCGAACCGCGTGGCCGCCGTGCTGAAGGAAGTTGGCCAGGAGGTCCCCGTCGGCACCCTCGACATCTCCCTCTACCGCGACGACCTCGACAATCTCGGCGACCTGCTGCCTACCTTGCAGACCTCGGATATTCCGTTCGCCCTCGACGACACGCGCGTCATTCTCTTCGACGAGGTCATCTTCACCGGCCGCACCACCCGCGCGGCGCTCGACGGGCTGATGGACTACGGCCGGCCCGCCAAGGTCGAACTCGCCGTCCTCGTCGACCGCGGCTGCCGCGAACTGCCCATCCAGCCCGATTACGTCGGACTCACCCTGGCCACCCACCGCGGGCAGTATGTGAAAGTCCGCTTCCGCGAAAACGATGACCAGGAGGGCGTCTTTGTATCCAAATAAATGAGCGACGACAAACGCATACCGTCCCGCAAGGACCTGCTCGACATCGCCAGCCTGTCGGTCGAGGAGATCGAGCATCTGTTGAAAACGGCCATTCCTTTCAAGGAGCTTTTCAAACGCTCGGTGAAGAAGGTGCCGGCGCTGCGGGGCAAGACGGTGCTCAACCTCTTCTACGAGCCCAGCACCCGCACCAGTTCCTCCTTCGAAGTGGCCGCCAGCCGGCTCTCCGCCGACGTGACGAACTTCACCGTCTCCCAGTCCTCTGTGGTGAAGGGCGAGTCGATCATCGACACCATCGACACCCTCCAGGCCATGCGGACCGACTACATCGTCATCCGCCACGGCGCCGCCGGCATACCCAACCTGATCGCCAAACACACCCGCGCGTCGGTGGTGAACGCCGGCGACGGATTCCACGCCCATCCCACCCAGGCCCTGCTCGACATGTTCACCCTCCGCGAGGTCTTTCCCGAGACCAGCGGCAAGAAGGTGCTCATCGTCGGTGACATCCTGCACTCCCGCGTCGCCCGATCCACCAGCACCATCCTGCACAAGCTCGGTCTCCAGGTCGGCGTGCTGGGGCCGTCGACGCTGGTGCCTCCCGCCCGGCACGACTTCATGCGCGGCTTTCGCACCTGGGACGAGGCCTTTGCCTGGCAGCCCGACGTGGTCTATCTGCTCCGCGTCCAATTGGAGCGCCAGGGCGAGCCGTTCTTCCCCAGCCTCGGCGAATACCACCGCGTTTACGGGCTGACGACCGACCGCTACCGCCGGCTCGCCGACGAGGGCACCTGGCTGATGCATCCCGGACCCGTGAACCGCGGCGTCGAGATCGTGGACGATGCCATGACCTACGAGCGCAGCCTCATCAACCAGCAGGTGGAGAACGGCATCGCCGTGCGCATGGCCGTCCTTTACTGGCTCCTGCCGGACACGGAGCTGAGAAACCCGAAGGGCTGAACCCGAACCCCGGCACTTTTCCCCCTCATGTCCGACTCCACACCCACACTCCTCTTCCGCGGCGGCGAGATTGCCAGCGAGGAATCGCCCTTCCTCCAGACCGCCGATGTGCTGGTCGAAAAGGGCCGCATCTCCCGCGTCGGCGTCGGGATCCCGGTGCCGGCCGGAGCCGATGTCATCGACTGCTCCGGCTGCGTGATCCTGCCCGCCATGTTCGACGTGCATGTCCACGCCCGCGAGCCCGGACAGGAGCACAAGGAAACCATCAAAACCTGCTCCGAGGCGGCGGTCAACGGCGGCGTGACCGGCATGATCCTAATGCCGAACACCGTCCCTGCCATCGACAGCGGCGGCCTGGTCCAGACCGTGCTCGACATCGCCGCGGCGAAATCCCGCATCCAGGTGCTCCAGACCGGCTGCATCACCAAGGGCCGGGCCGGGGAGGAACTCGCCGCCATCGCCGGGATGGCCGCCAAGGGCGTGCCGATGCTCACCGACGACGGCGCGCCCGTGCCCGATCCGCGCCTGCTGCGCCGCGCCATGGAGTATGCCAAGGACTTCGGCCTGCCCTGCGCCTCCCATTGCGAAGTGGCCTCGCTCAGTGGCAAGGGAGCCATCAACGAAGGCCCCGCCAGCTATCGCCTTGGGCTGCCGGGCATTCCCGCCATCAGCGAGGAGATCTGCCTCGACCGCGACATTCGCATCGCCCAGTACACCGGCGCGCATGTCCACATCCAGCACGTCACCACCGCCCGCGGCATGGAGACGATCCGCCGGGCGAAGGAGGATGGTGTCCGGGTCACCTGCGAGGTCGCCCCGCACCACCTCATCTTCAACGAGGACGACATCGTCGACTACGACACCAACTACAAGATGAACCCGCCCCTGCGGACCGCCGAGGACAATGCGCGACTGCTCCAGGGGCTCATCGATGGCGTCTTCGACGTGATCGCCACCGATCACGCGCCGCACAGCGAAGCCGAGAAGCGGCACAATGATTTCGGTAGTGCGCCCTTTGGCATCACCGGGCTGGAGACCGCCGTGGTGTCGCTTTACCACCATTTCATTCAGTCGGGCCGCTTTGGCTGGGACCTGCTGGTCCGCCGCTACTCCGCCGAGCCCCGCCGCCTCATCGGACAGGCCCCCGTGCCGGTGGTGGAAGGCGGCGCGGCCGAGTTCATCGTCTTTGCCACCGGCCGCACCACGACCTTCACCCGCGAGTTCATGCGGTCGAAAAGCCAGAACACGCCCTTCATCGACCGCACCCTCGACGGGCAGATCACCTGTGTCGTCCGCGACGGCGAGGTGTTGTTGAGGCGTTAGGATTTCCGATCAGACCCTGTTGCATCGGCGATCAAACAGGGTTGCATCGGAAATCAGCCACCTGACTGGTCGCCCAGGCGGGCCAGTTTTGCCTCGTAAGCCACGGGCAGGTGGGCGAGGACGCCCTCGGGCGGCTTGGAGCCGTGGAATTTCCTTCCCAACCAGGTCAGCGGCTTTTCCGGGTCCCAATCCGGGCCGGATTCGCCTTCGGGCAGGTTGCCGAAGTGAACGGAGCCGGGCGCTTCGCCCAGCAGGATCGGTGGGACGGTGTGCCGGTAGTCGAATTGCCGCAGCCGTGGTTCGCGCCGGGGCAACTGGGTGACGATGTCGCGGCTGTTGACCACGCGGTGGTGGGGGATGCCGCGGGCGGCCAGCGCCTGGGCGAAGGCGAGATTACCCACGCGGGGTGAGCCGAACGTCACGAGGCAATCCGCCGGCGTGCCGACGAGGGCGGCGGCGAGCGTGGCAAAGGCACCGCCGAGGCTGTGCCCGGTGAGGTGGAGCGGGCCATCAACGTCGGCAAGAGCTGGCTCCAGACGCGGCCAAAGCCGGTCGAACAGGGTCTGAAAGCCGTGATGCACCCAGATGTCGCCGCCGGTGCCATGACTCCAGGGCAAGGGCAGGGCGGTGACATTCATGATCCACTGCCGGATCTTGTTGGTGCCGCGAAAACACAGCACCGCGCCGGCCTGGCCCTCGATGCGATACAACGACGCGTGGTTGCCGGTCTTGTGGACGTTGAGAACTTCCCGAAACGGGGTCCGTTGCTCGAGGAAGGCCTGCCGGGACGGCTTGTGACGGTGCCACGGCCGGGGCGATTCCTTTCCGTCCGGGGTGTAGGCGATGCGGCACAGCCCGGCCAGCCACCAGGCATTGGCGGGAGAGAAGGCCGTCTCAGTGGCGTCAAAAGGCGGGCGGCCATTCCCATCGGCAAACCAGTCGGCTGGACCTTCCGGATGGGCGACCGGCGACCAGTCATCGAGACGGGAGCGGTGCTCGGTCATCGGCAGGGAGAGGGCGGAGACGGGCTGGCGTTCACAGACGCACCCGGGTGATCGCGATGTCGCCGCCAAAGCAGACCGAGACGTCGGACTCGCCATTGTGTCCGCGGTGATGATAGCGGCCGGAGTAGCGGAAGGGACCGCGGTCGCTTTCGCGTTCGAAGCTCACTTCGAGCGGATGACGCTCCGCCTCGCAATGTTGGAGCCGGGGATCGGGCGCGCCGGGCGGCAGGTGGGGGAGGTTGATGTTCCACAATTCGCCGTCGCCGAGCGCTTCGTCGGCGAGTGTTTCCAGGGCCAGACGGGCGCGATTTTCGGCCGCGGACCAGTCGAGCGGCAGATCCATCCGGAGATAGTGCGACACAGCCGCGGCGGGCAGGCCGTGAAAGGCGGCCTCTCGCGCGGCGGCGACAGTGCCGGAGATGTAGAGGTCGTGGCGTCCGAGGTTGCCGCCGTGATTGATGCCGGAGACGACGAAATCGGGCGGGGAATCGACGAGCAGGCATTTCAGGGCGACGCGGACGCAATCGGCCGGCGATCCGTGGACAGCGTAGCGGCGGCCGGGCAGGTGCTCCGTGAGGTGCAGCGGCTCGTGGGTGGTCACGCGGTGGCCGACCTGGGAGGCCGGATCGGCGGGCGCGACGATCACGATTTCCTCGGCCAGTGGGGCGCAGACGCGCTCCAGGGCGGCGAGACCGGGGGCGTCGATGCCGTCGTCATTGGTCAGAAGGAGGCGTCGGAATAGGGGCATGGTGGGAGCCGGAAGATACGCGCGATGAGCGGTTCGGCCAGTGTCGTCGTGCTTGCATCGGCGGGACATTTCGAGTTTCTTCGGAGCAGGCAGGATGCCTGATTGTGAAGATGCAACCGTTCTCCTCTCTGATTCGACCGGCACTGGTTCTGGCGGCTTTCGGCGGCCTGACGATGATGTCCACGGCCCAAGACGCGCCCGCGCCCGCCCCGGCTCTCACGGACATCCAGGCGACGATCAAGACGTCGAAGGGGGCGATCAAAGTCCTCATCTATGCGTCGAAGGCTCCGGTGACGGCGGCGAATTTCCTCAATCTGGCGAAGCGGGGTTACTACAATGGAGTGACCTTCCACCGGGTGGTCGAAGATTTTGTGATTCAGGGGGGCGATCCCAGCGGGACAGGCAAGGGTGGTCCCGGTTACTTCATTGAGAATGAGGTCGCGCCCGACTTGAAGCATGAGGAGAAGGGTGTGCTGTCGATGGCCCGGAAGCGCGAGCCGGATACGAACGGCAGCCAGTTTTTCATCACCCTTGATGCCACGCCGCATCTCGATGGAGGCTATTCGATTTTCGGCCGCGTGCTGGAAGGCATCGAGGTGGCTGAAAAGATCGAGGTGGGCGACAAGATCGAGTCGATCGAGGTGCATGACTCGACCGACGCCCTGTTCACCAAACTGGAGAAGCGACTGGAGGAGTGGAACCGCATCCTCGACGAGCGCGCCAAGGCGATGAAAGCCGCCACGGAACAGCCGTGAGCGATGCCGGATCAGCAGCGGTGCCGTCGGGCATGGATTCGGCGGTTCGCTATGTGGATCGGCGCACCGGCGAGGTCTGCACGGAGCAGATCTACGGGGAAGCCAGCCTCCGCTGGGTGTATGAGTCGGCGCTCGGTCGCCTGGCGCTGGAGGGCGTGGTGAAACGGGCGCTGTTTTCGCGGCTCTATGGCTGGCTCATGTCGCGGCCCGGTTCGACGCGGCGCATCGCTCCCTTTTTGGCCCAGTATGGAGTCGATCCCGCCGAGTTTGCCGATCCGGTGGGGACTTTCCGCAGTTTTAACGACTTTTTTGTGCGCCGCCTCAAGCCGGAGGCCCGGCCCGTCGATCCCGATCCAGCGGTAGTGGTCTTTCCGGCCGATGGCCGCCACCTCGTGTTTCCCGATGTGTCGGCGCTCGACGGCATCTATGCCAAGGGGCAGAGGCTTTCGTTGCCGGAGTTGTTCGGCGATGCGGCGCTGGCGGCGCGCTACGAGCGTGGGGCGCTGGTGATCTCCCGCCTCTGTCCGGTGGATTACCATCGTTTCCACTTTCCTGTCGGCGGCATCCCCTCAGCGCCACGGCTCATCAACGGGCCGCTCTATTCCGTGAATCCCATCGCCCTGCGCCGGTGCATTGGCATTCTCGCGGAGAACAAGCGCGTGCTGACACGGCTAAGCAGCGAATCGGTGGGCGAGGTGCTGATCCTGGAGGTGGGAGCCACCAATGTGGGCAGCATCGTGCAGACCGCGGAAGCGGGCCGCGCGGTGGCCAAGGGGGCTGAGAAAGGGTATTTCGCCTTCGGAGGGTCGATGACGATGGTGTTTTTCGAGCCCGGCCGGGTACGGCTCGACGAGGATCTCGTCGCGACCAGCCGCGGTGGCCTGGAATGTTATGCCCGGATGGGAGAACGGCTGGGGACGGTGGCATGAAGGACGCGAACCCGCTGCTGGCCGCCTGGGAGCTGGTTCGGGACGCCTCGGCGGACCGTGTGGCGGTCGAGGAGGTTCAGACCGGCCGCCGATGGCGTTTTGCAGAGCTGGATGCGGCAGCCGGGGCGTTGACGGCCGGGGAAGGGGAGGAATGGCGCCTTCCGGGCGGCTTTTCAGTCGCAATCATTTGGGAGACGCTCCGTGCCTGGCGGGATGGAGCCGTGTTGTGCCCGCTGGAGCGTCCGGACCGCGACCGGACGCTGCTGCCCCACGGCGCGGAGCTGCCCGCCGGCACCTGCCATGTCAAACTAACCTCCGGCAGCACCGGCGGCCCCCGGCTGGTGGCCTTTTCCGCCGATGCCCTGGCGGCCGATGCCCGCAAGATCGTGGCGACGATGGGCCTGCGACCGGAATGGCCGAATCTGGGGGTGATTTCGATGGCTCACAGCTACGGCTTTTCCAATCTCGTGCTGCCGCTGCTGCTGCACGGCATCCCGCTTGTCTGGCTCGGCGATCCACTGCCCGGTGCGGTGGCGAAACGGCTGGGAAAGCTGCCGGAGGGGGGCGAGGGCTGGACCCTGCCCGCGGTGCCGGCGATGTGGCGCGTCTGGCACGAGTCCGGGATCTTGGGCGGGGCTCCCATCCGGCGGGCGATTTCGGCCGGGGCACCGCTGCCGGTGGAACTGGAGAGGGCCATCCACGCGACGAGCGGACTCAAAGTGCACAACTTTTACGGCAGCAGTGAATGCGGCGGCATCGCCTACGATCGGAGCGATGAGCCGCGCGTGGCTGCCGATTTTGCCGGTACGGCGATGGCTGAGACCGATTTGGCGGTGGATGAGGACGGCTGCCTCACCGTGTGTGGCCCCTCCGTCGCGCTCGGCTATGTGCCGGACGATGGCACGGACCGGCTGGCGCGGGGCATGTTCCGGACCAGCGATCTGGCCCGGCTTGAGGCCGGTGCAGTCTGGCTGACGGGCCGGAGCGACGATGTGATCAATGTGGCGGGCCGCAAGGTATCGCCCGCCGGGGTGGAGCGGGCGCTGACCAACCTGCCCGGCCTGACGCAGGTGCTCGTCTTTGGCATTGCCAGCGCCGACCCGGTCCGGGGCGAGGAGATTGTGGCGGTGTTGAATGTGCCCGGCAGTGAAACCGACGGCGAAGTGATCGAACGCGCCCGATGGCTGGCGGGCCAGGCTCTGCCCACCCACGAGCGGCCACGGCACTGGTGGCGCAGCGCCGATCTCGCGCCCGACGCCCGGGGCAAACTGTCACGCCACCGGTGGCGGAGGCTGTTTCAGGAGCGTTGTGCGACGGGCTGACTCGTCTGGTCAGGCAAAGATGTCGTGCAGCACGTGGCCATGCACATCGGTCAGGCGCATGTCGCGGCCCGACCAGCGAACCGTGCTGCGGGTGTGGTCGATGCCGAGCAGGTGGAGCATGGTGGCATGGAGATCGTGGATTTCGACTTTTCGGTCCACCACTTTGTAGCCCCAGTCATCGGTCTCCCCGTAGCTCATGCCGCCCTGCACGCCGCCGCCGGCCATCCACATGGTGAAGCCGAAGGGATTGTGGTCGCGGCCATCCGAGCCCTGGGCGAAGGGCGTGCGGCCGAATTCGCCTCCCCAGATGAGCAGGGTCGAATCGAGCAGGCCGCGCTTCTTCAGGTCGGTGATCAGCGCGTAGATCGGCTGATCCACGGTGAGGCAGTTTTTCGTGTGGCCGTCGACAAGCCGTCCGTGCTGGTCCCAGCGGTCGCCGTTGCCGTTCGGGCAGGTCAGTTCGACGAAACGGACGCCCCGCTCGACGAGTCGGCGGGCAATGAGGCATTGCCGGCCGAAGATGCGGGTGTTTTCAAAGTCGGCATCGAGTCCGTAGAGGGACCGGGTGGCTTCCGACTCGCCGTCGATGCTCATCAGTTCCGGGACGGCTGACTGCATACGGTAGGCGGTCTCGTAGTTGACGATGGCCGAGTCGATCTGCTCCTCGCCGGCGTATCGGTCGAGTGAGGCGTCGTCGAGCGAGCGGATCAGGTCGAGTTTGCGCCGCTGGCGGGCGGGGTCGCTTTCGAGGGGACGAATGTTGGCGACGGGAAGATCGGCCGGCTTGAAAACCGATCCCTGGTAAGCCGCCGGGAGAAAGCCGGAGTTGAAGCAGTCGAGTCCGCCGGGAGGGATGAGCCCTCCGTTCAGTACGATGAAGCCGGGCAGGTTCTCGTTCACCGATCCCAGGCCGTAGCCCGTCCAGGCGCCCATGCTGGGCCGTCCCTGGAGCCCCGAACCGGTGTGGAGGAAGTAGTTGGCCGAGGTATGCTCGGGGAACTTCGACACCATCGACTTGATGACGCACAGGTCGTCCGCCGTCTTGGCGATCCAGGGAAACAGGTCGCTGATCCACAGCCCGCCCTCGCCATGCTGTTTGAATGCCCACGGCGACTTCAGCACCGTGCCGATGTTGTCGAACTGCGTCGGCTCCAGCTTGCCGATTGCCTCGCGCGGGTTCTTGCCGTGGTGCTTCTCCAGCAATGGCTTGTAGTCGAAGGTGTCCACCTGCGACGGGCCGCCGTCCATGTAGAGAAAGATCACGCTCTTGGCGCGGGCCGGGAAATGCGGCGTCTTCGGGGCGAGGGGATTGACTCCGGCGGCAGAGCCGGCGAAGGCCCGGTCCTGCATCAGGGCGGCCAGCGCCACGGCACCGAAGCCATTGGCGGCCTGGGCCAGCATCTGCCGACGGGTCAGGGGGGCGGGGCTGAAGTTGTGGCAGTGCATGGTGGGTAATTTTTAAATCGCTTCTATGTCCAGATCCCGGCAGATTTTCTTACAGAGCAGATCGGGAATCTCGGTGTGCCTTGGTACTGCTGTTCATTTTCCATTCTGGAGATTGCCCCACCAAGAATGTTTGGAGCCCTCTCGCACCAGATCGCATCCCTGTTCTTTCATGTGCTTGATGAGCTTCGACCGCTTCATACGGTGATTGCTTCTTCAAGGTAGTCTTGATCTGCGGCTTTCAAGGCTTCCTCCCGATTCATTTCAATCGCCTCTTTGAGAGCCGATCTGAGGCTTTCAAACAGTTCATCCTTGGTTCGCCCCTGACCGTTGACGCCGGCAATTTCCTCGATCCAGCCGATCCACCAGCCGTCCGTTTGCTTCATCACCGCGGTGTATTGTTGATTCATGGTCAGTTAAGATAAATGAACTCCTTCTTGTTGAAAAGCGCGTGGCAGAGGTCGGTCCAGGCCTGCTCGCGGTTGGGTTCGGAGGCGAGGAAGGAGGTGATCTGTTGCCGCTCGTCGTCGGTGGGCTGGCGGGCGAAGGCGCTGAGGAACAGCTCCGTGATGCGTTCCGGCTCGCTGCGGGCGGGATCGGTCGCGAGTCGCTGCGCGAGGAGGGAGGCCTGCTCGACGACAAAGGGATCGTTCATCATCGAGAGTGCCTGGGCGGGCACATTCGACACGGTGCGGCGTCCCATCGCGTTGAAGGGGATCGGCATGTCAAAGGTCAGGAGGAAGGGCGGCAGGAAATTGCGCCGGATCTCCGTATAGAGGCTGCGGCGACCGGCGCCGTCGAGCGGACCATTGCCGCCGGGCCGTCCGCGGCCTTCCATGAAAGCGGTGAGGTGAATGGGAATGCTGGGGCCGCCCACCACCGGATCGAGCCGGCCGGATACGGCGAGAATGGCGTCGCGGATGGCTTCCGCCTGGAGCCGCCGCACCGGGGCGCGGTGCAGGAGTACATTCTCGGGATCGATTTCGGCCAGCCGGGAGCGGTCCAGGGCCGGGTGCGGAGCACTGCTCATGCGGTAGGTGCGGCTCAGCACGATCTCGCGCAGGAGGGATTTGAGCGACCAGCCCATGTCGGTGGCGTAGGTCGAAGCCAGCCAGTCAAGCAGATCGGGATGGCTGGGAGGCTGGCCCATCACGCCGAAGTCGTCGACCGTCGGAACCAGTCCGCGCTCGAACAGATGATGCCAGGCGCGGTTCACCGCGACACGGCTGACGAGTGGGTTGTCCCCGGTCGCGAGGAGCCGCGCCAGTTCGAGGCGGCCGCTGGCTTCGCGCGGGGCGGGTTGTCCGCCGAGGGCGGCGAGATTCCGTCGCGGGACAGGATCGCCAAGCTTCAGGTGGCTGCCGCGGATGTGGATGTGCTCGTCCTCCGGCGTGCCTTCGAGCATCGCTACGGCGTAGAGCGGCTCGGGCAGGGATCGGGACAGAGCCGCCATGTCGGCGGCGGCGGCGGTGAGAGCTTCGTGGCGCGGCCAGAGCTGCTCGCGCCAGAGGAGATTGGCCCAGTCGGTTTCACCGGCGGCAATCGACGCGACCACCGTGGTCCCGATTTCCCGGGCGAGTGACTCCGGCGACTCGCCCGGTTCGCCAGCGAACGCCGGACTTGGGGGGGCGGCGGGCAGGGGATCGTTTGACAGCAGCACCTCATCGATGGCGATGTGTCCGCCCTCGAGATCGCTCACTTCGAGATAGACTCGATGCCCGATATACTTGTCCAGATTGCCCTGCATGGTGAACCAGCGGAACTCGCCGCCGGTATCCGTGGCGGCCGGCTTGAGGAGGGTGCCACCGAGCAGGAGTTGGTGAAAATGGTTCATGTAATGCTCGTCGATGACGAGGCGGACCCGGGCGGCGCGGGCATTGATCCGCAGATGGATGCGCGGATGAGAGAGGGTGAAGGTGGGCGAGCGCAGGACGCCGTGAAAGCGCGGGGCGATCGTCGCCGAAGATATCACGCCGGCCGGCAAGGCCAGCCCGTTCGGCAGGCCGGGCGCCCAGGTCGTCGCGGTCAGCGGCTTGGCATCGAAGGCAAAGCCGGTCGCCGTCCATCCGTCGGCGTCGCCTCCGTCGAAGTCGGCGAGAACGGTGGCGGCTTTCCTCGCTGTCTCAAAGGCGGTTCGCTGGGACTGCTGGCGCGTGATCAGCCCTTTCACCGCGGCCGGATCGGTCGAGCCGATTTTCCACGCGTGGAGCGGGTGGCCGGGGTCGTCGGTGGCCTGGTCACGGAGGAGGCGTGCCCAATGCAACAGGGTTGCATCGTCGATGGGACCCTGTTTGATCGCAATCCGTTTCGCCAGGGCCGGGTCAAGCGGGCGCTGGGCTTTGGCGGGATCGAAGGTGGGGGAGTCGGAAAACACGAAGTGGTCGACATTGATGTGGCCCCAGCCTCCGGTGGCCCGGTCGACGATCTCGAGGCGCGCCTTTTTTCCCTGATATGATTTCAGATCCCAGGTGTGGGGCTCGAGCTGCTCGTTGTTCTTGCCGGTGGCGGTGAGGACCGGCTTGCCGTCGATGAGCAGATTCACGCAGGTCTCGCCGGCATGGGCGCCGCCGCCGATGAGGAAATGCAGGTGCGCCGTGGCGATGGTGAACTCCGGCGAAAGCGCGCGACCGGTCTTGCCGTCGGAGCCATTCCAGGAATTGACGAGCCCCCCGCCGAGGAAGCCGCTCACAGCCTGCTGGCCTTTGAAGGTGCCGGTCGCGGGACGGTCGCCGAAGGCGTCGCCCTCGATCTGCCAGCCGTCGTAACCGGCCTCGAAATCGGCAAAAGCCCCCTCGATCCGGTCCGCGCCGGGCTGCCGGGCGGTCTCGTCGAGCAGGCGACGGGCGGCGATCAGGTAACGTGACACCTGGTCCGCCGTCAGACCCGGGAAGGCATCCCGCAGCAGCGCCTGGCCGCGGGCGTGGATGGCGCGGGCCTCGGTGGCGGCTTGGGCGAGCCGGTCGCCGGGGTCGAGAAAGGCCTCCTGCCGGCGCGAGCTCTGGAGGTAGCCGGCGATGGCGTAATAGTCGGCGGTGCCGATGGCGTCGAACTTGTGATCGTGGCAGCGGGCGCAGGCGACCGTGAGGCCGAGGAATGACTTGGTGAAAACGTCAATCTGGTTGTCGATGCGGCCGGCCTCGTCGCCGCGGATGTCGGTGGGGGCGTGGACGGCCTCGTGCAGGTACCAGAAGCCGGTGGCCTGGATGGATTGGTTGACCCCGGTCGCGGGATCGCGGCGCGGCTGCTCCAGCAGGTCGCCGGCGAGGTGCTCGACGAGAAAGGTGTCGTGCGGCAGGTCGCGATTGAACGCATCGATCAGGTAATCGCGGTAGCGGTGGGCGTGGGGGATGGGGTAGTCGAATTCATGGCCGCAGGTCTCGCCATAGCGCGCCAGATCCATCCAGTGTCGCGCCCAGCGCTCGCCGTAATGGGGCGAAGCCAGCAGGCGCTCGACGACGGCCTGCTCGGCGCGGTCCGACGCGGGTTCGGCGGCTTTTTCTTTTAAATAAGCCGCGATCTCGGCCGGTGAGGGCGGCAGGCCGGTGAGATCAAAGGTCACGCGGCGCAGCCAGGTCTCGGGAGCGGCATCCTCGGCCGGGCGCAGGCCGGCGGCCTCGAGCCGGGCCAGGATGAAGTGGTCCAGACCCCGGCGCGGCCAGTCGCTCTGCTTCACCGCGGGGAGCGCGGTTGGCTTCACCGGTTGCCAGCACCAGTGGGCGGCGCGGCGTTTTTCCAGATCAAAGGCCTCCATGACCGCGTCGCTGCCGTCGACTTTCTCGCCGGTGGCGGTGCGGACGGGCTTCGGCTCGTCGGGCCAGGGGGCGCCGAGGGCGATCCATTTGTCGAAATCGGCGATCACGGCATCGTCCAGTTTGCTTTTCGGCGGCATCTGGAGATCGGGATTGCCATAGCGCAGCGTCTCCATGAGCAGGCTGTCGCCGGGTTTGCCCACGACGATGGCCGGGCCGCTGTCGCCGCCGGAGAGGAGGTGCGCCACGTGGTCGACCTGGAGGCCGGCTTTCAGCTTTTCGGCCTCGGCGCTATGGCAGGAGTAGCATTTCTCGGCCAGCACCGGCCGGATTTTGGTCTCGAAAAAGGCGAGATGCTCGGCTTCGGCTCCGCGCGCCACCGGGGCGGCGAGGAGGATGAGCGCGAGAGCCGGGAAAGTGGGCAGGGGCCTCGGAATCATGGGCAGGGGCGGCTTGGCGGACGGCGGACCGTCGATGCTTTAAACCTAGGGGAGAAACGGCTCGACACCACGCCGATTTGGACAAAGACTGATACGATTTTCGCAAAAATTTCGAAAGTTCTGGGCGCAATTGCGCTAGAATGGTATCACTCTGCCCTCCGATCATGGCCCGACCCCAACTCGAAGTCATCTCCTCGACCGGTTCCCGGGCGATGGTTTACAAGATCGACCGCGACATCTGGCCGGTCTATCATTACCACCCGGAGTACGACATCCTGTTGTCGCTGAAAGACCATCGCGGGCGTTTCATCTCGGGCGACCACACTGGTCCGCTGGAGCGAGGCACGCTGATCATGAACGGGCCGAACATCCCGCACGCCCTGCATACGGGGCTGCCGGACGAGGAAGACTGGAGCCGGCCCTCGCTGGCGGTGATCCAGTTTTCCGAGGATTCGCTGGGGCGGGAATTCCTTGAACGGCAGGAAATGCGGCCGATCCGGGAGTTCCTCCACGCGGCGCGGTGGGGCTTCGAATTCGTCGGAGACACCCGTGAGCGGGCGGCGGAGATCATTCTGGGCATGCGCGATCTGGGGGAATTGGAGCGGCTGTTCGAGCTGTTCCGCCTGCTGCGACTGTTCGCCGAGTCATCCGAGCGGCGGGTGCTGGCCAGCCCGGCCTATGCGCCGTCGCTGCGGGAGCGGGACATTACGCGGCTCGACCGGGTGGTGCGGCATCTGCATGCCGAGATGGCGCGCCTCATCCGGCTGGAGACCGTGGCGCGGGTGGCCGGTCTGACGCCGAAGTCTTTTTGCCGATTTTTCCGGGCAAATACCGGCAAGACCCTGGTCGAGTATGTCAATGCCATGCGGGTCGGGGAGGCCTGCCGTCTGCTCGTGGAGACGGGCCGGCCCGTCACTGAGATCGCCTTTGCGGTCGGCTTCAACAACCTGTCGAATTTCAACCGCCGCTTCCGCGAGCTGAAAGGCCTCTCCCCGCGCGAGTTCCGGCTGCGGGCCGCGCCCGATGCCCGGCGCCAGCACGAGCCGATGCCCGAGGTGCGTGTCTTTGGCTGAAAGTGGGGTTCAGCTCCCCGGTCAGGCGACGCAGAAAAAATCCGCGCCCTCGCAGTAGGCGCTGCCGGTCGCCAGCTCCCGGATCTGGTCCCGCGCACCGGGCAGGCCCACTGCGCCGAGCAGCACGCGGCGGGGTGAATCGGGCAGCGCCTCGCTGGGCAGCACCGGGATGCCGTCGATGCTGTTCCCGATCTTCTTTTCGCTCACTTCAAAAAAGCAGCCGATCGTCACCCGGTGCTCGTCGCGGAGCATTCGGGCCAGTTTCTTGCCGATGGGGCCGGCTCCGGCGATGGCCACGCCGCGCTGCCGCACCTGGGGCAGGCGGGCGAGGTAGTGGGCCTTGGCGCGTTGGAAGCGGAGCTGCGAGTAACGGTCGAGCGTGCGGGTCGAGCGCGTGTCGGAGTCGAACCAGTCAAAGAGACACTTGTCCACTTTGCCCAGTGCCAGCCCGTCCTCCAGCAGGCGCAGCCAGAGATCGTAGTCCTCCGCCCAGTCCGGATCAGCATAGCCGCCGTATCGCTCCAGGATCTCGCGGCGGATCAGCGTGGTGGGATTCGCCAGCGGGCTGTCGATGAAGCGCTGGGCCGCGATCGCATCCGGCGTGACCACGGAATTGATCCACGATTCGTAGGCCGCGTAGCCGTCGTCCGGTCCCGTGTGCGAGGCGGTGTCGGCGGTGCGCCGCTTGCGGATGCGGACCAGGGTGCCGCAGGCGACGATGTCGGGTTGGGCGGCCAGAAACTTCACCTGATGTTGCAGCCGGGCGGGATAGGAGAAGTCGTCGGCGTCCATCCGGGCGATCAGCGCCCCGTGGGACTCCTGCCAGGCCAGATTGGCCACCGAGACGAAGGGCACGGTGCGCGGACGCTTCAGCACCTCGATGCGGGAGTCGCGGCGCGCGTATTTTTTCATCACCGAGAACGAGCCGTCCACGGAGCCGTGATCCACCAGGATCAGCTCAAAGTCCGGCAGCGTCTGCGACAGACAGCTTTCGATCGCCATCGGCAGGGTGCGCTCGGCATCGCGCACCGGCATGACGATCGAGACCGATGGCATGGGCGGCGGCTCAGGACGGGCTGAGGAAGTCGGTCAGCGCGGCGATCACCTCGTCCTGCTGCTCCCGGCGCAGTTCCGGATAGATGGGAATGCTGATCACCTCGCCTGCGAGCCGATGCGCGATTTCGCAGCCCTGCCGCGAGCTCTCAGGCAGGTGCTGGAAACAGGGCTGCTGGTCCATCGTCAGCGGGTAATAGATCTCGCAGCCGATCTGGCGGTCGGTCAGATGCTGGCGCAACTGGTCGCGCCGGCCTTCGCCGATCACCCGCAGGGTGTATTGATTCCAGATGTGGCCGTTGTGCGGATAGGCCGCCGGCAGCACCAACTTGGTGCCCGTCTCGGCCAGCCAGGCATCCTGCGACGCCGCGCAGCGGCAATGGACCGGATCGGCCACTGCCACGTCCGGCAGGTTTTTCAAATGCTCGGTGTAGTAAGCCGCATTCCCGCGGCGTCCCGCCGTGTAGTCGGCGTAGTGAGCCAGTTTGACCCGCAACAGGGCGGCCTGCAGGGCGTCGAGCCGGAAATTGCCGCCCACCAGATGGTGATAATACTTCGGTTTGCCTCCGTGGACCCGGAGGATGCGCGCCCGCTCTGCCAGACCCTCGTCGCGCGTCACCACCATGCCGCCGTCACCGAAGCCGCCCAGATTTTTGCTTGGGAAAAAGCTGTAGGTGCCGAAATCGCTCTGCTCCCCGAAAAAGCGATCCTTGTAGGTTGCTCCAATCGACTGGGCGCCATCTTCCACGATCCTCAGCCCGTGCTCTGCTGCCAACGCCTCGATGGCGTCGAGGTCCGCCATCTGGCCGAACAGATGGACCGGCACGATCGCCCGGGTCCGGGGCGTGATCTTCCGCCGGGCGTCCTCCACGTCGATATTGAAACACACCGGGCACGCATCCACGAATACCGGTGTTGCCCCCGTCCGGGCCAAAGTGCCTGCGGTGGCGAAAAAGGTGAAAGCCGGACACAGCACCTCGTCGCCCGGCCCCAGACCCAGTGCCATGAAAGCCAGCAGCAGGGCATCCGTGCCCGACGACACCCCGATCGCATAGGGCACCTCGAGCAGCGCCGCCACCTCCGCCTCCAGCGCCGCGACATCCGGCCCCATGATGAACCGGCCATCGTGCAGCACTCGTTCAAAGGCAGCGGTCAACTCCCCGGCGAGCGGGAGATTCTGGGCATTTACGTCGAGCAGGGGGACTGGCATTGGCTTTAAGGAAAACGGTTTTCGCGGTGGAGGGATCGGTGAACAGTGAAGAGTGAAGAGTGAAGAGTGAAGTGGAAGCAGTGATTGGTGGGGGACTTGAGAAAATATGGGGATAAATCGGTGCTTTCAGTAAGACTCCATCGGGGCTGGCTTGGGGGCGCGGCGTCAGAGGTCCGCCTTGAAGTCGTCGTAGGTGCGGCGGCCCTGGGCGAGGGCTTCGGGGAGGGGGGCTTCCTCGTCGAGGTCCAGACAGCGGACGACGCCGTCGGCATGGGCGTAGCGCAGGCCCGACTCCGGGCAGGATGCCTGTCCCGCCGCGTCAAAGTAGAGTCGATGGCCGTGGCGGCTCATGTAGCCTGCCAGCCGGCCCGGCACGCCGAGGAAAAAGCCGTAGTCCGGCACATCCCGAGCCACCACCGAGCCCGCCGCGATGAAGGCGTAACGGCCCAGCGTGATCCCGCAAACCAGCGTGGCATTCGCCCCCACCGTGGCTCCGCGGCGGATGCGGGTCACCTCGTAGAGTCCCCGGCGCGAGACTTGCGAGCGGGGATTGGTCACATTCGTCATGACGCACGACGGCCCGAGAAAGACATCGTCCTCGATTTCGGCGCCGGTGTAGATGGAGACGTTGTTCTGCACTTTGACGCGGTCGCCGATCGTCACGCCACCGGCGACCATGGTGTTTTGACCGAAACTGCAGCCCTGGCCGATGCGCGCGCCCGTGCAGATGTGGGAAAAGTGCCAGATCGTCGTGCCCGCGCCGATGACAGCCCCATCGTCGATGACGGCGGTGGGGTGGGCGGTGTAGGGGGGGGCTGACATGCGGGGACGATGCGACAGCCGTTGGGGTCGTCAACCGCTCAGTTCCGATTTGTGGGGCCGGCAGGGGAACGGTCTCGAGGCAGGGCCGAGTTTTTACGCCACCTTTGGCCCCAGCCCCTTCGATCACTGGTTGCCCGATGCCTCCTCTCGCCGTTTCCGCTCCTCCTCATCTTCTTCGACAGCGCCGCCGCCGTAGCCGAGGACTTCGACGGTGATGATGGAGGGGGTGGTGTCCTCCTCCATGGCGGGGGCGGCGGCCTGCTGGCGGGCGGCTTCGCTGGCGGTGGTGGCGGCGCTGCTGGTGGCGGCGGCGGTATTGCCGGCCGAGGTGATGCCGCCGACATTGGGGGTGGAAATGGCGGGTGCGGACGGGGCGCCGGCGCTGGAGCCGCCGACGGCGATGTTCGAGGCATTGAGCACCTGGGTGGCGGCGAGATTGATGTTTCCGGTGACGCGGATGCCGGCGTCGCCAGCGTCAATGATGCCGGAGGGGGCGATGAGGTCCACGTTGCCTGGCTCGACGCCGGCGACGGTGGCTAGCACGCCGATACCGCCACCGGTGGCGAGGCCGGCGAGGTCGGTCTCGACGGTGGCGCTCTGGGGATCGATGATGACGCGAGTCGGCGGCGCGGACTGGACGGTCTTTGATGCCGTGCCGGCGGCGATGTCGCCAGTGGATGACCAGATGACCATGTCGCCGCCGCGCAGGGTGAAGATCCGGCCCACGCCGATGTCCACGCTGCCATCGGTGAAGATGTTCACGTTGCCACCGGACTCGGTGACGATGCCGGGCGGGACGAGACTGTCGGCGGTGAGGGCATTCGACAGGGTGAGTCCGCCGGCGGGAGCGAAGAGGGAAATGTTGCCCCCGCTGCGGGTGCGGATGCTGCGGGATCGGGTGAGGATGTCGCCCTCGCTGCCGCCTCCTCCGAAGAGGGCCTCGATGGCGGCAAAACCGGTGTCGTAATTGCCGAAGCCGGGGCTGGCGGGATCGTTGAAGCCGCGACCGGCGTCGCGCAGGATGAGATAGAAGACCTCCAGGGCGACGCGGGCCTGCTCCTCGGCGGGAAGGGCGTCGAAGTTGGTGACTCCCAACTCGGCAAGGTAGGTCTGGCCATTGCCGCCCTCGACGAACTCGTCGATGAATCCCTGCACATCGAGATCGCTACCGAGCAGACTGGTATTGGGGCCGAGGCCGGCACCGGCGACGATGTGGGCTCCGGTGAAGGGCAGGAAAGGGTTGCGATTGTTGCCGACCGACGACAGGCCGACGCCGGTGCCGTCCGCATTGTTCGGTCCGGTGCCGAGATCGAGATCGCGGCCGGCGAGGACCTGAATGCTGCCGGGACCGCCGATGACGATGTCGCCGGCGAGGGGATTCTCGTTGTTGGCGATGGCATTGCCGGAGGAGAGGGCCTGGGCGCGCAGGGGGCTGGCGGCATTGTAGGGTACGATGTCGCGGCCCGCGGTGAGGATGGTGGTATCCGTCTCGGCGAGATTCTGGAGGTAGAAGGCGATGTCCGTCAGGTCACGCGAGGCATGGACGCGGGTGGCCTTGGGGGTGAAAAGCTGGAGTCCGGAGAGATTTCCCCCGGTCGCATAGAGGCGGATGGGCTCGGGATCGCCCAGGTGGAGCAGGCCGGGAGTGTGCAGAGCCTGCTTGGTGGCGGAGGCGGCGAAAGCGCCCGTGGTGGAGCCGGATTCAGTGAACAGGCTGGCGACTGGATTGAAAAAGCCACTCTGAGTGAGCGTATTTGCGCTGGCATTGGAACCGGCCACGCTGAAATAGGAGAAGGGCGACAGCGCCGAGGGCACGGAAGCGGGATTCGCGTCGGAGACGTTGAGTGAAGAGGCTGTCCAGATCTGAACGCTCTGGCCGGGGATGCGTACATTCGAAAGCCCCGTGGGCTGAAAGGCGTTGATGGAGCCGTCGGCGATGAGTTCCAACTGACCGATTGGCGAGGGGAACAGGGTGAGCGAGCCCTGGAGATTAACATCGCCGGACAGTGCGGTGGCCAACACGTTGGGACTTTGGAGCAGGAAGGTGGTCGCGAAGGGATCAACCGACGACTCCGCCAGCCTGAGCCAGGGCTGGAAGAAGGAAGCACGATCCGTCCCGGCTGTGGCCCGGAATACCTGCTGGGAATTGTACCAGGTGCTGAGGATGTTTCGTGGTGAGGTGGTGTCGGTAGTAGTGATGGCATTTCGGAAGGTAATGTCCCCTCCGAGAGACGTGATGGAGGCACCACTGTCGGATCCAAAGGTATTGAAATAGGTTTTGTAGTAGAAACGGTTGTTGACGCTCTGGGGAAGCAAAAAGGTGTTGGTGATGGGGCCCAGCAGGGCATCCCCTCGGGAAGAGACATCGAAGAACGAGCGCCCCACGAACAAGGTGGTGGGCAGCCAGGTGTTGGAGTCGAAGCGGAAGGCAGATGGATTGTTCAGGTTGCCAATGATGCCGAGGGAGGGAGAGCGTGTTTCGTTGGTGACGATGGAGCCGCCGGCGGTGAGGGCGCCGCGGCCTCTTTCGACGTAGTAGATGCCGGCATTGATATCGTTGCCGGAGCGGACGACGAGGTCGCCGCCGCCGAGCTCGAGCAGGAAGGAGTTTGCTGGCGCCCCGATGGCAGCCCTGGCGTTGGTGGGGATGACGGCATCGACATTCTTCACATCGTTGCCGGCCGCGAGGGTGACATTGCCTCCGCCGAGGGCGCCGACGCTCTGGAAGAAGTTCGAGAAATCGACCCACCAGGTGGTGGTGGCATTGGGATCGGTGAAGGAACCGATGTTGACCAATCCGAAGTTGCCATCGGCACCGACATGACCGCGGCGGTAGAGCCAGTTGTTCGGCAACTGGCGGGAGGAGTCGTCGATCAGACCGGAATTGTTGCGGGTTTTGCGCTCGATGTTCTCGCCGGCGAAAATATTGACGTTACCCCCGGCTGAACTGTATTGGGCGGGATAGATCTGCTGCCGGGCGCCGAGGGCTACCTGAGCGAGGGTGGAGTTCAGGTTTGGCAGGGAGAAATCACCCGGATTGACCACGGTGGTGGCGGAAGGAACCGCGGTGCCGGCGGTATAGATGGCGGCGAAGGGGTTCAGCAGTTGGACGTTCCGCGCCACCGCGATGTCGATATCTCCGGAGCCGGTTCGGATGACTTGGAAGTTGTTCCCGACCACCGAAGATGTCTGGGCATTCGCTCCTCCTGAAGCGGTAGCGGCACCTGCGTTTTTGCCGAGTTGGAGATTACCGATGTCGGCAGCGAGGCTGCCCAGAGGACGGAGGGCGCGGAAGTTGGCTGAACTGGTGTCGGCACCGGCGGCGAGGCGGTAGCTCCACGACTGGGTGTTGGCCGGTAGCAGAGGATTGTGGGCATTCAGCGGCGAGAGCCACAGACTGGTGCCGCCGGAAAAACCGTCGCTGAGGGCATTGAAGAAGACCAAATTTTCGGACGCGCGCATCGTCAGCACTCCGGGAGCCGACCGGGGACCGAAGCGGAAGGTGCCGAGGTTCCAGTCCGCCGAGGTGGCCGATGCGGTGGACCCCATGGCCAGGCTGCCATTGCGGTTGAGGATCTCGGCGCCGGGTGCCAGGATCAGGTCGAGTCCGGGCTGGAGGGAGCGCACGCGGTTCAGCATCGCGGTGTAGTTGGCATTCGCGACGCCGGACGAGCCGATGAAGTTGTTCCCATTGGTCAGGAGGCTGTCGCGCACGGCATTGGTCAGGGCACCTCCCGTGGCGGTGAGGTCGTAGAGGCGGTAACCTTCGACCAGAATGCTGGAGGCTCCGCTGATGGTGCCTCCGATGGGTGCCATGAGGACATCGGTGAAGGCGGCATTCTGCGGGGCGCGAAGATGAAGCGTACCGGTGAACTGCCCATTCCGCGCGCTGTCCGCATTGAGGGCGGCCACTCCCAGCGAGAGCGTCGAGCCGGCCCGGACATCGAGTGTGGCGGTGGTGTCGATAACGCCGTTCCGGGTGGCGCCGGCACCAAGGAAGATGGATCCGCCCTGACCGGCGGCGTCGAACTGCTGTCCCGACGCATCCAGGCGCGCACCCGACTGGACGATCAGGCTGCCCTTGGCGCTCAATTCAATGTCACCTCCGGTGACGCCCGAAGCGTCGATGAAACCGGTGCCGCTCACGGTGATCGAGCCATTGTCCGCGAAGGCCCGGTAGGTCCGGGCGCGGGCGAGTCCATCGATGGTGAGGTTGCCGGTGTGGACACGGTATTCGCGTTGCTCATTGAACTGTCCGGCGTTGAGAATGGCATCGGTCGCACCGAGATTGCCTCCGGGCAGGGAGCCGGCATCAAGAGTGAAGGAACCGGCGCGCTGGCCGGCCGCCGCCGTGCCGCGAATGGAGCCGCCGAGCGCGACGGAGCCATTCGGAGCCCGCACATTGATGGCGCCGGCATTCCCGCCGGTGGCGGGAGCTGATACATCGATCGTGGCATTGGCGCCGAGAGTGATGGAGCCATTGTCGGCTTCCAGATTCACCGTGCCGCCATCGGTGTCGCGGGTGACATCGAGGAAGCCGCGGCTGACGCCGGCGAGGTCGATGCGGGCGGGCGCGAGATTGCCCACCGAGAGGGCTCCCGTGGTGGCGCGCAAAGTAAGCCGTCCGCTGGGCAGGAGGATGTCGCTGTTGGCTTCGAGGGTGGAGCCTTGCAGGGTCAGGTCGGCGCCAAGGCCGCCGACGGCCGTGCCGGGGGAGGCTCCGGCCGGACGGATCAAACGCAGGGCAGTGCCGGATGTGAGGCTGTGGCGCGAGGCACCTGCCCCGGTAATGACCGGGGTGATCAGGTCGAGCGCGCCGGTGGTGGAAAAAGAGCCCGTGCCGGTGGTGATCAAGCGGGTGTCGGCGGACATCTCGACGGTCGCAAAACGTTCCACCCGGAGGGCATTTGCTCCGAGCGTGATCTGGTTGGCGTCGAAGGCGAGTTTGCCGTTGAGGGGATTGACCGGGAGCGCCGTCACGGTGCGGCCGGTGGTGTTTTCCAGCAGCAGATCTCGGGCAGTGAAGGTGGCAGTGCCGCCACCCGTGTTGAAACCCCGGATGGCGCCGGCCTGGATGGCGAGGCGGTCGAGATTCCGCGATCCGACCGATCCGTTGCCATAAACATCGAACGTCGAGTAGCTGAGCAGCGATAGATCGCGGGCCGAATCTTGCAGGGAAGCCAGCGCCTGGCCGGAGAGCACCAGTCCGACGGTGGGATTGAGGGCGCCGGGATTGTTCAATTGCACGCTGATCTGGCCACTGTTGAGGGCCATCGTCGGCGCCGTGAGGGTGGCGGTGGGATTGAGATTGGTGGCGAAGGTGCTGTCCACCGTGAGGCTGCCACCGGTCAGGCTGGCGCCGGCGCCGATGTTCATCGCGGGCAAGATGGAATTTCCCACTCCAAGACGGGTCACGGGGGCGTCCTGCGATCCTGCCACGCGCAGCAGGGAACCGTCGCCGCTGCCCGCCACCGCGGCATCACCGATAATCAGACGGTCGAGATCGGCTGAGCCGGTGCCGTGAATCTCTGCGCCGGGAGCGAGGGTGATGGCCCCCTTGGCAGCGAGGATCATGTCCGTGCCCGACAGGGGCGATCCGGCATTGTTCACCGTGATGTTGCCCGTGGTCACGTTGACGGTGGCGGTCCCTGCGTTCGCTCCGGTGCCGAAGGTCCGCAAGCCGCCGATGAGGAGACTCTCGGCATTGAATCCGCTGAGCTTTGATGCGGCGAGGGTGAGGGTGCCGGGCAGGCCGCCGGATCCATCGGCATTGATGACAATGTCAATGGGGCTGCTGATGTCGATGAGGCTGCCGCGACCTCCCCGGGGCGGCGTGGACAGCACCTCGCCGGCGATCGCCATGGCGGCGGTGGCTGAGAAAGCGAGGTAGCCTGAATCGACCGGCAGGCGAGGCGGAGTGAAATCGCGGGCGAGGGCGGCGTCGCGAAGGAAGGCATTGGCAAAGAAATCCTGATACTCGGCCCGCTGGCGGACCACCGATCCGGGCGCGACCTCGAGACGAATCATCCGGGTACGGCCCTCGCGGTCGCTGTCGAGATTGTTCGCCCGGTAAGCGGAAACGATGCTGGAGCCATCGGGAAGCGCAAAAGATCCCACGGGAGCTCCGCTGAGCGGCGTGACGAGGAAGGCTCCCGGCAGCAGGGCATAGCGGGCCGGCAGCAGCGTGTAGGTTCCCGCGGGCAGGCCGGAACTCGCTCCCAGCGTGACCTGATCACCGGGACGGAGGGAAGAATTCACATAGCCGGGCTCGCCCGCCAGATTGACGGCCGATCCCCGGTTATTGAAGGCGCCGTAGGGCGCGTAGTTGAACCCGAAGCCGGGAATCACCGCAAAACTGGTCGAGGACGCCAGGATGTCTCGGCTGCCGCCGTTGCCCGGGATCCATCGGTAGGCGTAGAGGTCGCCGCCGCCGCGGATGTCGACTGTCGAGCCGGACTCAGTCGTCACGCTCTGGCCGGACAGGCGGATCGACTTCGCTGGCACACCGCCGACGGTGATGTCATTGCCGGCGGGATCGATCCAGGAGTTTCCGTCAAAGGAAATGCCGTAGGGGATGAGAATGCCGGCGCCGGTCCGCGGGTCCACCGCTGCCACCGAAGTCACGCTGCCCGAGGCGAGGGTGAGCTGCTTGGTCACTGGCTGGCCGATCGAGCTGCCTGCGAGTGGATCGACCGGAGCGGTGCCGGATCCGTCCCAACCGAGTTGGATCGCGCCAATCGGGGCCCGGAGGGTGCCTCCCTGATGGATTTCCGATGCATTGATGGTGAGGGTGCCGCCGGCAGAGAGCGGCAGGGAGCGGCTGGAACCGCCGGCGATGGTCACCGTGCCGTTCTGGAGGCCGCCACCCGGATTGTAATCGTAGGCGAAGATATTGAACGGGCTGAGCGTCGTCGGGTAGATCTGTCCGGCTTCAAAGAACAGGTTGCCAGCGATGTTGAGCGTGCCGTTGCCCCGGATATCTCCTTTCGGGGCCAGGAATCGAGCGTTTCCGATCCCTTGGAGGGACAGATTCCCGATATCCAACAGGTCGGCGCGAACGATCAGGCTACCCGTTCCCCAGGTGGGAGCAAAGGTGTAGGGGAGCGTGTCGCCATTTGCGGTGGTTCGGGTGAACAACACCTCGGTGTCTCCGGCCAACGCTGGGGTGCGAAAAGCCTGGCCGAGGGCCACATAGGGGGCTGCCAACTGCACCCGGTTGTCGGCATAGATCACTCCCCCGGTGGCCACACGGAGGCTCCCAGGCGCCTCTATGTTCACGGGACCCTGGAATCTCACATTGCCCCCGAGAGTCAGAGAGTCGAATCCGCCCGCAGAGAATCGGTCCGCGGTGAAATTGCCGATTCCGGGCAGAACACTGCCGTCGCGGGCGCGCACAGGCAGGCCGATGCCACGGGCGAAAGGTGAGTCGGGTAGGGTGAGGCCGCTTTGCGTGACGATGAGGTTGGCCTCTGCGGTGTTGGATTCCACTCCCGGGAGCAGGAAGCGTCCCGACGAGACGGTGAGAGAGCCGCCGATGGCCGAGGGCCCACCCGCCCGACCGATCAGGGTGGCGTCGGTGTAAAGCATCTGGCCCCCCGCCAGGGATATGCTGCCCCCATTCGTGTCTATCCTCACTGGCACGTACTGGGTACCCTTCAAACCCGTGATCGGCTTGGCATCGACGGCGAGGTAGGTGGCGGGCAGATCGAGAGTGCCCGAAGTGCCGGAGACATCGAGCACCGCCCCGCGTTCAGCCACGATGTTGCCGGCGACAGAGATCGATCCGCCGGCGAGGATGAGGCCCTCCCGCCAGCCATTGCGACCGGTTCGGATGATGCTCTTTCCAGAGGCATCAAGACGAGCTTGTGAGCCGATATAGACGGTCGTGAGGGGGAAATTCCCGCCGCCTCCAGAGGTAACCGGGAAGCTGTTCGCCCCCGACACCGTAATGCGACCGCCGGGAGCTCGGACCGAGCCGAGCACGGTCACGGTCTGGCCCCGCAGCGTGACACTGCCCAGGCCGTCCGTCTCAATCTCTGCATTGGCGCCCAGCACCACATCGCCGCGGATGATGGGCAGTCCTCCCGCGAAGGAATCATTCGCTCCGGTGGCGGCAAAGGTCAGATTCACCGGACTGCGGAGACCTTCCGGCTTCTCAAACGGAATCAGCTGCAGGCCTCCGCCGTTGGGGGCGTGGGGGATGGCGAGGAAACTCTCGGCGACCGGGCGGATGCGGGTTCCGGGTGCAATATTGACGCCGGGGATGAACCGATCCGTGCCCGGTATGGCCAGGCCGATGCCGGTGAGCGAAAAATCAGCGAATCCACCTGTGCTGAAGAAGTCGGGCGTCAGCGATATGATCCGCGGGTCCCCGGCCGGGCTGTTTCCTATGTGGAAGGCGGGGGCCGTCAGACTCAAAGACCCGCCTGTCGCCCCCGAGTAACCGCGCAGCGTCGATCCGAGTGTCAGGGTGCCTCCGAGGACTGAGTCGAGATTGAGATCCCGTCCGGCGGCAACCGAAATGGAGCCGGCATTTCCATAAGTGACTCTGCCTCGCGGACTCATCTGGGCGCCTCCAGACACATCGATGAGGGCACCCTCCGCCAGGCTGGCAGAGAAGGCGGAAATCTGCACGGTGCCACCCGATGTCGAGATGGGCATCAGCACGGGCGAACTGGCCCGGTCATCGGCCACCAGCCCGGCAGTGCTGAGAATCGCGCCGGGAGCCAGGGTAAATCGCCCGCGTGAGGGGGACGCGGTCGGTTTCACTGTGGGCCTCGAGTTTACCAGATCGAGGGGCAGGTTGTAGGCGGTGAAAGAGAGGTTCCCCGAGGGAGCGAAGATGCTTCCCGCGATGCCGATGTTCGACGCCTTTACGGTCAGACCGCCGCCAGGTGGCGTCTCCAGTGTAACACCTTCGGGCAGGCGGAAATCGCCGTCATTGTTTTCCACGGTGATCGTGCCAAAGCCACTCTTTGTGTAGAGGGAGGGCGACAAGTAAACCGTCTCCAGCCGGTCCGCCCTCAAACCCAGCGGATTGTCGGTGGCGTCCAAGCGGAAGGGACCGGCCATGCGCTGGCGGAAGTCGTCGCTGAAGATCACCGTCGGCGGCGTGGGGGCGTGGAGCGGGAACTGATTCACCGATGGATTTTCGCGCAGGAACGTCAGTTTCAGAGAACTGAGGGCAGCCCGATCCTCGCGTTGGCGGGGGCCGTTCACCGTTCTTCCTATCAGACCCCCATCCAGCGCCATCCCGGGCGCCTGGATGGCGATGCTGCCTCCAGCGGCACCGTGGGTATAGGTGTTCTCCCAGTGCCGACCGGTCAGGGCCAGCGGCTGATCGAAGACTTCGGTAATGCCCCAGCGGTCGTGCGAATTCACCATCTTGCCTTCGTAGATACCGTCATAGACGCGATCCGGCGTGGCATCCTTGATGTCAACCAACCTCCCGCCCGACAACAGGCGGGTGGTCTGCACAAAACCGCCCTGGTATTCGATGGTGCCGCCGGATACGTCGATCTTCGATCCTGGCTGCATCACCACCGAGTTGCCCGCGCTGATCGTGACCGAGCCGCCAGGCGCGGTGAATTCCTCGACCGTCCGCTGGATCAAGCCGACAAAGCCCGCGACATCGGCCAGGGGTGTGCCCACCCAGGCGAAGCCGTTGTAGATGCCCCGATTGCGAATGTCCACATTCACCGTGGCGCCACGCAGCACGCCGGCCCGTTGAAGCGGAGAGTTGGCGAACTCCGCCCCGCGGAGTTCCAGTGACAGAATGTTCTGTGTCACCGGCACGGACACGTCCACCGTGCCGGCCACGTCGATCAGCGAGCCGGCATCGAGATAGACCTGTCCTACGGATTGGAGGAAGCGGCTGTTGGGATTGGTTCCTCCCAGACCGAGGAGGACCCATTCTCCAGCCCGGATATTCACCTGCCCGCTGGGGGCGTGAATGCGCGACTCCGGGGCAAGATGAATGGCCCTGCCCGTGATGTTGACCTGCGAGCGGAGCGCCAGTTGAGTGCCGATGCTGGTTTCGCTGCTTCCGTATTCCGGCATGACTCGGGTGACGCTTCCACGACCCAGGCGGACCGTGCCGGTTCTTTGATTCAAAAAGGGCTGGGACAGGGGATTTGTGGCGTCATAAGCTGTGTTCACCACCGCGTCATAGCTGGCGAGCAAATCGATCCGCCCGTTCAACGACACCGAGGTGGAGCTTTCGATGGCGCCGAACTGATTCAAATCCTTGCCCGCCATCGTCACGCTGCCCCGCAGCGACTCGATCAGGCCGCTGTTCGTCACCGAGCCGGCGTAGAGAGGCTGGCCGGCTTCCTGGATTGCCCCGACGAAGACATCGAGGCCGCGCAGGCTGGGATCGGCAGACGAATGGGCATTGATGCCGACCTGGAGACCAGCGGCGAGGATGGTCTGGCCGTCCGGCGTACGGATCGTGCCGTCGTTCTTCACATTCGGACCGACCAGCATCACCCGGCCGCCGACCTTGGCTTCGTTGCTCGGGCTGAACAGCGTCGCGCCGCGCTGCACGATGACATCGCCGTAGCGGCCGATCGCCGGGTTCGGAGGCTCGGGCGTGAAGGCCGGCGTGCCGTTGGTTCCCGCCGGGATCGGCAGGCCGGAGAAGAGGAATTGCGCGTCCGGATTGTTCAGCAGACCGCGCTGCACCAGGTTGTCATTGATCGGCAGTGAGGAAGCGACCAGCGTGGCGGCATTGACCTGGCTGCCAGCGCCGAAAATAATGCCGTTGCGATTGATGACATACACCTGGCCGGGTGCCTGGATGGAACCGAGAATCTGGCTCGGCGCGCCGGTCGGGTCGTTGACCTTGTTGAAGGCGATCCACTTGTTCGTATTCGCCCCACCCGACGACTGGTCAAATCGCAGGGTGGTCTGGCGGCCCACATTGAAGGTCTGCCAACTGAGCAGGGCGGTCTGCTGGGTCTGTTTGATGTTGACCGTGGTGCGACCGGCGGCCTGCGACTGGGTCGGCAGGGTGGCTCCACTCCAGACGGCCGTGCCGCCGATGACGCCGGGATCGACCTGGAGCCCGCCCGGGGTGAGGCCGTTGGGAACGTTCGGCAGCGGCGTGCCCGGCAGGTTGGGATTCATCCCCGCGTTGTTGCCCGCCGCGGCAGCGCGGGCGGCGGCCTGCATGGCCTTCACCGCATTAAGGGCCCCGGTGGTGCGGGCCAGTGAGTCGCGGGCGCTGGATCGAGCCGCGGCCGCAGCGGCGGCGGTGGCTTGGTTCGCTGCCGCCGAGCGCCGGGCGGCGTCGCCGGCGGGGGCGCCGCCCCGGAGGATGTCGCCGGCCCGCAGATTTCCCATCGACAAGCCCGCGATGGCCGTCCACGCGAGCACCTGGCCGGCGAGGCCGCCGGGCTGGTGAGTTGTGGCGGGCGGGCGATTCACGTTTTCGATGAGACAGGGTCTGATCTCCGATCGAACAGGGTTTGATCGGAAAGCCGGTCACTTCGCCTCGGCCGGAATGAGGCGGGACAGCATCATTTCGTTGATGGCGATGGGATTCTGCTGGAGCAGGCGACCGAGGTAGGCCTGGCTGTCGGCGCGGGTCTTTTCGGCCCGGAGTTGGGCGGCGAGTTGCTCGCGCACCTGCTGGAAGGTCGGGGTGTGGGCTTCGCGGATGTCGAGCACGAGGATGAGGTGCCAGCCGTCCTGGAGGCGCACCGGCTCGGAGACCTTGCCGATGTCGACGCCGGGCAGGGCGGACAGGACGTTGGGGTGGATCTGCGTCTCGGTGATCCAGCCGATCTCGCCACCGCGGGCGGCGCTGGCGGGCTCTTCACTCTCCGACTTGGCGAGGTTGGCAAAATTGGCATCGGGAGCGGCGAGGGCGGCGCGCACTTTTTCCAACTTCGCGGCGGCGGCCGGCGAGGCTTTGGGATCGTCGCCGGTCTGGGGATCAGAGATGAAGATCTGGGCGAGGCGCCAGGATTTGGGCACCTGGAGGGCGTTGCGGTTGGCTTCGTAAACGGCGGTGAGGTCGGCTTCGGTCGGGAAAGCGGCGGGCGGAGAACTGACCGACTCGAGGTAGGTGGAGGCGACCACGCCGTCGCGCAGCGTCTTCATGCGTTCCTCGACGACGGGGCTTTTGTCCCAGCCGGCCTGGCCCGCTTCGCGGAGCACGAGTTGCTGAACGAGGAGGGAGCGCACGTATTGGTTGAGCGCGGCCGGCTCGCGGCTCAGGGCATCGCGCTCGGCCTGGGTCAGGGTGTCGAGGCTGCGACGCACGTCGCTGAGGCGCACTTCGAACTCGCCGACGCGTCCGAGCACCTCGTCGACTTCGCCGCGGTCGGCGGTGGAGCGGGACGGCACGGCAACCGGCGCGGCCACGGGGGCGACGGAGGCGGTTTCGGTCTGGGCGTGGGCCACTGTGGTGAGCGATGTCAGGCCGCAGGCGAGACCGGTGGCGATGAGGAGACGGGTTGCGATCATGGATAGTCGGATGATTGTCAGGTTCGGTAGAGTCGCGTGGGTTCTGACGAGGGTGATGGTCGCTGGGGCCACGGTCGTGACGCGTTGCCGGGTGACCATTTCGTCACAAAGTCGGGGGGAATGGTCAGGGAGCGGGAGGCAGGGGATCGGCTGAGGCGGCCGGGGCGGGATCGACTGGTCCGACGGGAGCCGCGTCGCCGGTGGGCTCTGTGGGAGCCTCGGCGGTGGAATCAGCGGGTTTCTCGTCAGGATCACCGAGTTGATCCTGAACCTTGTCCTTGTAGTCCTGAATCTGCTCTTCGAGACGCACCTTGGTCAGGCCTGTGAAAGGCTCGCGGGCCAGCAGGGCGCGCCCGAGGGCAAAGTTCTCGTAGCGTTCGATGATTTCCTTGCCGAGTTGGTAGAGTTCGATGTTCTGCCGTTCGCGGGCGTCGACGGTGCGCTGGAGTTCGATGGCTTTGGTGGCGAGCTTGGCCCGCTCGGCTTCTTTGGCGCGGGCGATGTCGGTGATCTGGACGTGGGAGATCTTCCACTTTTCCAGCAACTTCTGAAGGGTCTCGATCTGGGTGCCCTGGCCGGCGATGGTGGTCTTCTGTTCGGCGATGATCTTGTCGGCCAGCGCCTTCTCATCGGCGCCGCGCTTGGTGGTAGTGTCCAGCTCGGTGGTCAGATCCTTGATCTTCTTCTCGCTCTGGGCCTTGACGGCCTGGAGTTCGGCGTCGAGACGGGCGCGTTCGGCCTCCACGTTTCGGAGCTGCAGCATGGTATTGCGCAGGGTGTCGCGGAGTCTGGCTTCGACGGGGTTCGGAGCTTCCTGGGCAGTCGCGCCGGAGGCGATCGCCATTGCAGCGACGAAGCCGGCCAGGAAAGGGGCGGGGACGATGGATTTCATGACGAATGAGGTCAGAACTTGGCATTCAGGTCGATGAGGATGACATCCGTCTTGAGCGGAGGACCGGCGATCTCGTTGGCGCCCATCCAGCGGAAGTTGATGTTCACGCTCGGGGAGAGGGCGATGCCCAGAGAGGCGGTGTAGCCCTCCATGTTGGTGCCTCCGAGTCCGAAGTTGGAGTCGGTGAAGCCGTCGACGTAGGCATCCGACTCGACGTAGCGATAGCCAAAAACGGTGTTCCAGTCGCCGGCCTTCTCGAATTTGCTGTGACCAAACTGGATGGCCAGGCTCCAGGCCTCGTTGCCGCCCTCGAAGGCTCCGACCGCGGGCGGCGGGGCGGGCGCGTTGGGATCGACGGGTGCGTTCGGATCGACGGGATCGGGGGGCGGGATGGGGCCGCGATTGTTGACGGCGATAGGATCGATCTGCTCGGGATCAAAGCCCAGATTCTTGCCGAACTCGCCGAGCAGGCTGATCTGTAGCGGCTCGAAGTGATTCAGGTCGATTTTGGCGTTGTAGCTGAGCACGTTGAAGTCGGATGCGAGACCGAAGTACTGCCACTGGTTCTGGGTGCCGAAGCCATTGAGGGCATCGGGAACGATGTCGCGCAGGGCCATGTAGGTATTCCCTTTCTGTGCGTAGGAGGGACGCAGGTTGTCGGTGCTGCCGGCGTCGTTCGCCGTGAAGGGAATGAAGGGCTCGGAGAGCTCGCCCTGGACGTTGTCGTAGTCATAGTAAGCCACGCCCAACTTCGCATTTACGTCATCTTCCTTCCCTTTCACATCGACGCCGAACTGGGCGCCGTAGATCCACTTGTCGGTGCTCTCATATTTGTCCGGCATGTTGTCGGGGAAGTTGAAGCCGGTGTTGAAGATGGGGAAGATGCCCCCGTTGAAGAAGGGCGTCACACCGGGGGTGATCTCGTGGGCGAGGCCGAGCGCGAAGCCATCGAAGCCGAGGTCGTTGTCCCACTGGATCTCGCTGACCCGGAAGAAGGGATTGTCGAACCGACCGGCGATGAGGGTGAGATCGGTGCGGTCGTCGTGGGCCTCCCATTTCAGGAAGGAGCGGTCAAGCCAGATCGGGTAGCGATTGAAATTGCCGCTGAGCGTCTGGTTGGCGGAGACCGGGCTGTTGTCGTTGCCGGTGGCCAGGCGAATACCGGCGCTGAAGTGCTCGTCGAGGCGGATCGCGGCTCCCAGCCGGGTGCGCAGTCGAAAACGGTGGCGTTCCTCATCTACATTGAGCTGTGGCGAGAACTCGAAGCCGGCCACGTCGAAAGGCGAACCGCTGTTGATGCGGTGGAAGTTCGGGAAGGAACCGGTGGTGTCATTGCCATCTGGGAAGAGGTTCCCCGAGTAGCGGACGCGAAAGTCGCCGAAGAATTCGAAGTGGTTCACCCATTCGGGTATCTTGTCGACATTCACCCAGCCTTCATCGCGGGCGGCGGCGAGGACCTCGGCTTTGATCTCCTCGCGCATCTGCTCCTTGAGCGGAGCGGGGATGTGGGTGACGACGACATCGGTCTCGGCGGCCATGGCGGCATCCTCGGCGAGAATGCGGTCGGCTTCGGCGTTTTGGTTGGCGATGGCGGCGTCGCGCTCGGCCTGGGAGATGAGTTCGGCGGCGTCGCCCTGGGTGAGCACGCCGCGTTGGACGAGGCGGTTGATCAGGTTGATCACCACGCTCTCGGTGGGGGTGGGATCGGCGCCCAGATCGGGCTCCACCAAGCCGGGCGGCAGCGGCGGGGGCTCTTCCAGCATCAAAGCGGGATCGACGGCAGGCTCGGCGGGTGCTGGAGCCGCAGTCTCGGCCTGTTCTTCGGCGGGAGCGGGCTTCTCTGAGGCTTCGGGTGCTTCGGTAGCGCTGGCCGGTGTGGTGGCGGCTTCGGTGGCCGTTTCGGCATTGGCTTTCGTACCGGGCAGCAATACGGGCGGGTACTGGGGACCCTGGGGCTCGGCCGGCGGCGGAGTATCCTGGGCAGGCGAAGCCGTCATCATGATGCAGGGGAGCAGCGCGACGCTGACGATCCGGAGGCGGAACTCCCGATGGGAGCGCTGGAGGAAAATGGCCATGAGAAAATCGGGAAAGGGGGATCAGTTCGCCTTGCGGGCGGTGATGCGGAGATTGATGGGCATCGGCATGTCGGCGGGAGGCGGCTCGGGCAGACGGACCCGGCCGAGGACATCCTGGCGCAGGACATTGTCGAGACCGGTGTCTCCGGTGGTGCTGACCAGTTGGGTGCGGGTGACGCGGCCGAGTTGGTCGGCCCAGATTTTCACTTCCAGGCTCATCACGGCGCTGCGGGTGCGCTTGTCGCTGCGGAGGGCATCGGTGATGGCGGCTTGAACCTTGCCGGCGTAGGAGCCGAACTTGCTGCCGCCCTTGCGTCCGGTGCCACCGATGCCTTTGCCGCCGAAGACGCCTCCGCCGCCACCGGCGCGGAGACCGAATCCGTCCGGCGGACCGTCGCCGACGTTGTTGGTGCCGATGGCGGGCTCTGGCTCAGCAGCCGGCTCCGGGGGAGCCTCTTCGGGCATTTCCTCGGGGACGAACTCCTCGACTTTCTCCTCCTCGACAGGAGGCGGGGTTTCCTCCGGCGGTGGCGGCGGGGGAGGAGGTGGCGGCGGTGGAGGGGGAGGTGGCAGCGGCATGATGTCGATCATGGCCACGGGCGCGGCTTTCTTGGGTTTCTCCTCCTTGGTCACGAACCAGAAGGCGGCTCCTCCCGCCAGCGCGAGGAACAGGACGCCGCCGACTTTGCCGCCGTGGCGTTCCAGGAAGGAATCGTCGTCTTCGAAATGGTAATCGCTCATGTCGATGGTGTTTCGATGAAATCCGCCGGGCCCGGCTCACTTGGGAGCCTGGGTGGCCATGCCGATCTTGGTGATGCCGACGCGGCCGACCACATCGAGCACGGACATGACCTGTTGGTACTGGGTGCCGCCATCGCCGCGGATGACGATGGGAAAGTCCTCGTGCTTGGATTTGTGTTCGCTCAGCCGCGTCTCCAGCTCTTCCAAAGTCACCGGCACGGTATCGAGGAAGATCTTGCCCTCGTCGTTGACGGTCACGGCCTTGCCCTTGGGACCGCCGATGGCGGGAGCCTTGCTGCCTTTGGGGAGGTCCACCTTGATCCCCTGCACACCGGCGGTGGTCATGATGATGAAGATGAGCAACAGCACCAGGTAGAGGTCCACCATGGGCGTCACGTTGATGTCGTCGTAGCTTTTGCCGCCGTCAGCTTGCATGGCCTTCGAGGTTCGGGTTGAGCAGAGGAGGAGTCGGTTCGGCCGCCTTGGGAGCCGGAGCGCTTTGGGCACGCGGCGCAGCCTTGGGTGCCGGGGTTGCCGCTTGAGGCTCTTCATCGGCTTCGAGGACATGCTCCGCTTCCGAGGACGGCGGGTAGCACTCGGCCATCTTGGCGATGAACTCGTCGATGAACATCTGCATGGAGGAGAGCAACTCCTTGATCCGCGAGCTGAGGTAGCTGTAGATGAACAGCGCCGGGATGGCGACGAGCAGGCCGAACACGGTGGCCAGGAGTGCGCTGGCGATACCGGGAGCGATGGAGTTCACCTCGACCTCGCCGGTCTTGGCGATCAGCGCGAAGGTGATCATCACGCCCACCACGGTGCCGAGGAGACCGACATAAGGGCCGCCGGCGATGCTGATGGTCAGGAAGATGAGCCCGCCGTTCATATGGTGGTTTTCCCGGACCAGGCCAGACTCCAGACTGGCCCGGATGGCCTGCATCGACCGGGAGGAGAGACCGTCGAGATGGCGCTCCTTGATGCGTTTGGCGATCTCCTGGGCACCGATGTGGTAGAGGTGGTAGTGAGGGGAGCGGCGGATGTGTTTCAGCATGCGCGGACTGACGGAGCCTCCCATGTTCTTGATGCTCTCCTCGTCCTGGTGATCGAGGGCGGTGAGGTCACTGGACACCCGGGACCACTGCTTCATGAAGGCTTCCGTGCCTTTTTGAATGCTGTTGAGGTAGAGGAATTTCTTGATGGCGACGAAGCCGCCCATGAACATCATGATGACGCAGATGCCGATGGCGATCCAGCCGTCGAACATCATGTTGCGGGCGATGTCGCCAAAGAGCATGACGTGCTCCAGGGTTTCATTGTGACCGCCACCGCCGGACGTTTCGTCTTCCATCAGCGCCACCAGCTTCTGGCCCTCGGCGCTGCCGGACTGGCTCACGGCCGCGTAGCGCAGGGCGGTGGCGGGGAGGGCGGCGGCATGGATCTGGAGTTCGTCGACCTCACCGGCAAAGCCTCCGCCCAGTTCCGGTGTGCTGCCGACGATGATGGGAGAGGCCAGCGCGGGCAGCCCCTTCGCGGCGGTGCCATGGGGTTTTCCATCCACGTAGAGGTCGGTCTTGCCCGCCGAGAAGACCACGGCGAGGTGGCGCCACGACGACTCCGCGATGGCCTCGCCGGGCGTGGTGCGGACCGTGCCTGCGGCATCGGCGATCTCGACATAGGGAACGCCGTCATTGACGCCGAGGCGGACGGCGTTCGAGCCCTCCTCCCGGCGGAGCAGCACGGCATTCGGAGCCTTGGCCGAGGGCTTGACCCAGACGGACAGAGTGACTTCGGCACCGGGAAGCCAGGCGAGGGATTCGGTATTGGGAATGGAAATGCCGGTGGTGCCGAACAGGACGATGCCCGGTCCGACCATGGCTCCGGCCGTCGGGGTGGTGGCGGCTTCCGGGCTGTTGCCCTTGCCCGTCCAATCCCTGGCCGGGGCCGTGGCCTCGGTGAAGTGGTAAACCAGACGGGCGGTGTCGGGGAAGGTTTCCTCGGGCTTTTTATCATAGGCGGGAGCCTCAGCGTTGCCGTAGTAAAGCCAGACCGGGGTGGGGGCGCCCTCCTTCACCTCGGGGATCTGAACCCAGATGAAGGCTTCGTTCATCAGGGCATCGTAGCGCTCGATGTGGTGGGGTAGAACGGTCTTGCCGTCCTCGGCGACGATGCGGATGTCGGAACCGTCCTCGCGGGCGGCGGCGAACTGGAAGTTGCCCGAGTGAAGGCGCAGGAGGGTGACCGCCGGAGTGACCGGAGCGGAATCCGGAGCCGGGGTGATGACGATCTGTTTGCGCACCTGCCAG
Organism: Verrucomicrobiales bacterium; assembly: GCA_016795505.1. Lineage (GTDB taxonomy): Bacteria > Verrucomicrobiota > Verrucomicrobiia > Verrucomicrobiales > DEV007 > JAEUHH01. The sequence goes on along the minus strand of JAEUHH010000107.1, from coordinate 8,674 downwards.
GCGGCATCCCACCAGGCGGCTTTTTCACCGTCTTCCTTTTCCGCCTCGGCGGATCGGGAGGGCAGGGTGGATGCGATCAGGGTGATGGCGGTCGCGATGAAGGCGCCGACGAGGCGCTGACCGGTGAGACGGGAGGAGTACGGGATCATGTGATGCCGGATGAGGATGCTTGAGAGGCTGGGAAAGGGATCAGAAGTCGGCCTTGACCCGGAAGCTCCAGAAGGGATCGCCGGAGCGGGTGACAGTCTGGTCGAACAGAGGCCAGGCGACGTCGACGTAGCCCTGGAAGTGGTCCCACAGGCGCAAGTGGCTGCCCACGCCCACGCTGGAAAGTTCGAACAGATCGATCTGCTCGGGTAGCACCTCGTTCTGGTAAAGGCGGCCGCCGTCCCAGAAGCCGTAGAAGCGCCACTCGTTCTTCGGTTCGCCCGCGGCATCCTCGACGGAACTCGGGATGAGGGAAGGGGAGCGCAGTTCGGCAGTCAGGAACCAACCGCTGTCTCCGAGGGCTTCCGACTCCAGATAACCGCGCACGGTGGAGACGCCGCCGCCGGAAAACTGCTCGCTGTTGATCAACGGATCGTTGCTGAGCTGGGCCTGGGCCTTTCCAAACACCTGGAAATCGAGGGGCAGGTCGTGGGTATGGGACAGGTCGCCGCGGAAATGGAAATAACTGCCATCGGCGAGGTAGCGCTTCGCGTCGAAGGTGGTCGGATCACTGCCCGTGCCGCGATGGTTGAAGCTGACCGAGGAATTGATCTCCGTGAAGTAGTCCTCCCCGGTCCAGCCGCCGCCATAGGCGACGGTAAACGGGTAATAGTCGATCGGGGTGGAGAAGCTTTCTTCACCGATGGTGATGTCCTCGTCGAAGCTCTTGTAGTCGAAGCCGGCGCTGATGGTGTGGAAATAGATCCCCTTCGCCGGCAGCGACCACATCCCGCGCAAGCCCATGGTCTGGCCACGGCCCGCCACGGCGGCGCCGCCCAGGGTGGACACGTCGCTGTTTTGCTTGGTGCCCATCAGCATGAGGGAAAAGCTGGGCAGCTTCGCAAAGCGGGCGATGTAGTAGGCCGAATAGATTTCCGCATCCTCGATCCGCTCCGGAGCGAGCTGGGTCGAGAAGCCAATGCTGTGACCCTTTTGCCAGAGGTTGTCGTAACTGATGGAGCCGTTGACCCGCAGCGGCGTCGTGTCGGGGCTGTAACGGTTGTTCAGCTCGATGCTGCCATGAAGCGGAAGCTTGTCCTCGACGTTGAGATCGACATCGACGGTTCCTTCCTCCACCCCGGGGCGCAGCGAGGGCGTTACCCGGCGGTCAGCCCAGGTGTTGAGGTTCACGATGTCCTGCTGCACCTGATTGAAATCCGGCACCGTGCCCTCAGCGAGGGATGGGGCGGCCCGCTTGATCTCGCTGGGCAGGAAAAACTTGGCGCCCCGGACCCGCAGGCGGCCGACGGGGTTCTCCACCACATTGAGATAGATGATGCCGCGGGTGCCATTCTGCTGGGGAATGTCGACGCCGATGGTTTGGAAGCCCTTGTCGTGGTGGGCTTTTTCCAGAGCGGCGCGCGCGCCCTCCAGATCGGAGAGATTGCGAGCCGGGCCGGTGAACGGATAGACGGCCTTCTCGATCTCTTCCGCCGTGAGCCGATTCGACCCACGCACCCGGAACTGTCTCACGTAAAAGACCGGCTCTGCTGCGGCATCCTCGCCGTCGAGGCTGGCTCCGGCGGCTTCGGCCGAAGCCTTTGCCGCCTCCAACTCCATCGTCAAATCGGGCGGTGCTTCCTGACCATGCGCGAAAAACGGCATCGTGGCGGCCCAGAAAATGGGCACAAAGCGACGCGGCATCACTTCAGAAATGCCGATAATCACATTCGCAAAACTGAGAGAAAGAAATCTCATTCGCACGCCCGACTGGTCAGCCCATTTCGGCGCGGTAAGTTTCTGGTGCTTCCCAAATCTCTCAACTTGGGCATTGTGACGCTATTGTCACGCATGCCAATTTGCGCCCAGGGGGCGGATGCAGCCGGGTGTGAAAGCCTGATTATCAGGATTTCTTAAAGAAGTTGAGCCGCGGCATCAGGCCGAGCGGTCTGATGGAGATGCGAGTGTGACGAAATCCAGCGTCAGCATCCGGGCGTTAATGGCTTTTCGCAAATCTGTGCCGAATATTTGACAGGGGTGGATCAGGAGCGGTCGGACGCAGTGTTCCGGCTTTCCAGTTCTGCCTTTTTCTTCAAGTAGAGCCGATTGCCCTCGTTGATCTGTTCGTCCGTGAGGGCTTCGATGTGCTCTTTGATATAGTTGATGGCGGTCTGTTCCTTTTGTTCGGCGCTCAATCGGAGCCAGACGTAGGCTTCCAGTTCATCCGCGGGCTCTGTGCTTCCGGCGAGGATGCGCCCGAGGCTGCTCTGGGCCTTGGCGTCGCCCTGTTCCGCGGCTTTGCGATACCACACCAGCGCCAGTGATCGGTCGGCTTTGAGACCGCCTTCGCCCCATTCCAGCATGTTTCCGTAAAGTTGTTGGGCCCAACGGTTTCCCGATTCGGCGGCGCGGCGAGCCCAGGGCAGCGCTTTGGCCCGATCTTTTTCGATGCCGTCGCTGCCAAAATAGAAAAGATCCGCCAGTCGGAGTTGAGCATCCAAATTACCCTGATTCGCCGCAGCCTCGAGCCAGTTCAAAGCTTCGGAGATTCCCTTGAGGCTTTCGGCCAGATTGGCTTCGGCGTTTTTCCCGGCGAGCAACAACATCCCCAAGTTGAACTGCGCGGCGGAATTTCCCTGATCTGCTGCCTTCCGAAACCAGCGGATGGCGACCAGGTCGTCCTTTGGCGTGCCGAGCCCTTGGGCGGAAAAGTAGCCCATCAGGGCTTGAGCTTCGGGGTGGCCAGCTTCGGCATGAGGGCTCACCAGGTCCCGTGCCTTTCGGGGATCGGTTGCCACTCCTTCGCCCCGCAGATACCTCCGAGCCAGATCGACCGCTGCTTTCGGATCGCTGGTGGGATCGACAGGTTTTCCGTCGGGGGCGATGGCTGGGGCTTCGGCTGCTTCCATGACTCCCCACCCGACCAACAGGAGCAAGGCGGCCAGAAGCCATGCTTTCGCGGGTTTCCGGGTGGGCGAACGAAATCGATGTCGGAACACAGGAATAGGGAGCTCTACAGTCATCGCTCTAAGATCGTGCCAAGTTCCGGGCAGTCTTCATGTGAAGATTTCGTAAGATTGAAAGCTTTTTCCTAGAATAAAGGTTAGAACGAATCCAGAGTGCCGTGTGTGACGCCAATGTCACCCAATCGGGCTTTGTTTGCTCCGAGGGCCGTGGTTTAGAGCAAGTGGTTCCGCGAGTGAGGCCCGGCGTGTGTCGTGATCTTCCCTTGAAGAACCCCTTCCTCGAATACCATCCCAAAACAAACTCAGAAATAAACCATGAATCTGAAATCGATCCTGCTCACGGGCCTTGCTGCCTTTGGAGTCAGTTCTCTGGCATCCGCCCAGACGATCATCAACATCACGGGGGCTACGGCCTTCCGCGCCGGCGCGCACAACGCGATCCTCGCCATCCTGGATGACGGCACTCCCGGTTCCACCAAATATTGCTGGGTCGGCTCCGCTGGCACCAACGGGTTCCTCAACTCGAACCGCATCATTGCCGAGGGTACCATCGGTGGTGCTCCCTTCATCATCCGGACGAACCAGAACGGCTCCACCCAGGGGGTGAAGAGCGTGGTGCTTCAGACCACGCCGCCAAACTTCAACTACCTCGATGTGGCTGCCACGGCCGCGGATCGCGTGGTGGGCGGGCAAAACCTGACGTCCGATGCCGGCAAGACCGTCGCTGGTGTCATCGCCCGCTTCGCCTTCTCCGACGTGGACCAGGCTCTGTCTGAAACGCCGACCCCCGCTCTGCCGGGTGCTCCTGTCGGAGTGGTGCCGTTCGTGTTCATCTCCAATGTTGGTGCCGATGCCAAGTCCGCCGTTCCCGGCGCGCTGAACAACATGACTGACCAGCTTCACGAGGCCCAGTGGTCTCTCGGTGAGCTGCCGCTTTCGATGTACACGGGCAATCCTGCTGACAGCACCAAGAAGGTTCTTAACACCGGCCGTAACAACGGCTCGGGTACCCGCGCCACGATTCTTGCCGAGACCCGCTATGGTGCTTTCACCAACGTGGTCCAGTGGGGTGGTCCGAACAGCACTGGGAACATCTCCGGCTCTGAGGGAACCGGCACGGTCAATACCCTGAGCAATCTCGGCAACGGAGGTTATTCGTCGAACAGCTTTGTTCGTCAGAACCTTGCCCGCACGACCGACGCTGTCTCGCTGGATGGTGGTGCCCCCGAAAGCATTGTTTTGGTCAGCTACCTGACGCTCTCCGATGCTTCGGTGGTGACGAATATCACGGGTAACACCGGGGTGGGGTGCCGTGCGCTGAACTACAACGGCTTCGCTTACTCAGAAGAGAATGTGAAGAACGGGCAATACTCCCTCTGGGGTTACCAGCAGTTCTACGGCTCCGTCGACATCACGGCTGGTGAGCAGACGTTCTTCAACGCCTTCACCGCGGCCATTCCGGCCACGCTGGATCCGATCGTCACGGGTATCCCGATCTCCGAAATGAACGTCACCCGTTTCGGTGGCGACGGCGGCATCATCCTGCCCTGATCGAGGCGGGAGCCGTTGGGTTCTCCCCGGATCGGTTTTTGGGATAGTCTTGCATGGGCCGGAGGAGTGTGTCTCCTCCGGCAAAGGCTGACCACGCCCAAATTCGCCGTTGGATCCCGACCTCCGCCTCCTTCTCAGGAAAAGAGAAAGCAAATCATCAAACCCATTCTTCCATTCCAACAAATCTGCGAATGAAATCTCTTCACAAGTCGATGCTGACCTGCGCGGGCCTGGCCCTGTGCGGAATGTCAGCCGCCGTGGCCGCTCCGCCGGTCAATGGCGATCTCCTGCTGGGCGTTCAGGCGACCGGCGGCACGGGCAACGCGACCAACGTGTTCGTCAATCTGGGGCCCGCTCACGCGTTCCGTGACAATCCGGCCCAAGGTATCGTGGCCAACATCAATGACCAGCTTACTCTTGCCTTTGGTCCCACGTGGTACACACGCACTGACGTCTTCTTCGGTGTCATTGCCAACCGCAGCGCCAGTTCGAGCGGTGCGGTTGTCAACGGCGACCCGGTGCGGACCTTCTACGTTTCCCGTGCCGCAACGGCTCCGGGAGCAAGTGCTGCTCATACGGGTTACACCTCTTCGGCGCTCGGCTCGGCTGGCACCAAATTCGCCGGTACGGTCACGGCCGTGGCAGCCCTGACGGAAAGTCCGACCAACGTCTTCACCATGACGTCGACGGCCAACCCGGTGCAGTGGGCCAATAGCTGGACCACGTGGAATCCGACTCCGGGAGCCTCTTACACCATCTTTAATGGTGGTATCCAGAACAACTTCGGCAAGGGTGGCACGTTCACCTACGTCGATGTTCAGCGCATCGAGGCTGCCGTGGGAACCGGTAACTTCGTTGGAGCGGTCGGGATCGGCAGCAATGGCGATATCCTGCTGACCTCCGGTGCCACCACCATCGCGCCCACGATCACGACCGGCCGTGGCAAGGGCACGGGTTCCGTCCTCGGCGGCGGCACCGTCAATGCCGGTGAAGTGGTGACCTTCGAGGCGCAGCCGGATGCTGGCAGCAAGTTCGTCGGTTGGAAGGTCAACGGCGCTCCCGCCGGTACCGATCCTACCATCGATGTCGCGGTCTTTGAAGGAACCACCGTCGAGGCCGAGTTCGGTCTGATGGCCGGGGTCTTCTCGGGCAACTTCGGTCTCACCGACGAGGCTCTCAGTGGTCTCATCACGTCCAAGCTGTCCAACAAGGGCGTCCTGACGGGCACGGTGTTCTTCAGCGGTCACAAGTACTCCGTGCCGAAAGGCTCGACCTTGGCTCTCCTTTCCAGCGGTGTGGCCCTGACCTCCAAGACGGGTCCGGCCGCCACCCTGACGGTGTCGAGCGCGATCAACGACGTGATTGAAGGCGACGTGAACGGTTCGCCGTTCTCGCTGGAGTTGGTCACGCTGGGATCGAAGTCCTCGCCCAACTTGTACACTGGTCTGCACACCGTGTGCTTTCAGAACACGTCCGGCCAGTTCGGCATCGGGGCGATCAAGGTGGCCAACACCGGCATCGCCACGCTTAAGGGCAATTACCCGAATGGCACCAAGTTCTCGTCCAGCTCGGTTCTGCTGTCCGGCGGTCTGCCGGTTTACGGCCTGGTCAAGGGCGGCGCCACCCACCTCTCCGGCACCCTGGTGCCTGAGGAAGTCACCAGCATCAAGCTGTGGTCCGGTATCTGCAACATCCTCAGCGCCTCCCCGCTCGAGGAACTGGTGGCCGAAGGCTCCCAGTACGTTGCGCCCGCGGCCGGCTCGCCCATCCTGGCGACGGGCACGCTGTCGGCTACCTTCTTCCAACCGGCCGGTGGTACGCCGAATCTGGCATTCACCTCCGACACGTTGACGGGTACTCTCGGCAATGCGCCGACCGTCAGCGTCCCGCCGACGCCCTACACCGTCGCGCTGGCTGCGGGTTCCGGTCTTCCGGCTTCCGCCACCATGGCGTTCAACGTGAAATACGGCACCTTCAAGGCCACCTTCATCCATCCGGTCACCCTGAAGAAGGTCACCGGTGCGGGCGTGGTGGTGCAGCACCAGATCAATGCCACCCTCGATGGCGTCGAGCCCGGCATGGGCTGCGGCATCTTCCTGGTGAAGCAGAAGGTCGCTTCTGTCACGACAGCCTACCCTGGTTGGTTCTCGTTTGATGATGTCCCGGCCGTGCTGCCCTGATTGATCTTCGAGCATCATCCTGTCATCTTGAGGGCGTCGCACGGGGGAGACCTCGTGCGGCGCCTTCTGCGTCTGTGATACCATGAGATCGATCGCCCTTTTCTCCCTGATCATCATCGCGACATTCGGTGGTGACGGCTCCCTGCGGGCCGCTGAATCGACGCCCGCACCCTGGCCACCGCGTCGCGGCGATCTCATTGTCGGCTTTCAAGCTACCCGGGGAGTCGGTTCAGAGGTGAATCTGTTCCTTAATCTCGGCGCCGCCACCGGGTGGCGTGATGGCGATGGAAAGTGGGTGGCAGTGGCGCATCTCGGTGCGGAGTTGACACGTCACTATGGAGACGGCTGGTTTTCACGAACCGACCTGTGGATCGGAGCCATCGCCAATCGATCCAACATCAAATCCGATCCCGTTCGCGAAGGGGATCCGCCGCGCAGCTTTTACCTGTCCCGATCAGCGCGGGAACCGGGCGCCTCCCGTCCGTGGACCGGCCTCAGCGAAATGGCATTGGGTTCCGCGGCCACCTTCCTTTCGGGGCAGTACGACATGTTGGCAACCCTGGAGGCTTCCGGAGCAGGTACGGCGACGGTCCGTTTTTCCGACGTGATCCGGTGGCAGAACGGCTGGACCCATTGGAATCCCGTCGATGCCCGCGGCCAGCAAATGGCCTATCGCCGCTTTCCCGGAGGCATCCAGCAGCATTTTGGTCAGACGGCGCCCGGTCCGGTGTGTCTCGACATCCAAAGGGTCGAGCCCGGCGCCGAGATCGGCCGGGTTGTTTTCTCCCTGGTGATTGATTCGACCGGCCGGCTCTCGGTCGGACGCGGGCCGTTGCCCTGAAACAGACGCCGGCTGGGTTTGGAAGTGGTGTGGCGAGGCATTGCCCCCGCCGTTCGGGATGTTCAAATGCGCCTTCAGGACAACCACCCTGAAGGGCGGCGTGGTTCCCGAGCCCTTTCGATCGAACCCTGTTTCATCTCCGATCAGACCCTCTCTCATCGGAAATCGAAGGGGCCAGATGTGACGCCAATGTAACCGTTTAGGCTTTGATTGTAGATGGCTTTTCCTGAAGGTGCGGGTGGAAAGGTTATCGAATCTGACTTCCCGGTTGTGATTGGCGAAGTGCCGCTGACGTGGCCGGATACGTGAGATTGAGCCGCTTCCATTCCATTCAACTTGCAGATGAACCCATGAAGACACCAACGTTCAGCTCTCTGATGGCCGTATCGGGCCGTTTCAGTCTCCTTGCCTGTTTCACCCTGGCTATCGGCACCACTGGTGCTGTGTTGGCGCAGGCTCCGGATCTTACGGACGCCGACTCCGATGGCATTTCGGCCAATGATGAACGTTTGATCCACAACACGGACCCGAATGTGCCGAACACGCCGCCGGCCTTCCCGTCGGGTACCTCGCACCTCGGCACACTTGGGGCCGGCCTGGTCGGTGCGGAGATCTCCGCCTTTGATCCCGCCAGCGAGCGGCTATTCGTCACCTCCGGTGCGGGTCTGCAAGTCATCGACCTGTCCAATCCGACGGCGCCGATGCTCATCACGACGATCGATCTTTCCGCCGCGCCCTTCAGCGCGGTGTCCAATGACCTGTCCAGCGTCGATGTCTTCAATGGCACCGTGGCGGTCTCGCTGGTCAATGCGAACAAGGAAGTCGCCGGCAGCGTGGTCTTCCTCAATGCCGCCACCGCCGGGGTGGGCACAGGGCATCTCAGCACGGTGACCGTCGGGCATCACCCCGACATGGTGACCTTCACCCCCGATGGGTCGAAGCTCCTCGTCGCCAATGAGGGCGAATACATCGTCGGCGGCCCGGGCGTG
>JAEUHH010000090.1 GCA_016795505.1 Verrucomicrobiales bacterium | reverse complement strand
TCGGCGCGGACCACTCTACTTCCACGAAGCGGACCTCTTGGCAAACTGCGCGCGACCGCACGATGGGGCGTTTCTTTCGCATCGGCCTACGATGCCAGACGCCTGCGAGTTGAACAGGAGGCCAATTTTATTACGCTTACGAATGGGAGTGGTGGTTGGGGCGACTGAGCGTTGCGCGCCAGGGTCTTCTCCCCCTGGGAGCGCCGGCATCCCTGCCGGCGAGGCATTCGGACCCGACGCACGATGACGCCGGCAGGGATGCCGGCGCTCCCTGGCCCGATCTGGAATGGGCGCGAATGGGGGTGACGCGAGGGGGAGGCGGGCGAGGTGATTGGGGGATGCGACGCCCCTACAGGGCGTATCTTTTGGGGGTGGTTGGTGACCCAGGGCGTTGCCCTGGGCTGGTATGCGGGCGCGCCGTTGGCGCTCGTTTTCGGCGAATGGGGGCCAGAGGGCCGGGTCGATGGGGTGCGGCGTGGATGGCGCGGATGAGGTAACGCGAATGGAAAGGAATGAAAGGAATGACGCGAATGGGAGGGCGGGGGGAAGCGTGACGGGCGCGGATGGGTGAACGCGAATGGAAAGGAATGAAAGGAATGACGCGAATGGGAGGGCGGATGAGGCGCGTCCGGAATGGGGTAACGCGACTGGAAAGGAATGGAACGAATGACGCGAAGGGGTGGGGCGGATGAGGCGTGACGGTCGCGGATGGGGTAACGCGCATGGAAAGGAATGAAAGGAATGACGCGACTGGGGAGTGAACGGAGGTGTTAGGGGAATGCGTGGCGGGAAATCGGGCTGAAGGCCCGTCGCATACCAGCCCAGAGCAACGCTCTGGGATTGGGGGCCCGAATAGGAGTAGCGCCCTGAAAGGGCGCCGCATCCATCGCCGGCAGGGATGCCGGCGCTTCCAGGCCCGATCTGGAATGGGGGCGAATGGGAGGGCGGATGAGGCGCGGCCGGGATGGGTGAACGCGAATGGAAAGGAATGAAAGGAATGACGCGAATGGGGGGGGGCGGGAGGAAGCGTGATGGTCGCGGATGGGGTAACGCGAATGGAAAGGAATGGAACGAATGACGCGAATGGGAGGGCGAAAGGATGTGTTAGGGGAATGTGTGGCGGGAAATCGGGCTGAAGGCCCGTCGCATACCAGCCCAGAGCATCGCTCTGGGTATGGGTGCCCGAATAGGAGAAGCGCCCTGAAGGGGCGCCGCATCCATCGCCGGCAGGGATGCCGGCGCTCCCAGGTCCGATCTGGAATGGGGGCGAATGGGAGGGCGGGAGGAAGCGTGACGGTCGCGGATGGGGTAACGCGAATGGAAAGGAATGACAGGAATGACGCGAATGGGAGGGCGTGATGGGCGCGGATGGGTGAATGCGGGGCGCTCGGCCAAGGGGCTGGTAAGACGTTTTGACAAACTGCCGTCTTCACAACCCCTGTGCCTCTCTCGCGCCCGGCTGGGGCGTCTCCTTCTTCGGCGGCTCGGGTCCCTTTTTGGTTGCCGGGAGATTCGGATTTGGGCAACCTTGCGATCATGCGTTTCCCCGGTTCCCTCTGTCCCGCCCGATGGGTCCTGTCGCTGCTGATGGCGACGGGGCTGACTGCCTTTGCCAAGCCGAACCTGCTCATCGTCACGGTGGACGATATGAGTGGTGACTCGGTGGGGGCTTTCGGATGCCCGGTGGACGGGACCACGCCGTCGATCGATGCCTTTGCCGGGAGTGCGATGGCTTTTGATCGCGCCCATGTGGTGGTAGGGAACTGCCAGCCCTCGCGGAACGTGATGTTCTCCGGCCGCTTTCCGCACCGGTCGGGAGTGGAGGGCTTCTATCCGGTGCGGCCGATCGACTATCCGGTGATGTGTGATGTGATGAAGGCCGCCGGCTACTTCACCGGCATCCGGGGAAAGGTGCCGCATTCCACGCCCTATCAACCCTACGGGTGGGACATCGACCTGACCCGCCTGCCGGGCGGCGGGGAGGCCCACATCAAGGACGCCGCGTCCTACGGGGAGTCGCTGCGGGCGGGCATCGCCGCCGCCCGGCAGGCGGGCAAGCCTTTTTGCCTCAATATCAACATTTCCGATCCGCACCTGCCTTTCTGGAAGCCCGGTGATCCGCATCCGACTTCGCGGAGTTTCCGTCCGGAGGAGGTGACGGTGCCGGGTTTCCTCCCCGATCTGCCGGAGGTGCGGCAGGACCTCGCGCTGTATTATTCCAGTGTGCGGCGGGCCGACGATGCCTTCGCGGCGATCCTGAAGGAACTCGAAGCCTCGGGGGAAGTGGACAATACCGTGGTCATCTTTCTGTCCGATCACGGCATGCCGCTGCCGTTTGCCAAGACCCAGCTTTACCACCACAGCACCCGCACGCCGCTGCTGGTCCGCTGGCCGGGCGTGACGAAGGCCGGGGCGCGGGACGATGCCCACATGGTCTCGGCGGTCGACCTGCTGCCGACTCTCTGCGACATCGCGGGCGCGGAAAAGCCCGCCGGCATGGACGGCCGGTCCTTCGCCCCGGTGCTGCGCGGTGAGTGGCTGACCGATCGCGAGCATGTCTACAAGGAGCACAACGAGAACGCGGGTGGCGTCCGCAATCCGATGCGGGCCGTGCAGACGAAATTTTACCTCTATATTTTCAATCCCTGGTCCGATGGCAGCCGCACCATGGCCACCGCGACCAGCGGGATGGCGAGCTGGCGGGCGATGAAAGCCAGGGCCGCCTCCGATCCCGACATCGCCGCGCGGGTGGACCTGATGGAGCACCGCGTGGTGGAGGAGCTCTACAATACGGACGAGGACCCGGACTGTCTGATCAATCTGGCCAGCGATCCCGCCGCCGCCGAAGTGCTCGCGGAGATGCGCGGGGCGCTGGAGGAGTGGATGACCGTCACCGGCGACCCCGCGCTGAAGGCGTTTCTCGGGAAGGAGGATCCGGAGGTCCTCGCGGCTTACATGGCCGGGGTGGAGGCGGAGCGCGCCGCCCGGGTCGGAACCAAGCCGTCGAAAAAGGCCGGCGGCAAGGGCAAGGGAGGCGGGAAAGAAAAGGCCGGAGGAAAGAAAGCCAATTAAATCAGGTAGAAAATCGGCGGCAAGGGCCGCGCAGTGGAGGACAAAATACGCAAGGCCGGCAGTGGTCGGGCGGGGCGATGCTTGAGGGAGCGATTTCCGGACGAAGGACGCGGTGACTTGGTCCGGGAGTCGAACAAACACTCCCGAGATCGCCGCACCAACCCGTCCGTGTCCCCATGAAAGCCGCCCTGAATGCCCTCGATCCTCTGTCCCGCCGCGGTTTTGTCGAACGCCTCGCCAAAGCCGCCATGGGCGTGAGCCTGATGCCTCTCGCCGACCAAGTGCTCGCCCAGCAGGCCGTGGGCGGCAAAGCCAAGCACATCATCTATCTCTACATGGCCGGTGGGATGACCCATCTGGACACCTTCGATCCCAAGCCCGGCACCGAGGTCGGCGGCAAGACGGAAGTGGCCAAGACGCCCGTGCCCGGCATCGTCCTCGCGCAGTTTCTCCCGAAACTGGCCGAGCGGATGAAGGACATCGCCGTGGTCCGGTCGCTCCAGCAGCGCACTGCCGACCATCGCGGCGCCAGCTACTGGATGCGGACCAGCTACGAGGTGCGCGCCACCATCAAGCACCCCAGCATGGGGCCGTGGGCCCAACGCCTCCTCGGCAAGATGCACCCGACGCTGCCGGACTCGGTCGTCATCGGCGGCGGTGGCGAGCATCCCGGCGCCGGCTATCTCGGGCCGAATTTTGAGCCCCTGCCCATTGGCGATCCGGAGTCCGGTCTGCAAAACTCCGCCATCTCGAAGACCATCGACGATGACATCTTCGGCCGGCGTCTCAAGATGATGGAAACCTTCAGCAGCGACTTCAACCGGAAGTTCCAGAATGAGGAGGTCGCCGCCTACAACCAGTTCTACGACAATGCGCTGGAGCTGATGAAAAGCTCCGAGCTGGAGGCATTCGATCTTTCGAAAGAACCGCAGGAAAAGCGCGCCGCCTACGGCATGAACCGCTTCGGGCAGGGCCTGCTGCTCGCCAAGCGGCTCGTCACCCGCGGCATCCGCTACGTCGAGGTCGTCAAGGGCGGCTGGGACATGCACAATGACCTGTGGAACAACATCGAGACGAACGCCGGCGAACTCGACCAGGCCGTGGCCATGCTGATCGATGACCTGAAGGCCGAGGGCAAGTTCGACGAGACGCTCATCGTGCTGACCACGGAGTTCGGACGCACGCCGGTGGTGAATGCCAATGCCGGCCGCGACCATCACTCGCTCTGTTTCTCCGGCATGCTGGCCGGCGGCGGCATCGTGGGCGGACAGGTCTATGGGAAGTCTGACGACCGCGGCCATGCCCCCGCCGAGGACATGGTCGAGCAGAAGGATTTCAATGCCACCATCGCCACCGCCTGCGGCATGAAGCTCGATCAGGTGATCTACTCGCCGTCCGGTCGCCCGTTCATGGTCGCCGGGCACAAGGAGGATCGCGAAACCGGCGGTCTCATTCCCGAAGGCAAGCCGATCATGCAATTCTTCAGCTGAAAGGGACGCCCATTTCGCGCCCCGGCCCGTCGGTGTCGGAAAATCTGTGCGATGGTGCGGCCGTGAAACCGGTCGCACCCCGCTACAGCGTCATCATCCCCGCCTACAACGAGGAGGCTTTCCTCCCGGAGACCCTGCGGTCGCTGCGGGAGGCGATGGCGGCGACCAGCGAGCCGGGTGAAGTGATCGTGGTGGACAATCGCTCGACCGATCGCACCGCTGAGGTCGCGCGCGCAGGCGGGGCCGATCGCGTGGTGCACGAGCCGGTGAACCAGATCTCGCGGGCGCGCAATGCCGGCGCCCGGGCGGTCGATCCCGCGGTGGAGTGGCTGATCTTTCTCGATGCCGACACCCGCCTGCCGGCCGAGCTGTTGCGTCAGGCTCTGGCTCATCTGGCGGCGGGTGACACCTGTGGCGGCGGCGCCATCACCGTGGCCGACCGGCCGATGCCCGGTCATGTGGAGCGGCTCCTGGCGACGTGGAATGCCGCGGCGAGCTGGTTCGGCATGGCTGCCGGCAGTTTTGTCTGGTGTCGGCGGGATGCCTTCGAGGGCATTGGGGGATTTGACGAGGGCGTCTATGCCGGGGAGGAAGTCTGGCTGTCCCGGCGCCTGAGGCGATGGGGACGGCGGCGGGGGCTGGCTTTTCGCGTCCTTTCCGATCCGCCCATCGTAACATCGGGTCGAAAGAGCGAGTGGTTCTCCGGATGGGACTTCGCCCGCCAGTTGGCGGTGCTGCTGTTCTGTCCCTGGGCCACCCGCTCGAAGCGTCTCTGCCGACTCTGGTATACCCGCCCCGCCTCACCGCCATGACTGTCATGAAACGACCCATCCTCCTCCTCACGGGCATTGCCGTGTTCATCTTCGTCATCTGGGCCGGCGCCCGGTCCACCCGCGCCGGGGTCGAGTCGCCCGACTATCGCGTGCTCACCCGCGACGGGGACTTCGAGGTCCGGCGCTACGACGAGATGATCGGCGCCGCCACCGCCATGCAGGCGGCGGGGGAGTCGGGCCGCAACTCGGGATTCGGCCGCCTGTTCCGCTTCATTTCCGGTGGCAACGAGCGGGAGGAGAAGATCGCCATGACCTCGCCCGTCTTCGTGGAGACCGATGACAAGGGCGATGAAAAGGCCATGATCTTCGTCATGCCGAAGGCGACGGTCGCCGCGGGCGTGCCCGATCCGTCGGCCGCCGAGGTGACGGTGAAGACGATGAAAGCCGGCGATTTTGCGGCTCTTCGCTTCAAGGGTTACCGCTCCCGCGAGGCCCAACAGCAGGCGCGGACCGCGCTGATGGAAAAGGTGGCCGCCGCCGGTCTCCAGCCGCAGGGCGAGCCTGTTTTCGCGTATTATGATCCGCCGTGGATTCCGGAAAGCCTGCGTCGCAACGAAGTGCTGGTCCGCGTGACCGGGGTCAAGGCCGACCGCTGACGTTTCCGCGCCTCAGGGCGAGGGCGGAGCGGCCTCGGTTCCCAATAGTTTGAGAACCTCCTCGCGTTGCTTCGGCAGCGCCCCGAAGGTGTCGCCGATGCACCGTACGGGCTCACGGCCCTGCTCTGCCACGCCGAGACACTCGGCGAGTTGCTTTTCGAAGTGCCGCATGGCGCGGAGATCGGGCGACTGGCGATCCAGATAGTCCAAGGCGCGGTCCAGCAGATCGGCCAGGTCGGGCACCGGCGTCTCGGGTTCGGTGACCATCTCCAGCAACTTGATGAAATACGACGCGACCAAGGTCTGTCGGTAGGTCGACCGGATGCCGAGCCGCGAGTCGAGCACGGCCACCTCGCGGAGGATGTGGAGATCGCCCTGCCGGGCCGGAGCCAGTTCGATCTCGCAGCGATAAAACAGATCCAGCTTGCCGGCGAAGGGGCTCTTGGGTCGCCGGGCCCCTTTGGCCACGCTCTTCACCAGCCCGTATTCCTCGCTGCACCAGTGCAGGATCAGGCTCGTCTCCGTGAGCGGGAGCTTGCGGATCAGGGTGGCGGCGGTTTTCGTCGGCTTCGACACGATGGCTACTGTAGCGAATGCGGGCCGTGGGACAATGGTCCGGTTTCCGATGAAACCCTGTTTGATCGGCGATGAGACCCTGTTGCATCGGAAATGTGCTGACACGGGACGGGCTTGATTCGGCGCGGGGACTGGGTTTTCCTCCGGCTTTGGTCGCTTTTTCCTCCACCCCCGCCATGCCCATCTGGATCGAATCATTGGCTGTCGCCGTCTGTGCCATCTCTGCCGTGCTCGCGGCGGAGGGGAAGGGGATCGACCTGTTCGGGGTGATGGTGCTGGCGCTGGTGACCGCGGTCGGCGGTGGCACGATCCGGGACCTCTGTCTCGGCGTGACGCCGGTGTTTTGGGTCGGGCAGCCGCATCTGGTGGCGACGGCGATGGGGGTGTCGGCGGTCACGTTCGTGCTGGCACGCTTCGTGCGTCCGCCGGAGCGGTTGCTGGGCGTGGCGGATGCCTTTGGTTTGGCGCTCTTCGGCATCGCGGGCACGGAGAAGGCTCTGGCTTACGGCAGCCCGGCGATCGTTGCGGTGCTGCTGGGTGTGGTGACGGGGGTGGCGGGCGGCATCCTCCGCGATGTGCTGCGCCGTGAGATCCCGTGGGTGTTCCAGTCCGAGGTGAATCTCTATGCCACCGCAGCCATGGCCGGGGCAACGGTCTATGTGGTGCTGGTCGCGTGGATGCCGGATTCGGTGGTGCCGCGCTACGCCGGCATGGCGACGATCCTGTGCCTGCGACTGGCGGCGATGCGATGGCGGCTGCGGCTGCCGGTCTTTTGGATGCGGGGCTCGACGTGACCGGGCCGCAGGTCACTGGCTGACTTTGAGCCGCCAAAATCGCCGGGGTTCCGGTCCGGGATCCGTGACCGTGACCGGGCCGGAAGCGTTCAGGCTCAGTCCGGCCTGATGCGGGTAACCGGAGCCTGCCAGAAGCGACCAAGTGCCGCCAGCAGGCTTGGCAGCGACGGTGTACCACTGGGCGAGATCGGTGCTGAGTTGGATCGCGTAGTGGATATCGCTGCGACCGGAGGCCGGCACGGTGTAGCCGGACCCATCGGCGGAAAGGGTGGGCAGCAGGCCGAGCGCCGGGCTGTGGCCGTCAGCGGCGCCGGCCGCGTAGGCAAACAGGTTGGTCACGCCGTCGCCATTGACATCGGCTTCCGCGGCGGGATCGGGCAGGCCCTGCGCCCAGGCGGCGTAGCCATAGAGCGGCACCGTGACGGTGGTGAAAATGCCCTGGCCGGGATTGTCATAGGTGGCAGAGGCGGTGGCCTGGCGTTTCACCGAGCGCACCATGTAGTGCCAAGTGCCGGGAGCGGGCACCGTATCGACATGGCTGGTGGTGCCCGGCGCGGTCTGCGGTGCGACGCGGGTCCAGGGGCCCGAGGCTGAGCTGGCGCGGTAGATGAGCGAGCCGCGCAGGTCGCTCTCGCCGAGCGGATTTGACCAGGTGAGCGTGACCTGATCGGCGCTGGCGGAGCCGCTGAGCGAGGACACCGGCTTGACCGGCTGTATGCGCAGCACGGGATCACCCATGAGGGCGACGTGGGTCTGGTCGGGATTGGTCCAGGAATCGTCGTGGGGCGGGAACGGACCGCCGGGGAGATTCGACTCGCGGAGGACGTGGTGGTAGGCATCGGCCATGGTGCCGCCGGCGGCGAGGGGGAAAAGCTGCCAGCGCGGGATGCCCGACCAGAGGCTGACGAGGCCATGCGACTGGGTGGTGCCCATCAGGGCGGCGCGCAGGTAGTTGTCGGAGGAGTCCCAGTCGCCAAAGAAGGAGCCGAACAGCAGGGTGATGACGGCGCGGCAGCGGGTGTCGCGGAAGTCGATGTTCGACGAGACGCCCCAGGCGCTGCCGAAAGAGCCGGGACCGCTGCCGTAGGCGATGAGGTGGCTTTGGTCGCGCAGGGTGCCGACCCAGTCGCTCTGGGCGCTGGTGTTGGCATTGCCGACGAGGGCGATGCCGGAGGACCAGCCGCTGGCGCCGCCGTTGATGTTGAACGCATTGGAGAAATTGTCGTCGATCATCACCTTGTTGGCGAGGGTGGTGAAGGGCGAAAGCCGGTGCCGGAAATCGTGGTGACGGTTCAGATAGCGGCGGATCAGGTTGGTTTCACTGACGCCATTGCTGATCCAACTGAGATTGGAAAGATCCACCCGGCCGACAGCCAGTTCGGGCAGGTGCTCGCCGACGATGAGCGACTGGTCGAATTTTCCATCGCCCGGGATGTTGTGATTCCGGGTGCCGTCGACGTTGGCGGTGGTGTAGTTCACCGTGGAGTCGGTCCAGACGCCATCCATGTCGCCGTAGTAAACATCGGCCGGCCAGGCGCCGCGATGGTGGGCGTCCGGCGGGGGATCGTAGTGGCCATCGGGACACACGATGCCGGAGTAGGGGACAGGTATGCGCCCGAGCAGGAAGACGGCCCGCGTGGCGCCGGGATCAGCCTGGTAATGGGCGAGAATGGCGGCTTTGACCGAGGGAACGCTGTCGGTGCGGGCGACATCGGAGCGCACCACGGTCCAGCCATCTCCGGTGAGGTCATCGGTCAGGCGGGCGATCTCGGTGGCGAGAGGGGCGGCGATGCCGGACTCCACGATGAGGATGAGCCGGCCGCGGCTTTCGACGGGCGGCACATTCACGCCGGACCAGAGATGGCCCTCGGCCACGGGGACGCTGGGATGGTCGTGGGTGCGGACGACCCGGTATTCGTACAGCACGCCCGGGGCCGCCGTGGTGTCTGCATGGCTCGTCGCCGTCGCTGGCAGGGAGGTGCCGGAGCCCCAGTCACCCGAGCCGGGCAGGCGTCGATAAACGGTGATGCCGGTGACGGGAAAGATGCCCGGATTCCACTGCAGCGTGATGTGGGGCGCGGTTTCGGAGACGGTGGCGGACAATTCGACCGCACTGCTCCGCATTTCATCGTGCGTCAGGCTCTGGCTGCGGGCGGGATCAGCCGATGGACACAGCACGAGCCCGCCCAGTACGAACCAAAGGCGGGCGAACGTCAGTCGCGGCGGGTATCCAACCATGAGAATTGCAGAGACGATTGCAAAAACTGGAATTAATCGCAGTTTTGGCGAAATTGTCTATAAAAATTATCATAATTAGATGCGCTTAGCGCTTCTCCGGGGAGGTTGCGGGGAAATCGGTCACCCGGGCGAGGTGTTCGCTTCTGACCCAGCCGCGGAGTTCCTCGGGAATGGCGACGTAGGTCCAGGGGCCGGCGGTCTGGAGAATCTGCAGCTCGCTGCCGGGTGGCAGATCGACGACTTTTTCCGCGTCCGGCACCGGGCTGGTCACGGCCATCGCCCCTCCAGCGGTGACGACCGCGAGATCGTCGGAAACGGCCGCACTGCGGCTGAGTCGGTGGAGTCCCCATGCCGAGAAACCGGCCGTAGCCAGCCCAAAAGCGGCGGCGACCCAGAGCAGGGATCGCCAGTCGCGCAGGCGGCGCACGACGAAGACGGCCGTCACGGACAGGGCCGCGACCCAGAGTCCGACCGACAACACGGCGACCCACTCGCCCTGGCCGAAGCGGGACAGCCAGGCATCGATGCCGCGGGTCTCGAAGACGAGATAGCCGGTCTTCTTTTTCACGACCTGGAGATTCTGGCGGGCCTCCGCGAAGCGGGGATCGAGGGCGAGGGCGCGGCGGTACCACAGCGCGGCCTCGCCGGGGCGATCGAGGCGGTAGAGGGCATTTCCCAGATTGTAATAGAGTTCGGCCGATGCCAGCGGGCTTTGGGCCAGAGTGCGGTAGGCGGCTTCGGCAGAGGCGTAGTCGCCGCGTTCAAAGTCCTGATTGGCCCTCGAAAAGGCGCCGTCCGGATCGGTCACCGCGCCTCGCATGGATGTCGGGAGCAGCAAAGCGACAGTCGCGCAGGCGATAAGAAAGGGGATCAGGCGGCGCGGTGACAGGAGCATGGGATTTGGGAAAAAGGGAGGTCGTCCGGGCGGCACTGCCTCAGGGCAGATGCCGGCGCAGGGCGGAGAGCAGACGGAGCACAGCGGTCCGCTCGGTGGGATCCGGCGCCTGGTTGAGCAGGGCCTCGGTCGAGGCGCCGTAGAGGCGGTTCTGGGCGTGGGTGCGCTGGGTCGCGAGTGCCTGGCGCAGGTCGTCGGGTAGGGAGGCAGCCGTCTGCGAGCCGGCCTCGGCCATCCACCGGTCGATCGCCCGCAGGACGGCGCGCAGGAAGTCTGCCTGGGTGCGGGCTGACTCGACCGAGGCGAGGGAGGCTTTGAATGTGGGGGACGGCCCGGTCTTGCCGGAATTCCCCGCCGTGGAGCGCCGGCGTCGGATCCAGCCGAGCCCGATCAGGGTGAACAGGGCGATCGAGGGAATGATCTGGCCGACCCAAAAGCCAGGACGGCTGGTGATGGCGACAGGTAGCGGCTGCCACCGGGGCGGCGTGGTGCGGATATGAACAATGTCGTTGTACTGGGCCTCGGGCGTGGCCGCTTCCTCAACAATGAAGCCACTGCCGGGAGCCGCCGCCGTGGCAGCGCCGTTGGCGGGAATGGCGACGCCGGCCGGGGCGCTGCCGACCGGGCGGGTGTCGGGCGTGACCCGGATGGCGATGGGATCGGTGCGCCGGTTTTCGTAGGCGCCGGTCTCGGGATTGAAAAAGCTCAGTTCGAAGGCGGGCACCGCGGCAACCTGAGCCTGGGGCATCACGATCTGGGTAAAGGTGGCGCGGCCGGGGCTGACGCCGTCGGAAAAGGCCTCCGTGTCGATCTGTTTGCGGGCGTCGTAGGTGCGCCAGTCGGAGAGATCGGCTTCTAGCAGCACGGGGGCCTCCAGCAGCTCGTAGTTGCCCGGTCCGGTCACCTCGAAGTCGAGCGTGATGGGATCGCCGATCGCCACGGTGAGCGGCGAGGCCTTCAGCGTGACGGTGAAATTGCCGACGGCGCCCTTGAAGTGAGGCGGCTTGCCTGTTTCGGGCAGGGGCTTCACGGTGAGGTTCAGCGGATTGGTGCGGAGGGTGCGGGCGGTGAAGCTTTGGAAAAAGCCGGGCATGCGACCGAAGGGCGACGATTCATCGAGCATCGCGACCTGGATTTCCGCCGGTCCGACGCTGTAGGTGCCCGGCGTGAGGCCGAAGACGGAGGCGGGGCGCTTGGCGGTGGTGAAGGTGATGCCGTCCAGATCGACGCCGTCGAGCGCGTAGGACCGATCATAGGCAAAAACGAAGGCATCGTGTCTCAGGAGCGGTGGGCCGACATCGTTGATGCTGCGGGCGCCGCGCACGTAGATGGCCAGTGTCAGCGGCACCACCTGTCCGGCCCAGATCTCGCGGCTCTGGCACTCGAGGTTGGCAAAGTAGGGCCGGCTGGCGTCGAGCGCGGGATCGGACGGATCGCGCTCGTAAACGGTGAGGGCCTTCGGCTCGGTGGTGTAGTCGCGGCCGTCGACGCGCACCGTGATCGCCGGGATGGTGAAATCGCCGGCGCGGCTGGCTTCGACCACGTAGTAGATGTGGTATTCCGTCCGCGAACCTCCGGCGTCGAATTCCATTTTCTGCTCGATCCGCGGACTGCGGCGGATGGTGAGTCCCTCGACCGGCACGGAGTCGGGCAGGGCTTCGACCCGGCCATTGATCACCCGGACGACCAGTTGCGCCTGCTCGCCGAGGGGCAGGCGTTTGGTCAGCACATCGGCTTGCACGGTGACGCCGCCGGCCGTCTGGGCCGGACTGTGGGGAGCGGTCAACAGGCAAGCCAGCAGGGCGAAGACAGCCCGCAGTCCGGTCGTGCGGTTGCCGAACCGGATGGGAAAAGCGGCCATTGGGCTGGTCCGCGAACGGGGAAAAGGAAGGGCGCTCACCAGTTTTTGAATTTCTCGGCTTGGAAGGGCAGTTTCTGCGTCGGGCGTACGTCCTGATCCTCGTCGGACAGGGTGCGGAGCCGCTGGCGGGCCTCTTCGGGAGACAAGCCGGTCTCGGGGTTCACTTCGGTCTCAGCCGCTTCGGCAGGCTGGGGCTCTTCCGGGGTTTCCTGGGGATTGCCCTTGAGCTGGCCGTCCGGCGGCGGGAGTTCGGAGCCGGGCTCGGGTTTGGGAGGAGGCGGCGGCTGTTGCGGCTGTCCGCCCGGCGGTTGGGATTCCGGAGGCGGCATCTGGCCGGGCGGTTGCTCCTGCGGCTGGCCATCCTGGGGAGGCTGGTCCGGGGATGGCTGGGAATTTTGCTGCTGTGGCGGCTGATCCTGCGGCTGGGGTTGCTGCTGCTGCTGTTGATTTTGCTGCTGCTGCTGCTGCTGTTGTTGATCCTGATTTTGTTGCTGCGGCTGTTCCTCCTCGGGCGGCGGCGGCTGGTTGAGCAGTTCGAGGCGTTGATCGATCACCGACAGATTGTGCCGGGCATTGGGATCGGACGGATCGATGTCGAGGGCGGATTGATAGTGTTCCCGGGCGGCCTGCCACTGCTCGGCGATGGCCGACTTGGCGGCTTCGTCTTTGGGAATGTTGGGATTCTTCGGATGCGCGCTGTCGCGGAGCAGGGTCTCGCCGCGGCGGAACAGGGTGTTGGCCAGATTGTAGTGAGCCCGCTCGGTGAGGGCCTTGTTGCCGCCGTCGGCGAGGGTGCGGCCGAAAGCCTCCTGCGCGAGCGCGAGATCGCCGTTCTGATAGGCGGCCGAGCCAAGGCCAAGGTTCAGCCAGGCGCGCTCCCGAGGAGATTCGGCGGCTTCGAGCTCGCGGCGGTAGGACTCGATCGCCGTGGGGTAATCTTTTTTCAAGTAAGCCTCGTAACCCTCCGAGTCCACGGTGCCCAGGCCGGCTGAGGCCGTATCGGCAGTGGCGAGCAGACCGAGCGCGAGCATGACGGCGGAAGCCGGGGCCGTGCGACCCGGAGCAGCCGGGCGGCGAATGCCGGCCAGCAGGCGGCGAACCAGCCGCGTGGTGCCGGGCAGCAACCACGCAGCCACGAACAGCACCAGGGCGAGGGACAGCGGCCAGATGAACCGGTCGATGGGCCGCCGGGATGACTGGCTGACGCCTCCGCTGGCCTCGATCTGGCGGAGCGCGTCGCCCACCGCGCTGGCGATCGACGGCGTGGCGGCGAGATCGAGATAGGCTCCACCGCCGAGGGTGCGGCTGAAATTCTGAAGTGCCGCCGCATCGAGCCGGGAGCGCACGACGTTGCCGGCGTCATCGGTGACGAAGACCCCCGGTTGCGGTTTCCCATTTTCGTCAGGCTCCGGGATGATCGATCCGCTGTCGGTGCCAACTCCGATGGCGACGACGGTCAGACCCACTTGTCCGGCTTTTTCGACCAGCGGCTCCAGATCGTCGGTTCCCTCGAGGGCTTCGCCGTCGCTGAACAGGATCAGCGCGCTGTCGCGGCTCTCCGCCTTTTCCAGCAGTTCCAGCGACAGTTCGGCGGCTTTGGAGAGATTGCTGCCACCTCGCGGGATGATCTCGGTGTCGAATTGCTGGATCGACTCGATGACCGCGTCGTGATCGAGCGTCAGAGGCGCCTGGATGAAGGCCCGGCCGGCAAAGGCGATCAGGGCGATACGGTCTTCCGGCAGGGAGCGCACGATGTCCTCCGCCGCCAGCTTGGCGCGGGTGAGCCGGTCCGGCGGGACATCATTGGCCAGCATGCTGCGCGAGGTGTCGATGGCGAGGATGAGATTCCGGCTGTCCGTCTCCTCATCCACGGTTTCAAAGCCCCACTGTGGGCGGGCCAGGGCGAGCAGGATCAGACCGAGGGCGATGAGTTGCAGGCTGAAGACCACCCAGCGCGACCACTGGCTGGCGCCGATGACGAGATCCTTCGTCAGTCGCGGCGACACGATGCCCTGCGCGCCGCGACGCGCCCGGAGGTGCGACCACGCCCGCAGCGCGCACAGGGGCGGCAGCAGGAAGAGGCACCAAAGCCATTCCGGGTTGGCAAATTCGATCGGCATCAGGGAAAGCGTCGCCAAAATGTTTCTCCCCCCACCAGCGATAGCAACCCCAAAACCAGCGCGGCGGCGGCGGGGATCTGATACCACTCGCGGGCGTGGACCGTGATCTTGCGGCGCACCTCGGTCTTTTCGAGGTCGTCGATGAGGGCGAAGACTTTTTCCAACCCGCCCGTGTCTTGGGCGCGGAAGTAGGCGCCCTCGCCGATGCGGGCGATTTCCTTCAGCGTGGCTTCGTCGAATTCCTGCACCAGCCGCTGGGGACCCTGGGGCGTCTGGATGACGAAATCGCCGTAGCCACCCACCGCGATGGTATAGATCTTGATGCCGAGCGTCTTCGCCATCTTGGCGGCGAGGATGGGGCTGAGCTGTCCGGCATTGTTCACCCCGTCGGTCAGCAGCAGGATGACCTTGCTCTTGGACGGCCGTTTGTCGAGCCGCTTCGCCGCCGCCGCGATGGCCGACCCGATCGCCGTGCCGTCTTCCACCAGACCGATCTGGATGCGCTGCATGCTCTCCTCGAGCCAGTCCTTGTCCAGCGTGATGGGGCTGACCAGATAGGGGCGACCGGCAAAGGCCACGATGCCAATGCGGTCGGTTTTGCGCCCGGCGATGAAGTCGCGCGTCACTTTTTTCGCCGCCTGGAGCCGATTAACCTGCCGCCCGCCGATGGTAAAGCCGTCCTGGTCCACCTGCATCGATCGCGACACGTCGATCGCCACGATGAGTTCAATGCCGCTCTCCGTGACCGACTCGGTCGACCGCACGCTCTGGGGGCGGGCCAGCGCCACCGCGAGGCAGGCCAGCGAGAGAAAGAGCAGCGCCATCCGCCATCCGCCCGCCCGCACCCGGGCCGCCGGACCGAGGCGGCGGAGGATGTGGAGGGATGAAAACACCACCGCGCCCTGCTGACCCCGGCGCCCTTTCAGCACCGCCAGCAGCGGGATGAGCAGCAGCAACAGCAGTGCCCAGGGATTCTCGAAACGGAATCCGTCGGCATCGGTGACAGCCAGCAGGGGAGGGGACACAGGCGGTTCGGTCAGGCTTTCGGAGGCGGCAGCCGGCGGCGACCGGCCTGGGGATTTCCCGATTGAGGTGGCGGCGTTCCGCTGGGCTCCCGGATCACCTCGCGGGCCTGGTCGAGCAGCGGGAGCTTGCGCGCCTCGGCATCGCGGGGCCGGCCGTATTTGATCTCGTCCGCGACGGACAGGAAAGCGGTCACCGATTCGCGTGTGGCCATCGGCAGGGCATTTGCACCGGCCCGGCTGAGCCGTTGGAGAAATTCTTCACTCGTCTCGTAGCGCAGCGGGTCGCCGTAGCGCTGGCTCAGGTAGTCCTTCAGCGCATCCGACACGGCCACGCTGAAGGCATTGGCCGACAGGCTGTCCACGTCGCGCGACAAGGCGTCGAGCCGGCGCTGCACCCGGGCCAGCGGCGAGAGGGCGACGGCCTTGCGGGACGAAAGCCGGCGGTAGAGCAGCACCAGCAGCGCCGTCAGAATGCCCAGGCCAATCACGACACCACCAGCCGATCCCAGCAACTCCCAGATGTCGGGGAGCGTATCGGGACCGGCGATCTCCTTGATGTCGGGCAGTTCGGTCGTGCCGTCGGGGGGATTCATGCGCGCGCCCATTGTAGCCGGGAAATGCCCGGACGCCACGGCGGGAACGGGAAATGGCCTGTCCCGCGTCGAAAACCGCGTCCGCGCCGATTTCCGGGCTTGTCTTGGGGGCCGGTTCGCGGGCACCATCCACCCGATTTCAACCCCGATGCTCGCCCGACTCACCTCCTTTCTGACCGATCACGGCATGGTCGTCGTGTTGGGCCTGATCTGTGCCTGGTATTCCCTCGTGACCCTCGAGAAGCAGCCCGCCACAGGGCCCGAGGGCGGACGGACCCTCGCCGGCGAGGTCGCCGCCGGTCTCGAGCCGGGTGATCGGGTCTTCGTCATCGCCGGAACCAAACCCGAGGATGCCGCCTTCGCCGAGGCGGCGCGAAAACGCCTCGAGGAAGCCGGCTTGGTCGCCCGGACTTTGCAGGGCGCCCCGCCGGAGGTGAAAACCGCGCTCGCGGCAAGCTCCGATCCGCCAGCCGCCCTGCTGTGCAGCCCATCGACCGCGAGTTGGCAGATTTTCGAGTCCCACCCCGACGTGCCCCGGCATTTTCCCGTGGAACGACTCTGGCCCAATTTCCTGAAACGGGAAAATCTCATCAACATCGCCGACCAGATAGTCGTGATCGCGATCCTGGCCATCGGCATGACCCTGGTCATCATCACCCGCGGCATCGACCTGTCCGTCGGCAGCCTCCTGGCCCTCTCCGCCGTGGCTACCGCGTGGTTCATCGAGCGCGGCGGAGCCGAGGCGGCCGGTCCGCTGACCATGGTGCTGTCCTCTCTCGGAGCCATCGCCCTCTGTGGTCTCATCGGACTGTTCAGCGGAGTCATGGTCACGGCGTTTTCCATTCCGCCCTTCATCGTCACCCTCGCGATGATGCTCGTTGCCAGTGGCATTGCGTTCGACTGGTCGGACAGCCAGTCGATCCACCGCCTGCCGCCGGCATTCACCTGGCTCGGTCGGGCCGGCTTCACCCTGCCGGGTCTCGGGCTGCGCATTCCATTCCAGGTGCTGCTGATGCTGTGCCTCTATGCCGGGGCGCACGTTTTCATGACCCGCACCGTGCTCGGACGGCACATCTATGCCATCGGCGGCAGCCCCGAGGCCGCACGGCTGTCAGGCGTGCCGGTGACGCGCGTGCTGATCTTTGCCTACACCGCCTGCGCCCTCCTCGCCGGAGCCGGCGGCGTGCTGCTGGCTTCGCAGTTGGAAAGCGGCGCCCCCACCTACGGCGCCGCCTATGAGCTCACCGTCATCGCCGCCGTTGTGGTCGGGGGCACTTCCCTGATGGGCGGCAGCGGTCGCATCTCGGGCACCCTCGTTGGCGTGCTCATCATTGCCGTCATTCAGAATGGCATGAATCTCACCGGCATCGACTACGGTGCGCAGAAATATGTGCTCGGCGTCATCATCCTGCTCGCCGTGCTGCTCGACCAGTTGAAGCGCCGCTGGCTCGCCCGCCGGCGGGTGGAGTGAGCGTAGGGGCGCCTTTTCCCGTGGATTTGGCTGCGTGGCGCGTTTTTCGCGACATTCCCGCATCGACAGCGCCGCGCGATTCCGATAGGATGAAAACCGAATCCGTCGCCCCACCCGATGAAACGTCCCGCCGTCCTGTTGAGCTGCCTCCTCATCCCGTGTCTGGTGGCCGGTCAGGTCACCGTGCCCCCGAATCCGAACGAGGTGACGCGCCGCAAGATCGGTGAAAATGGCGCGGGCGGAGGCGCCTCCGTCAATATCTCGCCGGGGCCCAGCGCAGCGGCGAGGACCATCGTCATCCAATACACCGCCGTGTCGCCGATGCGGCAGTGGACCAATGCCGGGGGAAAGACCATGATCGCCCGCCTGCTGGCTTTTGCCGCGCCGAAGGAGGGTGACAGCGGGCCGGTCGAGGTCATTCGCGAGGGAAAAGTGCGCTTCCTGCTCGATCGTGGCACCGAGCCGATCGATTACCCGCTCGACCAACTGAGTCAGCCCGACCAGATCGACATCAAAGCCATCGCCCAAGCCGCCCGCCGCGGCAGCCCGGCGAAAAGCGAGGCCGAGCCGGAGGAGAAAAAGCCGTGAGCCGGGGGGCGGAGTTTCCGATGAAACAGGGTACCATCGGAGATCCAACCCGGTCTGATCGGAACCGGACCCGAAATGAGTCGAGAAAGTTTCTTGCTATAATTTCCATAATTTGCTATTTTCGCCACTCATGAACACTCGGAGCGCGTTTCTCGTCGGTTTGGCCGCCCTGGCGGCCCAAGGTTTCGGCTTTCCCTCCACCGCATCGGCACAGACCATCCTCGGTCCGGTGCGCGTGACGGCGGCGGATCTGGCCCAGGCACCGTATGCCTCCACCGGCGTGGTGGACATCGTGATCGGTCGGAATGGCTACCGGGGCAGTGGCTCGGTCGCGCGCGACCCGCGGATCATCTACACCTGCGGGCACAATGTCTTTGAGAATGGCACCTGGGCTTCGACCCTCCGCTTTGCGCGGGCGTGGAATGGGAGCGGCGATGCGCCGGACAGCTCCTACGTCACGCTGCGCGGCTTCCGGCACATGACGGGCTATTCGGATGCGGTGACCCGGTATGGACAGGATTCCAATCAGGCGTTTGCGGCGGATTTTGCCGTCGGTTTCGGCACGGCGACCTCGAATTTCGGCAATCCGCTGCCGGTTCTGGTCGATGGCGTGACGCCCCTGCGGTCCACCGCGCAGAAGATGATCGTGGGCTACCCCGCCGAGCTGGATCATACGGGTAGCTCGGGCGGATACTATCAACACCGCACCGGACCGTTCACCGCCGCCGCCTCCGT
The DNA here is from genome assembly GCA_016795505.1 of Verrucomicrobiales bacterium. GTDB lineage: Bacteria > Verrucomicrobiota > Verrucomicrobiia > Verrucomicrobiales > DEV007 > JAEUHH01. Next base: position 51,548 of record JAEUHH010000090.1, on the reverse strand, counting down.
CATTTTGAATCCCTTTCTCGACTTCAACCGCATCGTCACCGGTCCGGGAAACAGCGGCGGCCCCACCCTGGTCTCGCAGAATGGCGTCTGGACCGTGGCCGGCATTCTGGTGGCCGGGTCCAGCAGCACGGCGGGCGTCTTCGGCCTGACCAGCGCGGCCAACAACGTGGCCACCGAGGCGATCACGGCCGCCGGAGGCACGGTGGTGAATCCGCCGCCGCCGACCACCGATGCGCAGAAATCCATCGCCAACTCCCAGGCGGCGCTGCTGGCCGATGGTTCGACGAAATACGTGGCCCGTCACTTTTCCGTCTCCGGCCTGCCGACCTACGCCACCGGCGTGAAACTGACGTTGTCGATCACCACCCCGTTCCGCGGCGATCTCGATGTCTATCTCCGGTCGCCATCCGGTCGCATCCGCTGGGTGGCCCAGCACAATGCAAATGACGGGACAGCGAACCTGAGCCTCAGCCAGGAGGATCTCTCGGACAGCTTCGTGGGATCCAATCCCAACGGACGCTGGACCCTCTACATGCGCGATTTCTACCGCGGTGACCGCGCCCGCTACCAGGGCGCCACGCTCACGGTGTCGGCCCGCTGAAATGCCGGGGGACTTCGTCGGCCAACCGGCAGGCTGACTCCCGCTCCGCGCTGTGACGATGACGCCCGGCCACCCCAGCCCGATCGGCAGGACGCTCGTGCTGGTGGGCACGGCGGCCGCGCTGCTGGTGGGAATCTGGTTTTTCTTTCCGCGACCATCAGCCAACCGTGGCGGGAGCCCCGCGCCGAGCGATCCCACGTTACTCGCAGCGTCCCATCCCGATGCCCCGAAAATGCCGAAGCCAGCCGCGCCCGGAGAGGCCGACGGCTCCCCTGATGAAGCCGCACAGAGCCGGACGGAGAAGAAGCTCGCCGGACCGGCGGAACCGGTGACAGCCGACCCGGAGCTGACCCGGGCCCTGGAAGATGCCTTCGACCGGATCGCGCGCGGAGGTCTGTCGGCGGATGACATTCGCGAGGCCCTGCGCCGGATGCGCGAGGCCATCCACGCCGCCGATCCCGCCGGAGCCGCGGCGGCGATCGTCGCCTTTCTCCAGAGCGGCCGGGACGCGCCGACCGGTCTGGCTTTTGTGGTGGGCAGCGAAGGCGTGCTCGACGAGGCGCCGACCTGGCGGGTGGCCCTGCTCGACTGGCTGGCCCAGACCGATCCCGGCCTGGCGTCGGACTACAGTCGCGGCTTCCTGCCGGGCGCGAACCGGCCCGACGAATACGCCATCGCCCTGCGCAATCTGGCGTGGCTGAATGTGGACGGCACCTTCGATGCCGAGATTGCGACCGCCTTTTCCGGCATGTTGGACCGGCCGGAATGGCTCGCGAATCCGAGTGCCGGATTTCTCGAAGCCTTCGATGTCGCAGTGGCTCTGGGCGGGGCTGATCTGTGGCGTCAGGTCGGCAGCGTGCTGAAGATCGAGGGACCCGGCGGCGCCGTGCCCGAGCATCCGGTGAACCGGGCGGCCTTCGTCGCCCTCGATCGCCTGATGCAGCGCGAGCCGGAGACGTTGATCGGCATTCTGCAGGAGACGCCCGACTGGCTCCAGTGGGCGCCGCGGCACCTGACCTCGTTGCTCACCCGCCTGGATGTGCGGTCCGACGCGCAGCGGGATTTCCTGCGGGATTATCTGCTGAGCGGTCAGGCGCCGGCGGGCGAGCTGGAGTATTTCGCCACCGTGTTTCCCAACCTGAATGCCTTCGTCGGCAACCGTCTGGTGAGCGAATGGGAGGGCCTGCGGCAGGCGCCGGGGCTGGACCGGGCGACCTTGGAGACCGTGTCGGCCTGGATGCAGGATCCGGCCTTCGCCGCCGTGGCGCCCCACCTGCGGGTCATCCAGGGCCGCCTGTCCGGGCCGGATGGGCAGTGAGTGTTCCGAGCATGCGGCTTCCCTGTTGCGCCGGTCGGTGGAGCGACACCGCACGAATCGGTATTTTATTTGCCTGTCTCTTTGAGTTTTTTTTGAGATAGACGACGCAACCCGTTGGGCGAAGTCTGATCGAGCAGGGCCGCGATGGAGTTATATGCGGCTCTCGTAATAGATCGGCACTGTCGCCTTGTTGGCGACCGCCCGCTGGATGTCGTAGATGCTGATGTAGTCGCCGAAGACGACCCGCGTTTTTGCGTCCGTCTTCTCGATGGGTGTGTCGTTCTGCTGATTGTCTGAATTGCGACCGTCAACATGTCACAGGCGATGCTGTGTCGGATGTCTTCAAGGTGTCGCTCCGATGACGTTACAAAGTGATTGGTAGTGGTCGAAGTCCCGGGCATTCAGGCCAGCGATCACCTTGCCCACACACGATTGAGCGGCCGTGATGAAGTTCGGTTGCTGCAACGCCCGGCTCACACCTTGGAGATGGGACGCATCGTCCGCGAATTTCTGAATCTCACGTTGTTCCTCTGGCGTTGCGAACAGCAGGTCGAGTTTGTCCGACCACTTGGACACACAGGGCTTCTTGAAACCAAGGTATGCCTCCAGGAATTTTCTCAGGAGGTTCGGCGCGGTGTATGCCTCATGCAGCGAAGGTGCTTGAGCGTTCGCGAATGCGTGCAACTGCGCGAAAATGAAGTGGTATTCTGACTTATACTTGCGAAGCAAGGCAGGCAGGTCTTCCAGGGCTGCCATCCACTGCGCGCCGCCATCAAGCGTCCTGTTCACGTAGTAGGCGCAGGCATCCCGGTTGTTCGCGTAACGCGAGCGTGCCTCGAACCACTCATCCTTCATCAGGTTGAAAAGTTCGCTGTTGTGCGTGGAAACAAAGATTTGTCGGCAGGCAGCAAGGCGTTCGGCAATGAGAGCGTAAACGGCGTAGATGTGGTTTGAGTCCAGACTGGAAATGGGGTCGTCAATGAATACGATGGTATCCGCCAACACCGCTCCGTTTGCTTCGAGGCTTATGAGGAAATAGGCGAACGCGATGGCGGTCTTCTCCCCGTCACTGAGGTTTGCTGCTGGCGCGGCGTCCCTACGGAACTCGAACAGGCCATCGCCAACAGCCGCAACCTCGATGTTGTTTCCCGCGAGGAGAAAACGTAGCACATCGTTAAGCTTTGCTGCGCCGATGGATTGCTGGCGCACCCGCAATTCGACGGCTGTGATTTGAGCCGCCACGCGGCTCAACACTCCCGTTGCGTCCGTTGCACGTTGGCGAGCCACCGCCACGCGGTCTTCCTTCCCGGTCAGGTCGTTGTCGCGGAACAGCACCGCCGCGAAATGCATTTCAAGCGCAGCCCTCGCGTTTGCCTTTGCTTGGGTCAATTCATTGGCAGCTTGGTTGTGTCGTTGGATGAGCGCATTGACCTGATCCAACAGCGTCTGCCCTTCCGCAGCGCGCGACAGATCGGCCTCCCAAGCAATCGCGGCTTCGATTCGCGTCTTCTTCTGGTTCAATGCCTCAACCATTCTCGCCTGCACCTGGCCGGCCCACTCCTTCCAATTCTGGAATTGATTGCGCAAACCTGTGAACTCAGCCTTGAGGTCGGGGGCGAAATCTCGCTCATCTGGAAGGGCCGCATCCAGCCGGAGATTCTGACAGTCTTGAACCTTCGCGATCAGTTCTCGGACTAGGGCCTCATACTCTTGGGAAAAGTGCCCCCTCAGCAACTCCAGCCGCGTATCGCTGATTGGCGAACCACAAAACTCACACTCTCGCTTGTCTTGGTGAAGCGCCATGCCAGTGCGGACCCAGGTTTCCAAGTCGCGGTCAGACTTTAGGCGCTCAATCGCGCGGTTTGATGCAGTCTGCCCCAGCAAGGCGGCAACGCTTGCAGAGACTGCGATCCAATCCGGCACCGTCGTTGGAACAGGGTTCAGCACCGACCAAGCACTCGTCGTCCGACAAATCTCGAGCTTCGCCGTCACTTCGGCATCTGCTAGAACGGCAGACGCGTAGTTTTGCCGCACTTCCTCGACTCGCCGCATTAAATCGGGGCGACGAAAGTTTCGGACTCCCAGCAGACTGCCCGCGCCACTAGCCTTGTCTGTGCCTAGTTGGTCGATTTCACCTTGTGCCTGCTTCGCTCGCTCTAGAAGCCTGGCCTCCAAATGCGCCACGCGTTCCCGACGGCGGTTCAGCAATTCGAGGCGATGCCGCAGTGCCACGTTTTGAGCGCCAAGAATGAAGACTGCGGGAGCGGTGTGCTCATGAGCAAAGTTGGCGACGACAAACTCGCGGTTAAAGACGCGAGTCTTGGGCGGGGGATTTGTTGCCAACGACGTGTGGGTCACTGCCGAGCCATCGCCGAGGACGATTCGGAAGGATGTGTTGGGCCAACTAGCGATGCGGTCGGGCTTTTCGAGAATCTGAAACAGCCGCGATAGAGTGGTCTTGCCTGAGTAGTTCCAGCCGTAAATCAGATTGCACTTCGCGAAAGCCGGCAGGCCGCCGCCCTGAAAATTGCGGTAGATGCCGAAGTCACGAAGATGGTCGATTTGCTGGATCATGTTTGCGTCGCCTGCTGGAGCATCCCCCTCCACTCGGCAATTTCATGGGTCTATCGGCATCACGTCTGGATACGGCCCAAGGAACCGCTCGCCGTTGAAATGGATCATGTGGTCGGGGGCTTCGGCGATCCAGACTTCGGATTCCCAGGCGATGTGTGATACAAAGGTCTGCATGGTGCGGCGGGTTTCGAAGGCTGTGACGAAGACGAGACCGGCTTTGCAGCCGGCGAACAGGTCCTTGAGTTCCTTGCGGCGCTTGCCGTCCACCGGCCCGGCGCTGGTGACGGCTTCGATGAGCAGGAGCCAGTTTCGATTGGTGTCATGGACGATGACATCGGGAATCTTGGCGGCGGAATCCAAGGTGACGCCGAGCGCGGCCAAGCCTGCGGTCTCCAGATGGACGAACTTGTTTTCGGTGTCGCCGATGTAGAGGACCACGCCGCCGGGGGCGAAGGCGGGGCAGAAGTGTTCGATGATGGCCTTGATGAGCGGATTCTGGCCGCCGGGTGAGAGCGCGACTGGGGAACCGTCGGGCAAGGTAACGGGCACGCGGGCGAGGTCGCGCTTCCGGGCAATCTCGTGCTTGAGGGTTTCGCGACTGGCGAGGTAGTGCGCCAAGGCGGGAGTCCATTCGAGGGTGCCGAACGTGCGGAAGAGCGCGAGGGCGGTCGGCTCGATCTGATATACCGTCTTGCCGCTGTTGGTCGGGCGGTTGGGATCATCGGGATTGCGCAGCAGAAGTCCCTCCTCGACGAAAAACTTCACCGCGTCGTCGCGGATGGTTTCGCGGGTGTTGGGGGCGTAGCGGTTGCCGTAGGCAGTCGCGACGAAGTCAATGATGGGAGTGATGCCACGCAAAGGAGACTGCGCGTCGGCCCATGCGGCATCCGGCTGGAGGTCGAGCAGGGCAAGCAACGTGTAGGCGGCGGTTTCATTCCGCTGTTTCGGACCGAACTGCAACGCCGTGAGCGCTTCGACGGCTTCGGCGAGGCGTTTCTTCCGGGCGGCGGCTTTGCGGTTGGGCTTATCAGCGGGCATTAAGGTGCTTTGTGACGAGTTGGTCGATTTCGTCTTGCGAGAGGTCGAGGCTCTTCATGTCGCGGCCCATCGCTTGGAGCGTCTCGCGGTCGGGATAGGCGAGGGTGCGCAGGTCGGTGGCGTTCACCTGTGTGTGGCCGCTAAAGCGTCGGAAATACTGGTCAACCACGGTGGAGTTCAGGAAGGCGTAGAGGCCGACGGCCAGAGTGCGCTCCAAGCCGTGCCCGCTGGCGTGGAAGTAATTCAGGTGGTTCTCGAAGCCGACCCACTCGGCTTTGACTTCGTCCGGGTCGAAGAGGCAGGCCACGAGGCGGCGGCGCTCTTCCTTCGACGTAAAGCGCTTCGTGAGCAGATACACGCCGGAGGGCACAAGCCACGGACGCGTCTCGTCGTTGTCGAGGATAGCGTTGGGCTTGCGGGCTTCGAGCTTGGGCCAGTGGACGGTGCCGCCGTTGAAGTGGCAGGGATAGAGCAACGGCACGGTGCCGCGTTCGGGCTCCTTGCGCAGGGCGTCCTTGAGGCGGAAGTCCACCACGCGCCCGGTGGAGACGGTGACCCCTAGCGAGGCGAGGCTGTGGCGGAGTTCACTTAGCGCCTCCTTGGCCGTGGCATGGCTGGCCGTGGAGGGGATGTGGATGAACTTCTCGGGGTCGCGTGGGTGGACGATTTCGGCGAATGGAAAGGTGGCTTCGGTGACGTCGCCACCGTGCTCGCCGCTGCTGCTGGAGATGATGAGTTCGTCTGGCTGGTTCCGGCCCTTAACCGCGTGGAAAATGATGTTCTCCTGCAAGACGCTGTCATCGCGGAATGCGGCTTGGCGGGAATCGAAGACGTGAAGGCGACGAAGTTCCAGTTGGCTCAAGAAGTCTTCGCGGAACGGACGGAAATAAGGGCCGTTGCAAAAGCTCCGAGGCGTGATGCCGACGAGTTGCCCGCCGGGAACGAGCAGGCGTTGGATGAGCGCAATGAAACCGGTGTAGAGGTTGCTGGTCTCGACGCCGACGGAACGCAGTGCGCGGCGTTCAGCGGAGTCGGTGCTGATTTTGCGATACGGTGGATTAGCAATGGCGACATCGAAGACGGGAGGATGCGTGCCGAATAAGTCGCCCGCGATACGCGCCGACATTTCCCGGATGAAGTCGGCGGAGTGAATGGTGAATGTGAAGCGGATGCCCGCGTCGGCGCAGCGGTGCACGCACTCGCGCATCGTCTCGGCCAGCGCGTCGAGGATTTCACCGTCGAGTTCGTAGAGCGTCGTTTCGATGGCGCGGACGCCGTCGCGCTTTTCACAACACCGGGAGACGAAAGCGCTGGTGAGTGAGCCAGCGCCGGCGCCAGCATCGAGCAGGCGCACGGTTCGCGGCAGAGGACCAAACATCGACGCCATGAAGTCAGCTACAGGCGGCGCGGTGAGGAACTGTCCGAGTTCCTCCTGACGACTTCTGGAGTTTTCTATTACCGCGATCTTCATGGCGTCAGGCTACCAAGTTGAGTTCCGTTTCGCCATCAAACAAACGGGCATCGTTCTCCGAATCGAGCGTTTTGTTTTTCCCAGTGAACCAGAAGCAGACGGGAATCTGCGTGCTGTAGAAGAGCTGGCCGGGGAGGGCGACCATGCAGTCCACGAAGTCGGCCTCGATGAGGGCGCTGCGGATGTCGTCTTCGCCGGACTGGTTGGAGGACATGCTGCCGCTGGCGAGGATAAACCCACCTTTAAATCCATGGTTGGCAACGCGAGTCTGCTTGCCACGGGCAATCTTGGCTTCGGCTACGCGGGGCATGATCGGGAGAGGCGGTTCAGCGGGGTGGGAACCCCTGCTTCTTACCCTCCAGCCTCACGAAGGGCAACCCGAAATCCGCGCCCCCTCGCGCCAAGCCAACCCGCTCCTCCCCCTCACCCCGGCCCCGAACTCGACGACGGCGGGGGATACGGCGGCTCCGGCAACTGGAGCGAACTCGACGAGGATGCCGACGGCGACGAGGAGGAAGGCGGCGGCGGCGGCGGGGACGACGAGGAAGAACTCGATGAGGACGACGGCGACGACGAAGATGAAGGCGACGGCGATCCCGGCGAACTCCAGCTCGACGACGAGGATGACGACGGGCTGGAGGAAGAGGACGACGGCGGCAGGGATGGCGCGGACGGGGTCGAAGTCCACGAATCAATTCTGGAACAGCGCTCGCGCCATCGCCTCCAGCGTCGCATTCATCGGCCGGTTCAACTCGATCTTGTCGTCCAGCGCCCCAAGCACCGCCGCGATGGCTTTTTGCTCTCGAATCGGAGGAAACGTGAGCCGGAAATCCCGCTGGTCGGTCATGCTCACATAATCGGCGGCCATCGAGCCGTGCGTCTTTACGGCGTCGAGGTTCGCCTGAAACTCTGCGGAGGTGAGAAGGTAGAAAGGGAAACGAGGCTCCAACTGGTCGGGGTCGAGCGAGCGCCAATAACACACTTGTGGCGCGAAGACTGACTGCGGCTGACCGGGGCGAGCCATTCCAACGCGGCCAACAGTGCCTTTCGTGATGAAGGCCACATCGAAGGGGCGGGTGAGCTTCGACTGAACGCGGTAAGGGAACTCAGGCCGGATGTGGTCTTCGACTGCGGTGTTGATTCCGCCGTCGCCGATGTCCCCGCCGCGAACGAACGGGATTCCTACTGGGCCAAGCTCGACGTTGCGAACGCGGTAGCCGTCGTTCAGCGCGAGCACGCCACGACGAATCATTTCGTCCACTTTCGTCTGCTGCCAACTTTCACCCGCCATAACCCAGCCCCCTCAGGTTTGCGTTGATGGCCTGCTCCAGCTTCGCGGATAGGCAAGCACCCTCACCCGGCCTCTCCCAGCGGGAGAGGAGTGAAGGGAACTGCGCATGCAGTTCGGCGACGAGCTGCGGCATCTTTTCCGTGTGATCAACCTGAGGTTTCATGGTTTGGGCCATTTGCTTTGGAGTTTTGCGACCCACGGATTCAAGCCGTCGCTTCGAATCGAAATGAAGCGGTCGAGAGCCTTGGCAAAATCGTGCAATTCCGGCGACATCCAGGCGATGATTTCGAGGATGGCTTGATGGCGGTGATCCAGATCCCGCCAGTGGAGAATGCGTTCGTGGTGGAAGACGCGGTTGCGGAGGTCGCGTATGTCCTGCCAACGGCGATCGAGTCTGGCTTGGTATTGCTCCGTGGTGGGGGCGTGGGGAAAGGCGTTGCGGGAGAGGAAGGAGCCGATACCGGTGCGGGCGTGGGCGTTGTTGAAAAAGCCGGTCCAGAATCCGAAAGTCAGCTCGGCCACGATTCGCCCCGGCGTGAGCGGTTTCCGGTTTCTCGCAAGCGCGGCTTTCGCTTCCGCCACCTTGTCTTGCTGCCAGGAGGTAAGCCGTGCGAGCGGCGAGTCATACCAGGCATCGGTGCCGCAGCGGGCGGTGAGTTCGCGGTGCACGGCGTTGCGGAGCGCGATCTCGGCGAATTGGAGGGTCGGATAAAGCGATTCGCTCAAGGCCATGTTCAGCATGTAGCGGGCGAGCGTGAGCGCGGGCGCTGCTCCGTCCTGCCGGTAGGCGTCAATGCGCTCCGTATGGAGGATGGCCTCGATCTGCTGGAAAAACGCCCCATTCATCAGAGTCCGTAGCCCACGTTGAAGAACAAATCGGTTTGACGATCAACCAGAGTGACGGCAACTTGCCTGTGTTGACCCCGGGATCCCTTCCTTGGCCGCTTGCGGTTGAGAGGCCCCGGGGTTTCTTTTTGGGTGGATTCAGAGCGCATAGCCGAGTCCCTTCAGGTTTTGCCGGATGGCGGCTTCCAGTTTCGCTGATTCCATGAATTGGCCCGCCAGTTCGGCGACAAGTCGCGGCATCTTCTCCTCGAAGGGCTCGCCGTCATCTTCGACTTCCTCGGCGCCGACGTAGCGGCCGGGCGTGAGGACGTGGCCGTGCGCGGCGATTTCGGCAGTGGTGGCGGATTTGCAGAAGCCGGCCACGTCTTGGTATTTGCCCGCGTCTTTGTCTCTCCGCCAGGCGTGGTAGGCGGAGGTGATTTTCTCCAGGTCGGCGTCGGTCAACTCGCGGTGGACGCGGTCGATGAGGGTGCCCATTTTCCGGGCGTCGATGAAGAGGGTCTCTTTGCGGCGGTCGCGGAAGCCGCGTTTGGCGTCGGCGGCTTTGTTTTTTGCGAGGAACCAAAGGCAGACAGGTATCTGCGTGCTGTAGAAGATCTGGCCGGGGAGGGCGACCATGCAGTCCACGAGGTCCGCCTCGATGATCGCCTTCCGGATCTCGCCCTCGCCGGACTGGTTCGACGACATGCTCCCACTCGCCAAGACAAACCCGGCCATCCCGTTCGGAGCGAGATGGTGGATGAAGTGCTGCACCCAGGCGAAGTTGGCATTCCCCTTCGGCGGAACGCCGAATTGATGAACGCCCCCGCGTGCACCCTCCGGGCAACCCTGTCGGGTGGTCCATGTCGCTCCGCTCCATTGCCAGCGCACGTCGTCGTCCTTGCGGAAATTGTCCTTCGCTTCGCTCACGACCTGCGGTTTGGCTTCGCTTTGAAGGAATGCGCTGCCGCGCAGGGCAGTGTCGGAGTCGTTGAAGGGCGGGTTGGCGAGGACGTAGTCGGCGCGGAGGTCGGGATGCTGGACGAGGCGGAAGGTGTCGGCGTGTTCCTTGCCGATGTCGGCCTCGATGCCGCGGATGCCGCGGATGGCGAGGTTCTTGATGGCGAGGCGGCGGGTGTTGGCGTTGCTTTGTTTCGGCTGCTGCCGCCGCAGCCTCACCCTGGGGTTTCGCTTCCCGACGCGAAATGGCCGCTGCTGCTGCTGCTCCCGTTTGTCCTGCCCGGAGATGAAGTTGTCGCCGAACGGGTCGGCGGCGAGCCAGATTGTCGCTTCGAAGCCACGTTTGGCCGTGGAATCCTCCATGCCACTGTCAATCTGGGCTTTTGCAACGCGGGGCATGATCGGGAGAGGCGGTTCAGCGGGGTGGGAACGCCCGTTTCTTACCCTGCCGACTCCGCCAAGGCAACCCCAAATCCGCGCCCCGTTGCGCCAAGCCAGCTGGCGCCAAGCCTCAAGCCGACCCCGAACTCGACGACGGCGGGACGGGCCGCCGGAGTCGTAGATGTTCCGCGCATTCCGCCACGCGGGGCCGAAGGTGGGGGAACGGTCGGCGATGAGCGGCACCAGCTTGTCCAGCCGATCGCCCAGCTGGTGGCCGGCTCTGTGCAATAGTCAGCCGGGAGACGGTGGTCTGGCGACAAAAGGGAGCGGTATTGGGAATCCATCGACGGAGTGTCGTGAGGAAATGCCGAGGCAGCGGCCCAGTTCGATTTGGTCGATGGCCCGGCTGTCGATTCGCGTCGCTCCACGGATTGGTGCGGAGACGGAATTGTTTGGGATCGAGAGCGGATTGATTGACATGGATTTGGGGAGGGGCGGGGGCGGTTTCGATGAGACCCTGTTTGATCGGAGATCAGACCCTTTTTCATCGGAACCGGAGCGCCGTTCGCGGCGGGAAAGGCGCGATCTCGGGCGAACAAAGCACTTTCGCCCGGCGTGGGGCTGGCTAGGGTGCGGGGCATCATGATACGAATCGGCATTGTCGGCTGCGGACGCATCCTGGCGGCTCATCTGCGGGGCTATCGTCTGCTGCGGGAGGCGGGCGTGGATGACTTTCAGATCACCGCCCTGTGCGCGCGGCGCGAGGAGGATGCGCTCGGCTATGTGAAGCGGGGCGAGGGGCCGCCGCAGCGGCGGGCGGTGTCGGACATCGCGGGCGATCCGCTGGCGATCGCGGACGAGTATCTGAGCGATTTCCAGCCGGGGGTGGAGGTGGCCGTTTACACGGACTACGAGCGGATGATCGCCGAGGGGCCGATCGATGCGGTCAATGATTTCACCATTCACAGCCTGCATCACCGGGTGGCGGACGCGGCTTTTGCGCGGGGGAAGCACCTGATGTCGCAGAAGCCGCTGGCGGTGACGATGGAGGCGGCGCGGCGCATGTGCGAGCGGGCCGAGGCGGCGGGGGTGACTTTCGGGGTGTTTGAAAATGCCCGGTTTCGCTCCGACGTGCGCCACGCGGCCTGGGCTCTGGGCGACGAGGGGCCGGCGGGGCCGATGCAGATGGCCTACATGGGCTACATCGGCGCGTGGTGGGCGCCGGACCGGATCGTGGCCGAGACGCCGTGGCGGCACGTGCTGGCCGAGGCCGGCGGGATCGCGCTGGATCTGGGGCCGCATTTTTTCGACATGCTGAGACACATCGGCGGGGCGGAGATGCGCGCGGTGACGGCGCGGACCGCGGTGGTCGAGCCGGTGCGTTACCTGATCCGCGATGGTCGCCGGGTGGAGCCCTGCGAGTGCGATGCGGACGACACGTTCCATGCGAGTTTCATCAACGAGCGCGGGGCATCGGGCGTGGTGCTGGGCAGTTGGGCGGGGCACGGCAGCCCGACGGTGATCGGGGAGGGGCCCACCTATTACGGCACCCGGGGCCGGGTCTGCGGCGACGCCCTGCATCTCGATGGGGAGGCGGAGCCACGGTCCCTGAGTGCGCTGTATGCGGCCGAGGCGCCGGCCCATCTCCAGGCGCGGCATTTTCCGCTCGGACTGACGGACGACTTTGCGATCGCCCAGCTCGACTGGCTGGACGCGATCCGCAACCGCACTCAGCCGGAATGCTCGGGACGCGAGGGCCTGCTGGATCTGGCCTGCTCCTATGCGGTGGTGGAGTCGGCCCATGCGGGACGGGAGATCGCGGTGGCCGATGTGCTCAGCGGCGCGGTGCGCGACTATCAGCGGCCGATCGACGAACGCTTTGGTCTGCTGTGAAGGCTGGGAATGACAGAATCGCTTTTTCCTGATGAACGACACGAAACCCATCCACATCGGCGTCCTCGGCCTGCATCACGACCATGTCTGGGGCAATCTGGAGGAACTGCTCCGGCTCGGAGACGGGGTGTCGCTGGCCGGCGCGGCTGATCCCTATCCGGAACTGCGTGACCGGTATGAGAGTCAATTCGGCGGGCCGGTTTACGCCGAGTATGCCGACCTGCTGGCGGATGAGTCGCTCGACGCTGTTTACATCTTTGCCAGCAATCGCGTCAGCGAAGACCTCGCGGTGGCCGCCTGCGGGCGGGGCCTGCACTGTCTGGTCGAGAAGCCGATGGCAGCCACTCTGGCGGGAGCCGAGCGGATGCTGGCGGCATCGCAGGCGGCCGGGGTGCGGCTGATGATCAACTGGCCCTTCACCTGGTGGCCGCAGATGCAGCATGCGCTGGAGCGACTGCGCGCGGGTGAGATCGGCGAGATCTGGCAGGTGAAATACCGCGCCGCCCATCAGGGGCCGGTGGAGCTGGGGTGCTCGCGATTTTTCTGCGAATGGCTCTACGATGAAACGCTGAATGGAGCCGGCGCGCTGATGGACTACTGCTGCTACGGCGCGGTGCTGACTCGGACGGTGCTGGGCCGGCCGCAGTCGGTGACCGGCGTCACCCTGCGCACGGGATTGAAGCCGGCCCTGTCGCTCGAGGACAACGCCATCCTCGTGCTGGGCTACCCGCAGGCGCTCGCCACGACCGAGGCGAGCTGGACTCAGATCGGCCACCTGTCTTCCTACACCACGCTGATCTACGGCAGCGCCGGCACGCTGATGATCCCGCCGCATCACGGCGCGCCCCTGGTGAAGGCCACGCTGGAGCAGCCCGACGGCGTCGAAATCGCCGCGCCACCGGTGGCTGCGGAGTTGGAGACTGCCAGCGCCCATTTTGTCCATCTCATTCGTCACCCGGAAGCGTCGATCCATCCCCTGTGCGATCCGGGTCACGGCCGCGATGCCCAGGAGATCCTGGAGGCGGGCCTGGTGTCCGCGCGCGAGGGGCGGGCGGTGGCCCTGCCGACCGGGGGCGAGAGCCCGGCGTGCTAAGCGTCGTTGGTTTCCGCGACGATGGCCTCCGGCGGAGAAAGCAGCGCCTTTTCCCTTGGCGATGGCGGAAAAGGCCCGGATGGTTCCCGTTTCCCGCCGTTTTACCCCTGACGCCCATGGACATTGCCGACATCACCGCCCTGACTCGTTCTACCCTGCCGGATTGGGCCGACGCGGAGGTGTCGGAAGGCGGGGTGATCGACCGGTCCGGCTCGGGGCGGCGGTTTTTCCGTCTGCGGTCGGCCGGTGAGGCGGGGCGGCGGCTGCTGGCGATGCACTACTCGCTGGAGCGGCGGGAAAATGGTCGCTTTGCCGAAATCACCCGGTTTCTCCGCGATCTCGGGGTGCCGGTGCCAGCCATCGTGGCGGAGGATGCCGCCCGCCAGGTGCTGTGGGTCGAGGATCTCGGCAGTGAGGACCTCGCGACCCACGAGACGGCCGACTGGGCGACGGTGCGCGCGCCGCTCTATCGTCTGGCGCTGGCGGCGGTGCTGCCGCTGCATGGGGTGGGGGAGGCGTCGCCGCCGGCAGGCTTGCCGGAGTTGGAGCCGGGATTCGACGAGGCGCTCTACCGCTGGGAGCAAGACTACTTTTTCGAGCATTTTGCCGCCCACTTCAGCGCCGCACCGGCGGAGGCGTTGGCGTCGATCCAGGCCGGCAGCGAGCTGCGCGAGTTGGCGCAGTCGCTGGCCGCCGAGCCCCGCGGGCTGCTGCACCGCGATTTCCAGTCTTCCAACGTGATGATTCGCGACGGAGGCGCCTGGCTCATCGATTATCAGGGGCTGCGGTGGGGGCTGCCGGAGTATGATCTGGCGTCGCTGCTCTACGATCCCTACGTGGCGCTGTCGGCCGATCAGCAGGAGGAGCTGGCGCGGCATTACCACGCGCTCCGCGACGCCAGCGGTCATGGGGAGCCGTGGGAGCGTTTCCGCCAGCGGCTGGATCGCTGTGCCGTGCAACGGCTGATGCAGGCGCTCGGCGCCTATGGGAATCTCGGCTTGAACAAAGGGCAGCCCGGTTTCCTCCGCCACATCCCGGCGGCAGTCGCCCGCCTGCGCGAGGTCGCGGTGGAGCGCGGGGCCGCTCCGGGGCTGGCTCCCGCCTTGAGTCTGGCCGAATCGCGTGTAGCCTGAGCGCGCCGCGACGCCTTTCCCGTCGCCACCGATCCATGGCCAAGAGCACCGCCGTCACTTCCGTTGCCCCGCAGTCCCGACCGGCCACGGTCGTCATCGCCCATGTCACGCCCGCCGTCGAAGGGGGGCGCTACCCGGCGAAACGCATTGTCGGTGAAAGAATCCGGGTGGAAGCCGACCTCTTCAAGGACGGCCACGACGTGATCGCCGCCGTGGTGAAGTGGCGCAAGCGTACCGGCCGGACCTGGGAAGAAACACCGATGGTGCCCGGTGACAACGACCGCTGGTGGGCCGAGTTTCCCGTGCCCGAGCCGGGCGAGTATCGGTTCACGGTCGAGGCGTGGGCCGATGATTTTCTCACGTGGCTGCACGACTACGAGCGGCGGCTCACCGGCGACCAGAGCGACTTCAGCACCGAGATTGAGGAGGGGCGGGTGATCCTGAACCTCGCCGCCGATCGAGCCGCCCGCGGCCGTTCGCGGGCCGATGCCGAGGAAATCGACGCCCTCGTCGCCGAGTTGATGAAAACGCCCGCCCGCGAGGTTCCGCATCTCGTCGGCACCGACCGCGTGCACACCCTGCTGGCCCGCTGGCCGAACCGCTCCCTGTCCACCCAGCTCGACCCGGCTCTGCCCCTCCTGGTCGAGGCCCCGCTGGCCCAGTTTTCTGCCTGGTATGAGTTTTTCCCACGATCCGCCGAGGGACGCGAGGACAAGCACTCCACCTTCCGCGACTGTCTGCCGCGCCTCCGTGACGCGCGCGACATGGGCTTCGATATTGTCTATTTCCCGCCCATCCATCCGATCGGCATCACATTCCGCAAAGGGAAAAACAACACCCTCACCGCTGGTCCCGACGATGTCGGTTCGCCCTGGGCCATCGGTGGTCCGGCTGGCGGTCATCGCGACGTCGAGCCGGCCCTCGGCACGGTGGCCGACCTCGAGTGGCTGGTGGGCGAGGCCCGCGCCCTCGGCATCGAGATCGCGCTCGATTTTGCCATCAATTGCTCGCCCGATCATCCCTACGTGCGCGAGCATCCCGACTGGTTCTTCCACCGGCCCGACGGCACCATCAAATACGCCGAGAATCCGCCGAAAAAGTATCAGGACATCTACCCGATCAATTTCCACTGCGACGAGTGGCGTGAGCTCTGGCAGGAACTCCTCGATGTGGTGCTCTTCTGGATCGATCGCGGCGTCAAAGTCTTCCGGGTCGACAATCCCCACACCAAGCCGGTGGCTTTCTGGGAATGGCTCATCGCCGAGGTGAGAAAGACGGCGCCCGACACCATTTTTCTTTCCGAGGCCTTTACCCGGCCGAAGATGATGCAGACCCTCGCCAAGATCGGCTACACCCAGAGCTACACCTACTTCACCTGGCGCGTGACCAAGGCCGAGATCATCGAGTATGTCCGCGAGCTGACCCGGGGCGAAATGCGCGACTACTACCGCGCCAATTTCTGGCCGAACACGCCGGATATCCTGCCTCACCATCTCCAGCACGCGCCGCCGGCGACCTTCAAGCTGCGCGCGGCCCTCGCGGCGACCCTGTCGACCTCCTGGGGCATCTACAGCGGCTACGAGCTGTGCGAAAACGACCCGCTGCCCGGCCGCGAGGAATACAATCACAGTGAGAAATACCAGCTCAAAGCCCGCGACTGGGACGCGCCCGGCAACATCAAGGATTTCATCCGCCGGCTCAACTGCATCCGCCGCCAGCAGCCTGCCCTCCAGAGCTACGCCAACATCGATTTCATCCCCTGCGAGAACGACCAGATCCTCGCCTACTACAAGTGGACCGATGACCGGAGCAACATCGTGATCGGCGTCGTCAATCTCGATCCCCATCACCGGCAGGAGACCGTGCTGCACCTGCCCCTGGAGGCCATGGGAATTGGCCACGACCGGCGATTCGCGGTGGAAGACCTCATGTACGAGGAGATCTACCACTGGCAGGGAGCGTCGAACTACGTCGCTCTCGAACCCCGGTCCAAGCCCGTGCACCTGTTCCTGCTCCACCGCGAGACTGTCTGACCCGTTCGCCTGCGGAGGGCCAAGCCGGCTCCGGACGATCTTTCGGAAAACTTGAAATTCATCGCTGGCCCATTTCCGCCATTTGCCTTTTCCCCTGATCGCGGCCAAAGGTGACCCGCGATTGTCCTCCCTACACACGATCTTCCCCCATAACCTGCCATGCGCCATCGACTGACCCTCTTCCTCGTCTTCGGAGCCGTCCTGACCCTGCTCGGGGAGTGGAATCTGAAAAATGGAGGCGAGGGTTTTGCCGCCGGGCTGAACCGGTGGTGGCTGGAGTTTTGCATCGCCAACTCCCGCGACAAGATCGCCGATCCCGCCGTGACCCTCGTCACCATCGACGACGAGTACAAGCCCGCCATCGGTGAGAGCCTCTCCCAGGCCGATTTCGCCGCCGTCTTTGGCTTTGTCGGGAAATTCAGCCCCAAAGCCGTCGCCTTTGAGCCGAATCCCGTCTTCGACGAGTCCCTCGCCATCAATCAGACGACTCTGGAATTGCTCAAGGAGGCCACCCTCCCGCTGCCCCGCGTCACCCTCGGGGCGGTGGCGGAAAATGGGCAGCCGCCGGCCGGTCCCACCGAGGAGCCGAAGTTCCCCGTCCTCACCAAAGTCGAGGGCGACACCGCCAACGTGACGCCGCTGACCCGTGTCGTCGCCGCGCCCAATCCGCAACTGCTCGCCAACGGCCTGCCGGCCTTCACCGGCATCGAACTGGACGGCACCACCGACCGCAGCCTCCCGCTGATCGCCCGACAGGGGGACAAAATCGTGGCCTCCTTCATCGTCACTGCCGTCGCCAGCCACGCGGGCGTGCCGCTCGATCAGGTGACGGTGAAACTGCCGGCCGTCGGCTCCGGAGTCATCGAAATCGGCGAGAAAATCCGGGTCCCCATCGACGGGCGCGGCCGGATGAAGCTCTACGAGCAGTCCGGTGTCGGTCCCGGCTTTTATCCCGTCGTGTCGGCCTTCCAGCTCGCGCTCACCGGCGACGAGGACGAAGCGATCCGCAAACTGCTCGCCGACGTGGAGAAAGACTTCGAGACGCTGCGGCAGAATCTCGTCGTCATCGGCCGCGACCGCACCGAGGACCGGCGCGCCACCCTGGTCGGCTACGACAAGCCGCTGTCCCGCGCCGAATTGCTGACCCGCGCCATCGCGACCATCCAGAGCGGTCGCTACGTCGACTGGTGGCCTTTCTGGGCGCGCCTGTTGAGCGTCGCCGTCATCGCGCTGCTCGCGGCCGCCGCCTTCCGCCGTTCCCGCGGCAAAGCCATCGCCTGGTCGCTGCTGGGCGCTTTTCTCTGGTTCGGCATTGCCATGGTGGCCTTCAAGAGCACGCTCGCTTGGGCGCCGCCGTTTGCCCCGCTGGCCCTGTTCGCCCTGATGTTCATCATCGGCGCGGTGCTCCCCGGTGCCAAAGCCGACTCACCGGCCAAGGCCTGAGCCTCAGCGGCTTGGCTTTCCGATCAAACAGGGTCTGATCGGCGATCCAACCGGGTTGCATCGGAAACGCCCGCCCCGGCAGCACTGGATGGCGGGTGGTTGGGGGGATTTTGCGGCTGCGCCTGTCGTGTTTCTTATCTGGCGCAAAAGAGGGCTGGAGTCGGAGGGCGGTCTTGGCTATTATCCGGCTCGTGGATTGGTCCGGTTGTTGGGCTGGTGCCACTTTCCGTTGTTTAAGAAATCCCCATAGACCCCGCTCGATCCCATGAATCACACCTCCCGCAGAAACTTTTTGAGACAGGCCGGCGCGGCCGCCGTGGCCCCCACGATCCTGTCCGCCTCGGTCCTTGGCACGAAGGCTCGCGCCGCCGCCAGCGAACGCATCACCCTCGGGGTCATCGGCGTGGGCGGGCGCGGCATTTCCGTGATGGAGGATTTCCTCCGCAAAGCCGATGTACAGGTGGTGGCGGTCTGCGACGTGGACAAGCTCCACTACGGCAAGAATCCCGGCCGGACGGGGCGTCCCTGGGGACTCGAAGCCGGCCAGCAGATCGTGGACACGCATTACGCCAAGGAAAAGGAGAGCGGCGCCTACAAGGGCTGCGGCACCCACAAGGACTACCGGGAATTATGTGCCCGCACCGACATCGACGCGGTCCTCGTGGCCACGCCCGACCACTGGCATGCCCTGGCGACGATCGAGGCGCTGCGCGGTGGCAAGGACGTGTATTGCGAGAAGCCGGTGACGCACTATTTCGCCGAGGGACAGGCGGTCTATCGCGAAGTGGCCGCCCGGAAGGCCGTTTTCCAGGTTGGCTCCCAGCAGCGGTCGGACGCGCTGTTCCATCAGGGGGTGGAACTGGTCATCAATGGGGCGATCGGCAAGATCAAGGAGGTGAAGGTCGGCCTGCCCCGCGGCCATGAGCAGCCGGATGGGGACCCCGCCTTCACCGATCCGCCGGCTTCGCTCGACTATGATTTCTGGACCGGTCCCTCGCCGATGCTGCCCTACACCCGGGCGCGCAACCACTGGAGCTGGCGTTGGCATCGCGCCTACGGCGGCGGGCAGTTGATGGATTGGATCGGACACCACAATGACATCGCCCACTGGGGCCTCGGGATGGACAAGAGCGGTCCGCTCAGTGTCGAGGCGGTCAACTGGACGTGGCCGAAGACGGATGTGTACAATTCGCCGGTCGATTACGAGGTCCGCTGCGAATATGCCGGTGGCATCCAGGTGTCGATCGGTTCCGTCAACCCGATGGGCACGAAGTGGATTGGCGAATCGGGCTGGGTGTACGTGAACCGCGGCAAGATCGAGGCGTCGAATCCCGCCTGGCTGGAGAAAGGCTTCAAGGCCGGCGACAAGGCCGCCTACAAGTCGCCCGGCCATTCGCAGAACTTCATCGATGGCATCAAGACGCGGGCCGAGTGCATCTGCCCGGCCGAGACGGGCCATCGCAGCATCACTCCCGGCCACCTGGCCTACGTGTCGAACGACCTCGGCCGCAAGGTGGTCTGGGATGCCGCCAAGGAACAAATCGTCGGCGATGCCGATGCCCAGAAGAAACTGATGGAACTGCCCTACCGGGCGCCGTGGAAGCTGGCGTGATCGATTTTTGACGCGAAGCCCTTGAACAGACGGGGCGGGAGGCCGGATCGAACCGGCTCCCGCCCTTGTCTTTTCGGAAAGCCGGCACGCGAGCCTTTGTTCTGGGCTCAGTTGTCGTAGATGTAAACTTTTCCGCGGGCTTTGGCGTCGCGGTCGAAGGCATCCGAGACGCCGAACTTGAGGACATCCTCGACCTTTTTCTCAAAGGCCTGGGGGATGGCGTTTTCGAAGATGACCTTCCCCTTGGCGTTCTTGATCTGCAGGGCATAGCCGGCATAGGAGACGCCCCAGTAAGCTGGAGGGCTGTCGTCAAACTTGTAACTCACCTTGTCGCCCCGCCACTCGAAGGTGCCGCCGGGAGTGACGGACACCTCAAAGGAGGATTTCTGCATGACGCCGAAGCGGCCCTTGTTCTCCGCATCCTCGCCGATCACGGAGAGGTAGGCCTTCGCTCCCTTCAGGTCGAAGTCGATTTCTTCGTTCTTCACTTTGATGGTGAACTCGAACGAGCCTTTCCGATCGTCGAAGCAGTCGGCTTTGTCGGAGCGGTCCGATTTGCCGGAGTTCACCTCCACGCGCAGCCTCGGCACGTGATTTTCGGCGGCCTGGGCCTTCCACTGGGCGATGTATTCCTGATCCGCGGCCGAGAATCGGCTGATGGGAACGGTAAACGACTTCCCGGCCATGCTCAGCACGACATCGGTACCGCGGACGTTGACGATGTCGGCATTGATGACCTTGCCATCGGTGGACTTGAATTCCCGGCCGTCGGCGACGGGAACGTGGAGCGCCGCGATTAAGGCGCACAGGTGGGGGAGGTATGTGGTTCGGTTCATTTTCGTGGGTGGTGTTTCAGGTGGATGTTTCTTCAGCTCTGCAAACCGGCCGAACCCGGCCGGGAAAAGGGGAGAAGCAACGCCTTTCCCACGAGGGATGTGGCTTGGGCATGGCGGAAACGCGGGCTGCCGATTGTTCGGACGAGCAGCCGGGTGCACCTAACCGGACTGGTCGGTGGTGAAACATGCCGACATCGGTTTAACCGACGGCATGAGCCCTGTTACGGGAAAATGGGAGGCGCGATCGCGCCAGTCTGGGGGGGGCGGGGTGGAATAGCCGTCTCAGCCGACGACTCCGGCCCAGATCAGGGCGACGAAGACCGCCTTGGTCAGGAGATGGAGCCACTGGTCCATCTCGAAGGAGGTCCAGCGCTCACACTTGAGCGCGTCGATGATCCAGTGAATCACGAATTCGGCCAAACCGAGCAGGACGCTGCCGGAGATGATCCACACGAAACCGGCGTGGGTCAGGGCGTGCGCCGACATCAGGTAGATCCAGAGCCGCTTGGGCGAGGAGCCTCCATCTGCCAGTGGGGGAGGGGGAAGGTGCCGATTTTTTCCGCGGGACAGGAATTCGCCCTGGAGCGGAAAGTCGGCGATGGCGTGACCGATCGAGAAGGCGAAAAACAAGATCAAAGCCCCTTGCAGGTCGGTGACGGGCAGGCTGTCGAACATGATGGCGGGTGGGGTGGTTGACTGAATCAGCCTGTTTTACTCCCTTGGGGGAAAGAAGTGGGGGCGTCGTGATGCTCGCTGGGAAAGTGTGGCGTCGGGCCTCTGGCGCGTCAAGCATCAAGCCACAGTGCCGTTCCCGTCCCGGATGGAGCGGCTCCGTCTCGGTCGAACTGGACCGCCCGGGATGCCGGCGAGGGGATCAGAAGGCGTCGAGCACGGCCTCGCGCGCCATGGCGGCCTTTTCGTTCGCGCGACGCAGGCGCTTGCTGAGTTGCGTGGCCACGCTGACGAGCAGGCGGGTGGCGGCCTCCGGATTGGATTCCAGGAAGCTCTCGAGGCGGGATCGGTCGATCTTCCAGACTTGGGAAATGCTCTTGGCGACGACGCTGGCGCTGGCTTTGCCGGAGTCGAAAATGTTCACTTCACCGATGGTGTCGCCGGACTTGAGGTTGCCGAGCAGTACCGGGCGCCCGGTGGTATCCGTCTGGACGTGGAAGGTGCCGAAGACGATGAGGAAGAGCGAGTCCTGCTCGTGCCCCTCCTCGATGATGACATCTCCCTCAGAGGCGGTGATGAACTCCCCGAAACTGCCGAGAGAGCGTCTCTCGTCGGCGGTCAGAGACTCTGCAAATCCCAACGGGGGCAATTCGGGCTCGGATCCTGATGCGTCACTCATGATCCGTCGAGTCTAGACGATGGCGATAAACATGCCAGAGGAAAAACCGCGTCCACGGTGAACCGCCCGCGAGCCACCAGTGGGGTTTGGGCTGCCTTTGCATCCACAGCTACGCTGGCTCGAACGGCGTCTTTTCCTTCCTATGGCCACAAATCCCACATGAATCTGCCGGCTCTATAAAATCTGGATTTCTCGAGTCCGTAGCCGGGGATCGGTCGAACTCGCCTCCCTGAGACATGCCGGGACGACATGGCGCGGCCGACCGTTTTCATCGGAGCCTGAGCGGATCGCGAACGGAGGGAGAGAAGCGCCGCTGTTCCGGGAGGCTTTCAAAAGGCGCGGGAGAGGTCACTGCGGCTGACACGCTTTTCCAAGTAGGAAAGAACGCAGCCTATCCCACCGGCCTCACCTGCAAGTCACGCAGCTTCCGCAACTCTCCCCGGTCCGCCCCGCCTCGCAGTCGGCGCGCGCCGCTCTTCTGCTTTAGACCGTAGCGCCAGCGATTTGCTTCGAAGACGCCATTCACGAACTCCACCGAGCCAAAGACCGCCCCGTCGCAGAAACACCGCACCCGGCACCGGATGATCTCCGGGATTGATAGTTCCCTCTTTAGTGAAGCAAGGTGAAGTTCAGCCTGCGTAGCGCGGAAGCCCGAACGCCCGATGAACTCGACAAGGCGATTGCCGCCGCCCTCGAAAGAGTCACCCATCAGGATGCCTTGGGTTTGTTTGCTTCTTGTGGCTATAAATTTATCTAAGCAACTCTATATTCATCCGCTGGTTGAGGAACTTTGTCTACCGTAGGACATCCTGGGAGGAAGCCCTGGCCCGCCTGCGGCGTGTCTACGCAACTTTCTAGGACGGACTTTTCCACACCGATGATTTCCTTAATCCACAAAAGCGCTCAATCACGGATGGGCGGCCCGGCGCCAATGAAAGCAAATGAAAGATGCATCCCCCTTGCTGGAATTGACCGATATAATCCGGATAAATCCCACGAGATCACCGCGTCGATTTCGGATGGCGTAGGTGCGGCCTTGGTGGGGCTTTGGGATAGCTGGAAGAAACTGGGCTTCGTTGGGAACGGTGGCCGTTTCCAAAGGAACATCGCCCAGGTCGCAAATCCCTCCCCGATCGCCCTGCTCTGATGTTCCATTTCCCTTTGGCTGATCTTTGGCGTACGTCTGATCGGGTTTCCGGTTCGCGTAGATGGCCACGTCGGGATGGAACGCGCCCAATCCCACCCAATTCGGCTCGTAAAAAAAGTCCCAAGACTTCGATTCGTCGAACCCGTTCCACCCTGGTAAGAAACGGTCAATCCTCCCTATTTCAAAAGAGAAGGCCATATTGGCCTGATCATAGTCGCCCAGACGCGCGCCGCTTTTTTTCTCCCATTCCGACCGGGTGGGAATCGGAAAATCCGAGATCAGGAAAACCGTGACACCCGCCACGTAGGTGGAGCCGATATAGAACAATTGTTCCTTACCGGGAACAAAATGGGCGGTGCTTTCAAGTTTCATTCCCGGTTCATCGGGAACCGGGTAGCTCACATTGATAAAGCAACTATCGGAAAAGAAATCTGGGTCCATAATCCTACCCGACAGGCGAACGTTCATCAGTCCGTTAGCCGAATATTGGTCAGCCGCATCTTTAAACTGAATTTCCTCATCTACCAACTCGTAGTCGAGGTCGTCCGGCGACAAATCGAGAACTTGTCCGGAATCCCTAATAGAAGCCCAATCCGATTTTCCGGACCGATGGGTTTCCGGGTCGATTTTCAACTTCAGGCACCGGATCATCACTCCAAGGCGGGTGTATTCTCGGAAGGCTTCCTCATACGGCAAATAGAGCCCCGCGCCTTCGGTGTACTGCCTGAAATTTTCCACGGCTTCCGGATAGTGGTGAACCAGCATCAAGCTCTGCTGGGGAAGGAACTTCGCCACGGCTCCGGGAATCATCTCCGCCCCGGTGACTTCGGAAAAGATTTCCGCCAAGGTCATTCGGCTTCCATCGGCTTTCACTCGCCCAAAATAACTAGGTGGCACCGGAATCGCAGCCGTGACCATCTGACGGGGCGCGGCACTTACGTTCCCCTCCGATTTGGCCGAGCCTCCGCTTTCCCCATTCGCCGTTTTTTCATTACGACAGCCCGCCTCATTCAGCGCCAACACCAGAACGGCCGTCCAAAAACAAAAGGACACGAATCTTCCGGATTGGTGCTTCATACCGTCAAAACTACCCAATCCGCTACCCAAGAGGGAACCTCATTGCTGCTAGTAGGAATTAGCATTTTCAAGCCCTCCCTTATCTCGCCGCCCTTGGGGCCGGGTTGGTGGGCGTTCAGGGGGAGGAAGCGTAAAATGGGGCTCATTTCGAGGAATTTTGCGCTGAATTCGTTGCGTCGGTCAACTGGTTTTCCGAAGTTGACTGATTTGCGGACCGAATGCCGCCGCTTTTCGGGAGATTTGGGCATGGGGAAGCGCCCCAGATCAATCTTCTGCGAACAGCGTCTTGCCCCCTCAGTCCCACCGGAAGACGGGCACGTCATCAGGCGGGAAAGGGTTGGCCCCATCGAGCCTCAAGGTGCGCCCTTCGCCGAAATCGAACTCGAGATTCTGCCACATGGGATCGAGTGTGTCACCCTTCCACCAATCAGGCGGCGGAGGTTCGATGTCATCGCGCTAACCCCATTGGGGAGGCACACCAAGCGGCTCCAACGTGTCGATGTCGAAGGGCGGACGAGGTGGTGATGGCAGAACGCCGATTCCTTCCCATAATCCGTGGCGTTGAAGGAACAATTGGACTTCTTCCCGCCGGTTCAGAGTTCCGGCTACCTTCATAGTTGCCCGGCAACTGGGGAAGAAGAAGATGGCCTCGCATCACATTTTTTGGATGCGAGGTCGCGTCATAAGCGCCTGAGAGTGCAGGCGCTATTTGACTCAGCAGCGGGCAGGACGAGGAGGGGTCTAATTTCCCGTCGCCAAAAAATTTCGTCCCCCAAAAGCTTCTCCGTATGCGGCCACGCCGATTCAGGCGGCGTCTTTTTCTTCCTTGCGCTCCATCATGGCGGGGCGCTCGCCGGTCACGACGCCGCGGTCGACGGTGACGTGCATTTGATCGTTGCTGCTCGGGGATTCGAACATCACGTCGAGCATCAGCTTTTCAAAAATGGACCGCAGGGCGCGTGCGCCGGTGCCGCGCACCAGGGCCTGCTCGGCCATGGCCTCGAGGCCGTCGTCTTTGAGTTCGAGCTCGACGCCATCCATGGCCAGCAGCTTGCTGTATTGCTTGACCATGGCGTTTTTCGGCTCGGTCAGCACGCGGATCAGTTGTTCGCGGGTGAGGTTTTCCAAGGTCGAGACGACGGGGAGGCGGCCGACGAATTCGGGGATCAAGCCAAAGCCAAGCAGGTCCTCCGGAGTCACGTCGGGTGCCGTGGAGCCGGAGGCGGCTCCGTTTTCACCGGAGACGGTGAGTTCGTGGTTGAAGCCGAGCACCCGTTTGCCGACGCGGCGGGAGATGATCTCTTCGAGGCCGACAAAGGCTCCGCCGCAGATGAAGAGGATCTTCTCCGTGTTCACCTGGATGTACTCCTGCTGGGGATGCTTGCGGCCGCCCTGCGGGGGGACGTTGCAGATGGTGCCCTCGAGGATCTTCAGCAGCGCCTGCTGCACGCCCTCGCCGGAGACATCGCGGGTGATGCTGACGTTTTCCGTCTTCCGGCCGATCTTGTCGATCTCGTCGATGTAGATGATGCCCAGTTCGGCGCGCTTCACGTCGTAATCGGCGGTCTGGAGCAGGCGCAGGATGATGTTTTCCACATCCTCGCCCACGTAGCCGGCCTCGGTCAGGGTGGTGGCGTCGGCGATGCAGAAAGGCACGTTCAGCAGCTTGGCCAGGGTCTTGGCGAGCAGCGTCTTGCCGGAGCCGGTCGGCCCGATGAGGAGAATGTTGCTCTTTTCGATCTCGACATCCTGGTAATCGGAGAAGCGGGAGCGCTTGCCGGAGGTCTTGGGCGCCTGGAACTGCTGGATGCGCTTGTAGTGGTTGTGGACGGCCACGGAGAGGACCTTTTTCGCATGATCCTGCCCGATGACGTGCTGATTGAGCAGGTCGTAAAGCTCGCGCGGCTTCGGGACGGAGAAATGCCGCGGCACTTCATCCTCCTCCTCATTGAGTTCCTTTTCGAGAATGCCCCGGCAGACATTGATGCAGCCGTCGCAGATGTAGACGCCGGGACCGGCGATCAGCTTTCTTACCTCGGCGTGGCTTTTGCCACAGAAGGAACACATCGTGAGATTGGACGCCCTTGCCATGTGTCAGTAGGTCGGTCGGTGACGGGTGAGGGGAGGGGGAGAAAAGCGGGTGGAGCCAGGTGACAGACGGGCCTGCCAGACTCTCGCGGGACTGTAGCCGAGTGGATCGACCTCCGCCAGAGCTTTGTCCTCGGGAATCGGCAGAAAAATGTCTTTTTACCGGTCCGGATGGACCCGGCTCCGCTCCCGCCGGCGCGGCGGCTTACTTCGCCGGTGCCGGCGTGTCGGAGCTCTTGCGGCTCTCGAGGACCTTGTCGATGAGGCCGTATTCACAGGCCACCTCCGCAGTCATGTAGTTGTCGCGGTCGGCGTCGATCTCCACCTTTTCCACCGGTTGACCGGTATGATAGGAAAGGATCTGGTTCAGGCGCTTTTTCAGGCGGTACATGAACTCCACGGTGCGCTCGACATCGCTGGCAGTGCCCTGGGCGCCGCCGGAGACCTGGTGGATCATCACATGGGAATTGGGCAGGGCGTAGCGTTTGCCCTTGGAGCCGGCGCAGAGCAGCACGGCGCCCATGCTGGCCGCCATGCCCATGCAGTAGGTGTTCACGTCGCAGGTGACGAACTGCATCGTGTCGTAGATCGCCAGGCCGGCCGTGACCGAGCCGCCGGGGCTGTTGATGTAGATGTTGATGTCCTTGTTGGGATCCTGCATCTGCAGGTAGAGCATCTGGGCGATGATGTAGTTCGCCAGGGGATCGCTGATCGCCTCTCCGATGAAGACGATGCGGTCCTTCATCAGGCGGGACAGCAGGTCGAACTGGATCAGGGAACTGCCCTCTTTTTCGATCACGCTCACATTGGTGAACGGCTGCACGCGGCGTTGCAGGTGGGGCGGCAGGAGAGGGGAAATTTCGGCGATTTCTTCGTGCATGATGGGAGTATCGGTGAATGGCAATGAAGTTGAGAGGCGAAGCCGGTCTTGCTGGCCGGTCAACCGTCCCCACCATCGCACCAGTTGGCGCGGGATGCCAGTGGGGGAAAACAAGTTT
This sequence comes from Verrucomicrobiales bacterium, assembly GCA_016795505.1. Taxonomy (GTDB): domain Bacteria; phylum Verrucomicrobiota; class Verrucomicrobiia; order Verrucomicrobiales; family DEV007; genus JAEUHH01. The sequence goes on along the minus strand of JAEUHH010000090.1, from coordinate 24,385 downwards.
CCCACAAAACGCGGCTCAATTCTCGCCCTCTTCGGGTGTGACCTCGGGCGCTGGCGGATCGACTTCGGTGATCACGGCCTTGGAGCGCAGGAAATCGAGCGTCTTGGAGATCGTGACATCGTGGCGGATGCGGGCGAATCCATTGTTCTCCCGCAGTTGCCGCATCACTTTCTTCACCGGCTTCTGGCTCTGCATCGAGAGCATCACGATCTGGCGGGACACCTCCTCATCGGTGGCGGCGATGCCCTCGGCTTCGGCGATTTTCTCGAGGATGAAGGTCGTCTTGAGGTTTATCTTGGCGCGCGACTGGGCGTTTTCGAGGATTTCGCCCTGGTGTTCGCGGATCAGGTCCTCGGTGGCGCCGCGCTGATAGCTTTCGTAAACCATGTCGTTCACCTGGCGCTGCGTTTCGTTGAACAGCAGGTGCTGGGGCAGTTCGAATTCCAGTCTCTCGCCCAGATGGGCCAGGACCTGATTGGTCACCAGATTCGCGCGCATGCGCTCGTGCTCAGCCATCAGGCCGGCGCGGATTTGCTCGCGCACTTCTTCCAGAGTTTTGCCCTCGCTGACCCGGTTGGCCAGCGTGTCGTCGAGCGGGGCCAGTTTGCGCTCCTTCGTCTCCTTCACCGTCACGGCGAAGACCAGTTCTTTGCCGCGGAGGGACTCCGGCTCGAAATCTTCACCCAGCGTGATGTTGATGTCGCGGGAGTCGCCCTTGGACAGCCCGATGAGTTGGTCGGCAAAGCCGGGGAGGAAATGGCCGTCGCTTCCTTCTTCCGGAATCGCCATCCAATACTCTTCCGACTCGGCCAGAGCCCTGAGGTCTTCCTCGACTGCTTCGGCGAGCGGCTGGCCTTCCAGCGTGGTCTTCCAGGCGAGCACCGCGATGTCGCCGCGCTTCAGCGGGCCTTCAATGTCGGCCAGTTCGGAGAAATTCTGCCGCATTCTTTCCAACACCGCGTCCACCTGGGCGTCCTCCACGCCGATGCGCGGCACTTCCACCGGGATGGTGGAGTAGTCCGGAATCGAGAACTCCGGCGCTGTCACCACCGTGACAGACAGGGCAAAGCTGCCATCGGGGCCGAAAATCGCATGTTCCATCTGGGCGACACCGAGGATCTCCAGTTTTTCATCCGAGCCCGCCCGGCGGATCACCTGCGAGACGAGTCGGTCGCGCAGTTCGCCTTCGATCTCCTGGGGATAGCGTTTTTCCACCGCCGACCGCGGGGCCTTGCCCGGGCGGAAGCCGGGGATTTTCGCCTGGCGGGCGTAGAGACTCACGATCTTGTCACGCTCGGGATTGACCTCGCCCGACGGGATCTCGACGCTGAGTTTGGCTTTGCAGTCCGGGAGTTTTTCGACGGAGATGGTCATGGGAGCAGGAAGGGGGGATGGGGGATGAAACGAAAGGTGCGGTTTGTCGGTAGTCGCTCTGCGGCCGGCGGGCCGTAACGTCCAGCCCGGACCGCAAAAGGCGCGCAAGCTAGCGCAGGGGGCAGGGGATTGCATCCGATAAATTTCGGACAGGTTGTGGGCGGGTGCGGGGAGCGGTCGGGGGCAAAATCGTTCCTACGGGTGATGCGCTTTTGGGAGTTCGCGCGGCACCTCCTCAGGACCTCTTCGCTCCTCTTGGAGCCGATTGGGCTGAATGCCTATTCGTCGGATTGGTCTGCGGCCAAAACATCGACCTTCATGAAGACGGCTTGAAGCAGATCCTGCTGTTCGAAGCGGGGCGTCCCCTCGGGGCGCCAAAAGCCAACGAGGCGGACCATCCCATCGCGCACCGTGGAGATTCCGCTTAACGTGGCCCGGTGGAGTTGGGTGGTTGGACCGTCAAGCTGGATGGCGCCGTCGGCTCCGGCAGCCACGGGAACGGCACCGGTGGAGGGGTCGGCGTAGTCGTAGGAGATCGCGTAGTTCAGTTCGATGGTGTTTCCATCGCCACCCAACACGGAATCGATCTCGATGCTGGTCCCGATCTCCGACACGTCGAAGGTGCCGTAAAGAGTTCCGACCGGCTCTTGCCCGTCTTCCGGCTTTTCCTTTTCGTCCTTTTCGGGTCCGGTTTCGACGCCATTGCCGGAGGGGAAATGGAACTCTGTCACTGCCTTTAGCTGGCTGCGCTGGCCACTCCTGGATTCCACCCAATAGCTTCCGAGATGCCGGATGGCTGGATTCTCCGCGAGCGATTGCCATGCGCCGACGTGGTTGGCTAGCCTACGACTTGCCGCGACGGCGGCCCGGATGGTTTCGGCCGATCCTTCCACGAAGTAGGTGGTGATGCCGATACCAGTCTGACCGCCTCCACGGATCGACATCACGATGGCTTCGACCAGAGAGATGTTCTCGGGGGTATTTCGGACGACCAGTGTGGATGTCTCCGGGAGAAAATTCGCCGAGGAACCCTCAGGAAAGGGAATGCCGTAGGAGGCAAGAATGTCTTTGGCGGTCGCCCGAACGGTGAAAGTGGGTTCAGCAACGGCTCCCCCGGCGGGCATGGAGGCAAAAGGGTCTGCGGGACCCGAACGATTGTCGGCTGTGTTGGTCAAAAAGGTCGGAGGGATGCGGAAACGCCTCACGATCATGCCCTCGGGAATTTCCTCCGCGACTTTGTCAAAAACGGGTCGCCCCTCGGGAATGGGTGCCACGGCATTCGCGTGCTTCGTGAGTATCTCCGCCAGCTTGAGATTGGGCAACGGCAGCACTTCGACGATATCGGCCGAAATGAAGCCGGCCTGGAGACGGTCAGGGGCACCGGGAGCACCGACGACACTCTGGGGTTTCCATACGCCAACCATTTTCGTGGTGGAGTTGGCGAGCGTGAACTGGGATGTGGCACTGGCGGTGGAAGGCTCCAAAGCCACGGACGAAAGCGTCGCTTCCCCGGTCCGTGCAAAAGGGACGAATCGGCGCGCCGATGGAGCAAAATGATGCCGAAGTGAGAGGTTCAGGTCGATCATCTTTTCGTCGCCTCCCACGACCGGGTCCATTTCCCAGATCGTGCCCTCGCGGTGGCTTTCGGTGTCGTAGAGCACCATGCCGTCAGGGGCCATGGCGAGATTTGACGGGGCCACGATTTCGCGTGTTTCATCGATTTTTGCCCTTTGTCCGCTCCGGGCCTCGATTCGGTTCCTCTTTAGAATGGAAACGGTTCCCGCCGGTACGGCAGCCTCCAGTCGTTGCAGAATGCCGGAATGGTCTGGAGTCTCACCTGCGAGCGCCAATTGCTCCCGGATGGTGGCGGCTTCGCCTTCGAGAAGCACGGTATTGAGTTCCAAAAATGTCGGGACTCCGGCGCGGTAGGCGGCGGAGGTGAAGTGAATGGATTGCTGCGTGATGCGGGGGGCGCGGGCAGCGAGACTGAGAGACTCGGGATCGAACACGACTACAGTTCCTTCCGGCAGGGCGAGCCCTTGCTTTTTCAGGTAATGCGTGACGATGCTGTGGCTCTTTCGGAGGAAATCAATCGTGCCATCTTCGGTCAGATCACCTTCCGGGAACTTGGGGGCTGTCAGCGAGCCGCGCTCCTCCGAGGCAAAGCCCTGGACGAGTTCGTGCGCGGGGAAAGAGTACGTTTCCACAACCCATTCGTAGGGATCTGGTTGGGCGACGTCTTGGGCAAGCAGGGGCAGGGCGGTAGAAGCGAATACGGAGGCAGACAGCTTCAGTATGTTGGGGATCGACGGGGATTTCATGGGAGTAGGGGTGGATGACTTCCGCCACATTGTGTAACTGATTACGACTGAAAAGGTCAATGTCATAAAGGTAAGTCGCTTTAATTGAATGGGTTGCGTTTTTGATTTAGGCAGGGGATGGGAAAGGCGGGCAGCCCGATTTGGGGAGGTGGGTCGGATTTGCTGGGGAGCTTCTGGGGAATCGAGCTCTGAAAGCGGGGGAAACTGGCCGCGAGGTTCCGATCGAAGAGGGTCTGATCTCCGATCAAAGAGGGTTGCTCCTCCGATCAAAGAGGGTTTGTTCGGAAAATGCAGCTTGGGCACGGCATTCATCTTGGCTATTGCACGAATATCCATCGCGGGGAGACGTGGGAGGAGACCTTCCACGGGCTCGACCGGCATACGCGGCGGGTGCGGGAGGCGGTGTGTCCGGCGGGCGTGCCCTATGGGATCGGCCTGCGGCTCAGTGCCGACGCGGCGGGGGAATTGGCGGCGGATCGGGGCAAGGTGGACGCGTTTCGCCGCTGGCTGGATGAGACGGGGTGCTATGTCTTTACGATCAATGGTTTCCCCTACGGAAAATTCCATGGCGGGCGGGTGAAGGAGCAGGTCTATGCGCCGGACTGGACCCGGCCGGAGCGGCTGACCTATACGTGCCAGCTGTTCGACCTGCTGTGCGCGATCGCTCCGCCGGGGGCTGAGGTCAGCGTGAGCACGCTGCCGGGGTCGTTCAAGGAATTCATCACCGACGAGGCGGGTCAGGGCGCGGCGATTGTGGAGAATGTCCGGGCCTGCGCGGCGCATCTGGATCGGCTGCGGGACCAGACGGGGCGCGACCTGCATCTGGGTCTGGAGCCGGAGCCGCTGGGCTGGTTCGAGACGACGCCGGAGACGGTGGCTTTTTTCGACCGCCTGCTGGACGGTCTGGGCCGGGATGAGGCGGAGTCGGTGCGGCGCCACATTGGGGTGAACTACGACACCTGTCATCTGGCGGTGGAGTATGAGTCGCCGACCGAGGCGATCGGCCGCCTGCGCGGCGCGGGCATCCGGGTGAGCAAGATCCACCTGAGCAGCGCGCTGACGCTGGCTCCGTCGACGGCGTCACGGGACCGGCTGCGGGCGTTTCAGGACGATGTCTATCTGCACCAGGTGGTGGTGCGGGAGGGGACGGCGGTGACGCGGCGTTTCCGCGATCTGCAGCCGGCTCTGGACTGGGCGGAGTCGGCGGGGGCCGCGATCGGTGACGAGTGGCGGGTGCATTTCCACGTGCCCATCCATGCGCAGCCGGATCGGGCGTTTTTCGGCGACACGCGGGATCACGTCAGCGGGGTGCTCGACCTGCTGGGACGCGAGCCGGGGTGGTGCACCCATTTTGAGATGGAAACGTACACGTGGGAGGTGTTGCCGCCCGAGATGCGGTCGAGCGACGTGGTGGATCAGTTGGTGAAGGAATACGGCTGGTGTCTGGCGGAATTCGACCGGGTGGGGCTGCGGGGCTGATGGGTGGAACTTGGCGGAGTCGCGGCGTTTCTTGTTTTTCGCTCCCGTCGGGGCCGGGAATGTGTCAGGTTCAAGGCCTGATGAATGTGCGCACGCTCTTGATCCTGGGCCGGGTGTCGAACCTGCCGACGGTGTGGACAAATGTGCTGGCCGGCTGGTTTCTCGCCGGTGGCGGCTGGTCGTGGGGGCTGCTCTGGACGGCGGTCGGGGTGAGCTTTCTCTACATCGCGGGTATGACGCTGAATGATGCCTGCGACGCGGATTGGGATCGCCGGCACGCGCCGGAGCGGCCGATTCCGAGCGGGGCGGTGTCGCGGAATGCGGTCTGGATCGCCGGCTTTGTCCAGATGATCGCCGGGACGGTGGTGCTGTGGCTGGGTGCGGGAGCCTCGGCGGTCTGGGTGGCGGGGCTGATCGGCGCCATCCTGCTCTATGATGCGATCCACAAGAAGACGCCGCTGGCAGTGATCGTGATGGGGGCCTGCCGGGCGGGCGTCTATCTGGTGGCGGCATCGGCGGCGATGGGCAGCACGGCGCTCGACGGTTTGCCGGCGCTTTTCTGGGTGTTGATGGGGGCGGTGTGGGCTTTCGTCGCCGGGATCACGGTGGCGGCGCGGTCGGAGCGGACGGAAGCCGGAGCGGCAACCGGCGTGCTGGCGGGTCTGCTGCTGCACGCGCCGATCTTTGTGCTGGCGGTGGCGCCGGCGCAGATGGGCTCGGGTCCGGCGCGGGCGGTGCTCTTTTTTGTGGTCACGGCAGCGGTGGTGGCCTGGATGGAGTGGGCGGAGTTGCAACTGGGCCGCTCGAAGCCGCGGGCGGTGGGCATGCTGATCGCGGCGATGACGCTGATCGATGGCGCGGCGCTGGTCTATCTCGACTGGCGGGCGGGCGCGGTGTGTGCGGTGCTGTTGCCGGTGACGCTGCTGCTGCAGCGGCGTATCCCGGCGAGTTGATGGACGGGAAGACCTTTTTTCGCGCCTTTTTCCGCGTGATGACGCCAACTTGCGCGAATTGCCGGGCGACGGGATGTTTACGGCTGAAACCGAGACATGATTCAACGCGCCATCACTCTGACCTTCGAGCACCGCATCGTGTTCACCCACGGGGCTTTCTCGGGGGCGAATCTCACGCTGCGTGACCTGATCGCCGAGGCGGCAGAACTGGACGGTCGCGGCCGGGTGCTGGTGGTGCTGGAGGACGGTCTGCTGGCGGGCAATCCGAATCTGGGAGAGTCGATCGTCTGCTATTTCGACCGTCATCGCGATGCGATCGATCTGGTGGCCGAGCCGATGGTGCTGCCGGGTGGCGAGGCCTGCAAGAACGACTGGTCACTGGTGGAGAAGCTCTGGCGGGCGATCGAATTCCACGGCATCTGCCGGCATTCCTTTGTGATCGCGATCGGCGGCGGGGCCTTCATCGATCTGGCGGGCTTTGCGGCGGCGACGGCGCATCGCGGCATCCGGCTGGTCCGCATGCCGACCACCACGCTGAGCCAGGGCGACGGGGGCGTGGGGGTGAAAAATGGGGTGAACTTTTTTGGGAAGAAGAACTGGATCGGCACCTTCTGCGTGCCTTTCGCGGTGGTGAACGACCTCGATTTTCTCAAGTCGCTGCCGGAGCGGGCCTGCCGGGACGGGCTGATCGAGGCGATCAAGGTGTCGCTGCTGCGGGACCGCCCGTTTTTCGAGTATCTGGAGTCAAAGGCTCCCGGCCTGCGCCGGCTGGAGACGGAGCCGCTGGAGCGGGCGATCCGCCGCAGTGCGGAACTGCACGTGGATCACATCGCGACGTCGGGCGACCCCTTTGAGTTCGGCTCGGCCCGGCCCTTGGATTTCGGCCACTGGGTAGCCCACAAGCTGGAGCAGGTGTCGCGCTTCGCCGTGAGCCACGGGGAGGCGGTGGCCATCGGGATGGCGGTGGATTTGCTCTATTCGATGCGGATCGGGCTGCTGCCGCAGCGGACGGGCGAACGCATTTTGCAATTGATCGAGGCGGTCGGTTTCCGGCTCTGGTCGGAATTTCTCGACCGGGTGGATGAGTCCACGGGGCGTCCGATGATCCTGGCTGGCTTGGGGGAATTCCGGGAGCACCTCGGCGGGCAATTGACGATCACCCTGATTCCCGAAATCGGCCGGAAAATCGAAGTCCACGAGATGGACGAGGCCGGGGTGCTGGCTGCGCTGGACGATCTGCGTCAGCGCTATGGAGTCGCGGCCGAGGTCGGGCTCGTCCCGGCTGGTGGGGGCCGAAAATGAGAAGCCCCCGCCACGACCGGGGAGGCGTGGCAGGGGCTGCTACGGGTCGCTAGAAGAAAAGGGCCGATCAGGGAATGGTCAGGACCTGCCCGATGCGGATCATGTCAGACGACAGACCATTGGCGCTCTTGATGGCGCTGACGGTCGTGTTGTAGCGCCGGGCGAGGCTGAAAAGGGTGTCACCTCTGGCAACGGTGTGGGAAGACCCGCCGCCGCCACCACCACCGCCCGAGTAGCCGCCGCCAGTCGAGGGCGCCGGGGGAGGAGCGGTGTAGCCGCCGCCGGTGGAGCCGTAGTCGGTGGGCGGGGGAGCCGTCGGCTGGACGTCGGGATATTCGCCAGCGCCGCCACCACCGGTTCCGTAGGTGGAACCACCGCCGGACGGTCCGTAGTAGGGATTGTCGGCGTAGGGATTCGCTTCGGCGTCCTTGTTTTTGCAGGAGATCGCCAGAAGAGCGGTGGCGGACAGGAACGCCAGCCGGGAGATTGCAGGGAGGAATTTCATGGCAGGGAAGTGCACCGCGGAAAAACGATGACTGGTTGAAAAGTGGCGAATATTAAGATAGCTGAAATAATATTGCAAGACGGAGAATACGATTTTTACGGAAAATCGCGTCATCTGGGCTTCTTCAATCCCGGCTGGAGTTCCGCGCTGCGGCAGCTACTCTGATGCGCATGAAAACCCGTGCTCTTTTCTTTCGCTTTTCGGCAATCCTTGTTGGCGCCATCTCGATCGGAGCGGTGGCTCCCGTCGGGGCGGAAGTGGTTGGCAAGGAGGTGACCTACACCGCCGATGGTACGACGCTGAAAGGCTACCTCGCCTATAACAATGCCAAGCCGGGCGCCCGTCCCGGTGTCCTGGTGATCCATGAATGGTGGGGGCACAACGCCTACGCCCGCAAGCGCGCCGAGATGCTGGCGGAGTTGGGCTATGTCGCGCTGGCGGTGGACATGTTCGGCGACGGCAAGACGGCGGATCATCCGAAGGACGCCGGCGCCTTTGCCGGCGCGGTGATGGGAGACATCGAGGTGGGCGAGGCGCGGTTCAAGGCAGCGGTGGATTTCCTGAAGAGCCAGTCGCAGACCGATGGGGAGCGGATCGCGGCGATCGGCTATTGCTTTGGCGGGGCGATCGCCCTGCACATGGCCCGCATCGGTATGCCGCTGGATGCAGTGGCCAGCTTTCACGGCAACCTGTCGCCGAAGACGGAAGCCCAGGAAGGGAAGGTGAAAGCCCGCATCCTGGTGTGCAACGGGGCGGATGACTCTTTCATTCCGAAGGAGCAGATCGAGGCTTTTCACCGGGAGATGGCCGATGCCAACGTGGACTACCAGTTCGAGAATTACCCGGGGGCGAAACACGGCTTCACCAATCCGGACGCGACCGCTCTCGGGAAGAAGTTTGACCTGGAGCTGGCTTATCAGGAAAAAGCCGACCGCAAGAGCTGGGAGGCGCTGAAAAAGCTGCTCCGGGAGGTGTTCGGGCAGTGATTTCGCCGACTGATGGCCGTGAGGTGGCTCTCCCGGCTACGCTGGATCTGGCAACAGTGCCTCGACGAGGGACTCCAGTTCGTCACCCACGAGGAGGGCGTCCACATGGGCCTGGTCGGCGAAGCCGCGGCCATGCACACTCTCCCGCAGGAAGGCGAGCAGCGGGTCGTAGTAGCCCTCGACATTGAGCAGGGCGTTCGGCTTGCGGTGGAGATGGAGCTGCGACCAGGTCAGCATCTCAAACAGCTCGTCGAGCGTGCCAATGCCGCCCGGCAGGGACAGGAAGGCGTCGGACAGCTCCGCCATGCGGGTCTTCCGCTCCAGCATCGTGTCCACCAGGATCAACTCGGTGCAGCCGGAGTGCCCGACCTCGCGATCCATCAGGTGGCGGGTGATGACTCCGGTCACGTGACCGCCGGCTTCCAGACAGGCGTCGGCGAGAATGCCCATCAGCCCCACGCTGCCGCCGCCATAGACGAGCCGGATGCCCCGGATCGCGAGCAGCCGGCCTGTGTGGATGGCAGCCTCCGCAAACGCCGGCGACTGTCCCTGACGGGAACCGCAAAAGACACAAAGGGTACGGGAAGGAGGAACGGCGGACATCGAGGGGTGGGGGCGGGTCTGAAAACGGAATCGGGAAGCGCGCACCGTATCGATCGACCGGAGTGGACTCAAGCGGAACTGCCCGGCGGCGGGCCTTTTTGAGGCCTGATTGCCCTGATCGCGCCCTGAATCGAGGCGAAAAAGGATGGACGGCGAAAGGGGGAGTCGTGTTAGTCTTTCCGCCATGCAAAACGATTTTTCCCGACGCCAATTCCTGGGCGCAGCCTCCCTGATGGGACTGGGCCTGGGCTCGCCCGCTCTCGCCGTGACGGAACCCTATGCCCGTGCCGGCGGACCGCGGCTGCGGCTCGGCCTGGCGGCTTACTCTTTCCGGAATTACTTCAAGACGATGCGCGGCAAGCCGAACGAGAAGATGCCCGCCGATCAGCAGATCGAGATGACGGATTTCATCCGCTTTTGCGCCGAGAACCAGTGTGGGGGCGCTGAACTGACGAGTTATTTCTTCGATCCGAACGTGACCGATGCCTACCTCACCGAGTGCCGCCACCTCGCGCATGTGACCGGGGTGGAGATCTGCGGCACCGCGGTGGGGAACAATTTCTCCTGGCCCAAGGATGCCCCCGAGCGGGCCGAGCAGATGACCTATGTGAAGCAATGGATCGACCGCTCCGCCCTGCTCGGCGCTCCGCACATCCGCGTCTTTGCGGGCGCGCATCCGAAGGGAGTCAGCCCGGAGGACGCCGAGCGAAATGCCTCCGAGGCACTGGAGGAGGCGGCTGATTATGCCGGTAAGAAGGGCATCTTCCTCGGCATCGAGAACCACGACTCCATCGGCACCGCCGACCGCCTGCTGCGCATCGTGAAAGCGGTGAAAAGCCCCTGGGTGGGCGTGAATCTCGACACCGGCAACTTCACCTCCGACGATCCCTATCCCGAGATCGCCGCTTCCGCGCCCTACGCGGTAAACGTGCAGGTCAAGGTCGCCCTGAGGAAGGGCAAGGAGAAAGTCCCCGCGGATCTCGAGCGCATCGGCACGATCCTCCGCGAAGCCGGCTACCAGGGCTACGTCGTCCTGGAGTACGAAGAGGACGACAACCCCTACGAGGCCATCCCGCCGGTTCTGGACCGGATGCGTAAGATTTGTGCGGGTGACTGAGCACCGGGGAGGGCGGACATCTTTTTGGGAAATGCGCATCCGACTATTGAGCGAAGCCGATCTGGGATTTGCCGACCGGGTTCGGGAAATTGCTGGCTGGAACCAGTTGCCGGGCGACTGGCGCCGTTTCCTGGACCTTGAGCCGGAGGGGTGCTTTTTGGCCGAGGTCGATGGTCAGCCGGCCGGCACCGCGACGGTGACCTGCTACGGCACCGACCTGGCCTGGATCGGGATGGTGTTGGTGCATCCTGATTTCCGGCGTCGGGGCGTCGGCACGGCGCTGCTGGAGCACGCCATCCAGTATCTTCGGGAAGACCGCGGGATTCGTTCGGTCAAGCTCGATGCGACTCCGGAGGGCCAGCCGCTCTATGAAAAGCTCGGCTTTCGCGCCGAGTGGGGGCTGCGCCGCTGGCGGTCCGAGTCGAGGCCGGGTGGGCAGGCTGCCGCGCTGGCCCCGGTGGACCTGTCCGGGGCGTCGCTGGCTTTGGACCATGAGGTTTTTGGCGCGGATCGATCACCGCTGCTCAGGTCGCTGGCGGCAGAAGGGCTGGGCGGGGAACTGGGTGCCGACGGCGGCTTCGCCCTGATGCGTGACGGCGCCCGGGCCCTCTATCTCGGGCCTGCCGTGGCGCGGGACGAGGCCTCCGGCGCGGCCATGATGGAGGCGCTGATCCGCCGGGCGCCCTCCGACCGCTGGATTTTTTGGGACATTCCGGATGGGAATGCCGCCGCCGTTTCCCTGGCCGGGCGGCTGGGGTTCGAGCCGGTGCGGGTGCTCACCCGGATGTGGCTCGGCGGCAACGACACGCCGGGCGACCCATCGCGGGTCTGGGCGCTGGCGGATCCGGCTTTTGGGTGACCCGGGATCGGCGGCTTTGCGCCTGCGGCGGGCCGCGCTGGCATTTTTTCTCAGGTGCGTCCATAGTCCCGGCGATGAAACCCACCGCCTGCCTCTTGACCGCACTCACCCTCGCCGCCGGCCTCGCTGCCGCCGCGGCCCAGGACGATTCCAAATGGACTTCGCTGTTCGACGGCAAGTCGCTAGATGGCTGGGTGCAGCGGGGCGGCACTGCCAAGTATGCCATCGAGGAGGGCGGCGTCATCGTCGGCACCACGGTTCCGAAAACGCCGAATTCCTTCCTCTGCACCCCGCGGGACTACGGCGATTTCGCACTGGAACTCGAGTTCAAGGTCGATCCGCGCATGAACTCCGGCATTCAGTTCCGTTCCCTCAGCCTGCCCGAGCACGAAAACGGCCGCGTCCACGGCTACCAGTGTGAGATCGACCCCTCCGACCGCGGATGGACCGCCGGCATCTACGACGAAGGCCGCCGGGGCTGGCTCAATGACCTGAAGGGAAATCTCGCCGCCCGTTACGCCTTCAAGCAGAACGAGTGGAATCACGTCCGCATCGAGGCCATCGGCAGCCGCCTGCGCACCTGGCTCAATGGCGTGCCCGCCGCCGATCTGACCGATGACATGACCGCCAAGGGATTCATTGCCCTCCAGGTCCACGGCATCGGGAACCGCGAGGAGACCATGCAGGTCCGCTGGCGCAACATCCGGCTCCAGGAAAATCCCACGCCCTCGCCCGAACCGCCTGTCGCCGAGGCCGCTCCGGCCGGTCCCATCGTCCCGGCGGGCGCCGAGGTCCGGAAACTCGCCGAGGGCTTCAAGTTCACCGAAGGCCCCGCGCTTGGGCCGGATGGCCGCATCTATTTCAACGACATTCCCAACAACCGCACCCACGTCTTCGATCCGAAGTCAGGCCAGACCGTCGTCTTCCGGGAGGAGACCGGCGCCGCCAACGGCCTGTTCTGGACGCCCGGCGGTCGTCTGTTCGCCTGCGAGGGCGGCAACCGCCGCGTCTCGAAGATCGAAGCCGACGGCACTGCCTCGGCGCTCGCCGACAGCTTCGGCGGGAAAAAGCTCAACAGCCCCAATGACCTGGTGATCGACGGAGCCGGCGGCGTCTATTTCACCGATCCCCACTACGGACGCGACAAGTCCGGCCTGGAGCAGGGCGTTGAGGCCGTTTACTACATCGACAACAAGGGCAAAGTCACCCAGGTCGCCGCCGATTTGACCAAGCCTAACGGCATCATTCTCTCTCCCGACAACCGCATCCTCTACATCGCCGACCCCGGTGCCGAAACGATCTGGGCCTACGATGTCGAAGGCGATGGCAAGATCGCCAACAAACGGAAGTTCGCCGCCGTGGGCAGCGACGGCATGACCATCGACACGGCCGGCAATGTCTATGTGACGTGGAAAGTCGAGGTCATCGGTTTTGCTCCCGACGGCACCGAAGTGGCCCGGATCGCCTTTCCCGAGGGACCGGCCAATTGCCTTCTGGCGGGGAAGACGATGTATGTCACCGCCCGCACCGGCTTCTATGCCGTGGACCTGAATGCCCGAGGTCTCCGCTGAGGGCGGCGGAGGCGGCAGTTTCAGAATTCCTGCCGCAGCGCTTCCGAGTGAAGCTGCTGGATGCGGGCCTGCGTCTCGAGCGTGCTCGGATTGTCGTAGGACGCCGGCGCGTTCGGATCGCCCTCAGTCGAGGCGCATTGCGTCAGAGTCAGAGCCGCGAGGGTGATCGTCAGTAGGATGGCGAGGTGCTTCATGGTGACACCATGGTACCATCGCCTGCCCGGTTTTGGCAAGCTTGGCGTCGGGCTCCGCGGTCAAGCTGCCGCGGCGGACCGGTGATCGCTCACTTCTCCAGACCGAGCTTGCGCAGTTTCGGCGAGATCACCACCCGGCAGTAACCGTAGGCGGGATTGTTCTTGTAGAAATCCTGGTGGTAGTCTTCCGCCACCCAGAACTTCACCGCGTCGCGAATCTCGGTAACCGCGGGGCTGGCCAGGGTGCCCGATTCATTCAGCTTCTTTTTGGAAGCCTCGGCCTTGGCTTTCTGTTCCGGGCTGTGGGCAAAAATGGCCGAGCGATACTGCGGGCCCTTGTCGGCGCCCTGCTGATCCCACGTCGTGGGGTCGTGAGCCTGCCAGAAAACGTCGAGCAGCTCATCGTAGCTGATCTTGGCCGGATCGAAGGTGATCTGGATCACCTCGATGTGGCCGGTGTTTTTCTCGCAGACCTGCTCATAGGTCGGATTGTCCACATGGCCGCCCATGTAGCCCGATTTCACGTCGGAAACTCCTTCCAGCCGCTCCATCACGGCTTCGGTGCACCAGAAACAGCCCCCGCCAAAGGTGGCCAACTCGGTTTTGGCAGGGGTGGCAGGCTGGGAGGTGGCGTCTTCTTTCACGGGAGTGGTGGATGCGGGTTTCTTTTCTTCCGCTGAGCCGATGGGGGCCAGCAGGGCGAGGCAAAGAGACAAAAGGGACGAGATCGATCGGATCGGGGCGGGGGACGGGAATCTCATGGTTTTTGGGGGCTAGTGGTTACTCCCCAAACGTGTCGCACCGGCCTGCCGGGGCGTCAACCGCAGCCCCGGGCGTGCCTGCGCCAAGCGGCGGGGCTGGAAATTTTCCGAAAAATCGGAAAACCCTTGACTCACCCGATAACTATCCGATAAGAATGCCATTAATTCCGGTTCAAAACGCGTAAATGGCCCGTCCCAAGAACAGTCTGGACACCATCCAGATCACAATCTCGACCACCTCCCAGGTGCGCGATGTCTTGGATCGGCTCACCTCTACGGGTTTGTATGGGAAGAATGCGGCCGACACCGCCCAAGCCCTGCTCAAGGAGCGCATCCGCGAGCTGATGGAAAAGGGGCAGGTCCCGCCGTGATGTCATTCAGTCAATTTTTGAGATGCACCCACCAGCCCTATAAACACAATGTATTACCATAGCCCAAAGAACGACGATGATGCGGGAAATCTGCGTGTCTTGGAAAACGTCGGGGATTCACCAGTCGACGCCTACGAGTCCGATGCCGCGGTTCGGGATGCGTTCGATCAGGAGCTGCGTAAGCTGGCGGAGGAAATCGTGCAGTTTCATCCCAGCCTCACCCAGCTACTCCTGAGCCTGGGCAGTCAGGGCGTGAGCAATCCGATACACGGGCAGAACTGACCCGATTCCGTTGCCGGCGCACGAGCCCGGCGGCAAGGGGGGATCAAATAGGGCGATTCCCCGCTGCTCGTCGATGGCAAACCGCCGGCCCGCTGCGGATCAGGGTTTCCGCAGTTCCAGTTCGACCGCGCCGAGCCGGCCGGAGAACGCATTCTCCCGGACATAATCGCCCACGGGATCATTGGCATCGAGACCGGCGCTGAGGCCATCCTGCGGCGTGTTCGTCAGCAGGCCCGCGCTGGCGGAGTGAATCGCCTGCTTCCCGGCCACCGTCATCGTCACCCGACCTTCGGCGGACAGGGTCATGCCCAGGTCGAATGGCGCCGCGGGCACCGCCGTCTCGCCGGTGATCGTCTCCAGTTTGCCCGACCGGCGCAGGGCCATAGCCGGCCGCAGATCGTCGGTGAGATAGACGGACCAGCCGTGAGCCACGCCGCCCTGAGCCAGGATCACGCCGCTCCCGGCTTCCTCGACCCTGGCTTTTACCGTAAAACCGCGCCCCGCCACATCGGGATTGCCAGCGGTCAGCGTCTCACCCTGGGCCAGACGGAACTGACGCTTGCGACGATCGATCTTTTCGGCGCGATTCGCGCGGCCATCCCAGGGCCATGGCTTCGCCAATGCGCGCGTCGCCCATTCCTCCCATTTCTTGGACAGTTCAGTGGTCAGCTCCGGTTTTTCGGCGGCCAGATCATGGGTTTCCGACCGATCGGCGGCGAGGTCGTAGAGTTCCCACGGTCCGGTGGCGCCTTTGGCGACCAGTTTCCAGTCGCCCACCCGGATGGCGCGATTGCCTTCGTGTTCCCAGTAGATCGCGTCACGCTCGACCGGGCGGCCGGAAAATGTTGGCACCAGACTGCGGCCCTCTAGCGGGTGGATGCGTTGTTCTCCGTGAAACGTCTCAGGATAGCGGGCACCCGACACCTCCACGCAGGTGGCCATGATGTCGATGAGATGGGCGGGGGTGCGCTCCCATTCATTCCGACGCGGCAGGCCGGCGGGCCAGTGCGCGATGAGCGGCGTCGCGATGCCGCCTTCGTGGACCCAGTGCTTGTATTCGCGGAAAGGAGTGTTCGAGACCGTCGCCCAGTTTTGACCATAGCCGTGGTAGGTGTCGGGTCCGCCGGGCAGGATGCCGTCTCCCTGTCGCACCGGGTAGCCGTCGCGGGTCTGTTTCGGGATCATGTCCGGTTGCAGGTAGTCATTGGCGAGAGGTTTCAGGGTGGGGGCTTCGGGGCGTGGTTTGTATTCCCCGTTCCGCCCCATGCCCTCGGCGCAGCCTCCGTTGTCCTGCAGGTAAAAAATCAGCGTGTTCTCAAATTGATTCGTCTCCTTCAGAGTCGACACGATCCGGCCGATTCCCTGATCCATGCAGTCCACCATCGCGGCATAGACCTCCATGCAGCGGGCCTCGTAGGCTTGGTTCGTGACCTCCGACCATGAGGCACCCAGTGGCGTCAGCGCGGCGCGGTCATCGATCAGGCCGATGGCCTTCATTCGGTCGTAGCGGGCGGCGCGGATGACTTCGTAACCGGCGTCGTAGCGGCCGCGGTATTTGGCGAGGTCGCGCTCCAGCGCGTGCATCGGCCAGTGGGCCGCCGTGTGCGCCACGTAGAGGAAAAACGGCTCGCCGGCATGTTGGGCGGCGTGCTCGCGGACGAAACGTGACGCCTGATCGTTGATCGCGTCGGTGTAGTAAAAGACGCCGTCGGCAGGCCGATATTCCGGATCCACGAAGGGGGAAATGTAGGCATTGTCCCGCGTCAGCGTATTCGGGTCATAAAAGCTGCCCGCCCCGTGGATGGTGCCGTAGAATCGGTCAAAGCCGCGCTGCAGCGGCCAGTTCGCGCGGTCCGCGTCGGTCTCGGGCTTCGTTTTCTTCGTCACATGCCACTTGCCGCACGCGTAGTTGCGGTAGCCCGCCGGGCGCAGCACCTCGGCGATCGTTACACACTGCCGGTTCAGGTCGCCCTGGTAGCCCGGCAGGTTCCGGTCCTCCATCATGTGGCCGATCCCGGCCTGGTGCGGATACAGGCCCGTGAGCAGGCTGGCCCGCGTGGGACAGCAGCGGGCCGTGTTGTAAAACTGAGAGTAGCGCAGACCGCCAGCGGCCAGAGAGTCGAGGTTCGGCGTGGCGATCTCGCCGCCGTAGCAGCCGATGTCCGAGATGCCCATGTCGTCGGACAGGATGACGATGATGTTGGGACGAGGAGCCGCGGCCAGAGGCGAGGCCAGCAGTAAGCAGAGCGGGACGAGGAGGGAAAGGGGGCGTTTCATCGCAGTGGGATTCTGGCGAAGATTGCCCCGTGGTGCGTCCGAGATCAAGACGCAAACCGCGCCGGGTGGACTCGCGGAGCCTCCCGTGCGGACCCGGTCCGGTTTCCGATCAAACAGGGTATGATCGGAGATGCTACCCTGTTTGATCGGAATCGACGACTCCCGCCAGCCGGCTCGCATAGGCGAGGGTGTCGATCTCGGAGGGCGACTTGTCGCGCCGGATGGCTTTGATCCGCGGAAAGCGCAGGGCGAGACCGCTGTCGTGTCGGCTGCTGGGCTGGATGGAGTCGAAGGCGATCTCCAGCACGATCTCGGGCACCACGGTGCGGACCCGGCCGCGCTGACTCAGGGTGGTGAGGGTGAAGTGCTCGGTCAACTCCTCGATCTCGGTGTCGGTGAGACCACTGTAGGCTTTGCCGATGATGCGGAGCGCGTCGCCGGCGGATTCATCGCGGATGGCGAAGGTGTAGTCGCTCAGCAGGTGGCTGCGTTTGCCGTGGCCCTGCTCGGCTTTGACCACGACGACATCAAGGGTGGCCTGGGCCTTTTTCAGTTTGAGCCAGGCCTTGCCGCGGTGTCCGGGGCTGTAGGGGCTGCCGACATCCTTGGCGATGAGCCCTTCGTTGCCCCGTCGTCGGGCGGCGAGAAAGGTTGCCTCGATGTCGGCGACTTCGGCGACGCGCCACACGTCGATGAGTCGCAGGCCGTCGGGCAGAGACAGGCTCTCCAGCGCCGTCCGGCGATCCGCGAGGGAATCGGGCAGGAGGGAGCGTCCATTGATCCAGAGCAGATCGAAGACCACGTATTGGACGCTCACGTCGCTGGGCAGGAACAGGTCGGATTGGTCGCGGCGGCCGAGCCTTTTCTGGAGGTCGAAAAAGGTAAGCCGTTTGCCTTCGGCGTGGGCGATGATTTCGCCGTCGAGGATGACTTCTTCGGTCAGACCGGACAGGGCTCGGGCGATCTCGGGGAACTGGGCGGTGAGAGGCTTGAGGTCGCGGGAAAAAATTTCCACCCGGTCGCGCTGGCGGTGAGCCTGCGCGCGGATGCCGTCGAATTTGTCCTCTAGCCACAGGTGGGAGTCGGTCAGACGGTCGCGGATGGCGCGGGCGGACTCCTCCGGCGAGGCGAGCATGACCTTGATGGGAACCATGGGCCGGGGCGTGGCCTCGGCGAGGCGTCCGGCTTTAGCCAGCAGGGAGGCGGCGGCGATGTCACCACAGAGCATGGCTGCCTCGCGCACGGCATCGGCCTCCTGGGCGAAGGCGGCGGCGACGGCCTCCTCGATCAGGCCCTCACGCGATCCCATGCGCAGTTCGCCGGTGAGGAGCCGGACCAGCCACGAACCGGTGCGGGCTGTCAGGGTGAGGAGGCGCTCGCGGATCAGACTCACCCGCTCACCCTGGCTGCCGGCGCGGGTAAGCCGGTCGCAAAGGGCCGCGACGTCGGTCAGGTGACAGGTGGAGGGCGTGCGGTTGGCGCGTTGCAGGATGAGATAGGCGGTGCGGCCGGCGTCGGCCTGGGAGCGGGAGATGACGCGGTATTCGGCTTCGGTGATTCCGGCTGCCTCGATGAGGGCTCGCTTGATGATCGACCATCCGGCGCCGAGGGGGCGGCTGCCGGTGCTGCCGGAGGCATAAGTGACGGCGAGGGTGAGCGAGGCCTCGTCGAGACCGGCCAGAAAGCCGGCGAGGTGTTCGACTTTCCTCAGCCGCGAGGCGGTGGCGGCGGTGGTGTCGCAGATGCGGGACCATTCCGCGAAACTGCCCTCGCCCCAGTCTTCGGTCTCGTCGAGCGGTTCGCTGGCGGGAGTGGAGCCGGAGCTGTCGACGAGGCTGAGCTCGAGTTGGTCGGTGCCGTCGATGGTCCAAGCTTCGTGGCCGCGGGAGCGGAGTTCGGCGGCGAACTCGCGGGTGTAGCCGTGAACCAGCCAGATACGCCTGGGTTTGACCTGATCGACGGTTTCGATGAGTTCGGGATGATCGGCGTGGTCGCTGAGGGGGAAGATTTCGTCCACCTGATAGCGGAAACGGGCGCCGGGTTGCAGCGCCCAGCCGGACAGCATGGCGGTGCGGCAGACCTTGAGTTTCTTGATGGCGACGGATCGCCCGTTGGCGGGAGGAAACAGGAGCACATGCCCGCGGGCTTCGGCGGGATCGAACAGCCGGTAATCGGGCAGTGCCCCCAGCTCGGAAGCCACGGCACGAGTCATGTCCCAGATGGATCGGTGGACCATCACGGGATATCCGGCTCCGGCGAGGGCGCGGAGCATTTCCTGGGCTTTTCCCAGCGAGTAGCCCAGCAGTACGGGTATGCCACCCTCGTCGAGAGTCTCCTGGACGAATTTCAGAATGTCGGCGATGACCTGACCGGCAGGGGGGAAGCGAAAGGCGGGCAGGCCGAAGGTGCACTCCATGATCAGGGTGTCCGCCGGGAGGAGTTCGCAGCGCTCTGAACTGAGCCCCGGGCGCAGTTTGTAATCGCCGGTGTAGAGCAGGGTGGCCCCGTCCGTCCTCCGGGTGAGGTGCAGCATGGCCGAGCCCACGATGTGTCCGGCGGGCAGCAGGCGGATGTGCCAGTCTTCCCACTCGATTGGGTCGCGCAACGGAAGGGCGCGAACCTGGCCCTCGTCCTTATAGCCGTAGCGCGCCTGCATGATCCGGTGGGTGACGGCGGAACACAGGGTCATCTCGTGCCGGGCGACATGGTCGCTGTGGGCATGGGAAATGAAGGCCCGGGACACGCGGAAATGCGGATCGAGCCAGAGGTCGGCCTCGGGCAGATAGATCCCATGCGGGTGGGTGACGGCGATGAGTGGCGGCATGAAAACGGGTCGCGGGGGACAGGATACGATGGGAAAAGGCGGCCGGCCACCCGGCGACGTATGGGAAGACGCCCCGCTGGGGAAAAGGGGGGGGCTTTTTTCGGCAACCAGGGCAATTGAGGCTGGTTCCAGAGAGGCGTTGCTGGCACAATCCGGCTCCGATGATTGCCATGAAATCCGCGTTTCCGATCTTACTGACTTTGCTTTTGCCGTTCGCCTCGCCGGGGGCGGAAAAAAAGAATGTCCTGTTCATCGCCGTCGACGATCTGAGGCCGGACTTGGGCTGTTACGGCGTGGCTCATGCGAAGACGCCGCATATCGACCTCCTCGCCTCGCGGGGAGTGGTGTTTGACCGGGCCTACTGTCAGCAGGCGGTCTGTAGTCCGTCGCGGTCGTCGATTCTCACCGGCAAACGGCCCGATGCGACGAAAGTGTGGGATCTGGATACGCATTTCCGGGCCGCCCTGCCCGATGTGGTGACCCTGCCGCAGCATTTCCGCGAGCATGGCTATCGCACGGTGGGGCTGGGCAAGATCGAGCATGGCGGATTCGAAGACGGGCGCTCCTGGAGCGATCCCCGCTGGTTTCCGTCCGGCCGATTGGTTTCGGTGGACCCGAAGGATTGGACGAAGCAGACGGTGACTCCGTTCGCGGGCGTGCCGAGCGAGTTTGCCAGTCCGCTACCCAGGGAGCAGGGCAAAAAGTCGAAGGGTGGCAAGGTCAAGCTGGGGCCGTCTTTTGAAGTCAGCCCCAAAGGAGACAACGAACTGCCGGATGGTGCCACCGCAGCCGAGGCGGTGAAGCGGATTACGGCATTGAAGGCCTCAGGAGAGCCGTTTTTTCTGGCGGTGGGATTCGTGAAACCGCACCTGCCCTTTGTGGCGCCCAAAAAATACTGGGAACTGCACGATCCGGCGACAATTCCGCTGCCCGAGACGGATTCGCTGCCGGATGGGACGGCTGAGTTCGTCGGTCACACCAACGGTGAGTTGCATTCCTATCCGGGGGTTCCGGCCGGGAATCCGCTGCCCGACGACTTTGCCCGGACCCTGCGCCACGGCTACCACGCCTGCATCAGCTATATCGACGCGCAGGTAGGGCGATTGCTGGATGCGTTGGAACGCGAGGGATTGGCGGACAGTACGGTCGTCATCCTGTGGGGCGATCACGGCTGGCAACTGGGCGACCACGGGCTGTGGCACAAGCATACCAATTTCGAGCGGGCGACCCGTGCCCCGTTGATTGTGAGCGCGCCCGGCTTTGCCGGTGCCGGAGGGACCTGCCGGGTGCCGGTTGAGTTTGTCGACATCTATCCGACGCTGGCCGATGTGTGCGGTCTGCCGGTGCCACAGGATCTCGACGGCGAGAGTCTGCGGCCCTATCTGGCGGACCCGGCGGCACCGATGCAGAAGCCGGCGATCAGCCAGTACCCGCGCAGTTCGCCCGATCACGGCGGCTCGCTGATGGGTTACAGCGTGCGGGATGAGCGATGGCGGGCGACTTTCTGGCGGAAGCGAAATGGGGAGGATATCGGCTACGTCGAATTGTACGACGAGGTCAACGACCCTGCCGAGACGGTGAATCTGGCCGGGCGCTCCGAACATGCGGCTCTCCTGGACTCGCTGAGAAAGCATCTCCCGGCGGTCGGCTCCGATGCCCCGGGACCGAAGTCGCCTGCGCCGGTCGCGGTTCGGCCTGCGGCGGCAAAGGCATACGATCCGAACGAGCCACGCGACCAGCGATACGACCGGCTTTACCCGGGGAAACCGAGGCTGACAGAAGAGGATTACGTCGCCGGTCAGGGAGGAGACAAGGCGGCGGCGCGGGAGCGATTTGGGAAACTGGACAAGGATGGCGATGGCTTTGTGACGCGGGCTGAATTCATCGGTGGTGCGAAGGCAAAGTGAACCGCAGAAAGCCGGGGGATTTCGGGGCGGCGAGAACGTGTCCATGACATATGAAACAAGTGATGTGGCTCATTTTGGCCGTTATGGCGATGGATCTGGCGGTGGGCGGCGAGTTTCCCCTCTGGCCGGGGGAGCCCCCGCAGTTTCTGGCCGATGCCGCGCCGGAGACACGGGACGAAAGGGGAGTGATCCGTGGTGTCACCGTGCCGTCGATCACGGTGTATCCCGCGGATGCTGAGAAGCGGAATGGGGTGGCACTCATCGTGTGCGCTGGTGGGGGCTATGGCGGACTGGATTGGAAAACGCATGTGGACTATGCCGCCGAGGTTTTCAATCCGCTCGGCGTGACGATCGTGGGTTTGAAATACCGGCTGCGGCCCCCGCATCGCGTGAACAATGCGGGCATTCAGGCCCTCACGCTGCTTGATGCGAAGCGGGCGGTGAGACTGGTGAGGCACCGGGCGGCGGAGTGGGGAATCGATCCGGACCGCATCGGAATCGCAGGCTATTCGGCAGGTGGCAACCTTGCCATGAATCTCGCGGCGAGTTTCGACGGAGGGGACTCTGCTGCCGCCGACCCCGTGGAGCGCCACAGCAGTCGGCCGGACTTCGCGGTCGGGCTGGCCACATGGCACTGGCGCGAGAGCCGGTCTCCCTTTCGCTTTGAGAAGCAGGCGCCGCCGGTCTTTTTGGTCCATGCGACGAATGACGGAGTGCCGGGGCCGGATGGACGGGTCGGCGGGGCTCCCATTGGTCTGGTCAGGGAGATCGAGCGCGACTTGAAGGCGCTCGGTGTACCGGTGAAGCTCGCCGTTTTCGAGGAGGGTGGCCATGGGGTGGGCAATTTGATCCCGCAGCGGGTGAAAAATGGCTTTCCGCCGGCACGCTGGCCCTGGCTGCTGCTCGAGTGGCTGGATACCCTGCCGAAATAGGTCAATCCGGTTGCGGAATCTTGCAGCGAGGTGCGCAGAGGGGGGCAATATCCTCACGCGATTGCGGCGGGATCTGATCGGTTCCATCGATAAGACTGATTCGCGCGCGGACAAAAGTGAAGCGTGACCCACGAGTCTACAGACTTTCCGATCGAATCGGTAATTGCCTCTATTCGGCGGGGTGAGACGGACAAGTTCCGCCTCATCCTGCGGGAGTATGGCCTGCTGGTCCGGGGCTACTTGGCTGCCCGACTGCACCATCAGGAGGATGTGGAGGATCTCGCGCAGGAGGTCTTTTTGATCGCCTTCGAGAGGCTGGATAGCTACGAACCCGGTCACTTTGGGGCCTGGCTGGTGGGGATAGCCCGCAATCAGCTCCGGAATCACTGGCGTGCGGGTCGCCGCCGGGCCGATGCGATGGACCGGTTTCGCGAGGAGGTGGGCGAAGTGATCGAGCCGGAACTCGACGAGATCAGCCGTGAGTTTTCGCCTTCGGAGATCGACCGGCTGCTGCACTGCATCAGTCTGCTGCCGGACCGGCTGCGGCGCATCGTCCGGGCCGGTCTGGAGGGCACGCGGGCTGCGAGCCTGGCGGAGGAGTTGGGCATGAATGCCAATGCGATTTATCAGGCCCGGTTTCGGGCTCACGGAATGCTGCGGCGTTGCATGAGGCAATTGAAGGAACTTCCAAGCGAGTGAGTGATGAACAAAGAAACGGATGAGAACGGATTGGGTGAGGGGATCGGTGAACTCCTGCAGGCCTGGCATGGCAATCGTGAGCTCTCTGACGAGCGGCGGCGGTATTGGATCGACAGGCTGAGGAGCGAGGCTGAACTGCGCCGCCTCGTGGCCGGGGAGATTCATCTCGCCGGGCTGGCCCGTGCGGTGCAGGCAGGGGAGCCGAGGTGGCTGAGGATCGAGGAAAGCCTTTTCGGAGCGATGGGCGATGAGTCGCACGCTGACTTGGATTTCGAGTCGGACGTGATGGCTGCCGTCGGTCGGCGGCGAATGGGATTCACGAGGCCATGGCTGGCTGCGGCGGCGGGGCTGATGATTGGCTTGCTCAGCGCGTCCATGGTTTGGGCGTTGACCTCGACAAAGGCGGTGGCGACGGTGTCGCGGCTCTTCACGCTGGCGGATGGAAGCTTCGAGAAGGGCGGGGGAGTGATCGCCTCCGGCTTGCCGACGACTTTTGGCGTCTGGAGTGGTGACCGCTCGGAGATTGTGTCGGAGGGAGGTGTGGCTCCAGCGGAGGGGACAGGTGTCCTGCGATTTCTCGAGGCTGAACGGGAGCCGGCCCTGCCCGCCTATGGGGCGGCGGCGTGCGACGTGTTCCAGCTCGTCGATCTAAGTTCGCTGAAATCACCCGGAGCGAATGATGACGCCACCCTCGAATTGTCGGTGCGTTTTCGCGACAGCCGGGCCGGGAAGGGCGAGGTGCTGAACTTTTTCGGGCGGATCATTCTCTTCAGCGGAGATCCCGGGACGATCGTGCCCGAGTGGCCGTTTTCCCAGGAAAAGGCCCTCGCCACTGCGTCGGTTCATGTGGCCAGCGAGGGAAGATCGCCTGATACGTGGCACCTTGGCAGGGCGAAAGTGTTGATGCCCGCTGAGGCGGATTTCGCTGTGGTCCACATCATGGTCCACGAACCGGAGAGCCAGCCTGGCACGAAGGCGGTCTTTGGCGAACAGTATGCCGATGACGTCCGGCTCACCCTCACCACCCAACCGACCCTTCCCGTGCGTGTCGCCGAACCGTGAATGCGG
>JAEUHH010000088.1 GCA_016795505.1 Verrucomicrobiales bacterium | reverse complement strand
GTGGAATTGCTATCGCTCAACGGATAAAAGGTACTCTAGGGATAACAGGCTGATCGCGCCCAAGAGTTCATATCGACGGCGCGGTTTGGCACCTCGATGTCGGCTCGTCGCATCCTGGGGCTGGAGAAGGTCCCAAGGGTCCGGCTGTTCGCCGGTTAAAGCGGCACGCGAGCTGGGTTCAGAACGTCGCGAGACAGTTCGGTCCTCTATCCTCTGTGGGCGTAGGAGAATTGAGGGGTTCAAACCCTAGTACGAGAGGACCGGGTTTGACGCACCACTGGTGCACCAGTTGTTCCGTCAGGAGCACGGCTGGGTAGCTAAGTGCGGAAGAGATAAGCGCTGAAAGCATCTAAGCGCCAAGCTCCTCCCAAGATAAGTTCTCCCCGAAGGATCGTGGAAGACCACCACGTCGATAGGCTGCGAGTGTAA
Source organism: Verrucomicrobiales bacterium (assembly GCA_016795505.1). GTDB lineage: Bacteria > Verrucomicrobiota > Verrucomicrobiia > Verrucomicrobiales > DEV007 > JAEUHH01. Next base: position 71,900 of record JAEUHH010000088.1, on the reverse strand, counting down.
GTTCAGTAATGGATTCAGCTCAGCAGTACTAATCATCCGTTTGGCTTGTTTCAGTTTCTTTTTTGAAGCGTCTTTTTAGCGTCAGTAAAGTCTGCGCTTCATGTTGCATCCGATCTTCTACCCTTTTATGCAGTTGTCAGAGAATGGCTCCCGCTTCTACAGCAGGCGGAGACAATCTCCCGGCCGGTTTGGCCGGGGCCAGAAGTCGGCCTCCGATCAGTAAATCAGATCGGAGGCGGGATTCTGGTGATCATAGCGCAGTGGAACCACCCGGTCCCATCCCGAACCCGGAAGTGAAACGCTGCAGCGCCAATGGTAGTGCGGCGATGGGCCGCGTGAGAGTAGGACGTTGCCAGTCTAAATACCCGCCCTCGAAAGGGGGCGGGTTTTTTCGTGCCCATTCGTTCCGTTTGGCTTGGAATACGAGCGGCTCTTCCCGATCCGAGGTGACCGCCATTCTCTGGCCGCCGGTTACCTGGAACCAGTCTTACGATCCATCGGCTGGATCATTTGGATCCCCTGGCGTGGACCGATGGTTCCCAAGAAGTTCAAAATCCAGTTTCGTCCTGCCTCCGGCATGGTAGCATCCCCGCCTCAAGACTTGTCATGAAAGACTCTTCCGATTCTTCGCCTGTCGTCGGTATCATCATGGGCAGCAGTTCCGACTGGCCGACCATGGGCAAGGCGGCTGAAACCCTGGCCGATTTTGGGGTTCCGTACGAGGCCCGCGTGGTCAGCGCCCATCGGACGCCCAGGCTGCTTTATGACTATGCCACCAGCGCCAGGGATCGCGGACTCAAGATCATCATTGCGGGGGCCGGTGGCGCCGCCCATCTCCCGGGAATGACCTCGGCGATGACCGAACTTCCCGTTTTGGCCGTACCCGTGCGATCAAAGGCGCTCTCCGGAGTCGACTCCCTACTGTCCATCGTCCAGATGCCGGCCGGCATTCCCACCGCCACCTTCGCCATCGGGGAGGCCGGAGCGGTCAATGCCGGATTGTTCGCCGTGGCCATCCTTGCTCTTGAGAACCCCGGCTTGGCCGATCGCCTCGCCGCCTATCGCGAAAACCTTCGGGCGAAGGTCGAGGCGTCCGAGTTGCCCGAACTGGGCGAGAAATGATGCCTTCTGCCAACAGTCCGCTTTTGACGGTCGATCGATCCTGCGCGAAGAAATCGGGACATGGACACCGGAGACGTTTTGCCACCGAATAGCTGGATCGGCGTGTTGGGCGGCGGCCAATTGGGCCGGATGCTTGCCTTGGAGGCCCGGCGCATGGGCTATCGACTGATCACTTGGACCGGCGTCGATGAAATCGGCCCGGCCGCTCTCGCCGACGAAGTCATTGCGAAAAAGTTCGACGATCCCTCTGCTTTCGAGGCTTTCACCGCCTGGGCACAGGTGGCGACCGTGGAATTCGAAAACATTCCGGCTTCCCTGCTTCATGCCATCGCTGGCGCCATGCCGCTGATGCCCTCGGCCGAGGCTGTGTCCATCTGTCAGCACCGCGAGCGGGAAAAGACCTTTCTTTCCGACAAGGGCTTCCCCTGCGCCCGGTTTCATCTCGTCGACAGCGCCGACTCCCTCCGGGCCGGCCTGGATGCCCTCGGCGTCGACGCCATCTTGAAGACCGCCGAGTTCGGTTACGATGGCAAAGGCCAGCGTGTCACCCGGCTCGATGAGGATGCCGGCAGCGTCTGGGCTGCATTCGGCGCTCCGCGGGCCGTGCTTGAGGAAAAAGTCGCTCTCGCCGCGGAACTCTCCGTGCTGGTGGCTCGAGACCGGGCTGGAAACTGCGTTGCCTACGATCCGGCGGAAAATTTCCACCGCCATCACATCCTCGACTTGTCGATCATCCCCGCGCGGTTGCCCGAAGCGATCCTGAGCGAGGCCCGCCAGATCGCCCTCGGCGTGGCCGAGGCTCTCGACTACGCCGGCGTCATGGCCGTCGAGTTTTTCCTGTCCACCGATGGCCGCTTGCTCGTCAACGAACTGGCGCCGCGACCCCACAATTCCGGCCACCACACTCTCGACGCCTGCCAGTGCTCCCAGTTCGAGCAGCAGCTGCGCGTCGCCGCTGGTCTGCCCCTCGGCGGCTCCGGGTTACTGAAACCGGCCGTGATGTGGAATCTCCTCGGCGATTTGTGGCCCGGTCCCGTCGATTTCCCCGACTGGAGCGATGTCCTGCGCACCCCTGGCGCAAAGCTCCATCTCTACGGCAAGGCCGAGGCCCGGCGCGGCCGGAAAATGGGCCATGTCACCTTCCTTGCCGATACCGTGGATGAAGCCCTCGCCCACGTGCGCCGTTGTCGCGAGCCCTTCGGCCTCAAAATGCCCGATTGAGCCCCGGCTTTACCCGAGATCCCAGAAGACCGGCACCAGCGGCAGCACGATCAGCACCAGGATCAGCGTCAGCGCCCCACCGACGCGGACGAAATCGATGAATCGATACCGTCCCGGCCCGTAGACGATCACGCAGCTCGGTTCCAGCGGGGCGATGAAGGAAATCGACGCCGCCAGCATCACCCCGATCGCGAACGTCCGCGGGTCCGCCCCGATCGTCGTCGCCGCGCTCAGCGCCACCGGCAGCACCACCAGGGCGGCCGCCGCGTTCGACATCGGCTGAGTCAGCAGGATGGTCAGCACGAAAAAGCCGCCCAGCACCGCCAGCGTCCCCAGCGGCGACAGCCCGGCGACCACCCACTGCGCCAGCCAGACCGCCGCCCCCGTCTTCTCCATCGCCGCGCCAAAGGCCGTCATCCCACCGATCAGGATCAGCAGCCGCCAGTCGATCACCTCGCGCACCTGATCCGCCGGCACTCCACCCGCCAGCACCACCACCACCGCAGCCGCCAGCAGCGCCGGAGCCAGAGGCAGCCAGCCAAAGCCACCCACCACGATCGCCGCCAGAAAGACCAGCGCCGTCAGCAGTCCCTGCCGCCAGCGCAGCACCGGCGGCTCATACTCGTCCAGCACCGCAAAGCCACTCCGGCGGCGCAGCGCATTCACCCGCTCCACCGGCCCCTGCACCAGCAGCACGTCGCCCGTGCGTAGGACCATGCTGCCCATGTCGCGCAGGTGCGACTGCCCGTGCCGGCTGATCGCCAGCACCATCAGTCCCCGCGTCCGACGCAGGTTCGCCTCGCGCAGCGTCAGGCCCGTCAGGTCCGAGTCCGGCAGGATCACTGTCTCCGCCACCAGCACATCCCCGTGGCGACCGCCCACCTCGTCCGGCTCCAGCGATGCCTTGAAATCCAGGCCCTCGATCTTCTTCACCCGCAGCAGGTCCGTCACCTTGCCCTGCACCATCAGCAGGTCGCCCTCCTCAATGCACAACTCCGCCGCCGGGAGCAGCTCCTGACCGTTACGCTCGATCCGCACCAGCCGGAATCCCACCAGGCTCAGTTCCCAGTCAAAGCTGCCCTGGCCGATCAGCGGCGAGCCCGGCAGCACCACCACCTCGCAGAGATAGTCCCGGATCGTCTCCGCCCGCAGCACCGTGTCGCCCTTCACATTCGGCAGCAGCCGGGCGCCCAGCGTCAAAAAATACACGATCCCCGTCGCCACGATGATCAGCCCGATCGGCGTGATCTCAAACATCCCCACCGGCTCCAGCCCTGCCGATGACAGATAGCCGCTCACCGCCACATTCGTCGACGTCCCGACCAGCGTGCACGTCCCGCCCATGATCGAGGCGCAGGCCAGCGGCATCAGCAGACGCGACGGGCTGATCCCCGCCGACTGCGCCAGCCCTGACACCGGCGAGACGAACAGCGCCGTCACCGTCGTGTTGTTCATGAACGCCGAGAAAAATGCACTCACCGACATCAGCAAAAACGTCAGCATCCGCGCCCCCGTGTTGGAAAATCGCAGCAGCGCCGCCGCACCCGACTCCAGGATGCCGCTTCGCTGCAGTGCCGCCCCGATCACGAAGATCGATCCTAGGATCACGATGATGTCACTGCTGAAACCCGCGAAAGCCTCCTTCGGCGTCAGGATGCCCGGTATCGTCAGCGCCGCCAGCAGCAGCAGCGTGATCACATCAACCGAGATCTTCTCCGTGGCGAACAACACCACAGCCAGGACCAGCAGAGCGAGGACGTAGGCGATCTCCATGAGTCGATGAGGTGTTCAGCGGAAAAAAGAAACCAATCCCACAGCGTCTTGTCCCCGCCGACGAGCCAGCGCCATCCGCGCCCGGTTTGCCGGCAGGCAGCATCCGGACCGGACCCCGCGGGCGCTAGGGTGCCGTCATCGTCGGGAAAACGCAAGTGCCGTGCCTGTCAGCCACCCACCCGACCGGCCCGGCTGCCCGGACCCCGTCACATCCGCTCCGTCGTCGCGATCCCCAGCAGGCCCAGGCCCCGGCGCAGCACCTGACCCGTCAGCTCGCACAGCGCCAGCCGCGTGTCCCGCGCGTCGCCCTCCACCCGCAGCACCGGGCAGTGCTCCCAAAAGCTGTGGAAACACGTCGCCAGATCATACAGGTACGCCGCCAGCGCATTCGGGCGGAAATCCGACAGCACCGACGGCACCACCTCGGCGAATTGCGCCAGCTTCAGCGCCAGCGCCTTCTCCGCCTCCTCCGTCAGCGCGATCCCGCCCGCGCGACCGAATTCGCTGCCCAGCTTGCGGAAAATCGACCGCGTCCGCACATAGGCGTTGATCAGATACGGCGCCGTGTTCCCCTTCAGGCTCAGCATCGTGTCCCAGTCGAAGACATAGTCCGTCATCCGGAACTGGCTCAGCTCCGCATACTTCACCGCCCCGATGCCGATCGTCTGCGCGATCGCCGCCTTCTCCTCCTCCGGCAGCTCCGGATTCTTCTCCTCGATGATCACCCGGGCCCGTTCCACCGCCTCCGTCAGCACCTCCGCCAGTTGCACCGTCTCCCCCGACCGCGTCCGCAGCATCTTCCGGTCCTTGCCCAGGATGCTGCCAAAGGGGATGAATTGCAGGTCCGCCACCACTCCCCGCCGCCGCGCCACCCCGAAGATCTGGTCGAAATGCAGCTGCTGCGGCGCACCCACCACATACCAGATCGCGTCCGCGCCGAAGACCTCCACCCGGTGGTCGATCGTCGCCAGATCCGTCGTCGCGTAGAGGAATCCCCCGTCCGACTTGCGGATCAGGCACGGCTGGTCCGCCAGCTTCTCGTCGTCCCGCAGAAAGACACAGATCGCCCCCTCCGACTCCTCTGCGATGCCCGCCGCCAGCAGCCCGTCCACCAGCGGGGCCAGCCGGTCATTGTAAAAACTTTCCCCCAGCCAGTGGTCGAAGCGGATGTCCAGCACGTCGTAGATCTTTTGCAGCCCCTGCTTCGACAGGTCCACACAGCGCTCCCAGATCGCCAGATTCTCCGCGTCCCCCGCCTGCAGCTTCACCAGCTCCGCCTTGCACGTCTCCCGCAGCGCCTCGTCCTCCTTCTGCCGGGCGTTCACCTCCCGGTAGATCCGCACCAGCTCCGCCACCGGGTCGCTTTCCAGCGCCGCCGCGTCCAGCAGATGCTTCCAGCCCCACAGGATCATGCCGAACTGCGTGCCCCAGTCCCCGATGTGGTTGTCCGTGATCACCCGGTGGCCCAGATACCGCGCCACCCGAGCCAGACAGTCCCCGATGATCGTGCTGCGGATGTGGCCCACGTGCATCGGCTTCGCCACATTCGGCGCCGAGAAGTCGATCACCACCGTCCGGCTGTCCGCCACCGCCGCCACCCCCAGCCGGGCCGGGTCCGCCAGCAGGTCCCGCAGCCGCTGCTCCAGACACGCCCGCGTCAGCCGGAAGTTGATGAAGCCCGGCCCCGCGATCTCCGGCCGCTCGCACAGATCCTCCCCGTCGAAGACCTCCGCCACCCGCGTCGCCAGCTCCCGCGGATTTCCCCGCAGTTGCTTCGCCAGCACCATCGCCGCATTGCTCTGATAGTCGCCGAACTGCGCATTCGCCGACGGCGACACCTCCGGCACGAAGCCCTCCGGCAGGACCACCCCCGCCGCGGCGAGGGCATCGCCCAGGCGGGCGCGCAACAATTGGGGAAACGAATCGGACATGGATCAGTAGAGGGGGGAGAATGGGGAAAACCGGAAAAAATTCGGACCGAGCAAAAAGCCTCACCTTTCGCGATTGCCAACCCGAAATCGCGGCCCTCCCGATCAAACCCTGTTCCATCGGAGCACAGACCCTGTTTCATCGGAAGCCACCCCGATCGAGCGGGCCCGGAGCCATCTCACGCAGAGGCGCAGAGATGCGGAGGCTTGATGAAACGGAAACCAGCCCAAGCCTGCGCCCCGATCCTTCTCAAAGAATCCCTCCAATCTCTCTGCGCCTCCGCGGCTCTGCGAGAGATTGGAATGATCCAAGCCGGGCGAAGCAGGGAGCCTTGGTAGGGGGAAAAGTCTCACGCAGAGGCGCAGAGACGCGGAGGCCGAATGGATAGAAAACCGGCATGAGCCGAGTCCGCGGCTCAACTTCTCGCAAAGAATCCCCCCAAGTCCCCCCAATCTCTCTGCGCCTCCGCGGCTCTGCGAGAGATTGGAATGATCCAAGCCGGGCGAAGCAGAGAGCCTTGGTAGGGGAAGAAGTCTCACGCAGAGGCGCAGAGACGCGGAGGCCGGATGGAAAGAAAACCGGCATGAGCCGAGTCCGCGCCCCAACTTCTCACAAAGAATCCCCCCAAGTCCCTCCAATCTCTCTGCGCCTCCGCGGCTCTGCGAGAGATTGGAATGATCCAAGCCGGGCGAAGCAGGGAGCCTTGGTAGGGGAAAAAGTCTCACGCAGAGGCGCAGAGGCGCGGAGGCCGGATGGATAGAAAACCGGCATGAGCCGAGTCCGCGCCCCGACCTCTCCCAACTCCCTCTGCGGCCCTCTGCTTCTCAGTGCCTCTGCGTTTCAATCCAGCGTCTCCGCCGCATTCGTCCAGACCCTCAATCCAGCGTATAGACAAACAGACCCGATCGCAGCTTCGGCTCGAACCAGGTCGATTTCGGCGGCATGATCTCGCCGGCGTCGGCGATGTCGATGAGCTGTTGCACCGTCACCGGATACAAAGAAAACGCCACCGCGCACTCGCCCGAGTCCACCCGCCGCTCCAGCTCCGCCGTACCGCGGATGCCGCCCACGAAGTCGATCCGCTCGTCCGTGCGCGGATCCCCGATGCCCAGCACCGGCGAGAGCAGCCGATCCTGCAGCACCGACACGTCGAGCCGCTCGATCGGGCTCTCCGTCTCCACTGGCGGCCATTGCAGCGTGTGCCAGCCGCCGTCCACATAGACACAGACCGAGCCGGGCGCCGACGGCTGTTTCGCCCCGTCCGAGCTCAGCGTGAAGATCTCGCCCGCCCGTGCCAGGAATTCCGCCGGCGTCAGGCCGTTCAGGTCCTTCACCAGCCGGTTGTAGGGCAGGATCTGGAGCTGGCTGGCCGGGAAGATGACCGCCATGAACCAGTTGTAGCCCTCCGACCCGTCGTGGTGCGGATTCGCCGCCCGCCGCTCGCAGCCCACCCGGTAGGCGCTCGCGCTGCGGTGGTGACCGTCGGCCACGTAGGCCAGATCCACCGCCGCGAAGCCCTCCAGGATCGGGCCCGCCTCCGGCGCCGGCACCCGCCAGGCCGTGTGGCCCACTCCGTTCTCATCCACGAAGTCCACATCCGGCGCATGGCTCGCGCAGCGCGCTGCCACGAAGGCGTCGATCCCCGCCTGGTCCTTGTAGGTCAGGAAGACCGGGCCCGGATTCGCGCTCAGCGTGTCCACGATCCGCGTGCGGTCATCCTCCTTCGCCTTGCGGGTCTTTTCGTGTTTGCGGATGATGTCCTGCCCGTAGTCGTCGATGTGGCACACCAGCGTGATGCCCGTCTGCGCGTGGCCGCCCAGCGTCTGGCGATACAGATACACACACGGCACCGGCTCGCGGACGAACAGGCCCTCGCGCTGGAGCCGGTCGAAGTTTTCCTTCGATTTCGCATAGACCGCGTCGCTGTACGGGTCCGTGTCCTCCGGCAGATCGATCTCCGCCCGGATCACGTGCAGGAAGCTGTCCGGATTCCCCGCCGCCAGAGCGCGGGCCTCGTCGGTGTTCACCACATCGTACGGCACCGAGGCGATGCGCGAGGCGAGACCGGGAGCGGGGACGAGGGCGGCAAAGGGCTGGACTCTCATGGCAGGGAGGTGGGGTGATGGGGTCTGTGGTGGGGTCGGGAAAAAAGGAGGCAATTCCTACACGCAGCCGCCGAAATCACAACCGCCGATTCCGTCATCGACCCGCCCGGCCCCGCCGCAGGGCCGCCCGCGTGGTCCGCCGCGCCGCCGAGACGCGAGCGGCCGGTGTCGGACTGAAAAATCGACGAAAAATCCGGTTGCCACTCCGGCGGATCGTGGCAAAAGTCCGCCCAGTTCGCCACACCGAGTGTTGCGAGCAATGCTTTGAGGCGGTCCGACTGGTTCATCCCTTCTGCAAGTTTCGGGGGTTTCTTGTGGAAGGCTCAGTCGGGCCGCCTTTCCGCGTCTCTAGGAGTTTGATACGGAGCGCGGGCACTCCTGCCCACTGCCAGGCCGGCCGCGATTTCCCGTTTTTGGAGTGTTTGACGGAGCGCGCGCCGAGAGCAGGTCTTCCGGCACGCGTCGCAAAATCGAGTCCTCGGAAGCAGCCCCTCCGAGCTGCCGTCCCCCCAAAAGCCGATCCCTGCCCTCGTGTCAGCCGAAGACGCTCCGACAACGAGGCTTGGAGTTGGGTGGAAAAGTGGCCCGAGCCCGCCTCCGGAGAAAATACCCGCCCGGCCTGCCCCTCGGGATCGCTGAATCGACCGGCTACCCTTCCGGCCTCGGGCGTGGGCAAGCCCCCTTCACCCGTCACTGCCGCTGTCTCCCGGCACCCGCTTCCCCGACCGGCCGGGAGATCGACCGGGCCGTGATATCACCGACGGAATCGACGCGCCGCCCATCGCGACCCCGTGATCCCGATAGACGCACGCTGCCGGGGAAATTTCTTGTCAGGACGGGGAATTCTGGGCATTCTCGGGTCTGACCGTCCGGCTGATATCACTGCGGGCGGTCCTAGGAAATTGATCTGTTGTGCGCCGAGCTAAGCGAGGCGCTTCTTGTGGTGTGAAAGTCACCATGTCGTAAAGCCCAGCCAGCACCGACTACCGAGTGTTGCGTGGAAGTCAGCTAAGCCATGAAACCGTGCGGGAGCCACCGCAATATCAACGAACAGCCCGAAGCCGCCCAGGCGGAGGGATGGCGAAACGGCTTCGACGAAGCGTACACAGGGAAACACGCAGGCCACAGGGCGGTTCGCACCCGCCTGAAGGTTGATACAGCCCCGTAAGTATATGGATGTGGAGGGAGATCCAGTAACAGTATGGAGAATCCAGCACCTGACAGCGTGCTTTGGCGAGCGCTCAAGGCTCCACCGGGGTCGAACCAAGACCGTGGCATGAGTGAAAAGAAGCGAGCAGATGACCGTCCTGAGGAGGACGGCACCTCGAACTCGGGAGACCCGGGACGCATGCCCTCGCGAGCGATCCTCTCGCTGAGGGGCGACTGCCATCAACCCGAATGGGAAGTGGCAGCCGCGGTGGACCGGGAGTCAGATCCCTTCATAGTAGTCGGAGACGGGAGAGCCGTTCACAAGGCGAAGGGAGGGACGGAGAGACAAAGCGGACAAAGCACCCACGCGAGGGAAAGGAATACTCCCAATCAAAGCGTGTCACGCACCCTGTCCGCACTGGGAGCGAAGGCGGTGAAAGAACCGAAGCACCGCTTCCGGGGACTGAGCCGCCTGTTGGACCGCCAGATGTTGGCCGAGGCCTTCAAATGCCTGAAACGCAAAGCCGCTCCGGGAATCGACGGGGTGACCCACGCGGAGTATGCGAAGGATTTGGACCGGAATCTGGTGGATTTGGAAACGCGCTTGAAAGAAGGGCGGTACCGCGCCCGGAACGTCAGGCGGCGGTGGATCGCCAAAGCGGGTGGCCGGAAACGGCGGCCTCTGGGCATCCCCGTGTTGGAGGATAAAATCGTGCAGCAAGCCGTGAAGATGATCCTGGAGTCGATCTGGGAGGCGGACTTCGTCGAAGAGAGCATCGGATACCGCGCCGGAAAGGGCGCGAGGCAGGCCAGTCAGGATCTGCGCGAGGCGCTCAACGGCGGAGAATACCGCTGGGTGGTGGAAGCCGATATTAGAAGCTTCTTCGACCACATCGACCACGGCTGGATGGTGAGAATGCTGGAGGAGCGCATCGCCGATCGCGGCCTGATCCGCCTGATTGTGAAATGGCTCAAAGCCGGAGTGATGGAAGAGGATGGACAGACGGTGCACCCAGCGACGGGGACGCCGCAGGGCGGGGTGATCTCGCCCGTGCTGGCCAACATCTACCTGCACTACGTGCAAGACCTGTGGATCGACCGGGTGGTGAGGCGTAAAGCGAAAGGCCGGGTGCTTTTCCGGCGTTATGCCGACGACAGCATCGTGTGCTTCGCGAGGGAAGAAGACGCCCGAGCCTACCTGCAAGCCCTGCCCGAGCGCTTGTCGAAGTTCGCGCTTCGCGTCGCGGAGGAAAAGAGCGCGCTGGTGAAGTTCGACCGTTGGGACCCCGAGCGGAGCGGGAAGTTTACCTTCCTGGGATTCGACTTCTACTGGGGGCGGACGATCCGCAACCCGAAAGCCAGCGCTGTGAAACGCCGGACCAACCGGGAGAAATTCCGGGCGAGCCTGCGGGCGTTCAAGGAGTGGATCAAAAGCGCCAGGAATCTGCCGATGGCGGACTTGGTGGCGGTGCTGCGGCGGAAGTTGCAAGGCTATGTGAACTACTACGGAGTGAGAGGCAACGCCGTGATGCTGGGCAAATACCAGTGGGAAGTGTGGAGACTGCTCTACAAATGGCTCAACCGGCGCAGCCAGCGCCGGTCGATGACCAAGGCGGACATGACCCTCTGGTGGAAGCGTTGGCGACTGCCGGCGGCTCGCGTCGTGGAATGTCGTGCTCCGGTGTTTTGAAAGATTGCCAAAAGCCGCCAAATCCTGCATGATGGAAACCAGAAAGCCAACCAAAGGTCCGCTTCGCTCTGCGTGCGCGTCCTCTGAGGAGCCCGGTGCGGTAATTCCGCACGCCGGGATCTGTAAGGGGGGCACCGGGCAACCGGTGTCCCTACCTTGATCGGTGATGAAATGAAAGCCACTCGATTTGGACTGAGCCTGTGCTTTGCGTTTTACTCTTTCGTGCTCTTTTTCGTCACTGCCGTAGTTCAGGAGGTTGCATTCGATCAACTGGAGGGAATGCCATCACCCCTTCCTTTAAAGGTTTCCCGCGTGTTTGACCCGGTAAGCTTTATGGTTTTCATCTTCCCTGCTTTGGTCGGATTTGCTTGCTGGCGATGCTTGCCTCCTGTGAAGCCATCTTTTCAGCTTGTTCTTACTCATTTTCTCTTGATTGGTTTCTCTGTTACTGCCTTTGCAAGCACGCTTACTGCGGCCATTTTCTTCGCTTATTTGAACGAATACCATCCCGTCTCAGGAATTCAGATTTGCGGAAACGTGCTCATGGCTCTCGGACTCGTTTTCGTCATCGTGCGTTCTTATCTCCCTCCGAAACGCACCGAACAAGCCGGCGATGGCAAGCCCGATTCCGTTGTGAGTTGATTGAATTCCCTGATTTGAATCTTTATCCTCTCATCGAGGCTGCGCTCCCGAATCGGGCTCGTCATGCCTCGCCGTCGCCTGATCCGAGACGTCCGCCCCATCAATAATCCCGCCTGATCGGGCCAACCGCGATGCCGGGCTGAGGGCGCGTCTTTTTTCCGAAGGTTCGCCGACAGGAGGAAGGCATACCAAGTCCGCCTGACCGGCTGTTGCTGTCGCCAAGCCGCGGCGGATCGATCCTGCGGCGGAGGCTCTTACCGGGCCTGTCAGGGGGCTTTCGTCGCGGGGGCGGCGAAAAAGGTGTCTTCGCCACTCCCGAGGGCGCTGGTCTGGGGGGCGCCGCCATCGGAGGCGGCGGCGGGGGCGGGAGAGCCGATGGTGCCGCCTTCGTCGGGCAGGATCTTGCCGACGAGGCGGTCGATGCCCTCCTGGGCATACTGGCTCTGGGGATACATGCGCTTGGACTTGAGGAACCACGACAGGGCGGAGCCGGTCTGGTCGCGTTTCTCCAGATTGTCGGCCATCTTGAGGGCTTTGACGAACTCGGCCACTTCGGTGGACAGGTCGGAGCGCATGGCGCTGAGGGGCACGTCGTCGGGGAATTTGCGGAAGGTGCCCTCGATGAGCTCCCAGGCCATGTGGGGATTGCCGGCTTTGGCGAATCCATCGGCCTGCTTCATGGAGGTCTCGATCTCGAGGATGTTGTTCACGATCTCCTCGAGGGCCTGCTGCCGCGTGGGATCGTCGACGGTGGCGGCGGTGAAGCGGGCTTTGTTGTCGAAGATCTGGCGGTAGCTCTGGGTGCTGAGCAGGCGGTCGAACTCGATCTTGGCCTGCTCCTGCACGTCGCCGGCGTCGGCGATGAGGTTGAACTGGGCTTTGAGCTCGGGATTGGTGGGCCAGATCTCGGCGGCGGCCTTGATGTTCTCCTCGTAGGCGGCATCGTCGCCTTTCAGGGCGGCGTTCTTGGCGGTGCGGATGCGCATGGAGCTGGCCAGCTTGGCGGACTCGATGGCGGCGGTGGGCTTGGAGTGGTCGAAGTCGCGGGCCTGCTGCCGCATTTTGGTCACGAGTTCGTCGGCGAGGGTGTAGTCCTTCACCTCCATGGCGTTGACGAGCTGGAAGCCATTCTGGGCGTACTCGAGGACTTTGCGTTTGCCGTCGCGGGGCACGTTCTGGACGGAGGGCAGGTACTCGCCCATGACGAAGGCCTGCTGGAGCTGGCGGGTGGCGCCATCGATCTCATTCTGCTGGAGCAGGAAGCCGAAGGACTCGACGGCCTGGTCGACGTCGCGGATGGCTTCGTTGGCGAAGCTGTCGAGGGTGGCGATGGTGGGGTTGAAGCCGATGCTCTTGGCGAAGCCTTTTTCGACATCGGACCCTTCCTCGAACTGGAGGCGGCCGGCTCCGTCCTGGAAGAACTCGGTGTAGAGCCGTGCGCCCATGATGACGTGCTCGAAGCGGCGCTGGAGGAAGAATTGGACGATGAGGCCCTGAAACTCGAGCTTGGCCTCGATCTCGGAGAGTTCCATCTTCGCCTTGTTGGCGACGCGCTCGGCCTCGACTTCGGCGATGCGCTGGACGTAGCGGGAGACGTGGCCGGCGTTGGCGGGATTGGTCACCTGGGCGGTCTGCTGCTGCTGTTGTTGCTGCTGCCCCTGCCGACCGGTGGACCGGGTGCCGGTGGTGAGCTTGTTGGGCTCTTTCCACGCGTCAAAGTTCCAGTCGAGCCGGCGGCGGCGGTCGTCGAGGTCGCGATTGATCTGCTGGAGTTCAAAGACGGACTTTTTGGCCAGCCAGACGCGGTAGATGGCGTTGGCGAGGGACTCGCTGAGCCGGGCATCCTGGGGAAACTCGGCGGCGTACTGGAGATTGGCGACGGCAGTGGGCAGGTCGGGCTTTTTGTGGGGGGAGAGGGCGTCGAGGACAGCGCGGATGGACTGGCGGTAGGCGAGATCGATCTCGGAATTGGCCTCGGCGGCGTTCAGGTATTTTTCGAAACGGGAGCGGAAGACCTGGTTGTCCTGGATGTTGAACTGCTTGCCGTCGAACATGAAGACATTGTTCGAGGGATCGAGCCAGGGCACGTCGTTGCCGGCCATCTGGCGATTTTCCTGGGCGGGCTGGCGGTTGATGATGGTGGTGTTGTTCCCGCCGCCTCCGCCGGTGTTGCCGCCGCCGCCGGCGGGCTGGCTGGGCGGGGTATAGACCTGGGCGGCGAGGCCGAGGGGCAGGCATGCCAGCAGGAAAGCGGGGAGGCGGGGCGATTTCATGGCGGGTGTGACGGTGGGAAAGGGGAGGGGCTCAACTCAGCTCTGCTCGACCTGCTCGGCGATGAGGATGCCGCCGCGGTCCACGCGGACGATGAAGGTGAATTGGGCGCCGCGGTCGATATTGACGCCGCTGAAGGTCTCGGGCACCAGGACGGGCAGCAGGGCGGTCTCGCCGCCGCCGGTGGCATCGACGGTGATGAGGCGGCCGCGGTCGGGGGTGTATTTGAGGATTTCCTCGATCTTGCCGCTGACTTTGTAGACGTTGCCGCGCAGGCTGTTGGCATTGTCGATGTAGGTGGCGACCTGGAGCTCGCTGGCATTGCCGAGGGAGCCGCCGCTGCGGCCCGGGCCGCCGCCTGACGAGCCGCCGAGGAAGTCGCCGCCCACCACGCGGATCAGCAGGACGGCGGCGACGATGAAACCGAGGATGGCGCCGGCGATGCCGAGGATCTGGCCGAGATTGATACCGGAACTGGCGCGTCTGGGCATGTCGGGTAGGGGCGGGAGAGAGATCGGTCGGTGGCGGTGCGGCCACCGGATGGTGGCCACCGCAGTCTCATCATACGGGAAAACGGCGATTTCTCTCAACCTTTTTCCCCGGCTGGGACGGGCTTTTCTGCCACCGTGGGGTAGGGGAGGAGCGCGTCTTGGCTCAGAGCGGGATGAGCCGGGCGTGCTTCTCGAAATCGGCGATGAGGCCTTTGTCCTCGTCGGAAAGTTGGTCGATGGGATAGGGGTAGCCTTTGCCGCCCTGCTCGAGCAGGCATTTGCCGTCTTTGACGGCGCGGAGCCGGGCGCGGATCTTTTTGCCCTCGAGATTGGTCCACTCGCGCTCGGTGGCCCAGGCTGGCGGGGCGCTGGACGCGAGGGCGATCTCTTTGATCAGGTTGAAGCCGCCGACTTCGTAGGTGTAGGTGCCGACCTTGTAGAAGATGCCGGCGACGGGATCGCCGGGCATTTTGATGGCCGAGTCTTTCAGGTCTTTGATCATCACGAGGCCCTTGGCGACTTCGCCGCCGTTTTTCCACTCGGTTTGTTTGGGCTTTTCGGCTTCGGCACTTTCGGTGCCGGGCTCGACGCCTTCTTTTTTCTCTTCACCTTCACCGGCGGGGGTCAGGTCGAGGCTGATCTGCACGACGACGCCGTCTTTATGGCGCTCGAAGACGGTGCCCTCGACCCACATGGCACGGGTGCGGAGGTGGTCCAGCGCCTCGGCAAAGCGGGTCTGCACGGTGGTGCGCTGGAACTGGCTCAGCTCGGCCCACGGCACCACGACGGGGCCGTCGGGTGTCTTGTATTGCATGCCGACGTCGGTGACTTCGGCCATCTCGGCATTTTCGATGGTGCGTCCGCCCACGATGATGGTCTCGGCATGGAGCAGCGGGCCGGCGTGGGAGACGGCGAGGAGGCAGGCCAGCGCGGCGATGGTGCGGCGTGAGATGGGGTTCATTTTCATGGACAGTTTTGGGAGCGGGAGGAGTAGCCCGCATCGCCACTCTACCACATCCGGCCGTGACGCAAAACCCCGGGGACCGTCACTCCCATCGCGCCTTTTTCACGCCGACATAGGCGAGGAAGAGCCCGATCCCGATGTGCGCGAGCAGCACGAGGTAGCAGACCGTGACTGGCGCGAGGTAGGTCTCCGTCACGCTGTCGACGGCGGTGCGGTAGCTGCCCTCCAGCGAGTTCATGATGCCCGCCCAACTCCAGTAGGCTGAAATGAAGGGCCGGGTGATCCATCCGGCGATGGATGGCAGAGCCAGCACGGCTCCGGAAAGCGGGAGCTGAAAGCCGACCAGATAGATGCTCAGCAACGAGGCCTGGTCGGCGGTCCGGGCCAGCGAGGAGATGCCGAGGCAGATCGCGGTCATCGCCGCATTCACCAGCAGCAGCATGGTCAGTTGCGGACCGAAGCTCTGGGTGGGGATATGGCAGATGTTTTGCACGAAGACGGCCATCCAGACCGACTGGATGCCCACCAGCAGGCCCAGGAAAGCCAGCTTGCTGAGCAGGTAGGTGGTCGGCCGCACTCCGCCGAGTTTTTCTTTTTCGTAGATCAGCCGCTCGCCGGCGATCTCGCGGGCGGCGTTGTTCGACGCCATCAGGGTGAGCAGGATGATCTGGAACATCACCAGGCCGGACACCAGCCCGCCGAGGTTCAGGTTGTGCTCCATGACGCTTTTTTCCGCCTCCAACTCGGCCAGGGTGGCGGGCAGCGAATCGGACGGGCGTTTGGTCTGATCAATGCCATCCAGCGCGAACAGGATGACCAGCGCGGGGAAACCGAGCAGGATGGCGATCTGGAGGAAGAGTTGGCCGCCGTCGCGGGCGAAGATCTTGCAGCGGCGGAAGAACAGGGCAAAGAACTGCCGCACAAAGCCGGGCGTGGCTGCCGTGGTCGTTGCCGGCTCGATACCGGCCCTGGCCCCGGCCTCGGCCGGCGCGGGGTCATTCGCCGCCGCCAGCATCGCCTGGTAGTAGTCGACCCGGTGCTTTTCCCAGCTCGTCCGCCAGTCCTCGGCCGGTCGCTTGGCGAGGCGGGGATAGATTTCCTCGGCTTCCTCGACGCTGAAATAGTGGTCCAGGGCGCGTGGCTGGCCGTGATAAACCACCCGGCCCTCATGCAGCACCAGTACGGAGTCGTAGAGCTCCAGATTGGCCAGGCTGTGGGTCACGTTCACCACGATGCGGCGCTGTTTGCGGCTCAGCTCGTAGAGTAGCTTCACGATCTCCTGCTCGCTCTTCGGATCCAGCCCGCTGGTGACCTCGTCAGCCAGCAGGAGCACCGGCTCGGTGACCAATTCCATCGCCAGGGCGAGCCGTCGACGCTGGCCGCCCGACAGCACCCGCACCGGTCGGCTGCGCAGCGGGTCGAGACCGGTCTGCTCCAGCACGCGGTCGACGAGCTCGTGAAAGGCGGCCCGGCCCCGGGTCTTCACCCGCAGCCGCACCGCGCTCTCGATGCTTTCCTCCACCGTGAGCTGTTCGTAGGCGATGCTGAACTGCGGCACGTAGCCGATCTCGGCCGGCTCCAGGTCGCCGTCCGTCGAGAGATCGCGGCCGTTCCAGAGCACATGTCCCTTGGTCTCCACGTTGATGCCGGCGATCAGCTTGAGCAGGGTGGACTTGCCGCAACCCGACGGTCCCACGATGGCCATGAAATGCCCGGCCGGCACCTGAATCGACGCGCCTTCAATGAGCGGGACCTCCTCGCCGTCTTTCTGGATCGCAAAGTGAATGTCGCGCAGTTCGAGCATGGTGGTGCGGAGGTGGGTGAGGGGAGGGACGGCGTGGGAATGCTGCACCACGGAAAATGGCTAAACAATCGGAATCTGGGGGATTTGGGAGCCGCGGGTCGGAGCTTTTCCGGGGTTCCGGCTTTTCTCGGCCCCGATTTCGGGTTAAATGCCCACCATGAAGCTCCTCCCACATCCTGCCGCCGGCCGGGCCCTGAAAATCGTGCTCATCACCGGCGTCACTCTGCTGGTGCTGCTCTTTGGCGGTCTTTTCGCGATCCGCGCCGGCATCGAGCGCTACCGCAACAGCGAAGCCTTCCGGCTCTGGGTCGGCGGGAAGGTTGCCACCGCCCTGCGCTCCGACGTGCAGCTCGACTCGCTACGCTGGGAGGGCGCCACCGCCTTTGCCGACGGCTTCCGCGCCCGCGGCTACGAGGATGCCCGGCTCGGCGGACTCGAGGTCGATGGTGCCCGAGCCTCGCTGGCCGGGGCCAAAGACGGCGCCTGGCAGATCACGGATGCCCATGTCAATCGGTTGAAGGTCGCCTTTTCCCCCGAGCGCCTGCCCGGAAATTTCCCGACGGCATCCGGTGACGCCAGCCAAGACGGCGGTTCTGGTCCTGGTGCGCCGGCCTGGTTGCGGCGGTTCCTGCCCGATCGGTTCGACCTCGGCCCGATCGAGACCGATGCGGCCACGCTGGAGGTGATCGGCTCTGAGAAAGCCACCACCTTCGCCCTGCGCGACGTGCGCACCCAGTTCCAGCGGGCTGCGGGCGGCGGATGGGAGATCGCCGGTCAGGGAGGGCAGCTCTTCATCCCGCGCCAGCCTGACCTCGCCATCGACCGGTTCCGCGTCCGCTGGCAGGATCGCGAGGTTTTTCTCAACGAAGCCGAGATCAAGCTGCCGGACGAGGCCCGGGTCTCTGCCACCGGCGTGGCTCGACTGGTGGAGGGTACCGAGCTCGATCTCGACCTGTCCCTCGCAAATCTCGACCTGAAAACGCTCCTCAATCCCGCCTGGCAGGAGCGGGTGAATGGCTCCCTGAATGCCGACATCAAAGTCACCGGCCTCGCCCGCGATGCCGAGCAACTGAAGCAGACCGGTACCGTCTCCGTCGCCCGCGGCGAGGTGAAAAACGTCCCCCTGCTCGCCACCGTGGCCCGCTACACGAAGTCGAAAAAGTTCGAGCGACTCACCCTGAACGAAGCCCGCGCCGATATCGAGCGGCAGGGCGGGCGCATCCAATTCACCAACCTCGTCATCCAGAGTGACGGCCTCGCCCGGCTCGAGGGCGACCTGACGATCGACGGCGGCCAGTTGCAGGGCCGCTTCCGGCTCGGGGTGACGCCCGGCACCCTGCAATGGATTCCCGGGGCGGAGCGGAAGGTCTTCACCCGCACCGACAAGGGCTTTCTCTGGACCGACCTCACCGTCACCGGCACAGTCGACGAGCCCCGCGAGGATCTCAGTGCCCGGCTCGTCACGGCGGCGGCCGAATCGATCGTCGAGCAGGCTCCCGAGAAGGCCCTCGATGCGGTGAAAGACGCGCTCAAGGACCCGAAAGCCACGCCCGAGTCGGTCATAGAGGAGGGGAAAAAGGCGCTGGAGTCGCTGTTGCCCCTGCTGAAGTGATCGCTCCGGCGCTCACGGCGCTTTCGACGCCTGGGGCGGGAACTGGGCGTGCAACAGTCGCCGGGCGGCCTCGAAGCCGATCGGATCGGGCGGAGCGGCGGCGAGGTTTTCCAGTTCCGGCTGTTCCTTCCGGTGATCGTAGAGTTCGGTGGCTTCGATGGCACCGGTATCCCAGTTCCGCCACTCGGTGTAGCGCCAATCGGCGGTGCGAACGCTGTAGCCCATCAATTCGGGAGCCTTGCGCGGACTGCGATCGGGATAGGGTGGCCGGGGATGCTGGGTAAAGGCGGCGGGTTTTACGGATGCGGTCGGATCCTTGAGCACGGGCACCAGGCTCGCCCCCTCCAGCCCCGGTGCGGCGGGCAGACCGGCCAGCTCGACGAGGGTGGGAAAGAGATCGATCATTTCCACCAAAGACGCCGACTCCGCCCCCGGATGGGCTGGCGCGGGAGTGGCCACGATCAGCGGGACACGGGCATCGAGCTCGAAATTGCTCGTCTTGGCCCACAGGCCGTGCTCGCCGAGGTGATAGCCGTGATCGCCCCAAAAGACGACGATGGTGTTGTCCGCGAGCCCCTCATCGCGCAGCGCGGTGAGCACCTTGCCGACCTGTGCATCGAGATAGCTGACGGCTGCGAGGTAGCCGTGCCTCATCTCGGCCACCTGCCCGTCGGTCGGCGTACGGCGGTCCTTGCCCGAGCCGAGGATCTCTCCGCTGGGATGGGAGGCGATCTCCGGTGCGTTGGTTGGCCAGCGGGGATCGACGGGCGGCAGCGTGGCGCGATCGTAGAGGTCCCAGTATTTCTTCGGGGCATTGAACGGGGCGTGGGGTTTCCAAAAGCCGACCGCGAGGAAAAAAGGGCCGCCTTTTTTCAATTCCGGCAGCAGGCGGACGGCCTCGGCCGCGACGCGTCCGTCGTAGTAGGCCTCGTCAGGCACGTCATAGGCCTCGGTCATGCCGACCGAGCCGTAGCGCCGCAGACCCTCGCTGAGTTTGGCGTGGTTCTCCGGCAGGGGCCCCGACACCTGTGCGGCGTCGTCGCCGTGGTTGGCGAAGTGAAGAAATTCCGGCGCCGACCAGGAGCGGGGATCACCCTTCTCTTTCGTGTGCCAGTTGTGGAAGATCTTGCCGGCGCAGCGGGTGGTGTAGCCGTGTTCCTTGAACCACAGCGGCAGCGTGGTCACATCCGGCTTCAGCTCGCGGAAGTGGGTGCCATTCACGTAGAGACCGAGCGTGCCGGGGCGCAGTCCGGTGAGCATGCTGGAGCGCGAGGGATTGCAGACCGCCTGCTGGCAATAGGCGCGGGTGAACCGTGTGCCGCGCGCCGCCAGCGCGTCGAGATGCGGCGTGAGCGCGACCGATCCGTAGCAACCCAGCTCGGGCCGCAGATCGTCGGCAGTGATGAGGAGCACATTGGGCGGGGCCGCGACGGCGGTGGAACTGGAGAGGCAGGCCAGCCCAAGGAGGCGGATGAGGAGGCTGAGGCGGGTGGATTTCATTGGCGCCAAGCATGCCAGATCCTCCCGGTGCGGGTCAATCCCGCGTGTTTTCAGAAATCCAGCCCAGATAGGCCTGCGATCCATGCGCGACCGGCACGGCCACGATGGCGGGCACTTTGTAGGGATGCAGCCGCTGGATGGCAGCTTCGACGGCGCGGTAATTCGCCTCGGTGGTTTTGATCAAAGCCAGCACTTCGTTCGAAGTGGTCGCCTTCCCCTCCCAACGGTAAATCGATTCGATCTGAGGGACCAAATTGACGCAGGCCGCTACTTGCGACTCGACCAGCTGTGTGCCAATTTGTCGCGCTTCATCGATGCTGGGGAGAGTGCAGTAGACGATGAGGTATTGATCCTGGGGCATGGGTTTTTCCGGGCTCGGGGTTGGTGGGATGGGCGCTCTCAGGGCACCCGCTCGCCGACCATAAACAACCCGGTTTCAAAAACCCAGCGTTTTTTCCCGTCCCGAGGACAGACGGGAGATCATCATGAAAAGCGGATTCATCGACAAATTGATCGAGCGGCTCGACCGCCTGGACCCGCAGGAGATCCAGAGTGCGGTGCTGCGGGTGGTTCAGGAGAAGGGCTTTCTGGAAAAGGTCTTCGACGCCCTGCGCGAGGGGGTCATCGTCACCGGTGCTGGCGGCACCATCCATTACCTGAACCGCGCCGCTTCGGAGCTGTTCGCCATTGATCGCAACGAATCGATCGGCCAGCCCATCGCCACCCGTATCCGGGGGTTGGATTGGGAGAGCCTCACCCGCTCGGGCCGGGTCGTCAGCCGCGACCTGGAGATTTACTATCCCGAGCACCGCTATGTGAATTTCTACGTCGCGCCCCTCGGTGCCAACGAGAGCCCGGTGGGCGGCGATGACGAGGATGAAGCCTTCGGAGGTTACGTGTTGCTGCTCCGCGACATCACCGAGACCCGCGAGATTCACCGCGAGGAGATCGAGTCCGAGCGCATGAATGTACTCACCATGCTGGCCGCCGGTGTGGCCCATGAGATTGGGAATCCGCTCAATTCCCTCCACATTCATCTCCAGGTCGTGGAGCGCAAACTGCGCAAGAAGGCCGATCCCGCCCTCGCCCGCGAGTTGGGCGACTCCCTGCAGGTGGCGCGCGACGAGATCAAGCGGCTCGACGCCATCGTGCAGCGGTTTCTCTCCGCAGTACGCCCCACGACCCCGCAGTTCCGTCTCGAGGACCTCAATCAGATCGTGCGCGAGTCGGCCGAGTTCCTCGGTCCGGAGGTGGCCGACCGCGGCATTGACCTCCGGCTCCAACTTCACGATGCGCTCCCGCGCCTGCGGCTGGACCGGGATCAGATCAAGCAGGCTTTCTACAATCTCATCCGCAATGCCTCCCAAGCCGTCGGCTCGAACGGTGCCATCACCGTGCGCACGGACTTCGACGACGAGAAAGTGCGTGTTTCCTTCGCTGACACCGGCCAGGGCATCTCGCCAGAGCAACTGGGCAAGGTCTTCGAACCCTATTTCACCACCAAGAAGACCGGCTCCGGTCTCGGACTGCTCATCGTCCACCGCATCGTGCGGGAGCATGGCGGAGAGATCGAATTCGAAAGCGAGGAAGGTGCCGGGACCACTGTGACGATCTACCTCCCCCGTCATGAAAAGCAGATGCGCTTCCTGCCTCCCGCCGACCGGGATCTGGGTGACGCGGTGATCGATGTGGAAGCGGACATGGTGGGGGAGAGATAGTTGCCGAATACAGCCATGACCGAAACCACCGTCCTCATCGTCGACGACGAAAAGCACACCCGCGAGGGACTGCGGCTTTCGTTTGAAGATGAATTCGATGTCTACATCGCCGCGAACACCGCCGAGGCCCTGCAAGTGCTGAAGACGGAGAATATCGACGTGATGGTCACCGATCTGAGGCTGGGTGGCGAGGATGGCATGGACCTCATCGATCTGGCGCTCAAGCTCCCGCGGCCGCCCATTTGCATCCTCATGACGGCCTACGGCTCCGTTGAAGTGGCGGTGGAGGCCATGAAGCGCGGGGCCTGGGACTATGTCAGCAAACCGCTTAACATCGACGAGCTGGAGCTAACCATCAAACGCGCCGTCCGCAGCCGCACCGTCGAGAGCGAGAATGTCGCGCTGAAGAAGCAGGTCGAGCAGCGCTACGGTCTCGAGCGCATCATCGGCGACTCCGCCGCGATGCAGCCCGTCTTCGACATCGTGCGCCAGGTCGCGCCGACCCGTGCCACCGTGCTGATCGAGGGCGAAAGCGGCACCGGGAAGGAGCTGATCGCCCACGCTTTGCACAACCTGAGCGGCAGGCCGAAGTCGAAGCTCGTCATCGTCCACTGCGCCGCCCTCAGCGCCCAACTGCTCGAGAGCGAATTGTTCGGCCATGAGCGGGGCGCCTTCACCGGAGCGACGGAGCGCCGCATCGGACGGTTTGAGGAGGCCGACGGGGGCACCCTTTTCCTCGACGAGATCGGCGAGATCGATGTCAGCACCCAGGTGAAGCTCCTCCGCGCCCTCGGTGAGCGCACCATCGAGCGGCTCGGCAGCAACAAGCCCGTCAAAGTCGATGTGCGCGTCATCGCCGCGACGAACAAGGACCTCGCCGAGCTGGTCTCGAAGGGTGACTTTCGCGACGACCTCTATTTTCGCCTCGCCGTGGTGAAGATCGCCATGCCGCCCCTCCGCGAGCGTCGCGAGGACATCGTGCTGCTGGCGAATGCCTTCCTCCGGGAGTTTGCCGAGGAAAATGGGAAGCCGGTCCGCGAGCTGGCACCCGATGCCCTGCAGCGGCTCGTCGCCTACGACTGGCCGGGCAACGTGCGGCAGCTTCGCACCGCCATCGAGCATGGCGTGGTGATGAGCAATGCCGCCCGGATCGGCCTGCGACACCTGCCCACTTTCCTTCAGCCCGACAGCGGCGACGCGGGTGGCCTGTTTGAGGTGAAGCCGCTGCGCTCCGCCAACGCGGCGGCCCGGAACGAAAGCCCCGCCACCCTGCCCACTCTGGCCGCGGATCTCGATCTGGCCCGCATGGAGGCCGCCTTCATCGATGAGGCGTTGCGACGGACCAAAAACAACCGCACCGAAGCCGCCCGGTTGCTCGGCATCAGCCGCCGCACCCTGCAACGAAAGCTGAAGGATATGGGCCTGCCCGAGTGAGAAAGGCCACCTTTTCGAGAAGGCGACAGGCCAAGGCGGGAAATCAGAAGTCGCGATAGCCCCAGCGTTCTCCGAGGGCGAGACACTCGGCTAGAGGCAGGATGCCGCCGGAGGTGGTCGGGTGCCGCAGGCAGCTCGCCGCGACGCAGGCACCCGTGCGCAGGGAGCGGTCGATGGCCCAATCCTCATGGATGCCGAGCAGTACGCCGGCGGCAAAAGCATCGCCGGCCCCGACGGCGCCGCGGATCTCGCCATCGGGTACGCGTACCGAGCCGACGGCGTGCGTCAAGCCGGTGGTGCAATCTAGAGCGACGGCACCGGCCGGGGCGTGAATGACGACGAGTTGCCTGACACCCATGTCACGAATCGCTTCCGCTGCCCGGCGTGCCGTGGCAGGTGTGAAATCGGCCAGATCGATGCCGGAGAGGCGGGCGGCCTCAAATTCATTGGTCAGGAGCACGTCGGCCTCGGGCAGGGACGGGGCGATGACCTCGCGGAAGCGGTCGCTTTCCTCGCTGACGAGATCCACCACGGTGGTCAGGCCGGAGGAGCGGGCGGCGGCGAGCAGGTGGGCCGCCCCGGGCCGCCCGTCGGGACGCAGGGTGTCGAGTGCATCGAGGAGGAGCAGGTAGCCGAGGTAGAAAAGCCGGTGCGGGCTGTCGCTGAAGTCGAGGCTGCGTTCATCGAAGCGCGCATTGGCGCCGCGCTGGTGGAAAAAGGTGCGCCGTCCCGTGGCGGCGACGGTCATGACATCGGTGTAGCTGGTGGCGGCCTCTGCGCAGGTGCCGAGGTGGGCGGTGTCGATGCCGTGGCTCTCACAGTCGCGGCGGATCCAGGTGCCGTCGGGGTCGTCGCCGACCAGGCCGGCGATGGCGAGGGGAAAGGGCCGGGTCTCGGAATCGGGAAAGAGCCGGGCGAGGTCCTTCGTGACATTGTACGGCCCGCCGCCGTTGGCGCTTTCCTGAGAGAGGATGGACACGAGGGCATCCTGTGACGGCCAGGCGTCGATCAGCTTCACGTGATCGACGATTAGGTTGCCAGCGGCGAGAAGGCCGGAGCGGGTGGGGGAAGGCATGGCTGTCTGAAGTAACCAAATCCTAAACTCTAAATCCCAAACAAGATCCAATCACCAAGGCCTCGAACTTCCGAAACGGGAAGCGCTCCTTGATTTGTGGACGTTTTGAACATTCGGAGATTTTTCTCCTTTGGATTTGTTTCGGATTTCGAGCTTGGGGTTTCGTGCTTCTTGTTCAATTCACTTCAACAGCCCGCCCTTCCTTGTGCGACCGCAGGGCGGCGTCGAAGACCTGGTGGCTGGCGAGGGCTTCCTCGGGGGTGGCGCAGCCGAAGCGGCCTTCGAGGGCGTCGGCGCGCTCGCAGAGGAAGGCCGCCCACATCTGCTGCAGCACGTCGGGGAAGCCCACTTCGAAGATGCCTCCGGTGATGGTCTTGTAGGGCGTGCCGAAACCGAGATCCTCGCGGGTCCAGGTCTGGGTGTTGCCGTTGCGGCGGAAAGTCCACAGGGTCTTCGGCTCGGCGGTCGAATAGCGGACGCCGCCCTCGGTGCCGAGCACTTCGACGAACCAGGTGTTCGTGGCGCCGGGCGAGAGGCGTTTGGTTTCCCAGCGCATCGGGATGCCGGTCTGGTCGCCGAGATCCAGCTCACCGTGGATGAGGGCGTTGTCCCAGGTGTCGCAGTCGGCCATGCCGCCGTGTCCGTCGGGCCGCTGCGACCAGATCTGGCTGAGCTGGGCGAAGACGCGCCGGGGTTTCCACCCGAGGCGCAGCGGGATGTGGGCGACGTGCATGCCCAGATCGCCCATCACGCCGATCTCGCCGCAGTATTTCACCTGGCGCTTCCAGTTGATCGGCTTGTCGGGATTGAGATCGCTGGAATGGTGGAAGGCGGAGACAATCTCGATGATCCGGCCTAGGCGGCCCGAACTGGCCTCGGCGATGACGCGCTGGGCGCCGGGGAGGAAGGGGAATTCCGAACTGCAGCGCACGAAGCGACCGGTCGCGGCGATTTTGTCCACGATGCGTCGTGCGGAGGCGAGGTCGATGCCGAAGGGCTTTTCGGCCAGGAGGTCCTTGCCGGCATCCAAAATGTCGCAGTAAACCTTTTCGTGCAGGTGATGGGGGATGGCGCAGTAGATCACATCGACATCGGGATCCGCGAGGATCTGGTGATAGTCGGTCGACAGGTGGCGCACCGTGGGCACCTGGCGGAACCAATCGAGCGCGGGCTCGGACAGGTCTGCGACGGCGACGAGTTCGGCGCGGACGGGCACGTCGAGCAGGGCGAACCAGCGGCCGAAAGCCGAGGCGGCTTCCTTGCCCATCAGGCCGCCGCCGATGACACCGACACGCACGCATTGGGAATCCGGCGAAGTGGACATGGGGAAGGGCTTTTTCTAGGGTTGGATTGCGTTCTGGAGCGGCGCTCCGGGGAAATGGGGCCGGAAAATGGCCGCAAATGCCGGGGGCGTCCAGAGCGTGATCGGGAGGAAATCGGAGAAAAACGCTCCGGGAATCGCTCTCGTGCGAAATTTCTTATTGGTGAGTGAAATTTAACTTTGCTTAAGTAGACAGGTCGTTGTAAAACGGAGCCTGTCCAAATTTTGTCCGGGTGCGGGGATGAGCCAGTCGATCGATCAAATCAGGTCTATCAATCACCATTTTCGGCATGCCATCGAGCAGGTCGGGGAGGGCATATTGATTGTCGAAGCCAGAGCGCGCCACTCTCTGGGGCCGTTGATCGTCTTCGCGAACCGGGCAGCGTCTGAGATGACCGGCTATCGCCGCGAGTCCCTGCTGGATCGACCCTTGGGGCTGGTTTTCGAGCCGGAGAGCCTGGATCTGCTGCTCCAAAAGCTGCCGTTGGTGGCGGAGTCGGGAAAGCTGGTGCAGACCGAAAAGGACTTGCTCAAGCGCGCCGGGCGAGTGCGCTGCCGCTGGACGATATCCGGTGTGCGGGATCAGGCGGGCACCGTGGTCAATTACATCCTGACCTTTTCGCCGGTGGTCACTCCGGTTGCCGCCGAGCCGGAATCCGCGCCGGCGCGATCGCTGCCTTCGCTGGAGGAGAGTCTGGAAAAGAGTCGGGTCGAGGCGCTGGCTCTGCTGGCAGAGGGCATTGCCCACGATTTCAACAACGCGCTGACCGTGATGCTGGGCAATCTCAGCAACGCGCGTCTGGAGACGGCGCTCCAAAGCTCGGTGCGCGGGCACATCGACAAGGCGGTCGAGGCGATTCACGTCGCGAAAGGGCTGGCCCAACAGATTTTGGATTCCACCGGCGGTCGGAAACCAAAGGTAGAAGTGGTGAATCTGGCCGACCTGCTGCGTCAAACGGCGCGATTCGCCACCTCGGGCGGCAAAGTCCGCTGCGACATGGTCTCTCCGGACGGCGTGTGGGGCGTCGAGGTCAACACGCAACAGATTCGGCAGGTATTCCAGAATCTGGTCATCAACGCCTGCCAGGCGATGCCGAAAGGCGGCATCATTCAGTGTTTTGTGGAGAATTTTGTCATGCCCGAGGGGACGAGCCTCGGGCTGGCTGCCGGACCCTACGTCCTGGTGCGGGTGCGCGACCGGGGCTGCGGCATCCCGGCGGCGCGATTGGACAAAATCTTCGAGGCTGGCTACACGACCAAAGAGTACGGCACCGGCATCGGGCTGGCGACCTGCCGGACGATCGTTCAGCGGCACGGAGGTGCCATCACGGTGAAGTCGCAGGTGAATGTGGGCACCGAGTTCCGGGTCTTCCTGCCGGCTTGTCAGATCATCGAGGCCATTGTCCAGGGTGACGAGACGAAAGGGTCTTCGCCGTTGACCGTCGGCGATGCGCAGAATGAGGTGATCACTGGCACGGGCCGGGTGCTCGTGGTCGACGATCTGGACAGTGTGCGCGACGCCGCCGAGAGACTGCTCACCAAGCTCGGCTACGAAGCCGTGTCCGCATCGAGCGGACAGGAGGCGGTCGATCTGTACCGCCAGCGGATGCGCTCGCCGGAGCCGATCGATGCCGTGCTGTTGGACATGACCCTGCCCGGCGGTCTGAGCGGAGACGAGGTCAAATCAGAGATTCTGAGAATCGATCGCGGAGCGCGCGTCATCGCGACCAGCGGGTTCTTTTCCGATGATGCGATCGAAACCTTCCGCGAAGATGGCTATGCCGGCATCCTGCCGAAGCCCTACGACGTCGGACATCTCTCCCGGGTGATTGCCGAAGTGATGATGAAGTAAGCCGCGGAGGCTCCGTTTCCGCACCAACAGGGTTGGTTCGGAGAGCAAACAGGGTAGGATCGGAAGCACGGTTCAAGGCGGGAGAGCCTCCGGTATCGGGCGCTCCTCAGTGGTGGCATCGACATCGATCAGGAAGGCGACGGCGACTTTTTGCGCGTTTTTCGAAAAAATTTCGCGGGGAATTTTTTCAACTTTTTGGGGATGCCGCCCTGGCTGCGATGAACTTTTTTAGCGGAGCGTGACCGGACTGGGCTGATCAATGATGGTTACTCGAAGGGGCATCCGCGGCAGGGCATTGGGGGTGGTGCACCGAACGGCTTTTTTGGTAACGATAGAGTTCGTCTGTCATGCTCTGGCAGCGTTGAATTTTCGGGAATCTCGGACGCCTGCCGATGTGCGCGTGCTGGTGTGGCGGGGTTGTGGCTTGGTTGCGGCAAATGGCTTATCTTTACGAGTTATCAAAATGCCGTGCCGCGATGCCTTTCGGGTGCGGGCGGGTTGGCGAAACGGCTGGGACATTTTTTTGGAATGACTTCGTCGAGGTTGGGTGCGGGGCATCGGTCGCGTTGCTTTCCCCCTTGCGGGAACCTGTTCCTTGAACTAACTATTGCCGCCTTTTCCCGCGCTCTCGGTGAGCGGGGTTTGGGCGGCCCGGTCAACCGGGTTTTAGTGATGACAACACACGAACCTGATACGTTCGTTAACGGAAGCCTGAACTATGGCAAAGAAAGCAGCCACCAAGAAAGCAGCCGCCAAGAAAGCGCCCGCCAAAAAAGCGGCCGTCAAAAAGGCGGTGAAGAAAGCGCCCGCCAAAAAGGCAGCGAAGAAAGCACCCGCCAAGAAAGCGCCCGCCAAAAAAGCGGCGAAGAAGGCGCCTGCCAAGAAAGCGGCCAAAAAAAAAAGTTAAGTAGCTCTTCTCCGGCTACGGAGAACAAAACCGCGAAGGCCAAGGCGGGAGCTGCCAAACCGGTGGCGAACGCCAAGGCCGACGCGGGGAAGCCGGGCTCGAAGGGAAAGCCCGCTCCGGCCGCAAAAAAGGCGGCTGTGAAGCCTAAGTCGGCGGCATCCGCGAAAAAGCCCGCCGCCAAGACCGCCAAAGTGGCGGATAAAAAGCCGGTGGTAGCCAAGGCCCCGGCGAAAACGCCTGCCAAGGCTCCGGCCAAGCCTGCGGCGCCGACCGCCAAGCCCAAGGAGGTGGCGAAGGCTGCGCCCTCCAAGGCTCCGGTCGCGGCACCGAAGGCGGCCCCCGCGAAGGCCGAGCCGGAAAAGGCCCTGTTGAAGGGATTCCTGAAGAGCCAGCACCAGCGGCTGCTCGATCTGCGCGACTCTCTGCTGGACCAAATGAGTGGCGTGGCCCGAGACACGCTCCGCTCGCGCGCCGAAGGCAATGAGGCTTCCGCCTTCGGCATGCACCAGGCCGATGCCGGCAGTGACTCCTACGATCGTGATTTTGCCCTGAACCTGCTGTCGCAGGAGCAGGATGCGCTTTACGAGATCGAAGAAGCGATCAAGCGGGTCGAAAACGGCACCTATGGGATTTGCGAGATGTCCGGCGAGCGGATTCCGGCCGCCCGACTGGAGGCGCTGCCGTTCGCCCGGTTCACCGTGACCTGTCAGGAGCAACTGGAACAGCAGCAGCAATCGGGGCACTATCGGACCCCGGTCACGTCGCTGTTCGGACTCAGCGAGGCGGACACCGCCGCCGCCGAGGCTGAAGATGAAGCTTGACGGGAGCCGGGAAATCGGGAAATTGCCCGCCCGCTCGTTTACGAAACATCCCTGAAACCCGTTTTTTGTCATGCCACGCGACGTCATCATCCTGGAGTGCACCGAGGCCAAGGCCGAGGGCAAGCAAGCTTCGCAGTATGTGACGAGCCGGAATAAAAAGAGTCTCCGGACTCCCGGCCGTCTCGAGAAAGTGAAGTTCAACCCCTTCCTGAAGCGTCGCACGCTGCATCGCGAGAAGCGCTGATTCGCCGGATATTTCAACCGCCACCTGCACCGCATATGGGTCCCAAAACTGAAGAAAGAGCCGCCAACCTGCGCCGGGCCAACCGTCGCATGCCGCGGCGCCGCATGGACATTCCGGCCGACAAGGTCCATTACCTGAATCCGGATTACCTCTCCAAGTTCGTGTCGGAGACCGGCAAGATCTATCCGCGCCGGGTCACCGGCGTCTCCGCCAAGGTCCATCGCCGCATCACCCGCGAGATCAAGCGGGCCCGCGCGCTGAACCTGATGCGCTGACCGATCCCGGTCCGCACGAGCGAGCGGCTGGATGGTCCGTCCATCCCGCGACAGAACGCGCCGGATGTGACTCTGGCGCGTTTTTTCGTTTCGTTCTGGATGGGAAAATGGGGCGCTTGATGCCACGGCGTCGGCTGAGTGGCAGGCAGAGAAAGGGTGGATCATCGAAGCGAGAGCCATGAACCTGACCATCACCGGCTATTCGACCGCGTTGTTTTCGACATGGTTTTTCGTGGACGATCTGGCTCTGTTACTGGATTGCGGCGACGGAGCGGTGGCCGGCTTGCTGCAAAAGTCGCGGAAAGTGCGGATGATCGCCGTTTCCCATGCCGATCGCGATCATCTCAATGGACTGCCCCAGTTTTTGCAGATCAATGCGCGCGAGCGGGGGCTGCCGGTGGTCCTGTATCCGAGGGATTGCGGATCCTTCCCGGCGCTGGAGGCGTTTTTGAAGGAATTTGACCGGCGGGAGGAGCATGGCGTCGGGCGGAACCGGTGGATGCCTGTGATCCCCGGCTTGTCGCATCCGCTGGGCAAGGCCAATGCCCGCATTTTGCCCGTGGCCAGCCGCCACATCGACACGGAGCCCGGCATCGTGAAGAGCCTGGGCTACCTGGTGGTGAGTGAGCACAACCGGCTGCGGCCCGAGTTTGCCGGTCTCAGCGAGGCCGAGATCGTGACGGCGCGACACACGCGGGGCGATGCCGCGGTGATCGAGACGGTCTCCGAGACGCTGCTGGCTTATTCGGCGGACACGCCGATCGAGCCGGCAGACCGTTGGCAGCGGCCGAAGATCCTGATTCACGAGTCCACTTTTCTCCATGTCGCGGATGCGGTGTCTCGGGCGCAGGAGATGCGGCATTCGGCGCTGGATCAGGTGCTGCCGATGGCGGCGGATCTGCCTCTGGAGGCCCTCATCCTGTCTCATTTTTCGACCCGCTACGGCGCGGGTGAGATTCGGAGGGCGATCCGGGAGGGCTGCCACCGCATCCGGCCGTCGTTTCCGGTATTTGCGGTCCTGCCTGGCGAGATCAGGCGGGACATCCTGTCGAGTCGACCGGTGTGGGAGCCGTGATGGGTTTTTTGAGGGCCGCTGGCCGCGGATCAAATGCCGACGGCCTTGGCGATCGCTCCCTCGATCTCTTTGAGGCGGCTTTTGTCCGTGATCTTCTTCTCCGAGCGGGAATCGACGAGATAAAAGCGATCGATCGCGGCCCCCGCCTGGGTGCTGATGCGGGCGTGGACCACCTCGGCTTCGAGATTCCCGAGGGCGGTGAAAATGTCGTAGAGCAAACCGATGCGATCCTGTGCCTGTAGCTCCAGCACGGTCTGTTGTTCGCTGAGGTTGTTGGAGACGAAGACTCGCTGGGGGATCTCGATCTCGAGGGAGCTTTGCATCGCCGAGGGACTCCGTTCGCGGCCGATCAGGGCGCGGAAATCAACCTCCTGGTCACCCACACCGAACTGGGTCTCGAGCAGCTTCTCCACCCGCTCCATTTCGCGGTCGGACTTCACCGGACCGAAGTTGGTGGTGCAGACGCGGAAGATGTCGATGACGAGATCGTCGGATCGGGTGAACAGGTCGGCGCTGAGGATGTTGAGATTCCGCGCCGCCAGCGCACCGGCGACTTTGGCGAGGAAGTGGTGGCGGTTCCAGCCGACGACCTCGACCAGGCTGTAGCCTTCGTTGGGTCGGGCTTCCCAGCCCACGACGGGGATGAGGCTGTCCAGTCCGGGGAGTTGTACCTTCTCGAAGAACCGCCGGAAGAGCCGGATGTGCCGCAGGATGCTCTCGTGGCCGCGGAAGCGGAAGTAGCGCTCCGGCATGGTCTCGAAATGCGCTTCGATCTCCTCCCGGTAGTCGCCGTCGAGTTTGTCGATGATCTTTTCCCGCTGGGCGGTGCGGGGGCGGTTGGCTTTCTCGTTGAATGCGTCACGATCCTCGAACCAGGACAGGGTGTTCCGGTAGAGATGCGACATCAGGGTGTATTTCCAGTCGCTCCAGGCCTCTTCGTTGGTGGCTCGGGAGTCCACGTAGCTGAAGAGGAACAGCGTCTCCAGATAGGAGCGGTTCTGCATGGACTGGGCGAACTCGGCCACGGTCGCGGGATCGTCGATGTTCCGTGTCGTGGCGACGCGCCAGAAGGTGAGGTGGTGGTCGACCAAAAAAGTAAGCCGCCGACGCCGGTCGCCATAGATGCGCAGCCGGGTGCAGACCTGGCTGGCGAGCATGGCGCTGGCATCCTCATGATGGCGCATGTTCTCCGCCCGCCCCGTGTCGTGCAGGATGAGGGCGAGGTAGAGGATGTAGGGGTCCTCCAGATCACGGAAGAGCTGTTGGAAAAATCCGGCCTTGGGGTCTTCGGTGCTGGCCAGGGCGTCGAGCTGGTCGATGCAGCGCAGGGTGTGCTCGTCGGCCGAGTAGCGGTGGAAAAACTCGTGCTGCACCAGATCGGTGAGGGCGCCAAATTCCGGCAGGTATCGGCCGAGAAAGCCGACGCGATGCATCTGCCGGAGGATGCGGGCCACATCTCCGCGGTGCTGGAGGATCTGCTCGAAGGTCTCGCGGTTCGAGCGCGATTTTCGGAAATCCTTCGTGATCAGGGCGTAGCTGGCCTTGAACAGCTTGCGGATCTCGGGGCTGAACTTGAGATGGCGTTGCTGGGTGTGGAGGAAGGTCCGCATCATGCGGTTCGGGTCTTCCGCGAAGATTTGCATCGATTCGGGGTAGATGAGCCCGTCGCGGCTGAAAAAGCCGTCGAAATGCTCCTCCGGCGCCCGCCGCCGGGCGAGGAAGCCGATGTAGGGCACCGGGCCGGTGCTGTCGTCCACCACTTCCAACTCGAAGCTCTGCATCAGCGAGGTGCTGTGCTGGTAGAGATTGCGGGTGTGAAAATAGTAGTCCCGCATGAAGGCCTCGCTGCGGCGCAGGATGGTCTTCTGCGGGTAGCCAAACTCCGTCGCCAGAATGCCCTGATGCCGCAGCGTCAGGATGTCGCCCGATTTCCCCTTCTGCGCGTAGTGGAGGCCGTTGCGCACCCGCATCAGGAACTCGTAGGCGTTTTCGATCTCCTTGTAGGCGGTGAGGGTGAGACGACCTTCCTTGACCAGCGCGTGCAGGTTGCGGCTTTGTCTCAGCACCCAGAGCACCCAGATCAGGTTGTGGTAGTCGCGCAGGCCGCCGCAGCCTTCCTTCACATTCGGCTCCTGGAGGTGCACGGTGCGGCCCCATTTCTTGTGGCGGGCGCGGATGTCCTGGCTGCGGACATTGAGATACTCGCGCTCCTGGCCCTTCAGGCAGCCTTCGTGAAAGGACGACTCGAATGTGTCGAACAGCGAGGCATCGCCGGCGATGAAGCGGGCGTCGAGCATCGCCGTCTTGGTGGGGTGATCCTGATTGGCGAATTGAATGGACTCGGACACCGTGCGCACCGCGTGGCCGACCTTGAAGCCCACGTCATAGAGCATCAGCAGGATCTGGCTCACGATCTCATTGACCTCATCGGTCACGGCATTCTCCAGTTCGGGCAGGAGGAAAAGCAGGTCGATGTCGCTGCCGGGGTTCAGCACGCCGCGGCCGTAGCCGCCGCTGGCTACGAGGGTCAGAGGATGGGCCGAAAGCTCCCCGGCAGTCTCCCGCCCGCCTTCAGACGCCCGGCGCTCCATGGCGGCGGCAAAGAGATCGTTGATCACCACGTCCAGCAGGACGGCGCGGCTTTGGGCCACCTCCACGCCGCCGGCGCCCTGTTTGTGGAGCAGGCGGATGCGGTGATTCTCCTTTTTCAGGAATTTCCGGTAAAGTTGCAGCAGCGCGGCGTGGTCCTTCACCTCACGCCGCAGGGGGATGAGCGAGGCCTCGGCGTGGGCGAGCACTTTCTCGAAATGGCCGTTCTCTGGCATGGGGAGGGTGGTATCCGATGGGGGGAGACAGCCGCAACACTAGGGTAGCGGGTACCCGATTGCGAAGGGATTTTGAGTTGGACCGCCACCCGCGCCCGGCCTAGTCTCACCGCCATGGATCGATGGACTTCCTCCCTGACTCTCTCGCGGCGTCGCTTCCTCGCCTCCAGTCCGGTCGCCCTGATCGGCCTGGGTGCAGCGGCGCGGGCTCTGGAAAGCGGCGACACCCTCACCCGGCTGGCCTTTGGCTCCTGCTGCCATCTGGACAAGCCGGCACCGATCTGGCGCGCCATCCAGGAGAGCCAGCCGCAGCTTTTCCTGTTCCTCGGCGACAATATCTACGGCGACAGCGAGGATATGGCGGTGCTGAAGGCCAAGTACGACAAACTCGACGCCAATCCCGATTTTCGCGCCTTTCGCGAGACCTGCCCGGTCCAGGGCATTTGGGATGACCATGATTTCGGCGTGAACGATGGCGGCGCCGACTACCCCATGCGCGAAGCCTCGCAGCGGCTCTTCGCGGATTTCTTCCGCCTCCCCGAAGACAGCCCGGTGCGGCAGCGCCCCGGCATCTACGACGCCCGTGTCGTTGGGCCGGCTGGCCGGCGGGTGCAGTTGATCCTGCTCGATACGCGCTACTTCCGCAGTCCGCTGAAAAAGCTGCCCCAGCGGGGTGCCCATGGCCCCTACGCGCCGAATCTCGATCCCGGGGCCACCGTGCTGGGCGAGGTGCAATGGCAGTGGTTGGAAAAGACGCTGCGCCAGCCCGCAGACCTGAGGATCGTGGCATCCAGCACCCAGGTGCTGCCGCAGGATCATGCCTGGGAATGTTGGGAAAATTTTCCAGCCGAGCGCGCCCGCCTGTTGAAGCTGCTGCGGGACACCCGGGCCGGCGGCGCCATTTTTCTGAGCGGCGATCGCCACCTCGCGGAGGTCATGCGCCTCGAGACTGCGGATCCGCTCAGTCCGGGTCAACCGGTGTGGGAAGTCACCTCCAGCAGCCTCACCAATCCCGGTGGCGGCACCGACGCCGAGCCAAATCGCCATCGGGTGAGCCCGGGCAACTTCCGCGACCTGAATTTCGGCCTGCTCGACATCGACTGGGACCGCGGCGAGGTGAAAGCCGGCATCCGCAATGTGATTGGAGAGCCCGTCTTCGAGCAGGTGATCGCGATCAGCGACTTGCGGGGGTGAAGAGCCGGACATGATCGCCTACCGCCCACAGCTGTGCCGATTCGCCGCTCTGGTGGCGGGCGTGTGTTGGCTGGCTCTTGCGCTCGCCAGACCTCAGGAGAAAGCCGGCGGGGATGATCCCGCCATCCCTGCCGCCTGGCTGGATGTCTTGACAGGTGGGCTGCCCATCATCGTCGGTGCGCCCCATGGAGGCGAATTGCGCCCGTCCGAGTTGCCGGACCGTCCCGTCGGCGTGCTGCTGCGCGATGCGGGCACTGATGATCTGGCACGCCGGCTGGCGGATGAGCTGGGAAAACAATTCGGCCGCCGGCCTCATCTGATCGTCTGTGAAGTGCATCGGGCCAAGGTCGACTGCAATCGCGAACTCACCGAGGCCGCCCAAGGCCATCCGCTCACCGAAGCCCTGTGGCGGGCCTATCACCGCGCCGTCGGCGAGGCGGCTGATGCCGTTCACCGTGAATGGGGTGCCGGTCTCTACATCGACCTCCACGGACAGTCGCATGCCACCGCGCGAGTCGAGTGGGGTTATCGACTGAAGGCCGCCGACCTCGCACTGTCCGATGAGAAAATAGACGTCGATCCCGCCCTCGCCGGGGTGGTTTCCGTGCGCGATGCCGTTGCGCGGTCCGGGAAGCCCTTCTCCGCCGTGGTTCGTGGAACGAACAGCCTCGGCGGGCTCCTGGAAAGAGCCGGCTTTCCATCCGTGCCTTCGCCCGCGCATCCCCATCCGGGAGGGGGTCCGTATTTTTCAGGCGGCTACAACGTGCAGAAATACGGCTCAGCTGGCGGAGGCACCCTCAGTGCCGTGCAGATCGAGGCGCCGCGCCGGGGTGTGCGGGATACGGCGGAAAACCGGCAGCGTTTCGCCGCCGCCCTGGCTGCGGCCCTCGGCATCTGGTTCCGAGAGCACTACCGGATCGATCTCGCCGCGCCTTCAGCGAGAGGAAAAACGGTCCCCGGCCGGTGAATCCCCCGGCGTGACGGTGAAATGATCCCGGCTCGCTGCCAGATGGCGGGCGGCGTGATAGACCGACTCCACATCGAAGTCAGTCAGAGCCTCGCCCAACCGCGCCTGGATCTCCATGGCACTGAGCGACTCGCCCCGGTGGCTTTCCAGGATGTAGGCCACTGCCAGCACCCCGTCGAGGAAGCGCCCCGCCGCCTTCTTGCCGGCCTCGACGCCGGGTTGGTGGTAGGCATTGACGTCCACCAGACTCGCGTAGAGCGAGACGGTCCGCTCGAACAACGCAATCAGCGCACCCAGGGTGCGGGCATCCAGCGTCTCGAAACTCAGCGTGATCGACTCGCGCCCATTGCCGGTCAGCGCGTCGCGCGTGCCGCGCAGGAAACCCTGCAGGTAGTCGCCCGAAGTCACGCCGCCATCACCCACCGCGATCGAGCCGCCCGGGCGCGACTGCCGGATCTCCACGAAGGTGGCGAAAAAGTTGTCCAATCCGTCGCGCAACTGCTGGATGTAGGCGTGCTGGTCGGTCGAGCCCTTGTTCCCATAGACGGCGATGCCCTGGTTCACCCGGCGACCCTGCCGGTCCAGTTCCTTGCCCAGCGATTCCATGATCAGTTGCTGCAAATATTTCCCGAACAGGCTGAGTCGGTCGCAGTAGGGCAGCACCACCATGTCCTTGGCCCCCCGGCCGCCGCCGGCCTGGTGCCACATCAGCGCCAGCAGCATTGCCGGATTCGTCCGGGCGTCCTCCACCCGCGTTCGGGCGTCCATCGCCGCCGCACCGGCCAGCATCGCGTCGGTGTCCACCCCGATCAGCCGCGCTGGCAGCAGCCCCACCGCGCTCATCACCGAGGTTCGTCCGCCGATCCAGTCGGCCATTTCAAAGATCGCCAGCCAGCCCGCCGCCGCCGCCCGGTCAAAGAGCACGCTGCGCGAGCCGTCGCGAGTCGGTGAGGTGATGGCCACCGCCTGCCGGGGAAAGTCCAGGCCGGCCCGGCCAAAGGCCGCCTCGACCTCCAGCATGCCGTTGCGCGTCTCGGGCGTGCCGCCCGACTTCGAAGTCACGATCACCAGCGTTTCAGCCAGCCCGTCACCCAGGTCGGCGAGGGTGTGGTCGATTCCGGCCGGGTCGGTGTTGTCGAGGAAATACAGGTCGATCGGTGCTCCTGCCTCGCGCAGGGCGTCCGCCACGAGTTGCGGCCCCAGCGCCGAGCCGCCGATGCCGACCAGCAGCACGTGGCGGTAGGCATTTCCGTTCGGCGCCACGATCTCGCCGCTGTGGACGCGGGCGGCAAAGGCATTCACCTCGCCGCGCACCCGCTCGATCCAAGCAGCTGCCTCGGCCGGGGCGATCGATGGCGTGCGCAGCCAGTAATGGCCCACCTGACGGCCCTCATCCGGATTCGCGATGGCTCCCGCCTCCAGCGCCCTCAGGTCGGTCCAGGCCCGTTCGATCTCCGGGGCCAGATCGGTGAAAACCGAGTCGGGAAAATGCATTCGGCTGACATCCAGCGAAAAACCCAGTGCGGTGTCGCGGATCAGATACTGGCTGTAGCGGTCCCAAGTAGTGGTGGTGGACATGGCGGGGAAAAGATTACCGATTGAACGCTGCCGGGCTGGGGAAAGCCAATTTTCGGCCAACGACGCGAATTATGTTCGACAGGTCGGGGGAAATCGCAAAGGGTTTCGCCATGAGAAAACCCCTCCTTGCCACCCTGATCCTCATCGCCAGCCTGCTCCTTGCCATGACCGCCGTTCCCACTCCCGCCGAGGCCGCCGAAGGCCGATTCCGCCATGTGGTGTGCTTCAAATTTAAAGACGGCACCCCCGCCGCCGAGATCGCCGAGATCGAAAAGGCGTTCGCCGCCCTGAAGGGCCAGATCGACACCATCGTGGACTTCGAGTGGGGAACCAGCGACAACATCGAGCCGCTCAACGACGGCTTCACCCATTGCTTCCTCGTCACCTTCGCCGACAAAAAGGGCCTCGAAGTCTATCTCCCGCATCCCGCCCACGAAGCCTTTGTCGCCAAGATCAAGCCCCTGCTCGACAAAGTCTTCGTGTTCGACTACACGGCGCAGTGACCCGGTCTCCTCGCCGATCAGACCCTGTTGGATCGGCGATCAGACCCTGTCTCATCGCATCGCTCAACCTGCCAGTAGGGCGTCCAGGTCGGCTTCGGTGATGATCTGGACACCCAGGGTCTCGGCTTTGTCGCGTTTTGAGCCGCCGCCCTCGCCAGCGAGCAGGTAGTCGGTGTTTTTGCTGACGCTGCCGCTGACCTTGCCGCCGGCGGCGAGGATGCGGGCGGCGATGTCGTCGCGGACCTATCGGATTAATTCGCGGCCAATTTGTTTTCTCAGGGTTTTAATTACCGCCTTTATTTCCGATTCTTGCCGCTCAAGGGTTTCTAATTGAGCAAAGTATTCTAGAATATTAGATTCCTTGGCCCAAGACCTTACTTCATCCAAATCTTCACTTCCGCTTACCAAGCCCTCAGCGTTGCCTAAAATGATGCTTGTTCTGTGTTTGCACAACAATCCGTTTTGGCCTGCCTGGCAATCGCAATACGCCCTAAAATTCCCGTCTGAATACGTGATGCGAACAGTGTAGGGCGTTGCAGCTGAGCCCTGTACTCTGAATTGCCTTTCAAATGGTTTCATTTTCATTCTTGTGTTGATAGATTAGGTCGTTTAGCGACTGTTCCGAAATTATCTCGACGCCTAGAGAGATGGCTTTGTCTCTCTTGGAGCCGCCGCCGTCTCCAGCTAATAGGTAGTCCGTTTTGCCGCTAATTGAAGATGTGACTTTTCCGCCGGCTCTTTCGATTATTTCAATAATTTCCTCCCTTGGTTTGGAGAGGGTTCCCGTTATGGCGATTGTTTTCCCAAAAAAGAAAGGAATTGCCTGACTGGTGGATTGTTTTATATCTCCGATATAATTTTCGGAAATAGGGTTGATGCCAAGTTTGTGAAGTCTTGATAGCGTGAGCTTTCCATTTTCGGATTGAAAATAGCGCAATAGATTCCTGGATGCAGATGGGCCGATTTTTGACGTAAAGTTGGGAAAATGGTTTAGAGTCAGTCGGTCCAAGTTATTTATGGATGGCTTTGCCGTATTTCCGGCCACGGTGATTACGTTCCTGTTTAAAAGTTCAATAGCCAATTTCCATTCGCGTTCGAAAATCGACTGAAAATTCTCTGCAAGTGCTAGTTTTTCGCCTGTATCTTTGATTTTATTTTCTTTACCGAATGGATTGGTTTCAAATTTTTTGGTATCTAGTAAATAAATTTCGTCAATTTTCGAGAGGATTTCGGAGTCCGGTATGTCTGACAAATTGCGATGGAATCTTGCAATTTCTTTCGAGGTAGTTTCTCCGACTTCTGCAATTCCCAATGCGTAGAGCCAACGATGAAGAGGTAATTTTTTCGCTGATTCTAGCGCAATCTTTGTTTTTTTTGCATGTTTTGATCCGAATATTCTGGGTTCGGATTGGGTCCCTAGATTTAAATTTGCTAGAGTTGATTCTGGGATCTCAAAGAGGTCTAAAGGTGATTTAACGAGTTTGGACTCAACCAATTTTTCTGCGACGATTGTTCCAATTGTTTCGATGTCTAAGGCTTTTCTTTTTGAAAAATGCTCGATTCGAGTTTGTGCTTGGGCGGGGCATTCGAAGTTAATGCAAAAACGCGTTACAATTTTCCTGTTCTCCGCCTTCGGGCCGGAGACGGTCTCGCGGCGCTCGATTGGGCCGGCGCACACGGGGCAGGCGCCGCCGAGGTGGTCTTCCATGGACCATGGGGCGGCGTCGGCATGGGCCTTGGCGACCACGCGGATGACTTCGGGGATGATCTCGCCGGCTTTCTGGATGAGTACGCGGTCGCCAATGCCGAGGCCCTTTTCGTTGATGAAGGATTCGTTGTGCAGCGTGGCGCGCCGCACCGTGGTGCCCGAGACGAGGACGGGCCGCAGCTCGGCGACCGGGGTGAGCTTGCCGGTGCGGCCCACCTGCACGGTGATGCCGTCGAGCACGGTTTCTTTCTGCTCGGGGGGGAACTTGTAGGCCGCGGCCCAGCGCGGGGCGCGGCTGGTGTAGCCGAGCTGCTGCTGGGAGTCGCGGTCGATGACCTTGATGACGGCTCCGTCGGTGGCGTAGGGCAGCGTGTGGCGCATGTCATCGAGCCGGCGGACGGCGGCGATGACTTCCTCCAGCGTCGCGGCCTGTTGGATGGGCTCGTTTTTCCGGATGCCGGCCCGGTCGAGCAGGTCATGGAAGGCGGTGATGGTGTCGATCTCGCCGCCTTCGACGAGGCCGAGCCCGTGGGCGATGAAGTCGAGGGGGCGGGCGGCGACCTCGCGCGGATCGAGCAGTTTCAGGGTGCCGGCGGTGGAGTTGCGCGGGTTGGCGAAAGTGGGCAGGCCGGCCTCGTCGCGTTCCTCGTTCATTTTGGCAAAAGCCTCGTTCGGCATGAAGACTTCGCCGCGGATTTCCAGGGTGGCAGGGGCGCCGGCGGTCTCCGGCAGGGTGTGGGGGATCGATTTGATGGTGCGCACGTTGGCGGTGATGACGTCGCCGGTCGTGCCGTCCCCGCGGGTGGCGGCGTATTCGAGCCGTCCGCCGCGATAGACCAGGGAGACGGCGACTCCGTCGATCTTTGGCTCGATGGTCACTGGCACGCGCTCGCTGCCGAGGCCGCGCTGGAGGCGGCGGTAGAAATCAATCAACTTTTGCTCGCGGAGCGGCCGCTTCCCGGTTCGGGCTTCGATCTCGTCGCGCTTTTTCTCCGGGATCTCGAAGATGTCATCGATGCTCAGCATGGGCACGGGGTGCCGGATCTGCTCAAAGCCCTCGCTGGGCGCTCCGCCCACGCGTTTGGTGGGGCTGTTGGGATCGGCGAAGAGGGGATTTTCGGCCTCGAGTTGTTCGAGTTGGCGAAAGAGATCGTCATACTCGGCATCGGAGATCTCCGGAGCGGCCTCGGCGTAATAGAGGCGATTGTGGCGCTCGATTTCGGCGGCGAGGCGCGTCATTTCAGTCAGGGGATCGACGGGCATGGAAAAAAGGGGGGATTGGAAAAGGTGAAAGGGCGCGATGGATGATGGCCGAGTCCGGAAAAGTAGATAGGCCAAAGCGCGGGAAAATGCGACTCCGAGGTTTGTGGTCCGGGGAATTCTCCCCCCGGAGTGGGTTGGGCGGCCGGTGGGACGGCGATCTTTGTCTTGCCGATGGAGTTGGGCGGGGTGACTATCCCGGCCAACTGAGCCTGACGACCATGGCTGATCCCGATCACAACGCCCACGACAAGCTGTTCAAGGCTGGCTTCAGCGATCCGGCGACGGCATCGGCATTCCTCCGCGCCGAGTTGCCGGAGGAGGTGGCGTCGCTGGTCGACTGGGCGTCGCTGCGGCTGGAGCCGGGTTCTTTTGTGGATTCGGAATTCCGCCACTGCGAGAGCGATCTATTGTTTTCGGCCCGCGTGGCCGGGCGCGAGGCTCGCATCCACCTGCTGTTCGAGCATCAGAGCCGTCGTGATCCGCTGATGGCGCTGCGCCTGCTCCGCTACATGGTCCGGATCTGGGAGTCGTGGGTCGGTCCGGCAGGGAAGGGAAAGCCGCTGCCTGCGATCATTCCCGTGGTGCTGGGGCAGGATGCGACCGTCTGGAAGGTGGAGCCCCGGTTTTCCGCGCTGTTCGATCTGTCCGGGGAGCTTGCCGCTCTGGGGCGGTATGTGCCGGACTTCGATTTTCGGCTCATTCAACTGGCGGCGATGCCCTTCGAGGCGATCGCCGGCACGAGTGATGGGGTGTTGATTTTGCGGGTGCTGAAAGCGGAACGGACCGGCGAGTTGCTCGGACCCGCGGTGTGGGACGAGGCGCTGCTGTTGCAGGTCGGCCGGTCGATTTTCGAGCGGGTGCTGCGCTACATCCTGGGCCAGGAGGACGTTGACAGGGAGACGTTCGAACGTACCGTTTCGCAGATTGTCAGCCCGCAAATTCACCGAGATGCCATGACGCTCGCACAACAATATCGCCAGGAGGGCCGCCGGGAAGGTCGCGAGGAGGGATCGTTGGCATCGCTCCGGATGGCGGTGCTGGAGGCACTGAGCCTCCGGTTTGGCGAGGTTCCCGAGGGATTGCGGGAAGCCGTGGAGACCACCAACGATGCCGGGCGGCTCCGTGAATGGCACCGCGCCGCGATCGTGTCGCCGAGTCTGGAAGTGTTTTCGGAACAGCTGTGACAAGCGCCGTTCAGGCTCGTCCCAGCAGATCCCGCAGGCCGGCGCTGATCGCGTCGTCGGTCTCGGGGGCGCAGTTCGCCACACTGACCTCGTAACCTCCCTGAGGGAAGGCCTCCGCCGTGGGGATGTACCACGGGCCACCGTCACCATAGGCGGCAGTGGCTACAAAACGCCCCTCGCCGATCTTTTGGGCACGCAGTTGATACTCGACAAAGCTCTCGGCTGGCAGATGCAGCAGGGTGGCACGGTTCGCGTGGAGGGCGCTGAGCACGATCGGCATGCCGGCGTCGAGGCGGCGGATCCAGCTCACCCGCATGCCGGGGCGGATGCGATTCGCGGCGGCGTTGGCGGGGTCCTTCACCAGCGCGAGCTGCGAGGCCTCGGTGAAGGCCGGGTTGACCTGGGGGAGCAAATCGTGGGTCACCCAGCTCACCTGTGTCAGCGGCTCGGGTGTCAGTGCTTTCCCCGCCGCCACCATGGCGTCATGGATGCGGCCGGTGAGGGCGATGCGGGCCTCGGGGCTGCCGTCGTTGTATTTGCCGGCGGCGATGTTGCCGGCCGCGCCGGTGAAATAGATATGGGTGCAGCCCGGCTCTGCTGCCTGGCGTTGTTTGCGGGCCAGGCCCGGGTAGTCGCTGCTCACCGCCCCTTGGCCGTAGTGGCTCATCGGGTGACAGGCATAGTAGTGACAGGCCACCAGCTTTTCCGTGCCATCGTAGAAGGCCACCGTCTTCAGCATCGGGTCGATGAGCCCCTCCGGCAGGGCCACCAGCTCCGGGACGCGGCAGGCGCTGCCCCGCATGCGGCGCACCCGGCCATCGGGTCCGAGGTCGAGCCGGCGGTTGCCCGCCACCCGGTCCACTTTGGCTTCGCCCGTGGCGATGTGGGTCACGGGCCGGGCCGTTTTCAGGGCTTCGCGGATCGCTGTCTGGCCGCGCTCGATGCAGCTTTGGAAAAAGACCGGATCCACACAGGTGAGCCCCGTTTTCTCCGCTGCCAGCAGCTTCTCCGTGGCGGTGCAGGCGAAAGGCGCGTCGTGCTGGTGGACGCACTGGATCGCGACGCGATCCGGCGTGGTGCCGGCCGCCTCGGCCAGGCCGGTGCGCCAGGCGATGTGGCCTTCATTGAGGATGCCGGTCCAGTCCACCGCGCAGATCACGATGGGATCGCCCGCACCCAGCAGGACGAAGCCGATCGCCTCGAGTCCGTCATCGACCGACTTCACCGGGGTGATCCAGCCACCGCAGAGCGGGTGTCCCATCGGTGGCGTGACATCGAAGCGGAAAGGTGCGATCCGATAGCTGCCCGCGGCTGCTCTGAGAGCCAGGGGATCGAGAGCCAGGGCGCCCCCGGCGGCGACCGAGGTCTTCATCCAATGGCGGCGGGAGGCGGTGGTGGGCTTTTTCATAGTGGCCCGATGCTACCCGCCGACGCCGGGACGTGTCACCCGCGCCATCGCGTGAGAGATGGCGGCGGGCCGTGAAATGGAACCAAGCCGGGGACCGGCTGCCGAGGGGACAGGGTTCGATCTCCGATCGAACAGGGTCTCATCGGAGTGGTAACCCTGTTTGATCGGAAAAGGCCGGGCCGGATCACTCGGCGGTGACGCGGATCTTTCGGAACCAGGTCTCGTCGCTGTGGTCGGTGAGCATGATGTGGCCCTTGCCGGGGGCGAAGCCCTGTTTGTCGCGGAATTTGCTGCCGGCGATGAGCTTGGGCCATTCTTCGGACCGGGTGTCGGCTTCGACGGCGAGGATGCCGTTGAGCCAATGCTGGATCTTGCCGTCGCGGACCACGATCTTGCTCTGGTTCCACTCGCCGGCGGGCTTGAGTCCTTTTTCCTGGATGGGGGCTTTGATGTCGTAGATGGAGGCGGTGGTGTGGGAGCCGCCGCGCTGGCCGTCGGGATGGCCGGAGTCGTCGATCATCTGGTACTCGATGCCGAGCCACTCGCGTCCGCCGACTTTGGTGACCCAGTATTTGACGCCGTTGTTGCCTTTGGGGCCGACTTTCCACTCCCACTCGAGGGTGAAATTCTCATACTGGGTTTTGGTGATGAGGTTGCCGCCTTTGCCACTGAGCCGGATGACGCCATCGGTCTCGGACCATCCGCCGGAGGGGGCGGCGCCGTTGGTGTCGGTGAAATCGGCGAGGGTCAGGGTGACGGGCTCGGCGCCGGGTGCGGTGGCGAGGGTGACGGCCAGGGCGAGCGCGGGGGCGATGATGCGGGGGAGTGGCATGGTGGGTGGGGTTTCTGGTGGGAGTGGGGATGGTGGATGGAAAAAGGGGGAGAAACTAGGGGCGCGGGGGCGTCGGTCAGATCACTCGAGTGACCAGTTGACCGGGACTTCCTGTTCCTGGTTGAAGCGGTTGACGTATTTCACGAATCCGTGCTGGGCGCCGTATTCGTGGACGAGTTTGGTGACTTTCACGTCGTAGGCGCAGTATTCGGCGATTTTCAGTATTTTGCCTTCGCGCCACCATTTGATGGCGTCGGTGCCGACGGCGGTTTTGCCGACGCCGAGGGAGGCGCTGGCGACGGCCTCTAGCTTCGGGCGGTGGCCGATTTCTTTTTCCAGATCGACCATGAGGTCGAGGTTGGGCACCTGCTCGGCGAGGTCGAGGATGGTGTAGCCCATGAGGACGGCGTAGTCGAACTCGACGTGGTT
The DNA here is from genome assembly GCA_016795505.1 of Verrucomicrobiales bacterium. Classification (GTDB taxonomy): domain Bacteria; phylum Verrucomicrobiota; class Verrucomicrobiia; order Verrucomicrobiales; family DEV007; genus JAEUHH01. The sequence goes on along the minus strand of JAEUHH010000088.1, from coordinate 27,014 downwards.
GAAACCGACGACGAGGTCGGCGCGCCGGAGTTGGTCGATGAGTTCCTGGACCTGGGCTTCGCCAAAAATGCGGTATTCGCCGGCGGCGGTGGAGTAGGTGACGCCGATGGACATGCCCATGCGGTCCTTGTTGTTCCAGCCACCGACGTCGGCGGCGAGCCGCTGGGTCTCGAGATCGAAGTAAACGATGTCACGCGCCATGGCTGCTGTCCGGGTCGTCGGGAAAATCGGGGGCCTGGGACTGGGCGGCGGCCGGCAGGGGGGCGGCCGGCGGGGCTTCGGTGTAGAGGTCCCAGGGCAGATGGGGGAGGATGGGATTCCTGGCTTCGATCTCGGTGAGCCGGGCTCCGGCGGCTTCGGGGGTGGAGCCAAAGACGGCCCAGAGGTCGTCGAAGGCCTCGAGGGGCTCCTCGGTGCGCTTGGTGGCGTAGGGCCGGGCGGCGCCATTGCGCATGAGGAAGGCCCAGTCGCTGGACTGGGCGAGGAGGAGCTCGCGGGTCATCTGGGCGAGGGTGCGGCGACGGTGCTCGGCCAGCTCGGGCGGCAGGTCGGGGAGCAACTCGCGGAAGACGGCGATGGTGCGGATGAGCTTTTCGGCCCGGCGGTGGAGGTGGGGGTAGATCCAGGCATTCTCCTCGGAGAGCCAGGTCTCGAAGTAGCCGCCCTCGCCCCAGGAGGAGGAAATGGGCTCGACGTCCTCGAGGGTGCTGCCGCCGGTGTCGTCGAGGTAGCGGCTGGGTGTGGTGAAGGCGAAGTCGTCGCGCCCGGCTCCGAGGCGGAGGACTTCTTCGAGAAACTGGGGACCCTCGAACCACCAGTGGCCGAACAGCTCGGCGTCGAAGGCGCTGACGACGATGGGCTGGTCGATGCCGGCGGCCTCCAGCGCGGCGAGTTGGGCGGCGCGGCTTTCGACAAAGTGAACGGCGTGCTCGGAGATGGCGCGGGCGGCGAGGGAGGGATCGTAGAGCAGCTTGTGGTCGGTGGGGCCGGTGATGCGGTGGAATTTCAGCCCGGTGAAGCGGCGGATGCCGCTGCCTTCGAGGTAGTCGACCAGGGCTTCGGCGGGAGCCTCGAGGCCGAGGTCGCGGAAGAACTCGCGGTAACGGGGATCGCCGGGATACCCGGACTCGGCGCTCCACACCTGACGGCTGCTCTCGGGATCTCGGCCGAAGATGGCGAGTCCGCTGCTGGCGCGGGCGGGGTGGAAGGGGCTGCTTTCGGTGGCCTGGTTGGATCCGGTGAGGCCGTGCTCTTCCAACAGGGTCCAGCGGATGCTGGCGTCGTGGAGCATGGGGGCGATGGCGGGGGCGTAGGCGCACTCGGGCAGCCAGAAGCCGGCGGGCTCTTTGCCGAAGGCGTCGCGAAAGGCGGAGATGCCCATCTGGATCTGGCCGTGGACGGCCTCGGGGACTTTGATGAGCAGCGGGAGCAGGCCATGGGTGGCGCCGCAGGCGGTGATCTCGAGGTGGCCGCTGTCGCTGAGGGAGCGGAAGGCGGGCACGAGATTGCGCTGCCAGGCGTTTTCAAACAGGTGCTGGAGCCGCTCGAGGCGTTCCTGATACCAGTGGGCGAGGCGGCGCACGCCGGCGTCGTCGCTGCGGTGGGTCTCGGCGGCGGCGAGGCGGATGGTGCGATCGAGGTAGCGGGAGGCCCGCTCCTGCATCATCGGATCCTGCAGCATGCCCAGCAGGGTGGGCGACAGATTCAGGGTCAGTCGCCACGGCACGCCCTCGTCGCGGAGGCGGTGGAGCACCTCGAGGAGTGGCAGGTAGGTCTCGCAGATGGCTTCGAAGAGCCAGTCTTCCTCCAGACAGCGGGGAGTCTCCGGATGCCGCACCCACGGGACGTGGGCGTGGAGGATGAGGGCGCAGTGACGGTTCATGAGAATTTCAAGCTGGAGAGGATCAATAGCAGGAAGACGAAGCCGATGGCCATCAGAAATCGCGTGGGTGACATGGCCGAAACAGGCACCCTGACAGCGAACATCCGGTCCCACAGGGTGCCGCCGCCATACAGGATCATACCGAGGCCGGCAGCGGAGCCGATGAGATTGAAGGGGGTGAGCCCAAAGCCGAAGCCGGCCATCCAGGCGACGAAAGCCCGGCCCAGCGAGGTGAGCAGGGGCAGCGGGGTGCCGTCTTCAGCGGTGACGCGGACACCGAGCAGGGCCTTGCCGGGTGTGGCGCCGAAGCGATGGATGAGGAGGGCCTCGACGAACACCCAGATGACGAGGGCGGCGTAGTGGACGGCGGCCATGCGCATCAGGGTCTCCTGGCTGACGATGGTGCCGTCGTTGCGCATCAGGTCCAGGGGCGAGATGTCCTTGGGCAGAGGAGGGACGTCGCAGAATTGCCAGGCCACCGTCATGACGATGAGATAGTCGATCATCCGCGCGCTGAATCGGGCAAAAGGCCGTGCCTGAGCGATGATCAAGCCGATTGAGGTGGGGCGCTGGCCGGGCAGCGGAGGCGGCGTGTCGGCGAAGGGCCGGTCGGCGGAGTCCTCTCCCGGCACGGAGGGAGGCGGGGGATTCTCGATCACGGCGATGGCCTCGTCGAAGGCGGGGATTTCGCGGAGGGGCCGCCAGGCGTCCATTCCCGGCTCCCAGCCGAGGGCGTCGGGTGAGACCTCGCCGCCGCGCAATTGATCGATGACCCGGTAGGCCGGGTAGGGACCGCGTTTTTCTCCCGCGATGGCGATGTAGTAGGGCATGTCGGACGGTGGGGATTTCCTCAAGGCCGGGGCCGCGCGGGAGGCGGTTCGGGGAGGCAATCCCAACGGTGGACGGAAATCACTCGCTGCGCAAGGCTTTGGCGGGCTCCAGGCGGGCCGCGATCACCGCCGGGGCGAGCGCGGCGAGGGTGCAGGAGATGAAGGCACCGACCGAGATCCAGAAGACATCGCGGAAAGTGACCACGGCGGGCAGCCCGTCGGGGAATCCATAGACCTCCTCGGCGAACAGGCGGATGTTGAAGGCTTGGCCGAGCAAATCGAGGATGAGCTTCCGGTTTTCTATGAAAAGCCAGGCCAGGATCAGTCCGACGATGACTCCGAAAGCGCCGACGATGACCCCCTGAATGAGGAAAAGCCGGGCGATCATGGACTCCGGGGCGCCGATGGCTTTGATCAGGCCGATCTCGGAGCGCTTTTGGTAGGTGACGGTGATCATGGTGTTCATGATGCAGAAGCCGGCCACGATCATGAGGAAAAGGAGGATGAACCACATGACTTGGCGCTCCACCATCACGGCTTCGAGGCGAGCCCGGTGTCGGTCGGCCCAGGTCATGGCGCGGTATTGAAAGTTAAGCTTTTCGAGCACGGCATCGCGGATTTCCGGCGCGGCGTAGGCGTCGGCGGTCTCCAGCGAGATGCCGTGGACATCGGTGCCGAGGGCGTAGAGCGTCTGGCCGACCTCGAGATGGGTGATGAGGATGTTCCCGTCGAATTCGAAAAAGCCGGAGTCGAAGATGCCCGTCACCGTGAGTTCCTGCGGCACGGAGACTTCGTCCCGGGCGGCGTCGAACCACTGCTGGCGCTCCTCCGGAGTCGTCGCTTTTTCGGCGTTTTCGAGCGCCTTCATCAGGGTGTCGATCTCGTTGGGCGAGTAGAGCAGGATGGTATCGCCGACTTGGATGCCCATGCCGTGGGCCAGTTCATCGCCGACGATGACGGTGTCGATGTCGAGGAGGAACTCTCCCTCGCCGCCTCCCTCGTCCCCGTCCTCGACGATGGCCTTGAAACGGGCCGTCTCAGCCTCGTCCGGCTCGATCGCCCGCACTACGGGCGCCAGCCGCCGTCCGCCGAAGTCCATGATCACCTGGCCCTGCACGAAAGCCGTCGCCGAGGTCACGCCCGGGACCGTTTTCACCTCGTCGACGAGTTCGCGCCAGTCTTGCAGCAGCCCGTTCGAGTCGAGAGTGATGTGCGGCTCGAAGCCGATGATGGTCTCCTTGATCTTTTCCCCAAAGCCGGTGAAGACCGCGATGACCACCACCAGGATCATCACCCCCAGCGCCACCCCGAGCACGGAGATGAGGGTGATCACCGAGACGAAGCTGCGCTTCGGCTTCAGATAGCGGAGAGCCAGAAAGGGACTGAAATGCATGATCGCGGCGGTGGGAACGGTGACGAAAAGGGTTGCGGCCAAACTAGCCGGGAATAGAGAATGCGCGACTGCCGAATTGCCATTCCGGCGGCAGAGCCCACTCTCCTCACCCGCATGAGCCAGAAACGTCCCGAACGCTATCGTTCTTTCATCCTCACCGGCGCGCCCGGCAGCGGGAAAGGTACCCAGGGTGCCATCCTGGGCGAAATTCCGCGCTTCTATCATTTCTCCATGGGCGATGCCTTTCGCTCGCTCGACACGCGCACGGAGATCGGGCAGGAGTTCGTCCGCTACTCCAGCGCCGGTCAGCTCGTCCCGGATGAGCTGACGGTCCGCTTCTTCCGCACCCAGCTCGACGCCCGCGCCGACCTGCACGACTTCAAGCCAGACATCGACATCCTCGTGCTCGACGGGGTGCCACGGAATCCCAGCCAAGCCGCCCTGATGACCGAACACCTCGAGGTGCTTCATCTTTTCCACCTCTCCTGTCCCAACCGCGAGCAGCTCATCACCCGGCTGCGGAAGCGGGCCCTGAAATCCGGCCGCCTCGACGACGCCAGCGAGGAGGTGATCCGTCACCGCATCCGCACCTACGAGGAGGAGACGAAGGAGCTGCTCGAATACTACCCGGCCGGGATGCGCACCACGATCGATGCCGACCAGCCACCGGTGAAGGTGCTCGCCGACATCCTCCGTGTCGTCCTGGCCAATCCCGACTGGATTCCCAGCCCCGCCGCCCACTGACCGCCATGCGTCTCGTCTTCATGGGCACCGGGGAGATAGCCCTCCCCACATTGCGGTGGCTGATTGGCCAGAAAGATCACCCGCTCGTCGGCGTGTGGACCCAGCCGGACAAGCCGGTGGGTCGCGACCAGGTGCTGACACCGCCGGAGGTGAAAACGCTGGCTCTGGCTGCCGGCATCCCCGTTTTTCAGCCCGAGACGTTCCGGAAAAATCCCGCCGCCGTCGCGGAGTTACGCGCGCTGGAGCCCGATGTGGCCATCGTCATGGCCTACGGCCAGATCCTGCCCCGCACCGTCATCGCGACGCCCCGGATCGCCTGTGTCAACCTCCATGCCTCGCTGTTGCCGCGGCATCGCGGGGCCTCGCCGATCCAGGCCGCCATCCGCGAAGGCGACACCGAGAGCGGCATCACCCTGATGCATGTGGTGCCGGCGCTCGATGCCGGAGACATGATCCTGAAGCATACCCTGCCGATTTCGCCAGATGATACCGGCGGCACGCTGCACGACAAGCTCGCCGCGCTCGGTCCCGGCATCGTCGCCGAGGGCCTGCCCCTGCTGGCGTCGGGGACGGCGCCGCGGGAACCCCAGAGCGAGGCGCAGGTCACCCACTGTGGGAAACTCGGCCGCGAGGATGGCGAGATCGATTGGTCACGTCCCGCCGCGGAGGTCGCGCGTCTGGTGCGCGCCTACGATCCCTGGCCCGGCACCACGGCGCTGTGGCCGACCGACCGGGGACCGGTGAAACTGAAAATTTTCCCGCCCGTGGCGGTGGCGGTGTTTCCGATGCAACAGGGTCTCATCGGAGAGGCAACCCTGTCTGATCGGAAGGACACCCTGCTGGTCCGCTGCGGCGATGGAGCCGCGCTGGAGATCCGCGGCGACGTGCAACTGGAGGGCCGCAAGCGGCTGCCGGTGGCCGATTTCCTGCGCGGCCAGTCGATGACTGGCGGTTTGCGAATGGGCTGAGCCTGCTTACGGCAGCGGGAAGCGGGCATTCAGCTCGCGGACCCGGTCGCGGATGGCGTGGAGCCTGGACTCATCCTTGCGGTGGGTGATGGCTTCGTGGATGAGGTCGGCCACGAGCCGCATGTCGTCCTCCTTCATGCCGCGAGTGGTCGCGGCCGGGGTGCCGATGCGGATGCCGCCGCCCTTGAACGGGCTCTCGGTGTCGTAGGGGATGGAATTTTTGTTCACCGTGATCCCGGCTTCGTCGAGGGTTTCCTGGACGAGCTTGCCATTGAGGCCCTGGGGCCGGACATCGACCATGAAGACGTGGTTGTCCGTGCCGCCGGACAGAATGCGGTAGCCCAACTCGGTGAGACGGCCGGAGAGGGCGCGAGCGTTTTTCACGATCTGATCCTGATACTCGCGGTAGCCGGGCTGGAGCGCCTCGTGGAAACACACGGCCTTGGCGGCGATGACGTGCATCAGCGGGCCGCCCTGCACGCCGGGGAAGACGGTGGCATTGATCTTTTTCGCCAGTTCCTCGTCGTTGGTGAGGATGAGGCCGCCCCGGGGGCCGCGCAGACTCTTGTGGGTGGTGGTGGTGACAAAGTGGGCATGAGGCACCGGGGAGGGATGGACGCCCGCGGCGACGAGTCCGGCGATGTGGGCCATGTCGACGAACAGCCACGCGCCCACGGAGTCGGCGATCTGGCGCATCCGGGCAAAATCGATGATGCGCGAGTAGGCCGAGGCGCCGGCGGTAATCATCTTCGGCTGAAATTCGAGGGCGGCGGCGGCGAGTTGGTCGTAGTCGATGACGCCGGCATCCTCGGAGACGCCGTAGTGACGGACTTCGTAGAATTTGCCGGAGAAATTCGCCGGATGACCGTGGGTGAGGTGACCGCCGTGGCTGAGATCCATGGTCAGGATCTTGTCGCCGGGCTCGAGGACGGAAAAATAGACGGCGGCATTCGCCTGAGAGCCGCTGTGGGGCTGGACGTTGGCGAATTTGGCTCCGAAAAGCTGGCAGGCGCGGTCGATGGCGAGCTGCTCGACCTGGTCGACGTTTTCGCAGCCGCCGTACCAGCGCTTGCCGGGGTAGCCTTCGGCATACTTGTTGGTCAGGCAACTGCCCTGGGCCTGCTGGATGGCGCGGCTGGCGAAGTTCTCGGAGGCGATCAGCTCGATGTTGCCGGCTTGGCGCTCTTCCTCGGCGGCGATGGCGCGGGCGATCTCGGGATCGGTGGCGATGAGCTGGGGGCCGACGTGGTCGATGCCGGTGGCGCAGGCATGGGTGTCGTTGGCCTTTTTCACCCGGCGCTCGTGGCGACCGCCTTCGAAATCCGTCGCCAGCCAGGCATCGACGATGGCGATGGCGGTGTCGGTGCCTGTCTTCTTGCCGCTCAGGCAGAGGACGTTGCTGTCGTTGTGCTGGCGGGTCTGGATGGCGTCATCGACATCATAAACGACGGAGGCCTGCACGCCGGCGTGGCGGTTGGCGGCGATGCTCATGCCGATCCCGCTCGTGCAGCAGAGGATGCCGTAGGGGAAGCGTCCGGCCGCCACGGCGCCGGCGACGCGATGAGCGTAGTCGGGGTAGTCGACCGAGTCAGGCGCGTGGGTGCCGATGTCTTCGACGGGGATGCCGCGGCCTTTGAGGTGGGCGACGAGGGCTTGTTTGAGGGCAAAGCCGCCATGGTCGGCGCCGATGATGACGGACTGGGCAGTGACGGGAGTGGTGGCCGGAGCGGCCGTGGCAGCAGCAGGGGTGGTGGTCATGATTCGAAATCGGCGTCGGGCAACTGGTGGTTCCCCGGATGGGCGAGCACAAAATCCAATACGCTCGGCATCGCCTCCTTGATCAGGTTCCGCGTCCGCAGGTAGGCGTCGAGGTCCATGCCGATGGGATCGGGCACGTCGAGGTCGAATTCATCGTCGACGATGAACTCGCGGAGGACGAACGTTTTCTCCGTCGCCTCGGGGAAGAGGGCCTGAATGGCGCGCCGGTGAGAGTCGGCCATGGCGAAAATGTGGGTGGCCTCACGCACCAGATCGGGGGTGAGCGACTGGCTGCGCAGCCCGGAGATGTCGAGCCCCTCCTCGCGCATGGCAGTGACGGAGTGACGGCTGGGCGACTGGCCGTCGAAGGCTCCCACGCCGGCCGAACTCACCTCGATGCGCGGCGTTTTGACATCGGCCACGAGGGCACGAAAAAGCCCCTCCGCCATCGGGCTCCGGCAGACATTGCCGGTGCAGACAAACAGGACATGTTGGGTGGGGACGCTCACGATGCCGTCAATGGAGCGTCCCGGCGGGAAAAGTCAAAAGGAACGGGCCGCCGATGCGCCCAAAGCGCCGGCTGCGGGATAGGAGGAGGCCGGAAAAACGCGGTTGCAAGGGATGGGGGAGCGCCTATCATCGCGCACCCCCGTGTTTGACGACTTTACGCTTTGTCGCGCCTATGACACTGGCCAGCTTACTTACGTCCGACCGGGTTCTCCCCGCCATGCAGGCGGTGGAACACTGGCCCGCCATCGTGGAATTGATCGATCGCCTCATCGAGGTGGGCGCCTATCCCGCCGGCGGTCGCGATTCCATTCTGGAAGCCCTCCGGCAGCGGGAGGAGCAGCGCAGCACGGGAATCGGCGGGGGAATTGCCATCCCGCACGCGTTTTCTGACGATATCGCGGAGGTGACCGCCATTTTCGGTCGTTCGCTGGCGGGCATCGAGTTCGGCTCGCTGGACAACGCCCCGGTGCACTACATCGTGCTCTTCCTCGTGCCGCGGGCGCAATACACCCTGCACCTGCGCACGCTGGCCGCCATCGCCAAGATCCTGAATAGCGGCGAGGTGCGCAACCAACTCAGCGAGGCGGCCGATGTGGCGGAAATCCTCGACATTCTGGCCCTGAAACCGGCGCGGGTGTGAGGTCGAGTGGTCCGTCGCCCCGGCTCTGGGGGCTGGCCGGAACCCGCGCGATTGGCTGAGTCCGTGCGGTTCACAAATCTCCCGATGCCGGCCAGTTTCCGCTTTGAAAGCGCGGGGACCTGTTGTTTCGTTGGCTGATCCAGTGCTGTCCCTCTTTTTATGCCCAGAAAATTCAAGCGAGTCGTCCTGAAACTGAGTGGTGAAGTCCTCCGCGCCCCCGGCAGCCACGACAACATCTCCCCGGAGATCGTCGAAGCCATCGCGGGACAGATCAAACAGGCCCACGAAAGCGGTCTGGAGATCGCCCTGGTCGTGGGAGGCGGCAATTTCTGGCGCGGTGCCGCCGCCGCGGGCCGCGGCATGGAGCGGGCCACGGCCGACTACATGGGCATGCTGGCCACGGTGATGAACAGCCTCGCCCTCCAGAGCATGCTGGAGGCCATCGACGTGCCGACACGGGTCCAGTCGGCCATCGAAATGAAAAACGTCGCGGAGCCCTTCATCCGCCGCGTCGCCATGCGCCATCTCGAGCTGGGGCGGGTGGTCATCTTCGCCGCCGGCACGGGCAACCCCTTCTTTTCCACCGACACCACCGCCGCTCTGCGGGCCAGTGAGGTGGCGGCCGATGTGATCCTGAAAGCCACCAAGGTGGACGGCGTTTACGACAAGGATCCGAAGAAGTATCCGGATGCCCGGCGTTTCGACCACCTCACCTTCACCGATGCACTCACGCTCGGGCTGAACGTGATGGACGCCACCGCCTTCAGCCTGTGCCGCGACAACAACAAGCCGATCATCGTGTTCGACATGACCGAGCCGGAGAACATCGGCCGGGTGCTCGCTGGCGAGCCGATCGGCACCGTGGTTTCGGCGAAGCTGCCCGGCGAGGCCGCTGCCTGATGGATCGATTTCACTCTCCCCAATCAATACCACCCCCAGATCCCCGACTGTCATGGACCCCGATGAAGTAATGCTGGAGACCGAGGAGGCGATGCAAAAGTCCGTCGACTACGTGCTCCACGAAATGTCCACCGTGCGCACCGGCAAAGCCAGTCCCTCGCTCGTCGAGGGCATCGACGTGAACGTCATCAGCTACGGCTCGCACATGAAGCTGCGCGAACTGGCCCTGATCGCCACGCCGGAGCCCCGCCTGCTCACCGTGCAGCCCTACGATGCCGGCACCAAGCAGGACATCCTGCGCGCCCTGCGCGAGTCACGGCTGGGCATCAATCCCACCGATGACGGAAAGATCATCCGCCTTCCCATCCCGGAGCTTTCCCACGAGCGGCGCGTCGATCTGGCCAAGGTGGTCAAGGACATGGCCGAGCAGGGCCGGGTGCGGGTGCGCGGTGCCCGCCGCGACGGCATGGACCGGGTGAAGGCCCTGCAGAAAGCCGGTGCCATCACCGAGGACGACCTGCATCGTCTCGAAAAGGAAGTCCAGACGCTCACGGACAAATACGTGAAGGAGATCGACCAGCATCTCGTCCACAAGGAAAAGGAAATCATGACGGTGTAAGCCGGCCGCGCATGAGCACTGCCACGCGCGACTACCTCGATCTGAGCCAGACAGAGCACGCCGCCCTGTTCGATCCCGATGAGCCGGCCTGGGCCGCCCTGTCCCGCATCGCGACTTACCTCGATGGTCTTCTTGATGCCGCCGCGTCTGCCGGTCCGCTGATTCAGGGGCAGGTGCATGAGCGCGCTGTCGTCGGCGACCGGGTCTGGATCGCCCCCGGCGCGGTGGTCGAGGCCCAGGTGGTGATCCAGGGGCCGGCATGGATCGGCGCCGGCACGGTGGTGCGCAGCGGGGCTTATCTTCGGCAGCAGGTCATCGCGGGCCGGGACTGTGTGCTGGGAAATTCCTGTGAATTCAAAAACGCCGTTTTGTTCGACCGCTGCGAAGTGCCGCATTTCAACTATGTCGGCGACTCCATCCTCGGCTACCGGGCACACCTCGGTGCCGGCACGATCTGCTCGAACGTAAGGCTCGACCGGCGGAATGTCCGGCTTCGCCTGCCCGGCGAGACCGATCCCATCGACACCGGGTTGAGGAAATTCGGCGCCATCGTCGGCGACCGCACCGAAGTCGGCTGCAACAGCGTGCTCAGCCCCGGCTCCCTGCTCGGTCGCGACTGCATCGTCTACCCCGGCACCCAGTGGCAGGGCGTGCTGCCCTCCGGCCGCATCGTGAAGCTGCGCCAGGCTCTGGAGATCACCGAGCGGCGCGGTGGCGGCTGATGCCGGTCTACGACGGGTCCTGCCACCACGTCACCCGGCCGGCTTCATCGTCGATCACGGCCATCCGGCCGTCCTCGATCAGCCCCAGATAGCGCCCCATGGTGTCCAGGCAGACATTGTGGCGCCCGTGGGCGCTCTCGATCCGCAACTCCCGGCTCGGCGTGTGCCCGACGAACTGGGAAAAGGCCGCCAGCGGCTCCAGGTGCCACCAGCGCAGCCAGACGATGCCCGATTCATCGAAGACAGGGTGATCCACCATCGCCTCCGCGTCCCGCATCGCCTCTGCGCACAGGGTTTCCACCCGCTCGCGACTCACCCCGTTGATCGGGTGGCCGAAGACCTCCTCTCCAATGCCCGCGTGGCACAGCGCGATGTCGCCGACGAATTCGACCAGCTTCATTTTGGCCCAGTCATCCGGCGTCAGGATGGCCGAGATCTCCCGCGACTTCGCCGGGGTGAAACCCGAGCCGATCCAGGAGATCTGGGGATGCCGGGGAAAGCGATACCAGAGGTCGTGGTTGCCATACAGGTGGAGACGCTCCGGTCGGGCCAGCGATTCCTTCAGCCAGGCAGCGGTCTGGGCCGCCATCTGGGGTGTGTCGCCGAAGCTGTCGAAGTAATCGCCCAGAAAAATGACCCGGTCCGCCGGGTAGCGGGCGATCTGCCGCTCGACTTCGGCGGTGTGATTGTGGACATCGGGAACGACGAGGATTTTCATGACGGATCACCTCAGATACCACGATTCGCGGATCTCGACCAGCGCTGTCTCCAGCGCCGCACGATCCGGGCGCTCGGGCAGCGACGAGGCGGCGAAAAGGGCGTCGATGTGGGCGATCCTCTCTTCCGCCAGGGCGATCAGGTCGTCATAGGCGAACTCGCCACCCCGGACGCGCATCAGCCAGTCGCGGTTTGGTCGTCGCACGGTGATACGACCCTCGGCGGCGATCTCCCCGGCCATGTCGAGCAGGCGGAACGTGTGCATCAGGTTCTTCGAGTCGTAGTTGCGCCCGTGGGCGATGTTCGTCGCATAGCGCGCCTCATTGCGCAGGGCCAGCCACTCGTGGTATTCGCGATACTCGCGGCAGTGGCGCTTGTAGCCGTCCTTGTTGAAGTTCATCCAGCCGGCCGGCTGCTCTCCCTTGGGTATGCTGCTCAGGTTCAGCTCCGTCGAGTCGTCCTCGCGTATCACGCCCCGGTAGCCCAGCGATCCGTGCGCATCGTCGAGGTAGATGCCGTAGACGTCGCGCATGTGGGGGATCTTCACCAGCCCGCAGTCCTCCTGCCGGCTTCCGCGCTCCGCCAGCCACTCGGCGAGCGGCATGGAGCCCTGGCCCGATACCACGTGGCAGAAATCGAGCACCGACCGACGCGGGCCGTCGAGCGGATTCACGATCTTTTTGTTCAGGCCGCGTGCCCGGTGGACTTGTGACAGCGCGTAGCCGGCGAACGTGTCGCGACACAGCTTGGAAAGCACCATCTCCGGCCGGATGCGGTCCATCAGTGGATGCCGGTATCTGACGCAGTCATCCGGAGCGTAAAGCATTTCCAGGATATTGGGATTGTTCCGGGTCAGTAGATCGACGAAGCGGCCAATTTCGTAATAGGTCTCGTCCTGAGCCGCATCGCTGACCTGTTCCGGAGTGTCGAGCCCAAAAAAGGCGCGCCGCGGCGCGATGAACACCCCGCGCAGGTCAGTGTCCGACTCCGGCGTCTCCGTGCCATAGGCCCGGCTGCCCGTGATGCATTCGAACAGGAGGCATTCCGGCGAGCGCGCGGTGGTAAGGTCGATGGGATGGGGCATGGACGGGAAGGGATCGTGGGATGAGGTAGCCATAAAAGAGGCACGGTGCCAACCGTGCCGCGAGAGGGATGTTTGATTCGGGCCGCTTTGTCGCGTTGCCAGGGAAGGTTGAAACGATCCGCGGCCTCTTTCATTTCCGCAGCCGCGATCCGGTTCAGGGACCTTCTGAAAGGGGCCTTCCACTCGTATCGCCACCGCGAGACGGGATAGCCTGAGAGCCGGGCAAATTGATCGTAACCGAGGTTCCTCTCGAACCAGGCGTCGAGTTCGCTGCGGCGGCGTTCACAGTCCGGCAACACGGCCCTCCGGTGGGTGACAATGTGGGGTGCGATCACCGATTCGAAGAGTTCGGGTCGGGCGATGTCGACCCATTCGCCGATTCCCCGGATCAGCCGCATGGACAGGATTTCGGCGTTGAGTCGCAGGCGGTTCGACCTGAGCTGAAAGTAGGGATACAGCTCTTTCGGCACCTTTCCGAAGGCCTCGCTGCGAGTCATCAGACCATACAGCCGATGGGGAGTGGGAACATATTTGGCCTGCCTCCCATCCCATTGGAGAAACTGCCGCTTCCGGCAGTATTCGACCCGGCCCACGAGCACCAGGAGCGCTTTCAGTTGCGCCGCATCCGGCCGTTGCCGGGAGGCGGCGGTGAGGCGAAAAAATCTGACCCACCCGCGCTGGTAGGGCTCCTCCAACTCGATCAGTGGCGCCTCCCAGGTTGCCCGGGAGAGCCGGCGATCCTCGCGGATTCGCGCCCGCAGGTCCTTTTCGAGACTTTGCCGATGGTCGCGGACATCACGGCGTCGGCGCACCCAGGGATCGGTTTTCGGAATCATGGGACGATGGCGGTCGTGGTGGTGTTTCAGCTCTTTTTTACCAAGCCGAGGAATTCCTCGGGCAGGCCGACGATCAGTTGGTTGCCGTAGCCGGCGCCGGCTTCCTTGATCGTTTCGAGGGCGCGCAGGCGCAGCAGGCCGGGATGATCATCGAAAAGACGGGCCGCATTGGCCAGGGTGCGCAGGGCGGCCGCTTCTCCGCGGGCTTTCTCCAGTTTGGTCTGGGCCTCCTTGCGTGCGGTGAGCACTCCGGAGTAGGCGGATCGCAGCTCCGAGCCGAGCATGGTGTCGCGGATGTCGACGGCAGCCACCTCGATGCCGAGATCTGTGGCGGCCTGATCGTGGACGCGGGTGAGCAATTCCGCGCCAAAGCCGGCCTTTCGTTCGATGATCTGGTCGAGCGTCAGATCGCCGATCGTCTGGCGCAGGGCGAGCTGGATGCGCGTGTAGAGCGCCTGACGGGCGTCCTCGGCCGCGACGTGGTAGCGGCGGGCGTCGGCGATGCGCCACTGGGCCACGGCCGTCAGCTTCAGCGTGGCGCTGTCGGCGGTGAGCAGTTCCTGGCTCTGGATGATCAGCTCCGAGATGCGGTTGTCATAGACGATCACACGATGTCCGCGCCCCCAGAAGCGATGCTTGCCGGGGGCGAGAGACTCGACGTAGCGGCCGTCCTTGAAATGCAGTCCCGACTGGTAGTCCCAGATCGTGACCGATTCGGTGGCTTCATGCAGCAGCCTCCGGGCGGCAACAAAGGCCCAGATGGCGGCGGTGAGGGTGATGAGGGCGATGGTGATTTCTGTCATGGGTGGATGGATTGGCAGGTTTGAGATGGCAGGGGCGGGAGGGGTGGTGTTCGTTCTTTCCAAAGTCCGGAGGAGGGGTTTCCGATCAAACAGGGTAGGATCGGAGATCAAACGGAGTTGGATCGAAAAGTCCGGCATTCCCGGGGCGCTTCCCTCCCGCCATCACCGCTCCGGAGCGGGAATGAGCGGCGTCACCAGCCCGACGGGTCGGGAGGGGATGGGCCGGATTCGCAGGGCTCTTTCGCGGGTGCCGGATCGGACAAAGCCGTATCCGACGGATGGCGGGAGGGAAGGCGGATGAAGAGGCGAACCTCTGACCGGTTAGAAACCAGGGTGCTTTTCAGGCACGGTATCCGGCAGCCGATGGGCGGGATCTCTCGGGAAAGTCCTCCGAGACCGCGCGGCCTGGCCGAAAGGGGGTGTCGATCACAGCAGGAAGGGCTCCCAGTCGGGGATGCCGTGCACGTTCTTCAACAGCACGGTCACCGGGACCTCGCGGGGGCGTCGCGGCTGGTTCAGGAGCCTGAGGCCGGCCTCCTCCGGGGTGCGGTCGGCTTTGCGCGAGTTCACCTCGCGGGCGGCGATGACGCAGTTTTCCCAGGTGGTCCGGCCACCGCGGCTGCGGGGGACGACGTGATCGATGTTCCCCTCGCCGGGGCGCAGTTCGCGGCCGGTGTACTGGCAGCGGCCGCCATCGCGCGCCCAGAGGTTGCGGGCATTGAATTTGGGCCGTTTCAGGGGGACTTTGGAGAAGCGGGACAGTACCACCACGGTGGGCACCCGGATGGGGCCGTGGGCGGTGCCGATCTGGAAGTCGCGATCGCGCACCGGCAGCTGCTTCCAGTCCTCCCAGCGGGTGGGGACCATCGACTCGTTGCCCTGGATGTCGAGGGCGGTGACGACGTCGGTCGCCATCTGGCAGAATGCCTCGGCGGGCGTCTGGATGTTGATCGCCTGCCAGTTCCGGTTCAGCACCAGGACGATGCTTTTGTGAAGAATGGAGTTCATGGGATCGGAGGGTGAGGGTGAGGAGAGCAAGAATCGGTTCAGGAAAAATGGGAGCATCAATCAGACCGTCCCGCGGCGGCACCGGCCGGGTCGCGCTGACCCGGCGGCCCGCCGCGGGAGCGGCAGGGCGGACTGTATCCCCTGGATGCATCCGCTGACATCCCGCCACCCCTGGCAGTGGGGTGGCGATCGTATCACAGTTGGGTGTCGGGCGGAGTGCCCGCGGCTTCATCGTGGTATCGCCGAGTTCGAAATGGCGCCCGGACGCGGATTTGCACCGCGATCTTCGGAGTCAAAGTCCGAGGTCCTGGCTGGTTGAACGATCCGGGTAACGACGTGGCAAAAGGCGCCCAGTGATGCCCGGCCTTACCGGGTCCGGGTTGTGATCGCGCGAAATTGGCATCCCCGCCGGGGCTCGCACCCGGTTTGTCAGATTGAAAGCCTGAAGTCCTACTGCATAGACGACGGGGACAAAAAGGAGAAGTGACCGCGGCAGGACTTGCACCCGCAACTCATCGATTTTAAGTCGATTGCCTCTTCTGGTTGGGCCACGCGGTCAGCGTTGGCAAAGTGGTTCCTCCGGCCGGCGTCGCACCGACATGATCTCCTTTACGAGAGGAGCGCATTTCTCTCTCTGCCACGGAGGAATCTGAAAGGATTGGTACCCACGGCAGGATTCGCACCTGCAACCTCCGGCTTCTGAGACCGGCGCCTCTGCTGTTGGGCTACGTGGGCATTGAAAATGGGGATCCTGGCTTCGTCACATTCGGCCCATGGGGGTGGGGGGAATCGAACCCTCCGTATACCTTGTGAGGGCTTCGCGCTTATAAGGCGCGGACTCTGGCCATCTGAGTTACACCCCGAAAAGCTGGTGAATAGTGGCGCTCCCGGCAGGACTCGAACCTGCAACCTCCGGGTTCGAAGCCCGGCGCTCTGCTCCATTGAGCTACGAAAGCCCTGATCGAAGGACTGGCGCGGAGCGGAGGCATCGAACCTCGTGACATCCGTCCCACGGTTTATCGTCGCCGGTTTAGAAGACCGGTGTGGGGGCGCCCCGCCATGAGTCGGGCGGAAAAGGGCTGGTGCGGCATCCCGGTAACGCTCCGGGGTCTCCAGCTTGGCACGCTGGCATCCTGCTATTGGACGAATGCCGCAGGGTGGGGGAAATGGTGGGGGCTGAGGGTAACGCTCCCCCGCGACCTCTTTGTAAGAGAGGCGTTCTACTTTTAAACTAAGCCCCTGTCCGTGAAAATGGTGCCCGCGGCAGGACTCGCACCCGCACTGGACGCGCTCTCGACGCGTTGCCTCTGCTGTTGGGCTACGCGGGCAGATGAAACAGATGGAGCGCCATCCCGGTGCTGCCCCGGGGTTCTCTCGTTGGAAGGGAGGAGTCCTGGCTGTTGGACGAATGGCGCGTGAATGATTGGAGACTCCGGCAGGACTTGCACCTGCGTGAGGCGGGTTGCAGCCGCCGGCCTCGCTGCTCGGCCACGGAGTCGTGGGAGAAATGTGGGTTGGCCAACGGGATTCGCACCCGTTCCGTCACCTTCACAGGGTGAAATGCTGACTGATACACCATGGCCAACATGGTTGGTTCCCCCGGCAGGTACTGCCCCTGCTTCCGCGGTTTAAAAGACCGCTGCATCACTGTTAATGCTTCGAGGGAGTCGATTGGAAAGTAATGGCGATCCCGACCGGTGCCGCCCCGGCTGTCTCCACCTTGACGGGGTGGCGAGTCTGCTGTTCCTCTTCGGGACCCCTTGAAATGGGGAAAACTGGCTTTCCCGCCGGGATTCGCACCCGATCCGCCGCCTTCGCAGAGCGACATGCTTCTGTTACACCACGGGAAAAGAAAATGGCCGCCGGTATCGGCAATGCTCCGATCTCTCGCCGGCTTCAGCGGCGCGCTAATCTGTCTCAGCTACCCGGCCATAGAGGAAAGAGGATGGTCCTGGAGGCGGGTCTCGCACCCGCAACCTCCCGATTATCGGTCGGGTGCTCTGCTGATTGAGCTACTCCAGGTTGGAAGCCGGATGGCGGACCTGCCATTCGGAAGTCGGAAGTGAAAGCTGGCTCACCCGCTTGGATTCGCACCAAGACCGCGCGGATTAACAATCCGGTGGGCTACTGTTACCCCACGGGTGAAAAGAATGGTGGGCGCCGGTGGTAACGCACCACTCGTCGGCTTCCGGAATGCTTTAACGACGACGGGTTTACAGTCCGCCATCCGGATCGGCGCCCTTGTTGGGAAATTGGTGGCGAGCCCCGGTAACGCTCCGGGCCTCCGGGGTTATGAGCCCCAGGTCGAGTCTTCTCGGCTCGCGATCGGAAAAGAAAATTGGTCGCGGTAGCAGGAGTCGCACCTGCTTTCTGATGCTCCCAAGGCACCCGTCTCCACTGCTTCGACCTCACCGCGTCATGAAAATGGTGGACCAGCCGGGTAATGCTCCCGGTCCTGCTGCTTGCAAGGCAGCCGTGCTATCTTTCGACACTCCTGGCCCGTTGAGAAAGGGGATGGGCACGCCGCCCTGGTGCTGCCCCAGGCATGGTGGGTTTTGGAAACCCTCCTGCACGAGTTGGTGCGCGGCGCGTCCGGTCACGAAGAGGGGGAGCCGACGATACGACCCTGGCATCCGGGCGGCGGACTCGAGACGGAATCGGCGGTGGATCTCCCTTGCCAGAAGGCCTGATAGTTCAACAACCGTCGTCAGACCACAGGGGACTAGACCTGTTCGGATATCGTTTTGAGTCGGATTTCGGCCGGAGACGGGGGAACGAATCGGGCGGGCGGATCTGGGAACGGCAAGCGGCGCCCTCGCGGGGCCGGCGTCCTCTCATCGCCCGGACTTCGGCGGGGAGACCCGGCCAGACCGGCTCGATCAGAGCCGGAATGCCGTAGGCGGCGTTGGCGGGTTCCTCGTTCGTGATTGGGAATTGAATGGAATTGAAAAGAACGAACACCGTTGCCTCACTCTCTGGAGAGACAGCCGCAGGTTTTCACGACGGACGTTTCGGTGTTTGGCAGGCACACCTCCCGGGGGAAGCCTCTTGATGATGTGAGAAATGGGAAATGTTCAGTATCATTTTCACGCGAGCGGGAGGTGATAAATCCGGAAATATTTACATAGTGATCCGGTGGGCAGAGCACCCGTGAGGTGGCTCGCCCGGCTTGACCGGCCGTTGGATCGCTGCTATGCTTTTTTCGTTGCAGGCAGGCAATCGATCCTAGGGTCGATCGGCATGTCTCTCGCTCGAGCCCGTCATCGGTGGCCGCCGGTGACGGGTTCTTTCGTGTGTGGGGATAATGGGGGATTCAGGATGAATGTTCCGGCGATTCGGAGCCGCTTTGAGCGGTCTGGCGCAGGTTCTGGATGGGTTTGGGATTGAAATTCAACGATTTAGACCAACAAAAAACCCTGCTTCCGTCTGGAAGGCAGGGTTCACGTAAAACGATGTCGTCGTCGGTTTTTTACGTGAACCGTGCCCTCCCTTCATTTTTTCCACCAAGAATGCCCTGTTCGGGGCAATAACCGGTCGAGGCGGATTCCAACTGGGCTAGGGGCCATGTCCTATCGGTGGCGGCACAGCGCATCCCTATCGGGCGGCTCGGGGCGACCGGGCAGGGATGGTTGAATCTGTGGCGATGAAGGAACATGTTTGAAGAAGGTGATGGAGTATATAAACGGTTTTACGAATGAGTCAAGTGGAATATGTAATAAATTGAATTTTGTTATTTCCGGCCGGTTCGCGAGTGCGGCGGCGGAGAGCGAGTCCGGGGCGGGCGGGTGGAGAAGCAAGAGGTGCCGGTGCTTTACAGCGGGCCGGTATTGGCTTTAGTCGATCGCGATGTCGGCTGAGATGAAGTGGATGATGCAGGAGCGTCCGGACGACGCCGAGGTTCGCGCCCTGGCGTCGGATTTCGGCGTGGATCCGATGGTGGTGGGGATCGCGATGCAGCGCGGCTTTCGGGACCGGGAGTCTCTGGCCAGCTTCTTCCATCCGCGGCTGAAGGATCTGGGCGACCCTTTTGAACTGCCCAACATGGCGGCGGCGATCGACCGGATCGAGGTCGCGATCGACCGGCGGGAGACACTGGTCCTCTACGGCGACTATGATGTGGATGGAGTGAGCTCTCTGGCGCTGCTCAAGGCTCTGCTGGAGGCCTACGGCTTGCAGCCTCGGACGTTCCTCCCCCAGCGGCTGGAGGAGGGCTATGGGTTGAGCCGCGATGGGATCGAGCGGTGTCTCGGGGGCGAAATGCGGCCCGATCTGGTCATCGCGGCGGACTGCGGGACGAACTCGCGGGCGGAGGCCGATTTGCTTCGATCACAGGGCATTGATCTGATCATCATCGATCATCACGAGCCTTCCGAGGGAGGTGTGGCCGACTGCGTCGCGGTGGTGAATCCCAAGCTTTGCGACCGCTGGCACTATCTCTGCACCGGCGGGCTGATTTTCAAAGTGGCGCACGCCCTGCTGAAGCGGCGGCCATGTCCGGAATTCGACCTGAGGCAGCATCTCGACCTGGTGGCCCTGGCCACCGTGGCGGACATCGTCCCGCTGGTCGACGAAAACCGCATCTTCGTGCGGCGCGGGCTGGTGGAGATCGATCGTACTGCCAAACCGGGTCTGGCGGAGCTGAAAGCGGTGGCAGGCGTGTCGTCACCGGTCGGGTCGCATGACATCGGATTCAAGCTGGGTCCCCGGCTCAATGCCTCCGGCAGGCTCGATACGGCGGAAGCGTCGCTGGAATTGCTCGTCACCCGGGACCGCAATCGGGCGCGCCAACTGGCCGCGGAGCTGGACCGGAGCAATCGGGAGCGCCAGATGCTCGAGTTGGCCACGCGGGAGGAAGCCGAGGCGCAGATTCAGACCCTGCGGGCGGAGGAAATGGAGGCCGGCATCGTGGTCGGCGGTCGCGGGTGGCATACCGGTGTCGTCGGCATCGTCGCCTCGCGCATCGTGAAGCAATTTCACCGGCCGGCCATCGTGATCGGCTTCGATGAGTCGGGGATGGGCAAGGGCAGCGGGCGCAGCGTGCCGGGCCTGTCGCTGGTCGATGCGATTGGTGCCTGCCAGGATCTGCTGGTGGGCGGCGGTGGGCACGAGATGGCGGCCGGCTTGAACATCCGGGAGGAGCATTTCGCTGCTTTCCGGGCCCGGTTCGCGTCGCACATGGCGGCGGTGGCGACGAATGGTGAACTGCAACCGCGCCTGATGATCGATCATGAGCTTTCCTTCGCCGATCTGGAGCTGGAGCTGCTGGACAGTTACGAGTTGCTTCGGCCGTTTGGGAATGGGAATCCCCAGCCGGTGTTTATGACCCGGGGCGTTCAGGTTCCCGTGGCGCCGCGGGTGTTGAAGGAAAAGCATCTCAAGTTCCGGCTGACCCAGGGTGGCACGGCGCGGGACGCGATGTATTTCAGCGGGGCCGGGCTCGATCTGCCCAGGGCTCCCTGGGACATCGCCTACACCATCGAGCGCAACGAATTCCGCGGCTCGGCCTCGCTCACCATCTCGATCCAGGCCGTGCGGTCGGCGAGGTGAAAGCCGGGGGCTTGCGATCGAACAGGGTACCATCGCCGATCGAACAGGGTTGCATCGTTCCGCTGGCTTGCGACCGGGTCGTGGCGTGAATGTGGAGCCTGCATCGCCGGCGTTCGGGGCCTAGGGTTGGGGAAGATTTTCCCCCATGAGAACGACACTTCGCCTGATGACGCTGTCCCGAATCCGTATCCCGCTCTGGCCCCTGCTGGCTGCCACACTTGGCGGCGTGGCGGCGGGCGCGGAGCCGGATTTTTACCGGGATGTGTTCCCGTTCCTGAAGGCGAATTGCATCGCGTGTCACAACAAGACCACGGCGAAAGCGGGGCTGAACATGGAGACGCCGGAATGGATGATCAAGGGCGGCGATTCCGGGCCCGGCATCGTGCCCGGCAAGAGCGCCGAGAGCCTGATCGTCGAGGCGTCGCTGCACGAAGGGGACCTGGAGATGCCGCCGGAAAAGAACAAATCCGGCGCGGTGAAA
Source organism: Verrucomicrobiales bacterium (assembly GCA_016795505.1). Taxonomy (GTDB): domain Bacteria; phylum Verrucomicrobiota; class Verrucomicrobiia; order Verrucomicrobiales; family DEV007; genus JAEUHH01. Next base: position 5,572 of record JAEUHH010000088.1, on the reverse strand, counting down.
CTGACGGAGGCCGAGATCGCCCTCCTCAAGACCTGGATCGACCAGGGGGCCAAGGCATCGGTCCAGGCCGAGCGTCAGGTGACCTGGAAGCCCCTCGCGCCCGGGGTCGATCCGATCTACAGCGTGGCTGTCACTCAGGATGGGCGTTATGCCGTCTGCGGTCGTTCGAACCGGCTTTTCCTCTACGACCTGGCGACCCGGCAATTCGTCGCCGAGATCGCCGATCCATCGGAGAAGGCGGGCGGCGCCCACCGGGCCATGGTGCAGTCCCTTGCGTTCAGCCCCGACGGCACGCGGCTGGCCAGTGGCAGCTTCCGGGAGGTGAAGGTCTGGAAGCTGGCAGACGGGCCGCCTCCCGCTGCGCCGGCTCCGGCGACCGCGCCGGTCAAGGTCGCCGATGAGGCCCTGTTGGCGAAGATCGCGGCCGCCGGCAAGGTGTCGATCGTCTCCCAAGCGCTGTCCGCCGATGGCAGTCAGTTGGTCACCGGCTGCGCCGATGGATCCGTCCGGGTATGGGATGTCGCATCTGCCAAAGCTGTGGCAGAGCTGCGGGGATCGCATCGCGTTAGTCGCGAGATGGCGGAAAAGGAATGGTCGATCGCCCGCCAGACCCTGGAGCAGGCTTTCCAAAAAGCTGAGATCGCGCGCATCGAGGCGCAGAACAAGGCTCTCGACGAATTGTTGAAAAAGGCGAACGACGCCATCGTCGCCATGAAAAAGGTGCTGCCCGACAAACAAAAGGCGGTGAAGCCGGCTCAGGACGCCAAGGCGACCGGACAGAAAGCGGTCGACGAAGTGCTCGCCAAGATCAAGGCCGCCCCGGAGGGCAAGGCGGATGCGGCGCTGGAGAAGCAGCTCAAGGACGCCCAGGAGAAGCTCGCCCCCCTGACGATGGCCGAGACCTCCGCCCTCGCCGCCGTCTCGGCGACCGAGAGCAACATCCGCGATGCCGAAGTGGATGTGAAACGGATCACGGACACGAAGAACCAGAACGCCCAGGCTCTCTCGGCCGCCAATGCCGCCATCGAGACCGCGAAGAAGACGCAGGAACAGGCCACGGCGGCGCTGGCTTCGGCGAAGCAGACTCTCGCCAAGCCCGGGGCCAAGCCGGTGGCGGTGGCGCTGTCCGCCGACAAACAGCGGGCGGCAGCGGTTTTTGAAGATGGGCGCCTCACCGTCTGGGCCGTGGCGTCCGGCTCGGCAGTCGAGGATGTCGCCGGCACGGCGGCGCCGACGGCCACGCTGCTGGCGGGGACGGATGGGGTGTTTTCCGCCACCGGTCCCGATGGCAAAGTGACGATCGCCGGAGTCCTGCCACGGTGGACTCTGGAGCGCACACTCGGGGGCGAGAAAGATCGCGCGATTTTTGCCGATCGGGTGAATGCGGTGAAGTTCAGTCCCGATGGAAAACTGCTCGCCACCGGCGGCGGTGAGCTTTCCCGCTCCGGCGACGTGATCGTCTTTGAGGCGGCGACGGGAAAGCCGGTCGCGACCTGGAAGGACCGGCATGACGACATCGTGATGAGCCTCGATTTCTCCCCGGATGGCAAGCGGCTGGCATCGGGAGCGGCCGACAAGATCGCCCGCGTCACGGAGATCGCCACAGGTGAGCCCGTCACGTTGTTGGAAGGACATACCCACTACGTGATGGGGGTCACCTATCGTGCTGACGGACGGGTCCTCGCCACGGCAGGCGCGGATGGCGTGGTGATCTCGTGGGACATGATACTGGGCGAGCGAAAGAAGAAGATCGAAGGCTGGACCAAGGAGGTGACGTCGGTGCAGTTCATCGGCGCGACCAATCAGATCGTCACGTCGGCCGGTGACAACCGCCTGCGCATCGTCAGCGACGAGGGCAGTGAGGTGCGATCCATCGCCGGCCTGCCCGACTTCATGCAGGCGGCGGCGAGCACGCCAAGTGGCACGACGCTGATCGGCGGGGGCGAGGACAGCACCCTGCGGGTGTGGAATGGTGCCGATGGCAAGGAGCTGGCCGCCTTTGGCATGCCCTGAGGCCGGTGTGGCGCCGGTGGATGAGGAAGGGGGTTACCGATCGCCTTTCCACCAGTCCGCCGGGCGTTCCCAACTGTCCGGGGAGGTCGGTGGTGGCGGAGCCTGATTGTCCGAGCCTTCGGCCAGCAGGGTGCGGACCGAGTCGGGTTCGGCGAGGGGATTCCGCGCCCGCCAGCGGAAATAGAAGAGCGCTCCGAGCAATCCGGAGACCATGAACAGGATCAGCACGGCCATCGACACGCCATACGCGACGCTGGCGGCCGAGCCTTCCTCGCCCCAGCCGAACCGCTGGACGGGTCGATGCGCGAGTGCGTGGGGAGCGGAGGCGGTCACGAGGATCGCTGCCGCGAATAGTCCGGTGGCAAGACGCCGGCTAGATTTGGAACACCATTTCCGCATTGGCGCGCGCGGTGCGGTTCAGCTTGTCGCAGACGATCTCGCACAGCTCGAAGACCATTTGCTCCTTGATGGCATAAAACACCTGGTTGCCCCGCTGCTCCCGGTGCAGCAGATCCGCCTCGTGGAGGGTCTTGAGCTGCTTGGAGACATTTGCCTGCGAGGTCTCCAGCAGATCGACCAGTTCGTTCACCGACATGGCGCGGGACCGCAGAGCTTGGAGGATCGCGAGTCGGGTGGGCTCGGAAAAGACGCGGAACAACTCGGCGATGTGGGCGAGCTTCGCACGATCCGGCTTGGGGATTTTCGCGGGCATGACAGATAGGGGTATGGGCTGGGGAAGGAGATCCATTGCTGGTCGGGTGCTTGTGACCCGGCCTGAATCCGGCGGTTGACGAGACCGCCCGCAAAATTGGCAGGAAATCCCGCCCAGCGCAACCGCTACCTTGGCCAGTTGTCCCGGATCGGCGCCGGTCGCCGGCCAAAATCGGGGCGAATCCCGCCAAGACGCGCCTAGGCGGACGGTCGCGGAGCCGCTAGACTCCTGCCAATCATGCCTGAGATCTACGGAGTCGATGCCTACTCCCCGCCGCAAATCGCCGAAAAGATCGAGGCGGTCGGGGTGAAAAAAGCCCACCTGCCCCTGCTCCAGATGACCGCCCTCGGCGTGCTGGCCGGCGGCTTCATCGGGCTGGGGGCGCTGTTTTTCACCGTGGTGGCCAGCGATGCGACCCTGCCCTTTGCCACCTCCCGCGTGCTGGGCGGCGTGGTCTTTTCCCTCGGACTGATCCTCGTCGTCATCGCCGGCGCCGAGCTGTTCACCGGCAACAATCTGATGGTGATGGCCTGGGTGCAGGGCCGCATTCCGACCCTGCTGCTGCTGCGGAATCTGGCCGTCGTCTATGTGGCGAATCTCGTCGGGGCCGCCGGACTCGCCGTGCTCGTCTACTGGTCGGAGCACTGGCGGCTCGGCGACATCGGCGCCGCCGCCGTGAAGATCGCCGCCGGCAAGGTCGCGCTGCCCTTTGCCGCCGCCTTTTTCCGCGGTGTGCTGTGCAATCTGCTCGTCTGTCTCGCCGTCTGGCTGGCCATGGCCGGGCGCAGCGTCACCGACAAGGTGCTGGCCATCGTCTTTCCCATCGCCGCCTTCGTCGCGTGCGGATTCGAGCACTGCGTCGCCAATATGTATCTCATCCCGCTGGGCATGCTGCTCGCCCCGGCCGAGGCCCCCATCGGGATCGGCGGCTTCGTCGCCAACCTCGTCCCCGTCACCCTGGGCAACCTCGTCGGCGGCGCCGGCATGGTGGGGCTGGTGTATTACCTGATCTACGGTCGCGGCCCTTCCCGGCCGGCTCAGATTTCGGAGTAAAACCAGACCTTCACGTATTCCATGCCCCGCTCCTCGTCGTGGCCGCGCTCGAGGAAGTGGTCCGACTGGGCGATGAAGCCCGAGGAAAACTGGATCTCGACTCCGACATCGAGTTTCAGCCGGCTTTTCAGCCGCTTGCGGGCCTTTTTCGCCTCGGCCTTCGAGACGGTGAACTTGTCCTCCAGCGAGTGGCCGCCCTCCTCCTCGTATTCCGTCTTGAAGGCTTCGAACTGCTCGATCCTCTCCGGCGTGGCCAGGGCGCGGGCCTCGAATTCGCCGAGGTCGAATTCCTCCGCCTCCTCCAGATAGCTGATCGCCTTGTTGGCCACCTCGAGCCGCTCCTCCTGCATCGTTTCCTCCGGCAGGCCCTTTTCGGCAAAGGCCACGCAGAGCTTCGAGTAGTGCTTGGTCAGGTAGTCGTCGCTTTTCACCGGCATCGCGCCGACGAAGTCGCGGTTCCAGAAATGGGTGCCGCCACCGCTCTTGTCGAACAGGTAGACCGAAAAGCCGTGGGCGCGGTCGTGGTTCACGATCAGGCAGCCCTTGTCGATCTTTTCCGGATAGATACCCTGCTCCGTGGTCAGGCGCAGGTCGCCGTCGCGCTCCGAGATCTGGAGGAAGGGGACCGTGCTCTCCGACTTCACGATGCTCAGCGCCTGCACCGACTCGCCGCCGGCGACGACCCCGTCGATCAGCGCCACGCACAGGTCGCCGGACTTGATGTTCGGGTGGTTCGACTTCGCATGGAGATGTCGCGCGATGGCCGCGCCCTGCTCCAGCAGCAGCGAGTTGTCGTCAAAGAGGGCGCAGGCGTAGCCGTAGAGTTCGTTCTGGCGCAGGTCCGAGTGGTGGTGGAGCTGATGGAGTTCCAGAGCGCGGAAGCTTTTGAGAAAGCAGTGCGTGAGCAGTTCCGCCTCCGACTCCTCATAGCGGCACAGCGCCCGGGAGGTCCGGAGCGGTTCGGAGCGCAGGGGATTGCCGACCCGCGCCAGAGTCATGGCGGCGAGCCGGGCTTCGCGAAACTGTATCGTGAGGGGCATGGTGGCGGGGACGTAAACCCGATGCCGCCGACTGGCAAGACTTTGGATGCCGCGGACCCCGGATGGATCGCCGGGGCTCTGGGGCAGGCGGGACGCCTGCGGTCCCGGTGGGATCGTCTCCGCCAGCGGCGCTCGCGAGAGCGGGGCGCGGGGTGATCCAGAGGCTTGGGACAGGGCGGGTGAGGGGTGGTGTTTGGAAGGCTTGGAAGCAACCGCGCACGCGTCGCCGGAATCTCCTCGCGCTGGGAATCCACCCCAGCGTGGTGCACAGCGCGACGCGCAGCCGCACAGGCGATTGGCGGATGAGTCAGAATTGATTCGGCGGCCCCACTTGGCCGCCTCTCCCTTTCGGGCTCCGCTGCGCTTCGTCCATGGCCGCTCGCCGCCGGCGCGGCCATTGATTCGGCGGCCCCGCCTGGCCGCCTCACCCTGTCGGGCTTCGCTGCGCTCCGTCCATGGCCGCTCGCCGCCGGCGCGGCCATTGATTCGGCGGCCCCACGTGGCCGCCTCACCCTTCGGGCTCCGCAGCGCTTCGTCCATGGCCGCTCGCCGCTGGCGCGGCCATTCGATCGTGAGCGCCGCGCTGAACAACCGTTGGCTTGAGGAACAAGGGGTTCCAGACATGAATGCCCTGCCGCGCCAGCGGCATCCCCCTGGCGAAGCCTGACCGCATGGACGGAGCGCAGCGGAGTCAAAGCGATCTGGATCGTGCTGTACTACGGGCCAAAAGCCCGAGTCTGATTGGAACCGCCCT
>JAEUHH010000051.1 GCA_016795505.1 Verrucomicrobiales bacterium | reverse complement strand
CAGGCTGGCACCCGTCCTGAGGGCTGAGCGGCTGGCGGGTGAGTCGGCGGTCGATCAAGCGGCCGCCGCTTGACCGGCTGGTGCGTCGCTTGCGCCCACGTCACCGGACGGCGGAGCCGGGGATGGATTTACGACGGTTACTCCCATTCTCCCCTGAAGCCTTCTCAAACCCACTCCGCCTCGGCGACCAGTTCGGTCACGGTGGTGCCGAGACCGTGGCAGATCCGGGCCAGGGTGCCGGTCAGGCAGCCGTTGGGGCAGTGCCCGCGCTCGATGTTGAGGATGGTCTGGTCCGAGAAATCGCCCGCCGCCTTGGCGAGCGCATAGACGCTCATCCCCAGTGCTTTACGCCGCCTCTGGATCTCCGCGCCGATGGCCGCATTGATCGCGGCAGCGTATTCGTCGGGCGTCGGGTCCATCGCGGGAGAGGCGGTGAGAGGGAGAACCAGAGGGATTTCCCCGCGATTGGATCGGATCGCGCCCACTTTGGCAATCCCAAAATGCACTGCCGCTCATTTTTTTTTTTGCCGGTAAACTGGGACCGCGTGGCAGTCCGGCCGGGGCTGATGGAAGAGGGTTGGATCGGCGAGGGATGGTTCCCGGGACGGGAACGACCGCACAGGCAGACGGCTGAGCCACGAGCGCATGGGCTGTCGCTGCCATCAATATTCGTGAGAACTGCACTCCGAAGACCGGTTGAATCAAATCACAAAGCGCCGTGGTTGGCCACACGATCTCGACCTTGGTTCTATTTTCCGTCCTTTTTGAATTTTTCCCGCCCTTTTAAATTCCAACGCTTTTCTTAGGGAACATCAGGCACGGTCACAGCGCACCAAACAAATCCATTTGCTCAATTCCATCCACACTCGGCAACACATCCGGGAACTTAGTTTTTCGGGACTCAAGCCAGTCGAAGAACTCATCGCGCTTCTGCGGATCGGTAAAGGAGACGGTCAGTTCCCGCGCTCTCAAAGAAACCATGTCGGAGGCCCGATCCTTCCAAGTGTCGCTTATCGTAAGGAAGACATTCTTCCGCACCATCGTTTCCATCGCCCTCTGTCGTTCCCGCCCGAGGTATTTAAAGACACCCTGAGTCGTTTCCGTCAGCAGTTCGGCAGCGTTGATAACAATGGATCCTGGAGTAGGTACCTGATGTAGCCTGCACAGCAGAGCGGCGAGAACCTGCTGCTGGAGGATGTGGCGATAGTAACCTGGGCGGATCTGGTCTGCACAGTCCTGCTCGGAGAAGATGAGCATAATAGGGCTGGGATCGGTAGCCTCATTTATTTCCCGCATCAAAACCACGCTTTGATCCCGGCAGCCCACTGCGGTCTGCCCTGCCGCATCTAGCCGGTAGTTCATGGTTTCATTCTCCACAGCAAGCCCGGCCACGGAGAAAGTTCCCGAACTGAAGCCGGACTGCTGAAGTTGAGCGGTAAGTTCACTAAGACAGACGCGCATGAGTGCTCCCTGATCGGCCGGCAGCACGTAGGTGAGGGTGGCGCTTTTCAGCGGCGCCAGCACGTCGGCAAAAACCGGACCTGTGGCCAGTAGATGGCCGCGCGCCTGAACGCAGGTGCTGCTATTGGAACTGAACGAACTCTTCTTCGCCTCGAAATAGAGAGCGCTTTGGTCGAGATCACGTTTCAGGATGAGTTCCGGCTCAGGGCAGCGGCTGATCTTGGGCTGCCCTGCCTTTTCCGCGTTCTCGATAGACGCGATCGTCGCGATAGGAAACGCAAAGGGCTGCTCAATGAATCGCAATTCAAATCCATGCCGTGCGAAAAGCGGATAGACAAGAAATGCCTCGTCCGGTTGGTCCAGTGACATCCAGAGCAAGAGATTAAGTTGGAAAACAGGATCTCTGATCCACTCCTCAGGTTTCATGGGCCGGGGGGCTGATGTTTTTCGGGATGACGAAGCTGTCGAACGTACGGGAGCCGATCCATGCGTCGATCTTCGGGCAAACCCACTGCTGGAGATTCGCAACGAGTCGATGGAACGTATTTCCACATGTGCCCCGTGGAAGTATGGCTACGAGCCGCTGGTCAGTGATTTCCAAATTCAGCGGTTGCCAGAGGTGCCGGTCGGCCCCGTAGAGGTGAATTTTGGTTGGGCCGAGGCGCTGCGGCTCACCCCAAAGATTGAAACGGTTTCCTTTGCGAAAGGCCTTGGAGACGAAGTTGTCGAAGGTGGGCCGGGAGAGAGGTTCGCCAAATTTCACGATCAGCGGCACCCCTTGCCAGCCGACGAGAGGTTTGCCCTGTGGCCCAGCAGAGCCCCATGCGGAGTCCTCCGTGTCCTCCACGACATCCCGGTAGAGCCGCCAGAGGAACCGTGCGTGATTGCGGTGATCGATGAAGCTATTTGAGCGATTGGTGAGTTGTCCTTCCTGATTCAGATCATGGCCACCGCGCTGGAGCGTGGACGGAATGCGAACGGAATATAGCGCGTGCAGGGGCGGGTAGCTGTCCCGCAGCCCTCCCAAAGACTTCCGCAGCCGGAAGACACAGTCACCCATTTCCGACCGAATGCGGCGGCGCTCCGGTTCTGGGTGTTCGTCAGCGGAGTCTTCCTGCTCGGTTGGTTCATCCTCACTCTCCCCGTCATATGCCGCGTCCTCGGGCATGTCAAAGACACTTTCGTGGCGGAAGACGAGTTTGGTATAGCGGTGGTCTTCCCGCTGGCTGACATATTCGTCCCAGAGTCCCTTCAGGAGCGGACTACTGAACCAAGTGGAGTCAAGATCAGGGGAGCGGGTCACCCATTTACGCACGCGCTGCCGCGCCGACTGGCTGTCCTCCACGGTATAATAGGCAAAGAATCGCTCATCGAACTGCTCTACGTATCCTGTCGTCGCCTCGCTAAATTTTCCGTCCTCATCCTTCACGTGCCCAGAGATGGAGAACAACGTCTCATCAATCTGCTCCGGTGCCGAATGCAGCCCACTCCAGATTTCCTGAAGTGGTTTCGGACGGCTGCCATCCCGTCCCGAAACATGTTCCAGCAGAAACGTCTTCACCAAGGGTACACGGGTGCGGCCACGGTCGAGCCCGTCCTTTCCCTCTTCGGAAAGGCCGTCAAAGATCCGGTAGACTTCAAAGCGGTCTCGCGGCTGTCGGGGGAGTCTGGAAAGGGGGAAAGGCATGACTTAACAGTTGCTTATGCCAAACGGGCAAACATGGGAAGGAACACGAGTTGGAAAATTGCGTAGGGACTTGGAACCTGGTTATTCCGAACTCGATTTCCCCCTAGGACCTCAGACTCGTGCATTGGGGAAATGCGCTGCTTGATAAAAGTTAAATGCCAGAAGCTAAGAAATCCCTTTTTCAATTCGTTTGTTCTCTCACCGCCCATGGTGCCAAGGTGGAAGGAAGCAGGGGAAAATCGAGTAGAATGAAGCTCATTTCGAGACATTTTCCGCAAAATTCGGTGCATTCGTCAATCAGTTTTGGGAAATTCACCGCTTTGCGGGACTGAAGCGCCCCATGCTCGGGAAATTTGGGCACGTGGGAAAGCTCCAGATCCAATGCAGCGACCCTAAACTGCGTCTATCATACGTGCACAACGGTAACCAGGGTGCTCCAGACGGGCCCGCACCCTGACTCCTCCCGCGCCAAAGCCAGCGCGGCGCCGCCCCCTCCAAAGAATGTCCCGGCCTCTCACGCGCTTTTCCGCCCGTCAGCGGTGGGCGAGGTCCCGATCTAGGGGCCTTCCCGTCCCCCAACGGTTGATTTCCCGAGGCGCTTTCCTCGAAAGGGAGGCCGGTATCTGGTAGCCGGTAGGCGAAGAGCGGAGCGCGGACACTCCTGTCCGCTGTCTCCCGCTGGGGAAGGCGGGCAGGAGTGCCCGCGCTCCGCTCGAATGGTCTTCCCGGTGAAGAGGCTCGGCCGCGCGGTGTTCCGGGGATGATCTCCATGGTGGGCGACCAGCCCCTGATCGCTGCCACCGCATTGGCTTCGGCCTTGATCGCGAAGGGAAAGAAATGAAACGAATGACGCGAATCGATGCCGGAATGGCTGACTGCCCGTCTCTTCCCGTTCACCCGTCGCCTCCTCCCCTTTCAACCGCCCCGCAGCGCGGCCAGCCGCCCGGGGGGGCGCTCCGCTGAGGATCAGGCAATCCTTTCTGACCAAGGGTGTGGTCCGCCATCCGGTCACTCAGGCCCCACCCCTTTCCGCTCGTTTCCGCGTGGGCCGCCTCTTCTACCCTGACGCGGAGCCATCGCCGCCGGGTCATCTGCCGGGACGCCGGTGAATCCCCACCCACCCGACGCCGTGGACGGCGGGAGAGCGGCGGGATCGAAAAAGCGAATGCCTGGCCGTTTTTGCCACCCACCCGGGCGCCGCGTGGTGTATGGAAAAGACAATGAACCCACCCCGACCTGCGCCAGCCTCCGCATCACCGGCGGCGCCCGACCCTGCGGTCGACGATCCTTTTTCCATCACCGTTGACCGGAGCCGGCAGGAGAATGCCGCCTTCATGGGACAGGTCCGCTTCGCCCTCGCGACGGCATTTCTGCTGTTTTACGGCCTCGCCATCACGGCTCTGGGGGAGGAAGACCTGCGTCTCACCGTCGGCCACATGATCCTCTACTGGCTCATCGCGACCGCGCTCCTGATTTTCGGCAGACGAAACCGCCTTTTCCGCGAGATCGGCCGCTTCGCCGTGCCGCTGATCGACATGCCGATGGTGACGTGGATTCAGACCACCACCGTCAGCCATTCCGAACGGAGCCAGACCGTCGCCCTCTTCACCCTGGCGCTGCTGCTGTTTCTCATCGTGCTGTCCTCCTTCAGCCTGCGTGCCCGGCACCTGCTGCTCTCCGGAGCCGTCGGCATCGCCTGCCTCGCGGTGGTCTATCGGGCGGCCGGCCTGTCGCCGGTCTCGTGGGTGGCGGGTCCGCTGCTGCTCGCCGTCACCGCGACGATGATGAGCTGGCTGCCCCGCCGCCAGACCCTGCTGATCCGCGAAACCGCCGAGCGACAGGCCCGCCGCGACCGACTCGCCCGGTATTTTTCCCCCGGCGTCGCGGAGGTCATCGAAAGCCACGATACGCCAGCCACGGGAGAGAGTTGCGAGATCACGGTGCTGTTCTGCGACATCCGCGGCTTCACCACCCTGTCCGAAAACCTCGACGCCACCGAGGTCGTCCGGCTGCTCAACGATTTCCACGGCCACATGGTGGATGAGATCTTTCGCTACGGCGGCACCCTCGACAAATACCTCGGCGACGGCCTGCTGGCCTACTTCAATGCCCCGGTCCGCCAGTCCGATCACGCCGGGCGTGCGGTCGAGTGCGCCCTGGCCATGGTCGACCGGCTCGAAGTGCTGAACCGTGATCGGGCCTCCCGCGGCGAGCCCCCGCTGCGCATCGGCATCGGCATTCATTCCGGCACAGCCGTGGTGGGGAATATCGGCGCCGCCAATCGCCGGGAATTCACCGCCATCGGCGACACCGTGAACGTCGCCAGCCGCCTCCAGAGCCTGACCCGCGACCGCGGAGTCAGCATCCTGGCCAGCGACTCCACGGAGGCCGCCGCCGCGATCGGCGAAAGCCGGCCGACACCCCTCCTCTTCACCTCCGCCGGCCGGGTCGAAGTCCGCGGACGCAGCCAGGGGCTGGAGGTTTTTGTTCCCTCCCGCGGGTGAGCCCGATTTCCGATGAGACCGGGTCGGATCTCCGATCGAACCCTGTCTCTCCGTCACCCCCGACCGGCGACAATTCATCTCGACTCCCCACCGCCCCGCGCTAACGTGGCGAAACCAAAGACATGCCCGCCGACATCCCACCCGATGGTCTCACCCCCTGCGACGACGGACGCACCCGCTGCTTCTGGGGCGCCGGTTCGGCCGACTACGCCGCCTATCACGACACGGAATGGGGCCACCCGGTCTCCGATGATTTCCGGCTGTTTGAAAAACTCTGCCTTGAGGGATTCCAGTCCGGACTCAGTTGGCTGACCATCCTCAGAAAGCGGGAAAACTTCCGGGCCGCCTTTGCCGGCTTCGATTTCCGCCAGGTGGCCCGGTTCGGCGACAAGGACGTGGCGCGCCTGCTCGGCGATGCCGGCATCGTGCGCCATCGCGGCAAGATCGAGTCCACCCTGAACAACGCCCGGCGTGCCTGCGACCTCGCCGACGAAGCCGGCTCGCTGGCGGCCTACTTCTGGAAGTGGGAACCCGATCCCGCCTCCCGGCCGGAGCATCTCACCCTCGAAGCCCTGCGCTCCCTCTCACAGAGCCCGGAATCCAAGGCCCTCAGCAAGGATCTCAAGAAGCGCGGCTGGTCTTTCGTCGGCCCCACCACCGCTTATGCCTTCATGCAGGCGATGGGTCTGGTGAACGACCATCTCGACGGCTGCCACGCCCGGCCGGCCGTGGAGAAGAAGCGCCGCGCCTTCAAGCGACCGCGCTGATCCCGCTCCCGCCTCCTTTTTTATCCCCCCAACCACCCCATCATTCCTCCCATGGCTACCATCGACAAAACCAGCAACATGGCCGTCTTCTGCGACTTCGAGAATGTCGCCCTCGGCGCCCAGGATGCCAAATACGACAAATTCGACATCGCGCGGGTGCTGGAGCGCCTGCTGGTGAAGGGCAACATCGTCGTCCGCAAGGCCTACTGCGACTGGGGCCGCTACACCAGTTTCAAACGCAGCATGCACGAGGCGAACTTCGAGCTCATCGACATCCCCCACGTCCGGCAATCCGGCAAGAACTCCGCCGACATCCGCATGGTGGTGGATGCCCTGGACCTCTGCTACACGAAGGCGCACATCGACGCGTTCGTCATCATCAGCGGTGACTCGGACTTTTCCCCGCTGGTGTCAAAGCTCCGCGAGAACAACAAGCTCGTCATCGGCGTGGGTGTGAAGAATTCCACCTCCGACCTGTTCCTGTCGAACTGCGACGAGTTCATTTTTTACGACGACCTGGTGCGCGAGAAAAAGCGCCCCGCCCCATCCGCACCGGCCAAAAAAGCGGCCGCGACCGGCACCGCGCCGAAGGCCGGCAGCCCGCCGGCCACTGGCAAGCCCGCACCCGCCGCCAACAAGCAGGACGAAGCCATCGACCTCGTCGTCGAGACGGTGGAGAAGCTGTTTGCCGAGCGCAGCGAGGACGACCTCGTATGGGGATCGATGGTGAAGCAGGCCATCAAGCGCCTGCGCCCCGGATTCAACGAGAGCTATCACGGCTTCCGCGGCTTCAACACCCTGCTGGAAGAAGTCGAGAAGCGCGGCCACATCCAGTTGAAGCCCGACGAGAAATCCGGCGGCTATCTGGTGCGTCCGGTGGGGTGAGGCGCGGCGGCGCCGGATAGAAATGAGTGAAAGGTTGGGCGTCTGACCTATCGAATCACCTTTCGACTAGAGTTGGGATTGCTTGTTTCCGACGCAACCGCGGAACGGAGAAATAGGCAAGGAGGCATAAACGCATTACCAGACCCACAGGAAATACCATATTTGCACCACCTTCTAACCGGCGAATTCTCAAGAATGCGTCGCGAATTAATTGACAAGGAGAACCTCCCATCCAAACTGGGCATCGTCTCTATAGCCAATTTCCCTCGCGCCTCTCATGACTAAACGCTTTCTCCGGATTCTCATGACGGCAGCAATTGTCGGTCTCGTATATCACTGGCAAGAGGGTTACGCGGCCGAACTGCCCGATCTAATTGGAGCCGAGAAACTGAGGCCCCAACCGTCTGAATTGCTCGGAGCCTATGCGAAACGCATCTCCAGCGATCTTAAGGCGACATTGGCACTCACCAAAGTTGACCAGACGAAAGAGGCCAGATACAGCGCCACACCCGCAGCTGAGCAAGAGGCCATCGCAAACGGCAACTCGACCCTGGCTGACTTTATCTTGAAGAATGTCTTATCAAATGCCGGACTGATCTATTTTTTCGATGGGGAAACTCTGTTCATAGACCCGGCCACGGCGGAAAAGGCCCATGGAATACCCCTTTCCGCAGTGGAGGAAAAGAAATTCCGGGCTAGCCTCCTCGCGACGAGAAAGGTGGCAGTGACCGAGCTAGATCAAAAGATCCTTCCCGTTCCAGAAACAAACGAATTGATCGCCATCGGTCACCCACGTTTCGTCGATCTCTGCGCAGCGGTCGCTCAAAGTCTAGGAAAGAAGAGCGAACCAGAGCCGAAGCCTACCGTTTTATCGCAAAGAACTTTCAAACTCCACCACGCCTTCGCAGAGGACTTCGAGTTCCGCGGCTCTGGAGACCACCGTTACACCATTCCTGGCGTCCTCGGCAAGTTGCAGGACATTTTCGCTTTGGACCCAAACAGGGCAGGCCTCTCCGCGATCCATGGTAACCTCGTATCCTCCTCGACCCAATCTCCGCCCAGCAAGCGCGATACCCAAGCGCAGGTCCCGGAAACGGCCATCGTGGGGGAGCGCCGCTCAGGAGTAGTCGTCAATGCAGCGCCACAAGCGTCGAGCGATGCCCTCGGCATCTTGGCGGCAGCGAGAATGGAATATGATCGGAAGACGATCGTCGAGTCGGCCACCCTCGACCCAATTTCATCGGCCGATGCGATAGCCGAATTCAGGAAAGCAGGTTCCATTACTTTTGAAGGGATATCCAACATCTACCGAAGATTGCCCCCGTCCGAAAGACCCAAGGCAATCCAACTTTTATCCACGGAGGAAGTTGCTCAAATCGTGGAGAAACTTCCCGAAAATCTTCAAAGGCAGATTCATTCACCTGAGCCGCTGAACTCCACGGATCATGAGAAGCCGGAAGCCACTGGCTCCGGTACCCAGCAACCAAAGGACAGCTCTACCTCCTCGAAGGCTCATCCGCAAGCTCGCCTCCTCAGTACGAATGCAGCCAAAGCGGATGAGAAGGAGGGCACCGCAGCGCCTCGATCAACTGAAATTCAAGAAGAAGAGGCGGCGGTCACCAGAGAAAAGCTGAGTCGGATTCTGGCAAGCGTCCTCCCTGACGCCACTTACGATTCAGCGCTCACGGATGTAAGGCGCACCTTGTTCGCGGATCGGATTCAGAATGCCATTGTCGCCGTCGAAACGCCCGGAAATCTCCTTTTGATTCAAAAAGTGATCGAGGAACTCGACCGGCCGATTCAATTAGTGGAAGTGTCCGTGGCCATCGTTGACATCAACTCTGACGCCCTTTTCGATTGGCAAAGCAGCTTGATCGGAGGAGGCGCAGGGAAAATTAACAGCCAGAATATTTCCATCATTGGGGGATTTGGGAACAACTCGGGCGCATCCCAGACCCTAGGCCAGTCTTTCGACAATAAGAGCTTGGTTTCGGACCTGACGAAGGCCCCCGGCCTCAGCGCGAACACACTTATCACTGGTGCATCCTATAGTATCCTGTCCAGCATAAAAGCGCTCGAAACGAAGGGTGACGCCCAGATCCTTTCGAGGCCTTCCGTCCTGACAATCCAGAACGCAGAGGCTTACTTTGACGACGATCTGGTTTTTTACATCAAGGTGCCAGGCCAGGAGGATTCCAATCTCTTCAAGGTGGTCTCCGGAACGCAAATTCGAGTTGTGCCACATATCATTCAGGAAGAAGATTCCAAGCCGGGCGGAGCGAACTCCCAGATCCGCCTCGCGGTTCATATCGTCGATGGCAAGCCAAGCGAGGAGGAAGTGGATGGCGTGCCCGTGGTCAGCTCAAGCGAAATGAACACTCAGGCGATCATCGGAGAAAATCAGAGTCTCTTGGTGGCGGGGAGATATCGCCATGAACAAGGAAAGTTTGAGGGCCGGGTGCCTGTCGTGGGACGAATACCCGTTTTGGGATTGCCTTTTAAGAACAAGGAAGTGGTTGATCGCAAATTGCAACGGATGTTTCTGATCACCCCGCGCATAATCGATCCCCACACGTTTCACACTGACCCGTCCATCCGTGCTCATGATATCCTGAACGACGGGGCAATGCACCTCTTCGACGATAATGAGTCGACCGATGACGGTGCAACTCAGGAAGCAGGTGAGGGAACGGAACACAAAGCCAGTAAAGGGAAAATGCCCCGCCTTTCAATCAAGCGGATCGAAACCCCCGCCAGCCAACACCAGTGGAATACGACCAATGAGGCTCTCATCGAGAATGGGCAGGACAATCTGGCCATTCCCGACGAGAAGGCGGGATTCCTGCCGTTCCGTTTGATCCGCAAGGCGTTCATGCAGACTAACCGCAGTGAGTAAGGCATTTTGCCCCGAACTCCCATTCACGCCATGAAGTCGCCTTTTTCGCTCTCATTGCTATTGATCGCGGTACTGTTTCTATCCAGCTGCGCCCATTCGATTCGCAACAACTTACTCGGGCTGCCAGAAGTCTCCCCGCTGCCGTCCGATCTCCGGAAGCACGCGAGGCCATCAGAGGTTCGAGCCGCGCTGGGCGACCCGAATTGGACCGAGGCGATAGGGGGCTCCGAAGATACTTCGGAAGGTACAGTTTACATCTGGCACTACAGCGACAGATGGTGGGACGCCACCGGATGGGGCAGTTGGACGCTCTATTTCCGGGACATCGCTCCAGTGGGTGCCAAGTCGAAGGATGTCCGCTTGGCAGGATGGCGGTTTGCGGACCCCATGTCATCGGAGAGTGGTGATCGGGAGGTATTTACCTCAAACCGAACCAAACGGGTCAGTCACCTCCCCTGGGACCGGTAACAACTTTATTGCCCGTCCTTGCAAGCTTCTCGCCCTCTGCCCGTTGGCAGTCGGGGCCTGCTTCTATTTCCCTTCTCCCAGCCCTCCACCGGCAGACGTCTCTTGCGGAGGAGAAGTTCTTTTCCCTCCGCGTCCCCCGTGGTAAACATAAGGATGCCCTCACTCATCGCGAACGTCCAACTCGTCACCCCCGACGAGACCATCCGCCCCGTCTCCATCGAAGCCGGCGATGATGGCCGCATCGCCGCCATCCATGAAGCCGGAGAAGTGCCCGCCGGAGCCGACATCGTGTTCGATGGCGATGGCGAAGTGTTGGCTTTTGCCGGCTTCATCGACATCCACACCCACGGCGCCAATGGCGTGGACCTTTTCCAAGCCACCCCGGAGGCGGTCCACACCTTTGCCGAGGCCAAGCTCCGCGAAGGCGTCACCACCTTCCTGCCCACCACGTGGACGGAGTCGAACGAAGCTCTCCAGGCAATGGCGCGGGCCACGGCGGCCTATCGCGAAGCCGGGGAGCCATTCGCACGGACGCCGTTCCTCCATGTCGAGGGCCCCTATCTGAATCCGAAACAGGCCGGCGCCCAGAATCCCGCCGAGATGCGCGCGCCCGATGTCGACGAGATCCGGGCCCTCGCCGAGATCTGCCCCGTCGGCCTCATTTCCCTCGCCATCGAGCTGGAAGGCGCGCTGGATTTCATTCGCGCGATGCGAGCGATGGGCATCCAATGCTCCGCCGCCCACAGCGCCGCCACCTATGCGGAATTCCGTGCCGCCCGCGATGCCGGGCTCGGCCATCTCACGCACTACTGCAACCAGATGTCGGCCCTGCATCACCGCAGCGTCGGGCTGGTCGGCGCGGGCCTGCTGGACGACCGGGTGCTGATCGAAGTCATCACGGATACCATCCACCTGTGCCCCGACATGATCGAGCTGGTCTTCAAACACCGCAGTTGCGACCAGCTCATGATCATCACGGACAGCATCGCCGCCTCCCACCTCGGCGATGGCGAGTATCCGCTCGGCGACACGACGATCACAGTGAAGGACGGCGCCGCCCGCATCCCAGCCGGTAATCTGGCCGGCTCCATCCTGCAATATCACCACGGGTTGAAGAACGTGGCCGACATCACCGGCCTGCCGCTCAATCAACTCGCCAAGACGACGGCCCGCAATCAGGCGCACAGCCTGGGCCTGCACGACCGCGGCGAGATCAAACAGGGTCTGCTCGCCGATCTAACCCTGTTGGATCGGGATTTCGGCGTCCAAGCGGTCTTCGTCGGCGGACAGCGGCGGGTGTGATCACCCCGCGCTCAGCCACTCCGGCATCACGGGCTTTTCATCTCGCCGAGGACCTGCAGGAAGGGCAGGGCCAACCCGACGAGAACGAACAGCGTCACGATCAGTCCGATGATGGCCACCAATCCGGCGGCGCGACGCGGCACCTCGCCGTTTTGGTTTTCCATTTTTTGGAACCACCAGGCAGCCACAAATCCCATCAGGAAGAACAGCGCGATCCACAAGCCGATCGGCATCCGCAGCAACAGGGTGGTGATGCCCGGCAGCTCCCGATCGGCCATCAGGTCCTCGATGGTGTAGCCAAAGGCGAAAGAGAACAGCGCAGTGGCGATGCCGGACAAACCGAAGACCAGAAAGATCAGGAAAGCGGGGACTCCGACGAGGTGACGTTTGTGATCAGGGGCAGGCTCCATGGGCAAAGCAGATTCGATGCCCCATGTTTATGCAGGAAATCCCCGCTCCCGGACAAGCCTAAATTATCAGGAATCGTAAAATAAAGGCGCCGTCATCGCGCCAGCTCCTCCAGCAGAGCCCGGTTGAGCCGGATGCCGGCCTCGAAGTTCTCGACGGTGAAGTTTTCGTTCGGTGCATGGATCTGGCAATCGGGCAAGGCAAGACCGAGGAGCAGGGAGTCAATGCCGAGCACATTTTTGATGCTCTGGATGATGGGAATGCTGCCGCCCTCGCGAATGAGACGCGGCTCATCACTGAAGGTACGCCGCAGGGCCGTCTGGGCGGCGAGTCCATGGGGCGAATGCGGGTCCATGACGTAGCTGGGTCCGGTGTGGCCTTTGTCCACCTCGATGAGACAGCTCGCCGGGCAGACTTTTTGCAGGTGCCGGGTGGCGAGCGCGAGGATCTCCTCGGGGTCCTGATGCGGCACGAGGCGGAAGCTCAGCTTGGCCATGGCCTGGCGGGGAATCACGGTCTTTGAGCCTTCGCCCTGATAACCGCCGCCGATGCCGTTGACCTCGGCGGTGGGACGGGCCCAGCGGCGCTCCAGAGACGTGTAGCCAGCCTCGCCCCAGAGTCCCGGCACGCCGGTCTCGGCCTGAGTGGCGGCTTCGCCGTCCGGCAGCGATGCCCACATGGCCCGCTCCCACTCGGCGAGCGGCTCGACTTTGTCGTAAAAGCCATCGATCTGGACACGCCCTGCCTCGTCGTGGAGGGAGGCGACGATGCGGCTGATGATCAGAGCCGGATTCGCCACCGCACCGCCATAGACGCCGGAGTGCAGGTCGAGCGAGGGGCCGCGCACGATGAACTCCAGACAGGCAATGCCGCGCAGGCCGTAGGTCAGGGTGGGAATGCCGCGTCCCAGCATCCCGGTATCGGAGACGGCGCAGATGTCGGCCCGCAACCGGTCGGCATGGCTCCTCAGGAAGGGCTCCAGATTCGGGCTGCCGATTTCCTCCTCCCCTTCGAGCAGGAAGATGACATTGACCGGCAGGTCGCCATGCTCGGCGAGGGCATCGGCGACGCCACAGAAATGGGCAAAATGCTGGCCCTTGTTATCCGTCGCCCCGCGGCACCAGATGCGTCCATCGATGAGCGTCGGCTCGAATGGCGGCGTGCGCCACTCGGCCACGGGATCGACGGGCTGCACGTCGTAGTGACCGTAGATGAGTACGGTGGGCCGATCCGGTTTCGGCACGCTGCGGAGGATCACCACGGGGTGTCCGGGCGTCTCGTGGATCTCCGCCTCCAGCCCGATCGCCCGGCCTTTGGCCGCCAGCCATTCGGCACAGTTCCTCACATCGCCGGCGTGGCGGCTGTCGGTGGAGATGGAGGCGAAACGGAGATGTTCGAAGAGGGCGTCGAGATGGGCGGAAAAACTCATGGCTTCGGTGAGGGAAACGGATGGACTTGCCCGAATGGACGCCAGAATCAGCGAGAGTTCAATGGTTTCCGGCTCCCATGTGGCCGCGACCGCAGGGAAGGCTGGGAAATCCGCCCGTTCGGGGCTACTGTCCTGCCAAGCCGCCGTTTTCCCACCGGCGGCAATCCTACGACTGCTCCCCCCCTTTTTGCCGAATGACCCGCGAGTCCGAAGCCACCCTGCTGGATTTCTGCGCCCGTCAGCGTGACTGCTTTGAGACGGAAGCCTGGCTGTCCGCGCCCCACCCCGACCGGGAGGAATTCCTCTGCGCGGTCCTGTTTCTGGCCGGAGTGGATTGGTATAGTCACCGCTCCTCGCTCATCGCCATCGCCGAGACGCTGGAACCCGGTTCGATCGGCAGCCTCGGCCAAAGGGTGTGCCGGACCGATTTCGATCTGTCACGCTTTTCCAACCTGCTCAGGAGAAAATTGCAACATGCATCCGTCGTCCCCGCACCCTGAATTGACCGCCGCCCTGTCGGTGATGTTGGATAAGCTGGATAGCTGGCTGAAAGCTGGCGGTTACCAGGGGCCACAGATCGAAATGTATCTGGCGGGCGGGATGGCGGTCCACTTTCACTGCGGAAGCCGCTACACCGACGATGTGGATGCCTCCTTTTCCGCACGATTACTCGTTCCTGCAAGGGAATTGACGGTCGACTATGTCCGGTCAGACGGATCGCCTTCGTCCCTCTACTTTGATGCCAACTACAATGATTCGTTCGCCCTCATGCACCCAGACTATCGGGAGAATGCGGTCGATTGGACGGACATCGGCAATGATCGTCGGACCATCCGGCTCAAGGTCCTGACTCCCATCGATCTCGCTGTATCGAAGATCAGTCGATACTCTTCACAGGATCGCGATGACATATTGAGGCTCGCCGCCAGCCAATTTTTCAGCTCATCAGCATTGAGAACGCATGCGGAGGAAGCGTTGGACTACTATGTGGGCAACTTGCACACGGTCCGACTGACGCTTGACCAGCTTTGTTCAGAAATCGAAAAGAGGGAATCCAGAACCGACTGACCCGCCCGCTTCGCGCCCCTGCATTCACCCCAGGATCGCCGCCTCCGCCTCCAAGAACGCGGCCCGGAGCTGCTCGTAGTCTGTAGTGACCGGAAATTGGGGAAACTCGTCGATCACATTCTGCGGCGGGCGGTAGAGGATGCCCCGGTCGGCCTCGCTGAGCATGGTGGTGTCGTTGTAGGAATCACCGGCGGCAATGATTTTGAAGGCGATGTCGTGAAAGGCCCGCACGGAAGCCCGCTTCTGGTCTGGCATGCGCAGGCGATAGCCGGCGATGCGGCCGTCCGGCTCGATCTCAAGGTTGTGGCAAAAGAGCGTCGGATCACCGAGCTGCCGCATCAGGGGCGCGGCAAACTCGTAGAACGTGTCCGAGAGAATCACGACCTGGTAGCGTTCCTTCAGCCACGAGAGGAATTCGCGGGCGCCCTCCAGCGGCCCCATCTGGCCGATCACGGCCTGGAACTGATCGATCTTGATCCCATGCTCGTCGAGGATGCGCAGCCGCTGGCGCATCAGCACATCGTAGTCGGGGATGTCGCGCGTGGTGGCCCGAAGGGACTCGATGCCGGTCCGCTCCGCCACGCCGATCCAGATTTCAGGCACGAGGACACCTTCGAGGTCGAGGCAGGCGATGAGCATGGCGAGTCGGTTGGGTAAAAGTGGGGCCGGCGCTCCGGCAGGAACGGATCGCTACGATAGGAGCGACCGGCGGAATTGCAAAAGCCAAGGAGCGGATGCCGCCCGGCCCGCTCCGGGGCGTGTCACAGGGTCGGCTTCGGCGGCAGCGGGCCGTCATCTTCGTAAGCCGTCGGATCCTCGATGCCGGCCAGCAGAAAGGCCTCGCGTCGCTCCACGCAGGTGCCGCACCGGCCGCAGTGGATCTCGCCGCCTTTGTAGCAGGACCAGGTCTTGGCGAAATTCACCCCCATCGCCGCCCCGCGCACCGCGATCTCCTCCTTGCGCAGGTCGATGAAGGGACGCAGCAGCGCGATCTCGGCGTAGGTCCCCTGCCGGATGGCGTCACCCATCGCCCGCATGAATCCCTCGCGACAGTCCGGATAGATCGCATGGTCGCCGGCGTGGGCCGCGATCACCAGTCCGTCCGCGCCGATGCTTTCGGCAAAGCCAGCCGCGATGGCCAGCATGATGCCGTTGCGGAACGGCACCACCGTCTGCCGCATCGTCGCCTCTTCGTAGTGCCCATCCGGGATGTCCCCGCCACTGGAGAGCAAGTCCGACCGGAACAGCGCATCGACGAAAGCCAGAGGGATCACCTCGTGCCGCACGCCGAGCAGGTCGGCATGCCAACGGGCCATGGGTATCTCCCGCGCATTGTGTTTCGACCCGTAGTCAAAGCTCAACGCCGCGACGAGATCGTGTCCCTGCGCCGCGGCCTCGTAGAGCGCGCATACCGAATCCATTCCACCGCTGAGCAGGGTCACCACTTTCATCGGCGACACCCTTGCGGCGGGATGCGGACGAATCAAGTCCCGTTCCGTTCCCGGTCAGGCCAGAAAGCGCTCCTCCAACTCGGGCAGGGGCGTTTTGGTCAGATCGGCGGGGATGGACTCGACGATCGCCTCCCGGGTCGGCCCGGACAGCGCCGCCTCCAGCGTCTTGAGGATCGATTTCGGCGCCGCCAGCACGCAGCGGGGACGTTCCCGCCGGGCGACCACGGCATCGAGATGGCCCGCGATCGCCGCAATGGCCTGCCGCGAGAGTTCGCGCTCGAGTTCGTGCTCCTCGCCGTAGGACATACCGCCGGCCTGTCCCGCCATGCCACCTTGGGCAAAACGGCCGGCCTGATCGGTGACGACCTCGCCGAGGGGAGGCGTCGAGCGGTCGAGGGCATCGTCGGGACAATCGGCGAGATGCCGGCGGCCACCGGCGAGTGCGGAATCGACGCGGGTCTCGAGTACACGCACCCGGCCGAGATCGGTGAGAAGATAGAGGTTTTTCATGGGGATTGACGGTTCACTGTCGCCAAGACCCTGTCACCAGCGGGCCGGCCGCGCCGCTCCCGATTTGCCCTTATCCCCGCACCGCTTGGCCAGGGCTGGACTACCTTCAGATGAGCTGAAACAACGGCTGGTCGGTATCCTCCGGCAGATCCAGGGGGACCTGACGGAGTTGCTTCCGCTGGCCGGGCTGTGACCAGGCCGCGTTGCTCTCGCGGTCCAGCCAGTCGCGCAGCACCTTCGCCGCCCGGGTGCCGAGCGGGATTTTCCGCAGCTTTTCGAGCTGTCGGAGACTCGCCACGTTGAGAATCGCGATGGGCACGCTCAGACTGGTCCTGGCGCGAACCAGGTGGCGGTAATCATCGCCGAGGATGCGCGCGATCGGCTCATTCGAGCCCGGCTCTTTGTACACGACGAGATGCAGATCGACATTCACACCGGTCTCCTCGCAGCGCGGCATGCCGGAGGCAGCCCGCACCTCGGCGAAATCCCACTCGCTCTGCTCGGGAGCCACCGTCGTCCCGCGGCGTCCGGACGCACTGCTCGCGGACTTGGACGGGGACTTCGAGGCGCTTTTGCGGCGGGAAGCGGCGGATTTCTTCATTGAGCGGGTAAAAATAGCCCGATTGCTGCTGTTCGGCAAGGCCCGGAGCGCCTCACAGCCCCGTCCGAAAGGAAAAGCCCGGCATCCGGCAACTGCCGGACCCGGGTCTTCGGGAAAAAACACGCGCCTTCGCGATGGGCTCGGCTCAGGCAAACAGCTCCACGATCGGCTTCCCATTCTGCGCCACGGTGAAGGGGCGCTTGCTGGGGCTGTAGAGCACTTGATTCAGTGGGAGCCCGAGGGCGTAGCCGATCGTGGCATTGATCTCCGCCGGACCGACGGGATTCTCCACCACATTCTCAGCCGTCTCGTCAGTCTTGCCGTAAACGGTGCCACCCTTGATGCCACCGCCGACGAACAGGGCACTGAAGGCCTTCGGGTAATGGTCGCGGCCGACATTCTGGTTGATGATCGGCGTGCGGCCGAACTCCGAAGCCACCACGATGAGCGTATCGCCCAGCAGGCCGCGCACCTCCAGATCACCGATCAGGGCAGCCAGGGCCTTGTCGAGGATGTCGCAGCGCTCCGGCACCCGGACGAAATTCCCCTGATGCGTGTCCCAGCCACCCAGGGTGACCTCGACGAAACGCACCCCGCTCTCCACCAGCCGACGGGCCAGCAGGCAGCCCTGGCCGAACCGGTCTTCGCCATAGGCTTTCCGTACCGCTTCCGGCTCCTTCGAGATGTCGAAGGCGGCCAGATCGGGGCTCTCCATCAACTTCACCGCGTCCTCGTACATCGAAGTGTAGGCGCGGACATCCTTCTTCGCATAGCGCTCGCGAAAATCCTGTCCCAGCTTCTGCGTCAGGCCGAGCCGGTATTCGAAATCCTCCTGCTGCATCCGGGACTTCACGTTCTGCAGGCCGCGCTGGGGATCGCCGATCATCACCGGTCCGAAGCTCGACTCGAAGAAACCCGCGCCGGGATGCCGGCTGGCCCCGCCGATGACGACGTTCGCCGGCAGCGTCTGACTGTCGCGGCCGAGAAATTTCTGCATCCAGGCACCCATGCCCGGGTGCTTGATGGTGCCGCGCATCTCGTAGCTCGTGTGCATGAGATAGTTGCCCTGGTCATGCGCACCGGTCTTCGACGTGAGCGACTTGACGATCGCCCCATGGTGCATGTGCCGCGCCAGTTTGGGCAGGTATTCACTGATCTCCAGACCGTCCGCCGATGTCGGGATCGCCTTGGTCGGCCCCTGGGTCGGCGCGCCGGGCTTGAGGTCGAAGGTGTCGAGATGGCTCATGCCGCCGCTCATGTAGAGGTAGATCACCCGCTTGGCGGAGGCGATCTGACGCAGGGCGGAGGCGGATTCGCCGGCGGCCTCGGCGCGACGCCCCAGCAGCGGCGTCAGGCCGACACCGAGGAAGGTGCTGGCGGCGGCGCCGACGAAACGACGGCGGGTGAATTCATCGGACTGGAGCAGCGTATCTTTCATGGCGGTAGGGACGGTGGGGTGTGGGTCGAACAAAGAGGGTATGATCGGAGATCGAACAGGGTTGGATCGTCATTTCACAAACAAGAACTCCTGGGAATTCATCAGCGCGAAGACCGCATCCTGGTAGATTTTCTCCCCGCGGGTGCCGCTGTCGGCCAGCAGCACCTCGCGCTCTTCCGGACGGGACTGTCGTCCCAGGAGGCTGAGAAAAATCGCATCGATCTTCGCATCGGGCGTGTCGGCGGCTTTGACCTCGCGGGAGAGCACGGACCCGGCATTCACGACGGTCTCAAAGATGTTCCCATTCAGCAGAGTCAGCGCCTGGGGCACCGAGGCGGCGCTCTCGGCATTCTGGATGGTCTCGCGGTCGGACTGGCCGAACTGCTGGAGGAAATGCCCCGCCGGAGCCGGCGACGGCAGATTGGCGGCCCGCACCCAGTTGCTGTAGGCGGTCCGCAAGAATCCCTGCAAATTCCGCCGCTCGCGCTCGTCGACGATGCCGAGGCGGTCCATCTGACGTTCGATCAGTTGCTTCTCGGCTTCCTCGATCCGGCGGCGCAGTTGCTGGGTGGGACGGCCATTGTCATCGACCATCTCCGGCTTCATCTCGATCTCGCCGAGGTCCCCGGGCAATTCGAGTGATGCCATCTCGAGGTTTTTCTTCTGGATGGCCGGCTTGTAGATGGAATCGAAGACCATCTGGCGCAGTTCGGACTGGAGGCGGTTGGTCTGGCGACTCAGCTCCTGCGCCTTCTTCTGGTCCTTGCGCTGGCGGGCGTCGACCAACTCTTTCTGGAGACGACCGAGTTCCTTCTGGCTCTCCCGCTGCCGGTCGGCGATGCGACGGGCGTCGGCGATCAATTCATCCTGCGATTTCGAGGCGATGGCGCCGCTGAGCAATTCGTAGCTGGCATTGCGCACCTGGGCCTCGAGGGATCGCTTCCAATCGGGCTGCTCCAGATCGGGATTGATCAGGGTGGCGAGCGAATCCCACACCTGCTCGGCAGACATGCGGCGCAACAGGGGGCCGGTGAAGGCGAACTCCCTGGGATCGAGGAAATCCGCCGCCACCGCCTCGCGCTGATAGGCGCGGGTCTTGTACAACATGCGGAGAAACGCCTTCATGTCGTGCTTCTTTTCGATCATCTGCCGGCTGAGGTAGGCCATCAGCTCCGGGCTGGTCGCCTCGGTGTTGTCCATGATCTCATCCACCGGCTCGATCAGGCCCAGCCCCATCGCCTGCTTCCAGAGCCGGTTGGCGATGACGAGTGTGAAGCGGGGATTCTCGGGCGAGGTCATCCATTTCGCATAAGTGGCCAGTTTCGCGCCGTCGCTGACGATCTCCAATTCCTCGCCGAACAGGGTGCGCGGGCCGATTTTCTCCTTCGGCTTGGCATCCTCGTACTTGTAGTCGTGGGGCAGTTCGGGCAGGCGCTCGCCGCGGAACTCGATCTTCTGGTCATTGCGGAGAGGCCGGCTGATCTCCTGAAAGGCGCGGCGCAGATCGCTTTTCTCCTCGCGGGAAAGCTGCGGATCATTCTGCACCACCCGCTGCACCTCGCTC
Organism: Verrucomicrobiales bacterium; assembly: GCA_016795505.1. GTDB lineage: Bacteria > Verrucomicrobiota > Verrucomicrobiia > Verrucomicrobiales > DEV007 > JAEUHH01. Next base: position 45,244 of record JAEUHH010000051.1, on the reverse strand, counting down.
ATCTGGCCGCCATACCCATTCTGAAAGCCGACGCCGTAGCTGAAGGCCGCCATGTGGTAAAAATCCATCTGGGTCCATTTATCGAACGGATGGTTGTGGCATTGGGCACACTCGAGCCGCGTGCCGAGGAAAATGCGCACCGTATTGGCCATGTTGTCGAGCGGCATGCCACGATCCCGGTAATAATAGGCGGTCGAGGCGGCCGTATTTTCTCCGGAGATCAGCTCCCGGACGAACTGGTCGTAGGGCACATTGCGGCGCAGCGAATCCTTGACGAAATCGATGTAGGAGACGGCATAGGAGCCTCCCCCGCCCTGCTGGGTGTTGACCCGCAGGATGTCGGCCCAGAAATTGAACTGGTGGCTCACATAGCCCTCGGAATCGAGCAGCCGGTCCACCAGCCGCGCGCGCTTGTCCGGACGCGTGTCGGCCAAAAATTCGCGGGCCTCCGCCGCAGTGGGGATGCGGCCCACGACATCAAGATAGAGACGCCGCGCATAGGTGGCATCGTCGACGAGAGGATTGGGCTTCACGCCGCGGGCTTTCCAGAACTTCTCCAGCAGGGCATCGACTTGGGCCGAATCCGGGGGCGTGGGCGGAGCCGGGGCGGCCGCCGTCGCGGAAAATGGCAGCAGGCAGGCCAGAGCCAGGGAGCAGGGTGACAGAGGGGCTTTCATGGCAGCGAGTCGAGCAGAGCGAGAGGAGCGGACCGAAATGGTTCGTTCTTGTGAATTATCTCATGCTGCCCCAGAGCGACAAGAAATTCGCAGAGAGACCGACAACGCATTTGCGCCATCGGCGACGGGCGCCTCCCGCCTCTGCTCCGGCAGGAACGCGATTGCACATGCCGGCAGCCCGTCCATAATGGCATCACGAAACACGATCAGACAGGGTTGGATCGCCGGACAGACAGGGTATCATCGGAAACGGGCCGCCGCAGAGCCGGGCTGGCCGCGTGGCTGTTGCCCTGTGCCGCCGTCGTCTGGCCGGCGTGCGCGCCTTTTGACGTGAATGTCTCGACCACCGAGCCGCTCAAGGTCGATCTGAGCATGGAGGTGCACGTCTACCAACACGGCAAGCCGGACGCCGTGGAGCAGGCCTCGCGGAAGAGCTACCAGGAGGCGATGACCAACCGCCGCAACCGGATGAAGGAGATTCAGGAACTGAAAAACAACCGCATCGTCGGCGAGAATCGCCAGGGTCTGCTCTCGATCCGCTCCGAACCGGCCGGCGACTACGGCGCTTACGTGAAGAAGACGGTCGATGCGGAAAATGCCGACCGGACCTTCCTGATCGAGCACGAGGCCCGCGAAAAGGACACCCCGGTCGAGGACGTCGGGGAAATGCAATGGCGGCACTGGCAGCGGAAGAGCTTCCCCGGTGAATGGATCGAGGTGGAAGACGAAACCGACGGCGAATACCGCTGGGTGCAGAAGCAGGGGGCAGGAGGCGGAACGACCTCCCCCACCCGTCAGGAGGCTGAGAAGGCACCGCAGGCGCCGCCGGCTGAGGAGACGAAAAAACCGGAATAGCTGGAAGTCGGGGTCAACCGGACCACCACCGCCATTTTCGAAAAAACGCAAATGGCGCGCTTTTTTCGTTGCTCCGTGCCTGTGAATTGGCTTAAAGGGGGGCCCACTTTGGAAAACCAACCTTGATTATGAGTACTATCGACAATCTTGCAGACACCCACGACCCGGGAATCGCTTCCAACGCCAAGCGGCTCCTCTGGGCCGGTTTCCTGGCCATTCTGGCCGCGGGGATCGGCTTTGGCGTCCGTGGCGGTATCCTTGCCAACTGGGCCGCTGATTTCGGCTTCACCGGTGCCCAACTCGGCGCCATCGGTGGCGCGGGCTTCACCGGATTCTGCTTCGGCATCATCATCGGCGGCGTGGTGGTCGACAAGATCGGCTACGGCAAGCTGGTCTTCGCGGCTTTTGCCTTCCACGTGCTCTCCGCCTTCATCACCTTTGCCGCCAGCAAGGGGCAGGCGCAGGAAACGGCCTATCAGTTCCTCTACTGGGGCACCTTCGTCTTCGCGCTGGCAAACGGCACTCTGGAAGCCGTGGCCAACCCGCTCGTGGCCACCCTGTTCCCGAAGAACCGGACTCATTACCTCAACATCCTCCACGCCTCCTGGCCGGCCGGTCTGGTGCTCGGCGGCCTGATCGGCTGGACACTCGGCGAAGCCGGTGTGAGCTGGAAGATCCAACTGGGCCTGTTCCTGATCCCGACGCTGCTCTACGGAGTCGCCTTCATGGGCCAGTCGTTCCCGAAATCCGAGGCAGCCGCCAAGGGCCTAAAGGTGGGTGAGATGCTCCAGGAAGTCGGCATTCTCGGCTCGGCTGTCGCCTGCTATCTGCTGGTGCTGTTCTTCCAGAATGCCCTGCAACTCCCCGATGCCGTCGCCTGGGGTATCGGCGGTGTGCTGCTGATCGTGGTGGGCGTGATGACGAAGTTCTCGTTCGGCTCCTTCCTGCTGTTCGTGCTTTTCATCGCCCACGCACTCGTCGGCGCGGTGGAACTCGGTACCGACGGCTGGATTCAAAACATCACCGGAAACATCCTGACACCGGCTCAGGGCAAGATCCTGTTCGTCTTCACGTCGCTGCTGATGTTCGCGCTCCGTTTCTCGGCTCACTTCATCGAGAGCAAGCTCAAGATCTCCCCCATCGGCCTGCTCCTGATCTGCTCGGTTTTTGCCGTGATCGGCCTGAACATGGTCAGCGGAGTCACCACTTTCATCGGTGCGATGATCGCTCTGTCCGTTTACGCGCTGGGCAAGACTTTCTTCTGGCCCACCATGCTGGCCGTCGTGGGCGACCGCTTCCCGCGCACCGGTGCCATCGCGATGTCCATCATGGGTGGCATCGGGATGATGTCGGCGGGTCTTCTCGGGGGCCCTGGCCTCGGCTATGCCAAGGACCGCTTCACGGTCGAGCACCTGAAGGAAACCAATGCCGCTCTCTATGAGGCGAACAAGGCGCCGTCGGAGAGCAAGTTCCTCTTCCTCGAGCCGGTGACCGGTCTCGACGGCTCGAAATTGTCCGAAGCCCAGAATGCCAAGGAGAAAACGCCGGAGCAGAAGGAACTGGTGGCAGCCTCGATCGTGGGCGACCGGAAGACGCTCAAAGCCGATGCCTTCATCCCGGCAACCATGGCGGTCATCTACCTGCTCCTCCTTCTCTACTTCAAGGCCACGGGCGGCTACAAGACCGTCTCGATCACCCGCGAACAGGTGGCCGGCGGAGTCGAGGGACCGATGGGTGCCTGATCGAACTGCTGAGAATCAACCTTCCACGAAAAGGGGCAGCCAATCCGGCTGCCCCTTTTTCATGATCCCCCATTTCTGCCATACCAATGAAGCTCTACACCTACTCCGGCTGCGACACCTGTCGCAAGGCGGCCAAATGGCTCCGGGCCCGCGGCCTCCACATCCCGGAGACTCCGATCCGCGAGCATCCGCCGACCTTGGCCGAACTCAGGACGATGCTCGGTCACCTCGGCGGGGAAAGACGCCGGCTTTTCAACACTTCCGGGCAGGACTATCGGGCGCTGAATTTGAAGGACCGCCTCCCCTCCCTGACTGATGAGGAAGCCCTCGCGCTACTGGCCGCGAACGGCAATCTGGTGAAGCGGCCCTTTCTCCTGACCGATGCCGGAGGCACCACGGGCTTCCAAGAAGCGGAGTGGGAGGCCCTGTTTCGGCCCTGAAAGCCCGATTTCAGGCAAAAAGATGGCTTTCTTCGGCATTTTTTGTTTCCGATTCTCGCCGCGTTTTCGTATGGTTCGCCTCTCCCCCCATTGCCGGTCCCTGGCCGGCCGATGGGGCGGGCTCGTTTTCGTCTGCGCCCCGGCGTGACGGATTCGGTCCCGTTCCCCCCAAAAAACGATTTCAACCGGATTCCCACCTTGTACGCCAACGAAGATTTCCTCATCGAACTGCTCACCGAGAGCGGCAACCTGTCCCAGGCCGATATCGATGCGATCAAGCCGCACAAGAAGCCCAAGGAGACCATCATCGAAGCCCTGCTGAGGTCGGGCAAACTGGCGGAGGAAGTCGTCGCCCAGCAACTGGCGGTGAGCTCCGGCATGGACTACATCGATCTGTCGAAGATCGAGATCGACTCCAGCGTGGCGGAGACGCTCGATCCAGAAGTCGCGCTGCGCTACAAAGTGGTGCCGGTGGGCTTCAATGGCTCCCAGCTTTACATCGCCGTGAGCGATCCGCTGGACTTCGATACCCTCGACTCTGTCCGGCACCTCATCAGCTACGACGCCGAGTTTGTCTGCGCGACCCAATCCCAGATCCGGCAGACCCTGCTCGACATTTACTCGGGGCAGTTGACGGCGGAACAAATCCGCGATCTTCACTCGGGCAAAGTGTCGGTGTCCGAGCCCGGCGGCAGCGGAGGCGGCCCCATCAGCGCCGAGGGCGAGGGAGATGGCGGCGATGCGCCGATCATCCGCCTGGTGCACCAGATCCTCCAGGAAGCCTACCAGAACCGGGCCTCCGACATCCACATCGAGCCGCTGGAGAACGAATTGCGCATCCGCTACCGGATCGACGGCGCCCTGCACAAGATCGCAGCCCATCCCCGGCGCCTCATGTCGGCCGTGGTGAGCCGCATCAAGATCATGACCGGCTCCATGAGTATCGCGGAGAAGCGGCTGCCCCAGGACGGTCGCATCCAGGCCTCCATGGGGGACAAGGATCTCGACTTGCGCGTCTCCACGGTCCCGACCAGCCACGGCGAGAGTGTCGTCATGCGTATCCTCGACAAGCAGTCGCTGATGCTCGGCCTGCCCCAGCTCGGCTTCATGTCGGATGACCAGGAGACTTTCGACCAATTGATCCGCCTCCCGGACGGCATTCTGCTGGTCACCGGGCCCACCGGTTCGGGCAAGACCACCACGCTCTACGCCTGTCTGAACACGATCAATAAGCCGGACCGCAAGATCATCACCGTCGAGGACCCGGTCGAGTATCTCATGTCCGGCATCAACCAGGTGCAGGTCAAGGAGGACATCGGCATGACCTTCGCCGCCGCGCTCCGCGCCATCCTCCGTCAGGCGCCGAATATCATCATGATTGGTGAGATTCGAGACCTCGAGACGGCCTCGATCGCCATCAATGCGTCGCTCACCGGTCACTTGGTTTTCAGTACCCTGCATACCAATGACGCTCCGTCCGCTGTCGCCCGTCTCGCCGACATCGGGGTAAAGCGATTCCTCATCGCCAGTGCCGTGCGCGCCATCCTCGCCCAGCGTCTGGTGCGGTTCAACTGCCCCGATTGCAGCGCTCCCGCCACCCTGAGCGAGAAGGACCTGCGCACGCTGAAACTCACCGCCGAGCAGCTCAATGGCTCGAACATCAAGTCCGGCACCGGCTGCCGAACCTGCCGCAACACCGGCTACAAGGGCCGCAAGGGCATTTTCGAAATCTTCCGGATCGACCAGGAAGTCAGCCACCTGATCAATCAGAACGAAACCACCCCGAAACTCCGCCGGCGCGCCCGCGAACTCGGGATGCGCACCCTGCGCGAGGACGGCGTGCGCAAAGTGCTGGCCGGACTCACGACCGCTTCAGAAGTCATCCGCGTGACGATGTCCGACTCGAACTGATCCTCCCTTTTTTCCGCCCCCTTCCCTTCACACCCTTTTCCTCCCTCCCTTTTTCCGATCCATGAATGCCGATAGCGTAGCTGACCTGCTGGTCTCCCGGGAAGTGATCGACTACGATCAGCGGGAAGATCTCATCTATAATGTCGAGCAGACCGGCAAGGACATTGTCGAATTGCTGGAAGAATTTCAAATCCTCGATCGCGATCAGCTCTACCACCTCATCGCCGAGGACATTGGCGGGCAATACCTCAATTTGGAAGGCTATCAGCCCCCGCCACAGGTCATTTCGGCCATCCCGGCAGGCACGGCGCGCCTCCACGAAGCCATGCCGATCCAGTTCACCGATGAAGGACTGATGGTGGCTCTGGCCGATCCTCTGGATCCCCAGCGAGTGGAGGAACTGGGCTTTTCCCTGGGCCAGACCATCATTCCCGCCGTGGCCCCACCCGCCCAGATCCGGGAGCTGATCGACCGCTACTACGGGCAGAATGCCGAGAGCATGAACGACGCCCTCGCCCTGCTCCAGCGCGAAGCCGCCGCTCTCACGGGCGACGATCTGGAAAACGAGGCGAACTCAGCCCCCATCATCCGCTACGTCGACCTGGTGCTCTACCAGGCCATCCGCGAGCGCGCTTCGGACATTCACTTCGAGCCGTTCGAGCACGACTTCAAGATCCGCTACCGCGTGGATGGCGCACTCTATGAGATGGCGCCGCCGCCTCAGCACCTCAAGCAGTCGATCATCTCCCGCATCAAGGTGATGTCGAACCTGAACATCGCCGAGACCCGGCTGCCACAGGACGGCCGCATCATGAAGAGCGTCGGCGATCAGGCCATCGACATGCGGGTATCCACCCTGCCCACCGCCCACGGCGAGTCGGTCGTGCTCCGCGTGCTGGACCGGTCCAATGTCAATCTAGACCTCGAAAACCTGAACCTCCGGCCCGAGATCTACGAATTCATCTGCGACACGATCGAAAAGCCCAACGGCATTTTCATCTGCACGGGTCCCACCGGCGCCGGCAAGACCACCACGCTCTACGCCTGCCTGCGCAAGATCAACACCATCGACAGCAAGCTGCTCACCGCCGAGGACCCGGTCGAATACGATGTGGACGGCATCCTCCAAGTGCCTGTGAACGAAGGCATCGGGCTCACCTTTGCCCGCGTCCTGCGCGCTTTCCTGCGGCAGGATCCCGACCGCATTCTGGTGGGCGAGATGCGGGACTTGGAGACCGCCCAGATCGCCATTCAGGCCTCCCTCACAGGACACCTCGTCTTCTCCACCCTGCATACCAACGACGCCGCCGGCGCCGTGACCCGTCTCATCGACATGGGCTGCGAGCCCTTCCTCGTCGCCGCGACCCTGGAGGCGGTGCTCGGCCAGCGCCTGCTGCGGCGCATCTGCGGAGAATGCAAGGTCGCCTACCGCCCCAGCGAAGCTGTGCTCGAGCAGCTCGGCCTGCGACTGTCCGACATCGGGAGCAACTCCTTCTACACCGGTCGCGGCTGCGAAAAGTGCAACGACACCGGCTACCGGGGCCGCCAGGGCCTTTTCGAGCTGCTCGATGTCACCGATCCGATCCGCGAACTCGTCACCGAACGCGCCTCCGCCGTCGTCCTGAAGCAGAAGGCCATCGAGCTCGGGATGCAATCGCTCCGCGAGGACGGCTTGCGGAACATCTTCGAAGGCATCACCACCATCGAAGAAGTTCTTAAATACACCTGAAAAATCTTGCGGCGGAGACGATTTCCGGATGGACAAAACTGGCGCGATTCCGCTAGTCTGCTTTCAGGAGATCGACTTCCCCGCTCCATTCATTTTTTGATAGTTCTCAATCTGACAGACTGACTTCCCACCATGCCGACCTTCGAATACATCGCACTCGACGCCAAAGGCGAGGAAACTACCGGCAGCATCTCCGCCTCCAGCGAAGCGGATGCCATCACCCAACTGCGCAAGAGCGGCCTCTACCCCACCCAGGTAGCCACTCAGGGCAAGGGCGGCGTGTCCAGCCAGGCCAAAAAGCGAGCCAAAAAAGCCCAGTCCGCCCGTGGCAAATCCGGCACCGGAGGCCGGGTAAAGAGTAAGACGCTCATGATCTTCACCCGCCAGCTCGCGACCCTCGTCGACGCCGGTCTGCCCCTCCTCCGCGGCCTCACCGTGCTCGGCGGCCAGGAGCGGAACAAGGTGATGCAGCGCACCATCAACTCCCTCGCCGACTCCGTGCAGAGCGGCAGTACTTTCTCCGAGGGCCTCGGCCAGCACCCGAAGATCTTTGACAAGCTCTACGTCAACATGGTCAAGGCCGGCGAACTCGGCGGGGTGCTGGAACTCGTCCTCGAGCGGCTCGCCGAATACCAGGAAAAGGCGCAAAAGCTGAAAAACCGCATCGTCGCCGCGATGGTTTACCCGATCATCGTCATCGTGATCGCCATGGCCATCCTGGTCTTCCTCATGGCCTTCATCGTTCCCAAGTTTGAAAAGATCTTCGAGGAAATGCTCTCCGGGCGCCCGCTGCCCAAAGTGACGCAGTTCGTCATGGACACCAGCCGCGCCGTCCAGAGCAGCTGGTATTGGATCCTCCTCGGCGTCGTCCTGCTCTACGCCTTCTGGAAGCTGTTCGCCGGCTCCCGCGGCGGCCGGGCCATGGTCGACAAATGGAAGCTCTACATCCCCCTCGTCGGCCCCATCCAATTGAAGAGCGCCATCTCCCGGTTTTCCCGGACCCTCGGCACGCTCGTCACCAGCGGTGTTCCGATCCTGCAGGCCCTGAACATCACCCGCGACACCGCCGGCAACGTCATCGTCGCCAAAGCCATCGACAAGGTTCACGAAGCCGTGCGCGAGGGCGAATCCGTCGTTGCCCCGCTCGAAGCCAGCAAGATCTTCCCGCCGATGGTCATCAGCATGGTCGATGTCGGCGAGGAAACCGGCCAGTTGCCCGACATGCTCCTGAAAGTAGCCGACGTCTACGATGACGAAGTCGACAACGCCGTCGATGCCCTCACCTCCATGCTGGAGCCCATCATGATCGTCTTCCTGGCGCTCATCGTCGGCACCATCGTCATCGCCCTTTTCCTGCCCATGATCGACATCATCCAGGGCCTTCAGGAAGGCGGCTGATCCCAGTCGCCTCGGCCATCCGAAGACAAAGCCGTCCACCGATTTCCCAACTCAAGCCCCCCAAAATCAAGCCATGAAAAGCCAAACCCGCTCCCACTCCGCCGGCTTCACCCTCATGGAGTTGCTGGTTGTGATCTCCCTCATCGCCGTCCTCGCCGGACTCGTCCTGGCATCCGCCGGCGGCATCATGAAAAAGATCAAGCGCGACCAGATCCGCCAGTTCATGGCCGAGATCGAAGGCGGGCTTGAGGACTACAAGGTCGACAACGCCATCTACCCGCTCAATCCCCCGCGTGATGCCGGAAGCGGCGGCGGCGGTGGTGGCGGCGACGATCTCGCCGTCAACGGCTCGACGGTGCTTTACAAGAACCTTTCCGGAGACTTCGATCTCGATGGCAAGGTCGACGAAGAGGAGACCGTCTACGTCGAGCGCCTCGACTTCTGGTCGAACAGCAATCAGGGCGGCAGCCGCAAAGAGCCGGAAACCCGTCGCTCCGTGCCCTTTGGCGACGGCTATGCAGTGGTCGATCCCCTGGGCTCCCCCATGCGCTATCTGGCAGCCCCCTTCGGCACCAGTGAGGAACACCGCAAGGAGCGGGACAAGATCAAACAAAAGAACCCCACCTACGATCTCTGGTCCATCGCCGGAGCCAACCCGAATTCCCCCGATTTCTCCGACGAGTCCACCTGGATCACCAACTGGGGCAGCAACTGATCCGTTTGGGCTCGCTTCTGCGGGACGGTCACAGACGGCATGGCAAGTCGTCAGGCATTGCCTTCGGTTTTCGCCTCTGACCTCCCTCAACATGATGGCGGAAGACTCGGTCTCCCCGCCAAACCTGAAGCCCAGCCGACCAGGCTGGGCTTTTTTTCGATCATCTGCCAAAAGCATTCTCAGAAGAGAGCGCGTCAGGCATTTCTCAAGCCGGCCGCAGACCAAAGAACACTGCCGGGCCGGATGACCGAATTACTACCGAGCCAAAGGAGATGCTGGCCGCGCTCTTGAGAAAAAGGGCACTCACACTACCGGCAGAGGCGACCTTGCGCATCGTCATCCCCGACCGCCCGTCGCCCCGCAGGAGAATGGCCCGCAGCAGGCCATTGCCATCCTCGATCAGGCGAGCCGGACTGGGGCCGTTGCCCCTCCCGTTTCGAACGTTTCAGGAGAGGAAATGGCGGAAGGGGTGGGATTCGAACCCACGGTAGGGGATAAGCCTACGCTCGATTTCGAGTGCCCATATTCCACGTTTCAATCCGTTTCAGGATGTATCACAACCCTTTTACCACTAGACAATTACAGAAACATGAAAAATAGTGACCCAAGCTGAAACACACCAAAAAGGACCAAAACGGGGCCAAAAAAATATGTTAAAAGACCGTCCCATCGAAGCACGAACCCGTCGTGGAAACCGCATCTACCGGAACCGCTTCCTGCATCGCGGGGAAGTTCGCTACGGGGAGCAGTATTCCTTAGCGGTCAAGAAAAACGGGGAACGCCATCGCCTCAATCTCGGTCCCCATCTGGAGGATGCCAAGAAGCTGGCGGATCAGATCAGTGCGTTCCTCGCCATTCCCAGCCACACCTTTGCGGACCTCTTTGCCCATCCCGACTTCGAATGCCTTCAGAAACCCAGACGATTCCGGAGGCGGTTGCGGGCGCTTAACGAGCGCCCTCTCGAAAAATCAGTCCCTAGCCTGGAGGACATTCTCACCCGCTACGAGGCGAACGCAGTTCACATCAGCCCGACCACGGTCAAAAACAATACCAACGCCATCAGGCATCTCGCCTCCTGCATCCTGGGTCTCGCTCCGGTCGGTGTCCGCTCCACCAACCGCCAACGTCGATTGTGGCGGGAAAAAACCGGCCGTCTCCGGATGGACGAATTCACCCTAGCCGATCTCGAGGCCATCAGAACCTCTTGGCTCAAGCGGGCAGGCACCGACGGAATCGCTCGCGGCAAGGTCGCCACCACTCTGAACTCATACTTTCGCTGTGCCCGAAGCATTTTTTCGGAACGCATGATGGCCTTCTACTCTGACTTTGATCTGCCCGATCCCCTGCCCTTTCGACAGATTCGTCCGTTGAGGGAACCATCGCGGCGCTATGTGTCCCGAATCGATGTCGCCGACATCGTTCAAAAGGCGAAGAGACGGTTCTGGAACGGCGAATTGAACGAGCATGAGGTCGAGGCCAGACGAGCCTATTTCTCCAATCAGGGCAACGCTCCGAGGCTCAAGTCCCCCGAGGACCTGATACGGGAAGACAAGGCCCGATTCATGATCCTTCTCCTTACCATTTCGTGCGGCCTGCGACCAAAAGAGATCTCCCGGCTCACCTGGGACCAGATCGACTTTCAGCGCCGCCGCATCCATGTGGCCGTCACTTCATACGACACGCCGAAGGCCCGCACTTCCGAATCGTCGATTGATGTGAGCGAGTCCGTGCTTGCCTTTCTGCGTGAGTTCCAGCCCTTTAGCGTGCTCCCCCCGTTTGTGATACCAGCAGTCAGAAACCGCGGCAAAGAGCCGGAAAAGCCGGGCAACCTGATCTTCAAAGGGCTCTGCCGCTGGCTCAGAGAGAATGGTGTCGTCTGTGAGAATCCTCTGTATGTCTTTCGCAAAGAAGCCGGCTCGATCATCTACGAGCTGACCGATTCCTACGACCGGGCAGCCGACTTTCTGCGGAACGATCCCCGCATTGCCCGAGAGCACTATGTCGGCAGCCGACGCCGCCTGGAAATCGAGGTGCCAGGACTCAACGATGCCGCGTTATGTCCGAACTCAGGATTGGCAATATCCCAAAGGTCTTGAGGCAACCCGCAAGAAAATCTCGTCAACAGTTGTTTACGAGGCTAAAGGAATGTTGAGAGACGGGATAATCATGGAAATTCTTCTCACATTTGTCGGCTTCCACGACCCATTTTCGCACACCTCTCTCTTGGGAGAGCATCAGGCAGGCCCTATTTTGACCGTGGTCTCGGAAAGGCGATTTGCCAAAGTTTGCCTATTCCTGACTCCCAGACTTTCAGACCAGACACACGCCACAAAAGCAGCCATTGCGGAACGTCACGCCTCGATTGATGTGGAGATTTTTGATGTTCCGTTGGCGGACCCCACCAACTATCTAGGTATTCTCCGGCAGCTACGAAAGCATTTTCGGACCATTAGCAGGCGCAGAAGATCGCGAACGAGTTTGAAGATGTAGCCAGACGGAAGCGCACCGCCCAACAGATACAGCGGGTCTTCCGGGAGATTTACGAGGAGGTCACCAGCGCCAAGCTCCCCGATGCGACAGTCCGGGACTTTGGGGAGCGCTGGCTCGCCTCAAAGAAAGCTGAGGTCAGCGACGCGACCCACGTCTTTTACGAAATCGCGTATCGGAAGTTCATCAAGCATCTCGGCCCGAAGGCTGACGCAGCCCTCTTTGAAGTCACCAAGGATGACATCCACCGCTGGCGCGATGGCATGACGAAGGACCTAGCTCCCGCCACCGTGAATCACAATCTGAAGTTCGTTCGCATGCTTTTCGCCGCGGCAAAGCGCGAAGGCATGGTGGCGGACAATCCCGCCGAAGACGTCCCAACCTTGAAGCGCACCGCGAGGACAACCCGGCGTCCATTTACGATGGTCGAGTTGAGGGGCCTGCTCCAGGTCGCCGATGCGGAATGGAGGAGCATGATTCTCTTCGGTCTCTACACCGGACAACGTCTCGGGGACATCGCCCGGCTTTCCTGGGACCAGATTGATCTCGAAGCAGGAGAGATTCGGCTGCAAACCAGCAAAACCGGCCGCCATCAGAAGATTCCCATTCCACCGCCCTTACTGAAACACATTGAGATTTTGAAAGACGAGAAACCCGGCGAGTATTTCCTCCATCCCAAAGCGGAAGATATCGTCTCGACCCAGGGGAAAACCGGCTCGCTCTCCGTTCAGTTTCACAAGTTGATGGCCGACGCTGGCATCGTGACAGCAAAAAAACATCGGAAGATTGAGAAAAGTGAAGAGAATGCCGCAGGACGAAAGGTCCCCAAGGCAAGGGGGGTGGAAGCAAAGGTCAGCTTCCACAGCCTCCGGCACACGACGACGAGCCTTCTGAAGAATGCCGGAGTCAGTCCCGCCATCGCCGAAGAATTTGTCGGTCACGACTCCGCCGAAATGAACCGCGTCTACACTCATATCGAACTGGAAGCGATGAAGAAGGCAGCCAAGCTGCTGCCGGACGTCACAGAAGGCCAGTCAGGAGACGCTCCCGCGCTTCCGTCCAGTTGATCCTGATCGTCGAAACGGCCAGCTTGTGGCCGGCTTTTCGCCGGGGTTCCGGCATCGTATCGAAGGCCTGAAAGATGAGATTCCGATAGAGATTCCTTGCCTTTCCGGCTCCCCAACGTGCCCCGGCCTCTCCCGCAAGGACTCCCCCGACCGCCTGATCGATGGCGGCCAGGACGCTCTCCGGACTGGGAAACAGCTCGCAGCCGGCGCACCCCATGATGGGGTTCACCGTGCTGTCGCTCCATTGGATGTCGGTTTCGCGGGACATTGCTGATCCGGAGTTGGGTTCAGGGAACTTCAAAAGGACGATCCGGGTGATGTCGTCCTCAGAAGCAGAATCCACTGATTGGGCAACCTCGTTATCCTGAGGGTTGAAGCTTTTCTGGATCTTCCGAACAGTCTGTTCGGCAGCCGCTCTTGCCTCGTTCGTCCCCTGCGATTATCTGGTTGCCGCGGAGGCTGCGCGCTGGTGATTCCAATTCTTACCCGCGGGGACTTTATGTGGCGTTTTGAGTTTCTCGTGCGCCGCAGATTTTCGATGAAACCGGGTCGGATCGGAGAGGCAACCCTGTCTGATCAGCGATCGTACCCTGTTGGATCGGCCGGGTCAGAGCAGTTCGTCGTCTTGTTTGGCGCGCTGGGCCTTTTTTTTCCTGGCCGGCGGGGCTGATGGGGTGGCGCTTTGCTCTTCGGCGGCGCGTTGGTGGTTGAGTTTGAGGAGGCGTTTGAGGAGCTCTTTCCTGGCCGCCGGGGTGATGGTGTAGCGGGTGCGGTCGTTTTCGGGGAGGGTTTCGACTTGTTGGAAGTCGTGGGAGAGGTCGATGGCGGGGCCGTCGGGGCCGGGTTGGTGCCAGGCGTAGGCGGTGAGGACGGCTTGATCGAGGGCGCGGTGGAGGGCGCGGAGTTCGAGGATGGCGTCGCGGGCTTGGTCGGGGGTGAGGGTGCCGGCGGTGGCGCGGTGTTCGGGGGGGACGCTTTCGGCTTGGTGCCAGTCGCCGGTTTTGGCGCGCTTGTGGAAGAGCTTGGCGAGGCGTTCGTCGAGGTCGGGGGCGTGGAAGAGATTGTAGATGTCGGTGAGGCCGAGCCAGAGGCGGAGCATGAGGTCGCGGCGGTGCTCGTGGTAGCGCTCGCCGATGGCGGCGAGGTCCGGGTTGGGGTGCTGCCACTGCCCGGAGGGGAAAGCGAAGGTTTCGAAGCAGTTTGAGGGAGAAAACTGCAAGTCCTGCTTGAGCGACATGCTGTATTTTCGTGCCCAGACTTCGTGGATGGTGGATTGAACGACGGTGTATTGATCCCAGCGATCAGTGGTAAAAACGTAGAGGTTGTTTGTGAAAACGCGGTCAGTTGGAGAAGCTGAAAAATTGAGGTATTTAGTGACGCGCGCTGTAACAAAGCAGCGAGGATGCAGGGGCAAGTTTCGAATCAGCTTGGGACGAGGTTCGGCGTAGATCCACCAGCGATCCCGATAGCAAGCGCGGTTATTCTTGAGCCTTTCTGGCAACACGGTCTCTTCAACAATCGCGAATGGTTCGACATATCGTTTTGCTTTCTCTAGCGGCCAGTTGCGGAAGTTGATGATGCTGCGTCCGGGCAATTGATCTGGCTGATTGTTCTGCTCCTGCCCGTTGATGAGAGAAGAAATGACCTCGGAGTTCTTGGCGGATTTGGCGATGAGTGAGGAGGCCTCGGCATGAGTAAGAAGAAAGCCGTCGCCAAGGAAGATTGCACCTTGGAATACCTGATCACTGTTTTCCTGCAGGTTGAGCGGATCACCACCATCCTCCGAGTCCTCGAAAAAGGAGCTGATCATTCTCGACGGTTTGCCATCTAGGAAACAGTTGTCTTTCCATTCTCCGCGATGGATCGAAACGAGCGAGACGACGAGGTTGGCCACCCCCGGCCACTTGATGCCGCGCACGGCCATGTTGATGGTGCCACCAGCGGCGATGACCTGTTCGAGGCCATCCCTCCGGTTATCGCCGTCCTTGATTGAGTTGGTGGTGATGAAGGCGGTGAAGCCGCTTGGACGAATGAGGGTGAAGATGCGGCGGAGGAAGAATACAACAAGGTCGCTGAGTCCGATGGGGGCGTATTGCCAGCGGACGTATTCGCAGAAGGGATGGCCGTATGTGCCACTAAGCGCCTGGCCACCGAGATAAGGAGGATTTCCCAGAATGCAGTCGAAGCCGCCGTTGGCGATGATGTCGGGGAATTCGAGGAACCAGTGGAAGGCTTTTTTGCGCTCGGCGAGTGCCCAGGCGGAGGCGGTGGCCTGGCCTTGCGGGGTGCGGCCGGCGAGGTAGTGGCGGAAGGTGGCGTCGGTGATGAGGTTGGCTTGGTTGCCTGCGGTTTTCGGTTGGTAGAACTGGGCGATGGGGATGGCGGCGATCTGGCGGAGCAGCGCGGCATCCTGAGACTGGGTGGCGGTGTAGCGCCGTTTCTTGGCGGCGATCTCGGCGGGGGTGTGCTCGGGCAGGGCGGAGAGCTCCGTCATGCGGGCGAGGACGACGTCGAGTTTTTCCTGAAGCTCGGGGGCGAGCGGGAGTTGTTTCTGGCCGGTGGTGCGTTCCCTGCGCTCGGCTTTGTTTTTCTTGCGGCATTCGGCGGCGATGTCCTTGTCGTCGCCGGGGAGGGTTTTGAAGGCTTCGTCCGGAATGCCTTTGTCGAGATCGTCGCGGGTGACGAAGCCGACGATGGCGTTGCCGCATTTGATGTGGTGGTCGAGGAAGCCGAGCGGTTCGCCTGGGACGTGGGCTTCCAGCCAGAGGGCGACCTTGCAGAGTTCCACGGCGAGGGGATTGAGGTCCACGCCGTAGATGCAGTTTTTGATGACATCGCGGACAGCCTCACGGTAGGCGGCAGGGCTGGGCTGGTCATCGCCGGTGCGCACGATGGCGAGGGCCATGCCGATGCGGCGGGCGGCGGCGAGCAGGATGTGGCCGGAGCCGCAGGCGATGTCAGCGACGCGGAGGGAGAGGAGGGCGGCGGCGGGATCGGGTTGCTTGAGTTTCTCGGTGATGAGGTGGTCGAGGGAGTGTTTAATCAGTGGCTGGACGAGTTCGTCCTCGGTGTAATGGGAGCCGGTGGCGGATCGGGTGTCGCCCTGGGCGAAGGCGAAGTGCCATTTGCCGTCGATCTCGGTGACGCGGGGTTCGAATTCCAGCAGGCCCTGATAGACGGAGCCGAATTCCTCGACGTTGAGGGCACCGTAGTTGACCCGCATGAGCTGGCGGGTGACGGGATTGGTGAAGAGGGTGAGCTGGCGGAGGGCACCGAGGAAGGTGGCGTTGTCGAGGGAGCAATCCTCCAGCACGCCGAGCGAGCCACGGTTGAAGAGATCGCCGCCGAGCGGGGCGACGCCGAGTTTGAGGCCGCGGCCGGATTCGTCCACGAGGCGGAAGAGGGCGATGAGGGCGAGCCAGGCATCGTGGTGGCGGGCATCGGCGAAGTGGGGCTTTTCCGAGAGGCGGCGCAGGCGGGCAAGCGAGTAGCCGAGGTCGTAGATCTCCCGGAGGCGCTGGCTGGTGCCGGGGACATGGGCGAGGCCGCGTTCCTCAATGACCATGAGGAAGAGCAGCCGGTAGATGAGGCGGAGGAGGTGGGCGTAGAAGTCCGGGGCGAACTCGGGACGGGCGGCCAGCTCGCGGAGGCGGTCGTTGGCCGGGTGGTTGAGCAGGCCGTTGGCGAGGTCGAGAATGACGCGGTGGACGGCGGTGCTGAGGCCATCGCGGATGCGGGAGCCGGAGTCGAGGGAGTCCTGGTGGTAGATTTCAATCGGGGCCTCCCCTGCCCCATCCTGGCTGACCGGCAGGCGGGAGGCGTGGAGGAGGCGGTAGAAGAGGGCGAAGTCGGCGAAGAGTTCCTCGGTGAAGATGCGTTCGAGGTCGAACTCGATGAAGGTGAGTTTGACGAGGCGGGAGGAATCCCGGAGCAGGCGGATGAGGCGGCCGTTGGAGACGATGCCGTAGAGGTGCTCGGTGAGGTTGAGGTATTCCTGGACCAGCCCGTGGGGCGACATGCGCGGGGCATTGGGCACGGTGCTGCGCCGGTCGAGCGATTCGTGCCAGCCGATGAGGTGGACGGGGAGCTGGTCGCGGGCGGGATCGCGGTGGGAGATGCGGTAGATTTTCCCCTGGAGGGTCTCGGACTCGGTGAGGTGGAGCTGATAGCCGAGCAGGCCGAGCAGCGGGACGAGCCAGAGGTTGCGGGTCTCGGTAGTACCGGTAGCCCCTTCCTTGAGCCGGGCGATTTTCACCTGATAGGCAGCCCAGTAGGCGCGGGCAGCGGCCCAGGCATCGGCAATCTCATCCTTGACCTTGGTGGAGGGTTCGAGGCCGAAGTCTTTGGCGGTCTGAAAGGACCGTTCGCCCCGCTCGATGGCATCGAGGATGTCGGCGGAAAGGATGGAGCCTTCGAGGCGGATGGAGGGGTGAAGCATGTGGGGAGATGGCATGGCGTTGCCAGGCGGGGTTGCCCTCCCAACCTAACAACCGATGAATGCAATCACAGAACCCAATCCTACCGAACTCCACGCCACGATCAAGCTCGGGATCGACGCCCACGCCAAGCGGCTCTATGTCGCCCGTCAGCTCGACGGAGCCACCCCGCAACCCGTCCAGCAGTTGACCTGAACGGTCTCCTTCGCTTCGTGACCAAACAGCAACGCCTCGCCCGCGAGGTCTTCACCTGCTACGATGCGGGGGCCTTCGGCTACCACCTCCACCGCAAGCTCGCCGCGATGGGCATGACCCAATTAGTCGTGCAACCCCAGAACTGGGACGAGCGTGGCAAGGGAGTGAAGAACCTGCTGGATGCGATGGCCCTCTGCCAGAGGCTCGACAGCTTCGCCCGGGGCAACAGTAAGGCTTTCAGGATCGTGCGCGTGCCCAGCGAGGGCGAAGAGCGCGACCAGGCCTTCACCCGGCAGCGCCACCAAATCGTGCGAGAGCGCCAACGCCTTCAGGCGATGGGACGAAGTCTCCTGGCCTCGCACGGCATCCACGTCTCCGGCAAGTGGTGGCGGGCAGGACCTGGCGGCTCGCCGGCGAGTAGGCCCCCACGCTAGCGCGCCTCATCGAGCCGATGGAGGCCGAGGAGAAGGCGATGACCGCTGCCATTCAGGAGAAGGGCGCCGGGAGGTCGGCGACTGGTCGCGGTTCACCAACCGTAGACAAGTCTCCAGCTACCCGGGTCTCTGCCCGAGGGAACACCGCAGTGGAGGCAAGCGACGGGGCGGCAGCGACAGCAAGAAGGGCAACCCCAGAGTGCGGGCCATGCTTGTGGAGATGGTCTGGCGGATGATTCGCTGGCAGCCCAACTACCACAGGATGAAGAAGTGGGCGCCAGCGTTGGGCGATCCGGGGCGCAACGTCGCAGCCCGGAAGAAGGCAGTGGTGGCCATTGCCCGACAGCTCGCCGTCGATCTGTGGCGGCTCTTCACCGGGCAGACCACGGCGGACAAGCTCGGGCTGATCGTAACCGTCGAAAATCCGTCCCCGGCTCCGCCGTCCGGTGACTTGGGCGCAAGGGACGCACCAGCCGGTCAAGCGGCGGCCGCTTGATCGACCGCCGACTCACCCGCCAGCCGCTCAGCCCTCAGGACGGGTGCCAGCCTGGCCGGCGTCAGCCCGGCGATTTCCTCTCGGGTGGTTCCGGGCCGCAAGCGCCGGATCGCTTCGGCCAGGTGCCATTCGGGGTCCATGCCCACGGCCGTGCAGCAGCGCGTAGGCATCCCCCATTGGAAAGCCGCCAATCTGCGCGAGGGCCGCGTGGACTTGTGCGAGGCCTTGGTGTGAACCGTCATGAGAGCGGCACCAAATCTTCCAGTCGGCAGGTTGCTGCTGATTTCAAATTTACGCCACGGCGCACCGGCGTTTTCCAGGAGGGCTTCATTGCTGCCAGATAGTCGATGGGCATTTCAGTCTTCAAAAACGGCCTCCAACGTCATTCCCTCCGTCATGAGAAATACAATGGTCCGAGCTGGTGATTCGATGCTTCCCTTCCAACCGATGAATCGCTTCCTTCTAGCGGGCTTGGCGGTGATCGTCACCAGTTGCCCGATCTGGCGATCCGTGGTTCCCACGAAGCCACGCGACACCGCCCCCGGACCTGTCACGGTCACATTCAGGGGCTTTCTCAGCAAAGCCATGAAGCTTCGGGTCGTTAGGTGGGACTCATTGCCGGCTCCGTCGATCGCTTTGGCAATCACGGTATAGCGGCCACCTTCGCCAGGAAGAATTGTCACTGGAAAACTCCAAGCCGTCGTCCCCGTGGCGAGAGCCGGGGCCTCCATCACTCCGTTGTGCAGCACCTGGCACCATACTGCGGCGATGCCTTCCTTGTCTTTTGCCGTGCCCCGGATTTCGACTACCCCATTGACCGGCGTCACGATTGACTCAGCTTTCGGCAATGAAATCCCCATGACTGGCAGCGGTGCCAACCCGATTGGCAGGTGATCATTACCGTCCGGCAACCGATCCGGATGTGGTTCCAAGAGGATGCGGCCACCCGCCGTGCCCGCCAAATAACTGCCCACGGCCAGGTTCTGCTTCTGGAAGAAGACTCCGGCCACTGCCGTCTTGGCCCCGGTCTGCGGATGAATGAATGAGCCTCCCAACGAGCCGGTCTTGAGATTGAAGGAGAGAGCAAGCCTTTCCCCTCCCTGAGGGGGTATCACGGTCGCGCCTCCGGCGTTCATCGTGCCCACTCTTTCCGTCGCTGGCTCCAAATTCAAGTCATTCAGAGACACCAGAACGTTGCCCCCGAGGCTGGCAAGGGTAAGTGGCCGGGTGTTTGACGGCGGGACGCGGTATCTCGACATCAGCAGCCGGGATTCCGTCTTGATCTCACCTGGATAGGAAACCGATTTCGGGTTTGCCCGCTTCCACCAATGGAGAGTGCCGTCGCCATCGCTGATGTTCACAACCTCCCTCAGGCTGGGTTTCCCGATTACAAAGCCGTTGTTCTTGTAGATTGGTGCATACAGCGGCCACTCAGCATTCTTGGACAGGTAAGACGCCGCGCTCACCTTCGCGCCGTCCGCCAAGCGGCCGGTGAATTTCAGGCTTCCACTGGTGGCGATGGAGGCCGCTCCGTAACCATGTCCGTGGGGGAGATCCGCCGAGGGAGGCCCATCGGAACCATGGATCAGGATGACGGTGTAGGCGCCGGCTTGAGCGGTGGCAGGATTGAGCTTGGCATCCCAGACCCGCCGATCCACCACGAAGTCTGTCGCGAAAGTCTGTCCCGAGATCGTGGGCCCGTCAAAGCTGCCATCCGTCAGACGACCGACGATTCGGTCGACATCCGGGACGGAGGAATGCACCAGTTGGAGCCGGAGCGGGGTGGTGCCTTTCCGGGCGATGGAGACCTCGGCCACCCCATCAGGATTGAAACCGCCTCGCCCGGACAGGGTTCTACCTCCCATCAGAATCTTGAAGGAAAAGGCTCCCGTGGTAGTGCTGGACATCAACATGGAACCCGAGGTCAGCCATTCCGGCTCCTTCTCCTGGATCAGTCCCAGATAGGTTCCCTTCACCGCGCCGGCATAAGTTCCCACATGGGACACTTCGATTTCCACCTCCCCGGCGGCGGATTTGGCGCCCGACGGGTCATAGGCCACCGACCGCAACAAATGGAGTCCGGACGCGAGCGGAAACCAGCGTAGCCTGAAGTCGGGCCCCGTCCCCTCTCCCAGCAGGACACCGTTGGCAAAATATTCGACCCGGTCGATCTCAGCTCCGGCAGGCAATGAAGCCAGTGCGAGATCGACGCCGAGCCGCCCCAACACCTCCGCGCCATCCTCCAGGTTGGTCAGCGACAATTCGGGGACTACCTTCGTACTTGCTTGGGCAAAGGGCTCCGTCGGCGGCGTTTGGCCGAGGAAGTCGCGGGCGCGGACATAGAAGGCATGGATTCCCGTCGTGGTGGGCAGGAAGACGGCGCTGGTTTCCTGGGTACGCTCGAACCACGGGACAAACGCGCCCCCACCCACCGAAACAAACACATCGTAATCGGCAACTCCGGAACCGCCGAGATCGTCACCCGCCCAGGAAACCGGGATCCCTCCCCATTCGCTCACCGGCGGCAGCGCCGTGATCGCACTGACGGGCGGCTCGCCGTCCACAGTCACCAGCGCCTCTTTGGCCGGGTCCGTTCCCTTCGAGGCATCCTGCGGATCCACTTGGTTGGTCGCAATCACCTCGTTGTTGTCGAAGCGGATCTCGGCGATGTTGCGGATAGCCGTTCCAGTTGGAACTGCCGCCTTCGACCCGACCAGGAAAGAAACGTGCCCCATGCCCCTGCCGGTGCCATCTTCGGGAGGCAGGAAGCCAATGTCCGCCGCCGGCGGCAGACCGGTCGTGGGATCGAGGGATTGGAAGGTCACGGTGACCAGCCCGGTGTTGAAGTTGATCCCGGCTTCGATTTCGACGTCGAAGGATTTGCCGTTGAAAGTCATGCCCACCTTCGCGGCATGGTGGGTCCGGTTCTCGGGAATCGCGATCACCTGATCGCCGAAGCCAATCTCGGTGAGCCGGAATCCGTTCCAATCCAGATGGGCCGGCAGTTGGTCGGTCACCGTCACCCTCTGCGCGGGCGCAGTCGCGAAGGTGGGGTAGGGATCCCCATTGGCATCCTTCGACCCCGGTCCTAGATTCTCGAAATTTATGCGATAAGGCAGGGCGTCATCGCCCGTGATCCAGTTCTGGGGACCGATACCCACCGGTCCCAATTTCTCGTTGGGATCGCGGGAAACGATAAATGGCGAGCTGGCGCTCGCACCTCCGCTACCGTTACCGCCGCTGGGAGGGCTGCCTGGGGGCAGGGGAGGAGGAGGCGTGCAGATGGTCCAACCCGTTGTAACCGATGCTCCTAACCCCACTCCATTGGAAATTCCGAGAGCGCCCCCGTGATCCCCACCGGGTTTCCACGTAACCGAACCTTCGACAACGCCGTAATTCCCCGTAGCCGAAAATCCATCCCAACCCGACACAGGCATCGATCCCAATGTTTTAGAGAAACCAAATTTTGGCAATCCAATACCTAATCCAATGTTAGCATTTAAGCATACACCCCCAGTACCAACCGACCACCCACCACCAAAAGCTAGATGACCACCTGGAAGTGGGACACCTCCTGAAAAATTTGTATTTACCCCGAATAGGCCGAGCGGGTCTACCCTCCCCAACGGATAATTTCCCACATAACGATACAAATTCACATCCCCCCCAAAAATGTCTAACGGGTCATTTGAGAGGAATCGTCCCGTTTTGTGAGAATAGAATCTAGCTCGCATGAAAATAGGGCCATTTAATGGCGTTTTCACCCCAAATTGTCCAACGAAGCGGCTGGATATTTCAGAATCAACGGAAGACGAGAGCTCCTCACCAAAAGGTAAATACGAGGCGGCACCCACTTGATCGCCATTTTGGACAGTGGCTCCGACCGTTGATCCAATGGCGTCGAAATCGAAGTAGCAGACTCCTGCTTGAGAATCCTTTTTCGCAACAAGGCCAAGACCGTGTGTAAACTCCGACACTCCTGATCCAATGTCCAACTCTGCAGTGACATTCACCAGCCCGGTAGGGTCCAGCAAGTATTCCGTTCGCTCCCCGTTCAACAACGATGCAACCCGATTCCCAAAGGAATCATACTCGTATTGCATAATTCCGCCTGGCCCACTGAACTGCTGCAAGCGATTTTCGGAATCGTAAACGTAAATTCGCTCTCCATCAGACACTAGGTTACCATCCTTGTCGTGTTGATATGCGATTCCACCGACACTGGAGTATTGGTTTAGATTATTGGACACATAAGCCGTGGGCACACCATTTAAATTGGTCGAAGATCTATTGCCAAGCGCATCGTATTGGTAGCGGAGATCCTGGTTTGGAATTTGAGGATCTATGGAATTCAGAACAGCATGGATCAATTGCCCAGTTGCATCGTAGGCGTATGTCCATGCACCATCAAGAGTCTCCATCCTGGTGCGGCGGCCATTCGAATCGTAAGAATATACGAAGCTTGAGTTTGGGGTCCCGCCTGGCGCGTGATTGACCAACATCAAGATCTGCCCGGCGGCATCATACTCATAGGTTGTGTAATTACCGTTTCTTTTGTTGATGCGGCGCAAGCGCGCCGCCGCGTCATAAAGATATTCTACGATCTGCACATTGTCTTGGTCGCGGAGTTTCCAAAGGCGCCCGGCGACATCGTATTCGTAGCGGGTGTCTCCGCCAGCGCTGTCTGTCAGGCGGCTGCGGCGGCCCTGCTCGTCGTAGAAGTATTCGACCCAACCACCGTTGGGGTAGCTGACTTTGCGGAGACGGTCGCCGTCAGTCGCAGGGGTGTAGTCGTAGGTCGTGATCTTCTCTGGCCCCGTCACCGGTTGCTCGGTGACGCGAATGAGGTTGCCTCGGGCGTCATAGGTGAAATCCGCGACATCGCCTTCGGCCAATGTCCGGCGGGCAATCTGACCGGATGGAGTGTAGGTGAAGGTGGAAGTCTGGCCTCGCCGGTTGGTGAGCGACGCGGGAAGACCCGTCGCATCATAGGCGCCGAGTGATTCCACCGACTGATTGGCGTAGGTCGTCGCGAGCAGGTTCCCCTTCGCGTCGTAGGTGTAGCTCGTGCGATTGCCTTTCGCATCGACGAAGGCGGTCATCTTCTTCAGGGGGTGGTCGTAGCTGAAGCGGGTGGTGTGACCGAGTTCGTCGGTGATCGTCGCCGGGCTGCCACAACTGCACCAGGTAAAGCTGCGGCTGTCGCCAGAAGGCAGCAGGAGGCGCTTGAGTCGGAGATCCTGGTCGAATTCCGAGGTGGTGGTGTTGCCAAGCGGATCGACGGTCTTCGCCAACAAACCGCGATGATCGAAGAAGAACGAGGTTGTGCCTGCCACATCGGAAATGTTCACGCCGCCCGCCTCGTCGTAGCCGAAGCCGATTGTCTGACCGGCTGCCGGAATGGCGCTTTCGGCAAGCCGTCCCCGATCATCCCAAGAGAACGTCCTGGTCACCCCGCCTCGGGTGATCGAAGTCAGTGCGTGAAGCCGGGCGGGTGCGCCTGTAGTGTGATAGGTGTACTGAGTTACCTTCCCGTCATCCGTGGTGACAGAGGCCAGGTAGGCTCCATCATAAGTGAAGTCTGCCGAGCGACCCGTCGATTCCACAATCCGGGACACGAAGCCATGGCTTCCATACGAAACTGAGATTGAAGCGCCCGAACTGTGCGCGAGGGTGGCCACCCGACCGGCGTTGTAGCTGGCCGTCACGCGATTGCCGTTGGCATCGTCCACCAAGGCGATCTGGCCGGACGAGTTGAAGCGCGTGACGGTGCCATTAGGCTCGCGCAACTCGTAACCGCCGCCGACAGCGCTTAGCTTGGAACTGTCGCCAGCCCCCGAGAAGTAGTTCCCATTCCGCGTGTCGCGGGAGAAAACGCGGGCCGAACCACCTTCGCCCACGATGCGCACGATGGCTCCATTGTGTTCCACCAGCAGGCGCGTCTGCCACGGGGTGTACCAACCACGGCCAAAGGGTCCGGTCTCCCAACGGGAGCGGAGATTGGAGGAAAAGCGGCGACCGATCGACAACGGCGTCCCCGGACTGGAGACGGCGGCATCCGTGGCGGAGCCAATCACCGGCAAGGGCGAGTAACCGTAGGCTTGCTGAAGTTCGAAGTTCCAAAGTTCTCTCACGTCGATCACACGCTGGCCGAGGCGTCCGAGGAAGGTTGCGTTTTCATTGAGCATCCTCACATAATCGGCGGTTGTTCCTAGGTCGCCGGTGAGATTGGCGAAGACGATGTCCCAGACCGCAGCGTTCAGGGTGGGTGGGCGGAGCTGGATTTTGCGCGAAGCCCAATCGATGGGCGAAGCGTCATCCGCCGTCCAGTAGCGGATTTCCATATCCAGCGACGTGGCAGCCCAGGGCTGCAGCAGGCTGGAGAAATAGACCGGCACCTGTCGCCGCTCGCCGGGCTGAAGAATGCCCGCCTGCGCCCCACTGCCGAGGATGAAAATCTCGGTGGAAGCTCCCGGAGGCAGATTGCTGTCGCCCGACCAGAAGGTCTGGACGGTGATAGCCGGATCGAGCGTCAGGATTGGGCGGTTCAGGGAACCCTCGCGAGGTCGCAATTGGAGCAGGGGCGCGGGCATCGAGGCGTTGCCGGTGTTGGCATATTCGATATAAATGGTCGCGGGAGCGCCTGGGCGGATCGCTCCCGGCATGATCAGTTTGGTTTCCAGCCTGGGCTCCCCAGCGGCGAGGGATGTGAAGGCATCTGCCAAAACGGCCGAGCCACCGTCGATGTCGCGAATCCTCACATCGTAAACGCCTGGCGGCAAACTGTTCGCTCCAAACGTGGCCGTCAGGCTGGTAAAGGAATCGTGGGTGACCGAACTGGCGGCGATTGCCGTCCCGCTATCGGAGACCATTTCCACAGCGGCTCCAGATCGGAAGCCCGCCCCACTAAGCGTCATCGTGACTGGCGCATTCGACGCATGGCTGGCTGGGGTGGAACTGGTGAGCGCCACTCCCGGAGTAACAGCCTGGAGATTGAACGAGCCGGGCGTGACGACGGTATCGGCGTAAACGAGGATATACCAGGTGCCCGGCGAGGCCCACGGGATCAGCAATTCGCGATTCGCGCCGGGCCCCGACGCGTCGCCAAATTCGTGGGCGCCCCGCGATGGGAGCAGCGTACGGGAGGCGAAAAGCTCGATCCGGTTGCCCACTCCAGTATGGGAGAGCGACAGGATCAACGGACCAGCCGTGTCGAGAGTCAGCGCGTAATATTGAAAATCGCCATTTGCGGCGATGTCGTTCTGTACTGGCGCGCCAGCGGCGAGTTCGCCCCTGACCACGGAGGTGATTTCAAGATCATCGAAATACCATCCCGGACCAGTCGAGCCGTCACTATCCGCGGTGAGCAGAAAGCCCAATTTCACGGTCTTGCCGCGGTAGCTGCCAAGGTCGAGAACCCGCTGCTGCCAGCCACCCGAGGAACCCGTTACGGTGAGCGCAGGCACCCAATCGGACCACACTTCCCCATCCCGCACCGAGATTCCCAGAGAACCCTGGTCGCCGTTCCCAAATTGATGCCATTGCCAGAACCGCAGGGTGATCAGGCGGTTGGCGCCCGGATCACCGACCAGAAATGCAGGGCTCTCCAAACGGGCCGAAATGTTGGCGGGATAGTTTCCGGACAAATTGGTCGCCGCGACGTTGCTGCCGCCATGGGCTGAGCCGGGACCGGAGGTCGGACGCCCGATCTGCCACAACCCGGTGAAATCGCTTCGCCAGTCTCCGGTTTCGCCCTCGAAGGTCTCAGGATTCTTCAGCACTTCGGCACCCGTGGTGATCCGGGCCGCATCGACATACCATCCCGCGCGCTGAACAGACGCATCGCTGCGCAGTCGGAACGCCACCTGCACCCACTGGCCTGCAAAGGAGCGCAAATCCAAGGACGGCGTTGACCAGCCCCCGCCACTATTCCCGCCAAAGCCGAGCAGTTCTTCCCACTGGCCGCCGTGCCGCCGGATTTCGACCGCACCCTTATCGCCCGCGCCAAAGTCGAACCAGTGCCAGAAGCGAAAGCGCGGATTCAGCGCCGCCGCAGGCACCTGGAAAAATGGGCTGACGAGGCGGCTGTCGGCATTGATGGGGTAATTGCCGCCAAGGACCGTGGCCGCGCAGGTCTCCCCGTCGAAGGCGCCGGCTGGACCTGCGGTGGGCGGACCGGCCTCCCAGACAGTGCCGGTCACCGTCCAATCGCGCCAGAAATCAGCCACCGGATACGTATCTAGGGAATTCGGCAGCCAACTGTCGACTTCCCCCGTCACGAGCCGCACCTCGTCCACGAACCAACCGGGGCCGACATTGGCATCGGCATCGGCCTTGATGCGGAAGGCCACTTGAATCTGCCGCCCGGCGTATGCGGAAAGATCGAGCGACTTTTCTATCCACGTCGTGAAGGGACCGGTGAAAGTGGCGGCGACTTTCCAGGCCCCTGTGGTGCCCTCGCGGATCTCGACGGCACCATGGTCGCCCAACCCGAAATTCCACCAGTGGTTGAAGCGGAGGTGGGGGAATTGGTCCAAGGCCGGCACCTCAAAAAGCGGGCTGATGATCCGGCTGTCGGTGCCGGGCGCATAATCGCCCGCGAGATTTGTCCCGGCGCTTGCCGCTCCTGCGAAAGCCCCCTCTGGACCGGACATCGGCGGACCAATCTGCCAGACGCCGCCCATGATCTGCCAGCGATCACCCACATCGCCGTCCTCGAAACCCTCGGTTGCAACCGCATCCCAGAACGTGCTGAACGTGTAGTCTGGCGTGATCCGCTGGCCGACCGAATTCTCCGCGACGACCCGAAAGTGATGGATCGCCGCGGGCGCGAGCCCGGTGATGGTTTCGGCCACGATCACGGGCCCGCTGCCCGCGCCAATGGTCCGGGTCGGCGTGCGCGCACCGTAGGACATCGTGGGGCCATACTCAAAGTAGACCGTCGATTCCAACCCCACTCCATTCACAAAGGCGCTCAACCGGGCGCCGGTCGGAGTCACGTCAGTCGTCCCGTTCACCGTCACGTAAGGCGCCGCGCTCAGGGGAACCGCGTTGACACCCACGAGGTCCGAACGCCGCCGCGAAATCCCGCCCGCCGCGAGATGGTCGCGAACCAGTGGCGAATAGCCGCGAAAAATCTCGCCGCCCAAAGTGATGCCGTCGTTGTCCCCATCGTTGGACGGAGATCGGTTGAGCGAGCCGAAGTGCGCCAGCTCATACCAGTCCGCGATGCCATCGAAATCATCGTCGAGAGTGGTGTCCGCGTAGCGTGCAACCGCCACGGTCGGAGCACTCACCGGGAAGGAAATGCCTCCCCTAGAATAGCCGCCAGGATCCGTTTGCCGGACGCCGTTCACCTCCCAAAAAGCGAACCGAAAGTTCCCGTTCGTGCTGCTGCCCAGATCCGGGCTCGTCACCACCGTACCCGGCGCGACGAAGCCGGCCAGATTCACCATGCCGCCCGGAGCGCTTACCATCGAATAGGGAAAACCCGCCGCCGGCCCGACATCGACGAGAGCCGACCGCCGCCGGCTGACTCCGCCCGGATCCAGAACATCCGGCGCAATGGTCGAATATCCCCGGAACAATTCCACCCGCAGAGGCAACCCGTCGCCATCCGGGTCAGAATCCAGATTATTGGCGAGTGAATCGAAGGAATACCACTCCACCCAATCCGGCACTCCATCGGCGTCGGTGTCAGCCGTCCCATCATGGTAGCGGGCGATGGCCAGCGTGTCCACGTGCACCGTGATCGGCGTTGGCTGGTTCCGTGGCGGCGAGTCAAGTCGCTGCTCGTTGGCAAACCATCCGGTGAACTGATACCCATCGTGCGTGAGCGGCGCCGTGGTGAGATTCACCGTCGAGCCCGCTGGCACCACCCGCTCCTGATCCACCACTCCACCAGGGGTGCTGGCTTCGACCAATCGCGCGAAGTTCGCAATCGGCACCGCGAAAATCGGGGCCGACCTTCGACGGCTAACCCCCCCCTCGTTGAGGCGGTCATAGGAGGTATCGAGATACCCCCGGAGGTCTTCGCGCCATCTCAGGAACTCATCCCCATCCAGATCGGCCAATTCAGGGTGGGGGTCGGGATCGGGGTCGGGATCAGGACCGGGCCCTGGATCATTGACGGCGATCAACTGTCCCCGCCGCCGACTGAGCCCACCCTGGCTCCGCAAGTCATGCAAGCCGGGGTGATATCCCAGCGTCAGCTCCTCCAGAATGGTAAAGCGGTCACCATCCGGATCGTCATCGGCGGCCAGATTGAGATTGCCGAAGTAATAGATTTCCAGCCAGTCCAGAACCCCGTCCCCGTCGCTGTCCGCCGATTCGAGCACGTAATTGGCGACCGCCTCCACCGGCTCAACGATGGTGAAGAAAATCGGGTTCGCCCCCCCGCCCGCCAAATCCCCCGCCCGCATTCCATTCAGGGTCCAGTGAGTGAACCGGTAGCCGGAGATCGTCGCCGGAGCGGTCACCGTCGAGATTTGGCTACCCGCGGTAGGGAAGGTCGTCTGGTTGATCACCCCAGCCGGCGAAGAGATTTGGCGGAATTCGACATTCTGCGCTCGCGCCGGGCTCGCACCGAATGCCAACAGGACAGCCAGAGCCACCACCGCGGCCAATCCCGAGATTGCCGCGGGCGGCCTCGCTTGGCTGTGCTGTTTCTGCCCGCTCATCGCGTCACCTTAGTTTGCTTGACCTGGTCCGCGCCTGGTTCACTGGGGCGAGATAATTGCCATGCTGTGACTGCCGCCCGCCGAAGCGCGCAGCACATCACTTCCCACCTGTACCGGGCTGGATCGCTGCGTGGTGGTGCCATCGCCGAGCTGGCTGTTGCTGTTGTTTCCCCAAGCCCACAGCGTGCCGTCGCTTCTCACGCCCAGGCTGTGTTCGCCGCCGGCCGAGACTGACTGCCAGTTGCCTGTCGTGCCCACCTGCACCGGGCTGGTGCGCTGCGTGGTGGTGCCATCGCCGAGTTGGCCGTTACCGTTGGTTCCCCAAGCCCACAGAGTGCCGTCGCTTCGCACACCCAAGCTGTGGTTGCTGCCGGCCGCGACCGACTGCCAGTTGCTCGCCGTGCCCACCTGCACCGGGCTGGCGCGCTGCGTGGTGGTGCCATCGCCGAGCTGGCCACTGGCATTATATCCCCAAGCCCACAGCGTGCCGTCGCTCCGCACACCCAGGCTGTGACTGCCGCCGGCCGAGACCGACTGCCAGTTGCTCACCGTGCCCACCTGCACCGGGCTGTTGCGCTGCGTGGTGGTGCCATCGCCGAGCTGGCTGATGCTGTTGTTTCCCCAAGCCCACAGTGTGCCGTCGCTTCTCACGCCTAGGCTGTAAACGGCGCCGGCTGACACGGACTGCCAGTTGCTCGCCGTACCCACCTGCACCGGGCTGGATCGGTTCGTGGTGGTTCCATCGCCGAGTTGGCCCGAGCTATTGCGCCCCCAAGCCCAGAGAGTGCCGTCGCTTCGCACACCCAGGCTGTGATTACCGCCAGCAGAGACCGACTGCCAGTTGCTCGCCATGCCCACCTGCACCGGGCTGGTCCGATCGGTACCGGTGCTATCGCCAAGCTGGCCGAAGTTGTTGTATCCGCAAGCCCGAAGCGTGCCATCGGGGGATAGAAGAAGACTATGACTGCCACCACCGACTACTTGGTCGACTCCAGTGGCCACCAAACTAGGAAAGCTGCGCGACGTGGTGGTGCCATCGCCGAGCTGGCCGGAACCGTTGGATCCCCAGATGAATACTGACTGCAAAGCGCCCACCGGCTCCCGAACCACCGAGTTATGGTCAAGGGATGTGAACCCGTAGTTTCCGGCTCTGGCCCTGGACAATTCCGATACCGTGATCGGCCGCACGCCAAGCTGGTGGTACTGGAAAAAGCGCCCCGAGCCAGCCGTGGTCGTGCCACTAGCCAGCACATGCCCCGCATAGGCTCCGCCGACGCCTCTGATAACGCCGGCCTCCAACGCCATGCCGGACTGTTGGGTGGCCAGAAACCAATACCAGACGCTCAACATCTCCGCCTCGGAGACAGGCCCCCTACTGACTTCGATCGCGGGGGCGCTGCCCTCGGCGGGGATGGTGATCCAATGGATCCCGAGCGGGTTGCGGGCATCCTTCGCCAGGATCTCGACTTGGATCTGGGCAAAATCCACCGACCAGTCCGCCGCCATGTCCCAGGTGAGGCGCCGCTCGACGTTTGTCGGCTGGCTCGCCCCAATATTCGCATCGGTCCCTTCCACGAAGGTGGTCATCGGCACCACATGCGCCAGCGTGTTGTTGCCATCCAGGAAGGCCAGCGCCCCGGTCGTCACCGTCGGGCTGTCCGCATCCGTAACCTTGTAATCGATGTCCAGCCACGGCACGCCCACTCGCTGCGCCACATTCAGCACCGCGGGCTGAGGGATCGCATGCGGCACCAGCGAGTTGTGAACATTTGAGTATTCCCGTTGGTGGATACGAACCTTGTTCGGACTCGTGGCCAAAACTGCGTATAAATCGCCACGTCGGTTGTGCGCGAGGCCGCGAGTATTGCTGGTCGAGATGTGGTATGACCTAGCAACGCTCAATTTGGCATCCAAAAATCTGACAAAATTAGACGACGGCGAACTATGATTTGCATAATATGTCAAAAGGCCGTCCGGGGTGGTTGCGATATCGGGAACGTATGAATAATAAGTGATGGCGCTACTCCTGATAAAATTTCCCTGCCGATCGAAGATGCGGAGATTCGGCGAACTGCCGTTGACCATGAGGTAAACCCAGCCGTTCGGACCGATCGCGATGCCGTCCGGATCCTGACTGGCAAATTGACCCGCGAGCGGCCCCGGATCGCCCCATTTCCGGAGGAAGTTCCCGTTGCCATCGAAAACCTGCACCCGGGCATTGCCTGGATCGCAGACATAGACCTGATCTTGCGAGTCCACGGCGATCATCGTTGTCCAGGAAGCGGACGCGAGACTGAACTGGCCATCGCCCGCGCCCGGTCCGCCCCACTCGCGCAGAAAGACCCCGTCCGGGTCGAACACCCTCACCTTTGAATCTCCACGGTCGAGCACAAACACATTCCCAGCCGAGTCGCATGCGATTCCGAGGACGTAGGTAAACGCGCCGAACTCCCGGATGAACGTGCCATTCTCCTGGAATTGCACGATGGCCGTCGCCGGGTTGCCGTATCCAACATAGACTCCTCCCGTCCCGATGGCGATCGAGCGGAGCGCTTTGGTCGTGTCCGGCCCGGAAAATTCGACGCCATCATAGCGCCAGTTGTCCTGGGGCATTTGTTGACCGACGCCAACTCCAGTTAGAAGGATGATGGCGGTGATGGTCGCAAGGAGACTCTTCATGTTCATTGGTTTCCGATTGCGGGTTTTATTCAGTTTGGATGAATGGGAGCGGGGGATTGGAAATCCGTGCTGTTTTCCAGTTTTGCGTCGGGCTTCGAATTTCGCTGGTTCGGCTTGCCATGATGGGCGGACACGCCATCTCTGCAAAGTTGTCGGTCAGTGGTTGCGCGAAATTCCTATTTCGGGTCCTCCCCTCTCTCGTCGCCTTTGGAGCCAGGTTCGGGGACGCCCGGGAGAGGACGGATGAAAATAGTCTTACTTCCGACAGAATGACCTTATACCGTCGGTTTGGTCAACCTTTTTTCCGCCGCGCTCAACGATGCGCGGCAGAGAAGCAAGTGCCATTTTGGAGTTTCGATGATTTTGTGCCCGGCAGATGGGACGAAAGGGACCGCTCCTCTCCCACCTGCTGACGCCTTTAAACCAATCTCTATTCCTCTTGCAACCCGGTTATCGCTAAGAATTATTGCAGGAATTTATTGGCACAGCCCAATGACGGTGTCGAGGAGGGCTCCGGAAAGAACCTGAACGCGGAGGTCGATCGGGGCGAGGAGCCCGTCGTCCATGAAAATGAGGTTCCCCCGATGGGTGTCGGACACGGCGATGCACCGCTCGGGGTCGAAGTAGGCGACGTTTCCCTCGAGGATGAAGCGTTTCCACCCGGTTGAGGTAAAGAATTCGGCGATCTGGGCTTCGGTGGCCGGCACACCGGCGATAGCCGTCTGGCGGATGAGGAGGCGCAGCCCGGACTCGGTCTGAAGGGCGCCGACAAAGGCGATGTCGTCCCCGAACAGGTCATTGTGGATCGACCACCGCTGGAGGTAGTCGATGGGCGAGGCCTTTGCCTCCTCATCGGGTCGATGAATGACGAGCAGGCCGAAAAAATCGGGCCACGTGGCCTTGAGGACGGCCTCCTGACCGGCCAGATACCAGACCTGATGCTCGTTGCCCTCCTCGTCGGGTGGGCGATTCAGTTCGGCTGGTGTTTCCTCGAGGAAGAGGCCTTGCTCGGCGGCGTAGACGCGGAAGATTCCGAGTTCTTCGTGGAAATAGGTTGAACCACCCTGAAGGCGCGAAACTGCTTCACAGCGGCGTCGGAGCTCTTCAACGTGTGCCTGGAGCGGGACTCCCGGAGCCGGTCGGACTGGTTCATACGGGGACATTACGGGCGGGGCAACCGGGGATCAAGGCGTTATCGGCCGGATTGGATCAGGCATTGCCGCAATTCAGGTTCGAATTGCCGGGGAATTGCATCTGGAGCCACTTCAATGGTTTTTTTGGGTGGGGCCTCATGAGGTTCGGATAAATTGCCTCATATTCTGAGCATTTATGAGCGCGGTTATGAGCAGTCAAAGACCGGTCTCATATTGGTATCGGGCGCCCTTCCTTTCCCCTATGATCTTGATTTCAGGGTGTTGCTGACGCAACTCGCGCATTAGGCGGTTAATCTGATCGCGGTTGAACGACGTGATGGCGCGAAGTTCGGCATTGGAGAGGCCGGGTTCGCGGTGTTTCGCGCGGTCCTTGAGAATACTCATAATGCGGGTCTTCGCGGTCTCGATATCAATGCGGGTTTGGGCACGATCGACCACCTCGGGGCGGAGGCGTTTAGCGAGGGAACGGCTCAGGGTCCAGTAGGTGCCGCGTCCGCTGCCTCCGCGTTCGATCCAGCCGAAATCCCGTTCCATCCGGCTGAGGGTGGCCCTCATGGCGGGGTCGGGACGCTGGCACATAGCAGCGGCATGGGTGGTTTCCAGTTCGGAGTGGCGGAGGAGGTATTGGAGGACAAGGAGTTCGTCCACGCCGGGGTGACGCCCCTGTTTCGACTCATCGGAGACGAAGGCCCGGAAGGGGGCAGACACATCCTGCTTGAGCATGGTGACGATGATGGTCTCTCCGGACTCCTGGATCACCGGGGGCTCTTTGCCCTCGATGAGAAACGATTCGAACATGCGGCCGATGCCAAGATTGGAGCGGTTCACCAGCCTAAGTTTTGCGAGGGCATCGACGAGAGCCGGATTTCGGGGAACCGGGGGGTGGTGCAGGATGTTTGCCGGAGAAATCCCGCCCACAAAGGTGCCGGGATTGGATATCTCGAGCCGGTTGGGGAACTGTTTGATAAGAATGGGGCCGGGCAGACGGAAGTCGGCATGGCAGAGAGCGTTCAAAAGTGCCTCGCGAATGGCAACACCGGGATAAGCACGGATCTCGGCATGGATGAGGCCGATCTCAAGGGTGCGGATGGGGTTGCCGGGCGCGATGCGGTCTTCGAACAGTCCCAACGCGACGGGCAGCGCGTCTAAGCCGTCGTGCCGGTCGCTGTATGAAGTGTCCGAGTCCATGCGGAGAAAAGTCCAGACGTATCCCGGGAAGGTCGCGCGGATGGCCTCGGGTTTCCCGCAAAGGAGCAGGCCGGCGCGGGTCAGTTGATCCTGCGTGAGGCACCCCAGACTGCGGAGCAGGTCGGAATCGGGCAGCGACAGCATTTCCCGCGGCGCTTTCTCAGCCGCGGCGATGTTGCGGAGCCTCTCCAGGGCGACGGGTGAAACGAGCGACTCCCAGTGGCCGGGAACAAGGGCCGCGGTGGCGTCGGTTTCCCCAGTCTCCACCATGAGTCTCTTGCGAAGGGAACCGGTGAGCGGTTTGCAATCCTTGCCAATGCGAACCTTGCCTGTGCCCGAAGTGTCCGTGTAGGGCGGCATGCCGGGATGGATCTGCATGAGGAGGAGGCGGCCCGAACCCTCGGGCACGGTGATCTGCTCGAAGACCGGGGTGATCTTCGGGTCGGTGCAGTCGTAAACGGCGCGCTTGAGGCGGTTCACATCGACTTCAGGCGGTACGCCAATGATGGCGTTGGCCCGCCCGGAGACCCGGTCCCTGACTCCGAAGACCACGCTGCCACCACCGCCATTTGCCATGCAGACCTCCATCTCAATCACCAGCTTCACGGAATCGTCGAAGCTGCGGGTATTCCATTCCTTGAAATCGAGATCCTGGTCCTCGAGATCATCGGCGGTCTGCTCGGCGAGCAGGTCAAGGAGTTCGAGGATCTGGTCGGGTGTTCGCATCAGAAGGGGGAGAAAATCGGGATGGTCCGTCTCACGATACACCGGCGGGCATGAGGACGTAGAGGCCGAGCACATCCATGGGGAGCACCGGGTAAACGACGCCGAAGCGCTTTTTCTCGACAAGGGAGGAGAAGCGTTCGTGGGCCTCGACGAGGCGCTGGGAGCGCTGCTCGGCGAGCTGGTCGAAGGCGGGGCGGAGTCGATCAAGGGTCGCGACGCCTTCCTGGATAAGGCGTTGGCAGCGTTCGGGGGTGAGATCGCCCACGGGGCGTGCGTTGGTGAGGAGTTCGAGCGCCTCCTCCCGGGTGAGGAAATCTTTGTCCTCCGGTGATCCCCGGTAGCCCCAGAGAAGCATTTCCTCCGCGACGAGTTGATGGCCGGCGCTGCGTTTCTCCTCGATGACATTGCGGCAGCGGAACATCAGCAGGGTGGTCGGTTTTTGAACGGCGGCGGTGCGAAGGACGGCGGCGCGGGCGGCACGAAAGCGGTTCCGCTCGATGCTATGGGCGAGCACCATCTGGCAGAGTAGTTCGACCAGCGGATGGTTGCGGCCAAGGTAAAGGTGATCCACCGGCGTGGGGGACTCGAAGGAGACGTTGACTGATGGTTTCGCGGGAAGAAGCGCCTTGGCGGTGGGTGGGAGATTGGCGGTGTAGAGGAGATACCCGGATTGAATGCGGTCGATCTGCACGCCGAAGAGGGTCTTGAGCGAACCGGTCACAAAGGTTTCGACGGCCTTGGGCGAGCCGATGGCCTCGTCGTTCTCGCGGAGGTCCTGTTCGATCTCCGCAGCCTTGATGGCCTCCTGGGCGAAGATCGAGCGGCGCTTGCTTTCGCGGTCGGCGGCCTGCTTGTATTTGTCGGAGACTTCGAGTTCGAGTTTCCGGGCCTCGTCGAACTCCTCGAAGCTGAACTCGATCTGATTGCGGTCCGAGCGGCGCGTGCTGATCTTCCGGTCGGGGTTGAGCAGGAGCGACTGGGTGATGGTGTCGATGATGCTCTTGCTGTCTTCCGGGAAGGGAACGTTGATGCCGGTGGCTCGCTTGATTTGGCGCACCTTGCGGAGGATGACATCGAGCACCACGCCATCCACGGCGCTGTCCTTGGAGAAGAGAAGGAAGGCTTTCACTACCTTGGCGCGTTGTCCGAAGCGGTCCACGCGACCCTCGCGCTGTTCGAGGCGGTTGGGATTCCACGGCAGATCGTAGTGAAGGACGGCGGTGAAATGCTCGTGAAGGTTGATGCCTTCGGAGAGACAGTCGGTGGCGATGAGGACGCGCAGGGGGCTACCGCCCATGGCGTTGATGCGGTCGCGGCGGATTTCGTCGGGGTCTTCGGAGGTGACCACCTCGATGGAAGCCTTGGGGAACGCTCTTGTGAGGAGCGGCTTGAGTTGCTCTCCCAGGTAGATGGCGGTCTGGATGTATCGGCAGAAGATGACGGGATTGAAGCCGGACTGGAGCCAGTCCTCGATGATCATGCGGGCGGCTTCGAGTTTGTGGTCGAGCCTCGGTCCTGTAAGTGCGGCGAGTTCCTTTTCAAACTCACGCATCCGGCGTTGCTGGGATTCCGACCATCCGGCGGCTTCCACGACTTCAACCGGTGCGAGATCGGATTCGTGACCTTCCGGATGGTCATGAACGGGACTGGTTTCGTCATCGGCCGCCTCATCCACGAGATCGCCTCCGAGTTTCGAGCGGCGGGCTCTGAACATGGCCACGCCGGCGGCCGGGCTGGACATGACGCCGCGCAACAAGCCGAGTGCGGTCCAGTAGTGGACGCGCCTCTGTCGGTCCGGTGCGGCATCCCCGGCGACGAGGCTGCGGGCGAAATCGAGCACCTTGTCGAAAAACTCGATGTAGGGTTTCGACAAGTCGTAGTCGAACTCGCCGGGGTCACGGGTTGGGAAAGGGGTCTCCTCGTTCATCCATTTCTCCACATCCTGGCGGCGGCGCTGGATGAACTGGCGGGCAAGGCGCTGGCGATCAGCCTGAGGAGCGGTGGCCACGTCGAGGGTTTCAAACGAGGGATCGAGCAGGCCGAGCAGGGAGCCGAATTCTTCGGGTTTGCCACTGTGTGGGGTGGCTGAGAGCATGATGAGGTGCTGGCCGGGCTTGGCGGCGATGGCCTTGACCAGCGCATGGCGTTGCTGCTGAGACGCGGCGGCACCTTGCGGGCGGGCGCAGGTATGCACTTCATCGACGATCACAAGCTCCGGACACTCATTGATGAATGGGGCGCGGCGGGAGTCTTGCTTGATGTAGTCGATGGAAAGAACCTGGAACGGGTAGAACTGATAGACCGAAGTGTCTCCCTGGATTTCCCGGTCGAGGCGGGCCTGGGTGTTCGAACGGATCACGACCGACTCGACGCCGATCTTGTCTCGGATTTCCTGCTGCCATTGGTCACAGAGGTGAGGCAGGCAAACAACGGCGAAGCGTCGGATCTTGCGGCGGTCGAGCAGTTCACGAACGACGAGCAATGCTTCGATGGTTTTTCCGACCCCCACGTCGTCCGCGATGAGCAGGCGCACCGTTTCCTGGCGCAGGGCCATGACCAGCGGGACCATCTGATAGCTGCGGGGGCGGAACGAAATTCGGGCAAGGGCGCGGAACGGTCCGGCTCCACTGCGGAAAGCGAGGCGCGCCGCATCGTGCAGGAGGCGGGCGCGCGCGAAATCTCCGAGGTCCTCGGGGCCAGGCCGGGGAAATTCTGCATCGCGGGGTTGGTCAGCGGCATCCGCGATAGGCAGGAAAATGCCGGTGATCTCCTCGTCAGAGCCGCCGAGGGGCTTGATCAGGAGAAGCTCCGGGTCATCAGAAGGCTGCACGACCCAATCGCGTTCGCGGATACGGACGAGCGTTCCTGGCTGGCGGGAGACGGTGGCGGACATGGGGATTAGCGGACTTTGCGAAAGATATCAGGGTAGCGGGCGACCAGGGAAGCGAGATCGTCCTTGTAGTGGAAGACGATGACCTCATCCCCACGCTGGAGAATGGCATCGCGTTTCGCCTTGTCCTCCTCTTGGACTTTTTCTTCGTCGTGAGGTGAGCCATCGCAGAAGACCCATGTGTCCGGGGCGTAATAGAAATCGGGCCGAATGTAGAGTCCGGGCACGGTCTTCTGAGCCTCGTCCGGGAGCCTGCGCCCCTCCTTGAAAAGGAACTTCAGAAAGGTCTCTTCGGTGGACGAGGTGGGATCCTTATCCTTCATCAGACGGGAAAACTGATCGTCGTAGGATTGATCGGTCTTTGAAGTGCGGACTTCGATGGAACAATTCGCCATCTTGTAGAGGGCTTCCTTGATGAGGAAGCGATCGAGGATGAGATGGTGGGGCTGGTTGTAATAGCTGAGGAGGTCGTCGTAGGTGGCCCGCTCGGTTTGGGTGGGATCGTCGAAACGACAAAGACGGATGGCTTCATGGACGACCCTGTGGAATGCGTCCTTTTCGTGTACCAGTTCGCTGAGGACCCCGAGGCTTCCTTCGCTGGCCTCGTAGAGGAAGAGATTCGGCACTTCGTTTCCTCCCATAGGTTCCGCGCCGAGCTCCGAGGATTCGATCTGGAACTCGTTTTCGATGGCCCGTTTCAGTGCATACATCAGGGAAAGGACTCCCTCCCGCTTGAGACCGAGGCTGATGACAGGCTCGATGTAGAGGGCGTCGGCGGAAGTATGGGTCTGAATGAGAACGGAACGGATCTCTTCCTTGGCCGGAGTATCGCCGTGGTCGCTTTTCCAGAAGCCGGTCTCGAGACCGAGGGGGAATCCTTCTTCCTTTCGCCCGCGGTCCCGGCGATTGAGTTGGACGAGACGGGCGGCGGGAATGAAAGCGAGATTGAGCAGGGCGTCCCCACCGGAGCGGACTACGGCATGATGGACCCGGCTCATGTCCCCATCAGGGACGGAGAAGTAAGTGTCGATCTCGAAACCAAGACGGCGGCGCTCCTCCTCCTCGCAGGTGATGTAGTCGCGGTGCACGGCGCGACATTCCGTAAGAGGCAGCACATCAATGAAGTCCTCAC
The DNA here is from genome assembly GCA_016795505.1 of Verrucomicrobiales bacterium. Taxonomy (GTDB): domain Bacteria; phylum Verrucomicrobiota; class Verrucomicrobiia; order Verrucomicrobiales; family DEV007; genus JAEUHH01. Next base: position 6,214 of record JAEUHH010000051.1, on the reverse strand, counting down.
GATTCTTGGACTCGGTGAGATCGACACCGGTGAACGGGCAGCAGTTCAAGGTGCTCTCAATATCGGAAAGCCAGTATCCAGAGGACTTGCAAACGCGCACCTGCCGCAACTGAGTGGGGATCTCGGGCTGGATGACCTGATTGACCCGGAACTTCGCGCCGTTGTGGTAGATGATATTGCCGGGACCGAACTCCCGCAGGGCAATGAGCCTCGGTCGGGAAATGTAGTCGCCGCCGTCGCCCTCGGTGACGAAGACCCGGATGGGGAGCCGGGTGAAATTGTATCCGGGCAGGAACCCTTCGGATGCAAGGTAGCGAAACACGTAGAATTCAGTCATCTCGGCGCTACCCCGAGCGCTTTCGTTCTTCAGGAGCTTCAGTTGCAGGGAGGCCTGATCCTGGAGGCGCTTCTGCTGACGGTATTCTTCGCTCCCGAAGACGAGCAGACCGCTCTCGATGGCGAGTGAGGCCTTCGTCAAGCTGGCCCGCGCCTCACGATAGAGCAGACGCCAGCGATCAAGGGAGGCGTCGAGCAGGTCGGCGCACACGGTAATCTGCTTGTCGAGCCAGTCAGGAGTAAACCACCGCTGAGACTCGAGTCCGGGGAGGAGGGGGCCGAGGAGATGGCGGAAGGCCTGCGCGACTCGCCCCCTCGTGGGGGAATCAAGGGTGAGCCGCAGTCGGACATCGGGACGCAGCCGCAGATCCGGATTCTCGAGCTCGAGAATGTCCGCGACCGAGTCATGCAACTGAGGAAGGCCGATGTCGGAGAGAACGAAGGCATTGAGATGGGATTCGACTAGCTCGCGATTGGCGAGATCGAACTTCGGGGGCTCGACCGCACCGGCTACGAGCTTCTCCCGATGGCGGAAGTAATGGCGGTCGTGGGGCGAGTAGGTGGAACAATACGTGAAGACCAGCGCAGCTTGACCGCTCCGCCCAGCCCGGCCGCTTCGTTGCGCGTAGTTCGCCGGGTTGGGCGGAGCATTGCGCAAGTGCACGATGCTGAGGCTCGAAATGTCGATGCCAAGCTCCATAGTCGGCGAACAAAAGAGAGCGCTGATCGAATCGGCCCGGATTTTTGCCTCATCGGGCGAACCATCCGGTTTCTTCCACTCCGCACGGAATTCCTCCTCACGCTCGATGCGCTGATCATTTTTGAGCTGCCCGGTGTGGTCCGCTCCCCGGAGATTCTTCAGGGAGGAGAAGTCTGTGAGGTAAAGCGACTGGAAGAAGTGGTTTGGCTTCTCCTGATAGCCCCGGTAGCTCCGGAGCTTCACCTCATCGCGACGAACGGATTTCCGATCGCCGGCCCGCCACAAGATGTGGTCCAGCTTGAGCTGATAGACGGGAACTTCCTCGTTGGTCTCGGATCGCGCCGTGCGGGTGTGAAGGTAATCGGCCTTGCAAAGGGCAGCGAGGAGGGCAGCGAGAAATTCATCATAGGCTTTCCGATCCAGGACGGTGTCGAAGGAATCCTTGATGAATTGCTTCACAAACTTTCCGAATGCGCTGGCAAGACCGAGGGAGCCGCTGCGATTCTCCCGGCGGTGGAGTTTGCATGTCCTAAGAAATGAGGGGCGAAAGGTGTCGGGCCCTTCGAAGGTCCAGGGGCCGCGGAGCTTCTCCTTGAAGTCCTTGTCCGCCTCGATCAGCGGAGAACTCTCGAGCAAGGTCTGGCTGTGAAGGGCATACTCGAGGCGGAAGTAATCGAGTACGTTGCGAAGAAAGTCCTTTCGCTTCCCATGATCAAGATCGCGGATGAAAGGCACCTCCGCCCATCCCGGCTCGTGGGCTGCGTTTACTTCAAGGTGTTCGTAGTCGATCGAAAGCAGGGCACATTTTTCGAGGTTCGGCAGGATCACCCGCCAGCCGCGACGAAGGTCATGGATCGCCTGATAGGTGAGGTAACGGCTGAATGCCTCCTCATATTGAGCGCGAATGGCTGGGAATGGATTCGGATCCCCCGATCGAGCAAAGCTGGCGAAGTCGAGACGAAGCTCGCGGAAGACCGCTTCTCCGATCTGCTTGTAGTTCAGCATCTGACCCGGCGCTGCGGCGAGGGCTCGGGCAATCGCGGCCCGAATCCGGACGACGCGGATAAAATCATTGAAGTGCCCGGCCTGAAGGGCGGCATCCTGCCGGTTGTCGGTGAAGCTGAGAAGCTTCTGGTCCTGAAGGGCGAACTGTCGGACCGCCATCTCACGCAGGACCAGAAACGAGGTGATGGTGGTCGAGGTGCTACGTCCTTCGTTGCCAAGAGTCGTCAGCTTGGTGCGTTCGTTGGTGTTTCCGTCAAAGAAGAGACCGGCGGTGGGATCGAAGAGGAGCCCCTTCGGCGAAGATCTCATAAACCAGCCTTTCAGGGGATAGGTGCCCCAGTCGAAATCAACGCGCCCCTCCGAGTCGTAGCTCACCTTCTGGGGCATCCGGTCTTCGTATTCCTTTTTGACCTTCCGCGCATCGTAGTTCTGGACCCACGCCGGTGGGAGGCTCTCGAAGTCTTCGTCGGGATTCCAGATGTCCAATCCGCCGGGAATGATGTAGCCGGCGAAAAGTTCCGCGCTCTGTGGTTCCTGATTGGTGAAATCGCGCGGCAAGAGCCTGCCGGAATTCGTCTGATGGAAAACGCAGATGTAGGTCATGCCGGATGCCCGGCTGAAGACGTGGGGGAAAATAAAACGCTCGCCCAAGGCGTCCGAGTGATGCACCCCGGGCTCTAAGGTGATGAAGCGTTTTCCCCGTTCATCCAACGTAGCGTAGACGGCACCCGTCTGCGCGAAGAACTGATGAAGACGGAAAGGAAGGAGCGTGTAGCGTTGGCCGGATTCGACGAGCTTTAGGTTGATGTCGCTGATCCAGCGGAGAAGGCCTTTCAAGTGGTCCTCGCAGAGCTGCCTGTCGAGTTCACTGTCTTCGACGAGGGCAGAGACAATTTCCGACAGCGCTTGCGGGGTTCCGCGCTTTAGGCGGTCTCCGTGGGAAGCGTCCACATCGAGCGCAATTCTGCTTTCCAACCAAAGGGCGGACGGGTGGGTGGCGAGGTCTTCGACCGAAACGGAGGCCGGCAACGGAGTCTGGATGGCGGCTGCGAGGGCTTTGCGATCAGGCTTCGTCTGGGATCCGGGCAGGGACCTAGCCAATGATTCAACGATGACCTGATCAGGAGTGAGCGGTTCACCGAAGATCTCACCGGCGACTTTGGCCACGGCTTTGCGCTGATCTTCAAAGCTGCCTCCAGACACCATGGTGGCGGAAGTCCCAATCATCGTGATGGTGGACTTGCAGCACCCGCGAATCCGCCGAATGAGCATACCCACGTCGGCACCTTGGCGACCGCGGTAGGTGTGAAGCTCGTCGAACACGAGGAACTTGAGCGACGCGTAGATCGAATCCCGAATCTTGACCTCGCCGTGGCGTGTCAGGAGCAACTCTAGCATCATGTAGTTTGTCAGGAGGATGTCAGGAGGGCTTTCGAGCAGGCTCTTTCGTGCGTCTTGGGAAGTCTGTCCGGTGTAGGCTCCAAACCGGATCGAGAACTCCTGCCCCGACGATGCGGTGTAGCCGCTTGCGAGCTTCTTCAATTCCTCGACTTGGGAATTGATGAGCGCGTTCATCGGGTAAACGAGGATGGCTTGGACTCCATTGCCGGTGCCGAATCGGAAGAGGTGGTTGAAGATGGATCCGATGTAGGTGAGCGACTTGCCGGATCCCGTGCCGGAAGTCACGACGAAGCTGCGCGGCTCGGCACCCAATCGAATCGCCTCGATCTGGTGGGAGTAGAGGGAGAAGCCCTCAAAAACCCGACCGACTTCCTCGTGCAACGTGCCGTCATCGACAAGGCCCTGGACAGATCCGTGCCGCTCGAAGGAGGGATTGAACTGGATGAGGGGCTGTGGCCAGAGTTTCCCGGTGGCGAGTGCTCTCTCAACCTCCGTCCGAATATCTTCGTCGTGAATGTCAATAAAACTCCCGATATAGTCCTTGTATCCGTCCAAGATCGAAGCGTGGAGTGAGAGAGCATCCATTGTTCGGGGCCGTGAAAAGGAAAGTTGGCAGTTACAAACGCAGTTTTTAATTGCAGGGAGCAGTGAGGGCAAGGGAGAAAGAGAGAGACGTTGTCCAAAACGACTTTGCCGAAATGGGGGCCTCCGCCAATGGTTTGGCTGGATCCCGGATGTGGGATGAGACCCAGAGGGCTGGTGAGGTGATCCGGCTTTCGATACCACGGGAGCACCTGCTCCCACCCCCACCCCATCTTCGACCGGGGTGAATCCCCTATCGTGACCCTTCGGCATGGATGCCCGATCAACTGCAGGTCTTCAACCACTCCACCCCCAGGACACCCAGGACACCCAGGACACCCAGGACAACTTGGGCAACCTCCTTGCCCAATACCCCCAGATCTGCTGATGGAGATGAGAGGTGGCTACCAACGCGGAACTGAGGTTGGCCAGCACCTCATCCCGCACCCAATCCTGGAATTTTCGGGCGGCAGGCAGAGCGAAACGCGAAATCATCTGTATCAACTTATTGGAAGTGAGTCCATTACAGCTTTGGGCGCCTAAACGGGTAGGTCTATCGGATTCCGATAGCCCCCCGCCCAAAAATCTGATCGAGAACCGAACGGGGGGATCTGGCCCCTATGCGGGACCTCAACCACCCTGACCCTCTGACCCTCTGACCCTCTGACCCTCTGACCCTCTGACCCTCTGACCCTCTGACCCTCTGACCCTCTCTCCCTCTCTCCCTCTCTCCCTCTCTCCCTCTCTCCCCGCATATCCAGTCCCCTTGGAGGTAGTCAGAGAAGTCGGCGCTGAACCACCGAAGCAGCACCTCATCCCCCACCCACTCCTGGAATTTCCGGGCGGCGGGTAGGGTGGAACGTGAGACCAGCTGTAGTAACTAGTTGAACGTGATGACCGTACAGTTTTGGGCGCCCGAGGAGGTAGGTGTATCGGATTTCGATACGCCCCCGCCCAAATGCCGGTAGAGGCCGGCCGAATGGGGGTTCAGTTAACCCAGCGCCCTCCCTCCTCAGCCTCCAACCCCACGACATCATCAGGCATATGTATCCTCCAGTTCTCTGGAATATCGGCCTGATTGGGATCGTTCCGAATCAGGCTTCCCACCCGCGGGTGCCCCACCACGACTCCAAACAAGACATCCTTTACGCCGACGCAACAGCGCACATCCCCCTCCAGTCAATCATCCAACTGAGAAGGCTGCTGTCTTAAAAACCCTCAAACCCGACCAATCACACAGCTAAAAAAGAAAACCCGCCGCTCAAAGGCGGCCACGGCGGGTTTTCTCGGGCTGACTCCTGGCCTTCACGCATTCGGGCGGGTCAGCCCCTTGGTTTCGGGGGTGGTGGGTGGTTGGGGAGTTGGCGGAGCGACCTCTCAATCCAGCGCCAGTTGGCGCGGACCGCGGGGTGATGCGGCGGCCACCGGCGCGGCCGCGGGACGGGCGCGACCTTTGGCCCATTGACGGAGACGTTCGATCGATTCGGACATGGTGACGGCCAGCGGGACGGATGCGGTGAGGCCTTCTCCCAAATCGAGCGGTGCCGGCTCCCGCTCCTCGGCAAAGGCCCGGTGCAGGGCCTCCACGAACACCCCCTCGATCTCGGCGCCGGTGTGACGTTCGCTGGCGCGGGCCAGCACCACCGGGTCGAACGCCGTCTGGTCCCGGCCATACTTCGCGATCACGATGTCCCAGATGGCGGCCCGCTCCCGGCTATCGGGCAGGTCGACGAACCAGCACTCGTCCCAGCGCCCCTTGCGGAGCAGCTCGGCCGGGAGTTGACTGATGTCATTGGCGGTCGCCACTACGAACACCGGGGCGGTCTTTTCCTGGAGCCAGTTGAGCAGCCCTCCGAAGACCCGGGCACTCGTGCCACCGTCGCCACCGCCTTGCCCGGCGGCACCGGATCCCGCGAAGGCCTTTTCCAGCTCATCGATCCACAGCACACAGGGCGCGATCGCTTCGGCGGTCTGGGTGGCGGCGCGCAGGTTGGCCTCCGACTGCCCGACCAGCGAGCCGAACAAGCGGCCGGCATCCAGCTTGAGCAATGGCACGCCGAACACCGTGGCGGTGGCTTTGGCGGTCAGGCTCTTGCCCGTGCCCGGCACCCCGAGGACCAGCATGCCTTTGGGGGCCGGCAACCCGTAGTCGCGGGCGCGCTGAGTGAAGGCGTGACGACGCTGCCGCAG
>JAEUHH010000005.1 GCA_016795505.1 Verrucomicrobiales bacterium | reverse complement strand
TCGAGGGCTCGGAGCGGGCGCTGCTGACGATCGCTGCCTACATCGACCTGAATCCCGTCCGAGCCGGCCTGGTGACTCGACCCGAGGACTACGGCTGGTGCGGCTACGGCGAGGCGGTGGCGGGACGGCGACCGGCGCGGCAGGGACTGTGTGCGATCCTGGCAGATACCAGCCATGGGGTGAATCGCCAGATCACATGGGATTACACGGCTGGAATCTATCGGATGCTGTTGTTCGGAAAGGGACTGGAGCGTGAGGCCGATGCCCAGACGGGAACCGGGGCGCGGCGCGGGTTCAGCCCGGAACAGATCGAGGCGGAGGAAAAGCGGGAGGGCCAACTGTCGATCCCGGAGATACTCCGCTGCCGGGTGCGCTATTTCTGCGACGGGGCCATCTTTGGCTCGGTCGAGTTTGTGAATGGGATTTTCGAGTCAAATCGCTGGCGCTACGGGCCAAAGCGAACGACGGGCGCCCGAAAGCTGCGGGGCGGCGCGGACTGGGGCGAGTTGCGGGTGCTGCGCAACCTTCAAGTCAGACCCGTCGGGTGAGGCGAAACGTCAGACTTTGCTAGTAGAAAACCACCGCCAGGCGGCCGAGCGTCCCGGGAAATTTCGTCCCGCCGATGAAACCCTGTTTCATCTCCGATCAGACCCTGTCTGTCCGGAGATCGAACCGGGTCGGATCGCGTGGGCGGTGAGGTATTCGTAGTGCGGCAGGCAGGCATCCAGCAGGGGGCGAAGGCGATCGGGGAAGGGATCCTTCTTTTCGGAAAATGGGACGAAGCCGGTGGAGCGGTGGAGATTGTGATACCAGTACTTCGCCCAAGGGCCGTCCTCGGGCCGGGGGCCGGCTTCCCACTGGAGCATGGCGGGGTCGAAGGGAATGCCGATCCGGCGGCACAACTCGGCGAGCACGCCGGAAGGATCGAGCAGGAGATCGCGCGAATCGATCACCTGAGGATGCAGACCGTCGGCTTCGATCTGGCGATGCCAGCGGGCTTGGTCGGCATAGGCGGCGTCGCGCTCGGTGGGTTCGGGCAACTGGTTGACCAGCGAGGGCAACATCTGGACGGGGTCGCGAATCAGGAAAACAGTCGCCACACGCGGATCGGACAACCATCCGGCATCGAGGTCGATGAGATGGTGGGCCATGTTTTTGATGAACCACACGGTCTTGCCGGGCGGAGGGTTGAGGATGGTGTCGCGGACGGCGCGCTCGCCGTCGGTCTCGAGGAGGGTGAGCATCTCCTCCCAATGCGGCTGGGGGGCGTGGGTGAGGCGCAGGTAGTGGCCGTAGAGCGGCTCGTCGACCACGGCGGCATCGGCCCGCTGGGCAAAGGAATACATGAGGGCCGTGGAGACATTCCGCGGCCCTGAGAGGAGATTCACGATCGTCACGGGCATATCGGATGGAACCGGTAGCGGACCACGCGGCTGCTGACAAGCCGGCAATTCCAGGGCGGCATTCCCGCGCTGGACACTCCCGACGGCACGGCTAGGGTGCGCGGATGCAAGAGACTGACTGGACAAACCGGATCGTGATCGTCACCGGAGGCGGTGGTGGCATGGGACAGGCGGCGGCGCGGCGATTTGCCGAAGCCGGGGCGACGACGTTCGTTTTTGGCCGTACCTTGGAATCACTGGACGAAGCGGCGGCGGCATCTCCGCTCATCGTGCCGGTGGTGTGCGATGTGGCCGATCCAGCGAGCGTGGCGACAGCGATGGAAACAGTACTGGCCCGCGGGGTGCCGGCGGCGCTGATCCACACGGCGGGCATCAACACGCCGGACCGGTTCATGGCGCACGCGGACCCGGCCCGAATCGCCAGTCACGACAGCTGGCGGCGGGTGATGGACATCAATGTGCTGGGGGTGGCGAATATGATCCAGGCAGTCGCCGGACCGATGGCAGCCAATGGCGGCGGACGCATCGTGGTGGTCTCGTCGACGGCAGGTCATGGCTTTGACTCGTTTGCCGGGGTGCCCTACACGGCCAGCAAGTGGGCGGTGCACGGGTTGCTGTTCACGGCGAGGCCACAACTGGCGGCACATGGCATCGTGATCTCCGAGTATGCGCCGGGCGAAGCCTACACGCCGCTGGTGGACAAGCGTCCGGTGCGACCCACGGAGGAGCATCTCGCCGCGATGATCCACGCTGATGATTGTGGGGAGGCGCTCTTTTTCATCGCTTCACAGCCACACAGCATGGCGATGATCCAGCTGCCGGCCTACCAGCCCTTTGGTGGCATGCCGCCCCAGATCGGGGCGCCGTGGCTGGAGGGGCTGGAGATCCGGCCGAAGGGGTCGTAAAAAAGGCGGGGGCTAGCCGGGAAAAGGCGTCTCAGGGGGAGCGCAGGCGCCATTTGGCGGCGTAGAGATCGCTTTTGCCCGAGGTCGTCACGGTTTGGGAGCCGAAGGCAGCGGGGGCGGCGAAGGCTCCGGCGATGACGAGTTCGCCCGGACGGCGGAAGGCGGCGGGATAGGCGCTGTCGTTGAGCTTTCCGCCCATCTGCTCGACCCAAAGCAGGGAGCCGGCGGGATCGAAGGCGGCGAGAAAGATGTCGCCGCTGCCCCGGGTGGTGAGAGGGCGGCCAGCGAGGACGGTGTCGGCATTGAAATCGCCGCACACGTAGGCGGTGCCGTGGTCATCGGTGGCGATGCCGAGGCAATAATCGGTGCCGGCGCCGTGAAGATGCCGCGCCCACTGTGGCCGGCCGGTGGCATCGAGGTGGATGATGAGTCCGTCATTGTCTTTTTCACCGCCACTTTCGAAGGTCTCCCCGGCAACGGTGACGCGGCCTTTGAACATGCCGACGCCCCAGACGCGTCCTGCCGCGTCGCAGGTGATCTCGTGATACAACGCGCCCGGGGTGCCGGGGATGACGCTGGCCCACACGGCGGTGCCATCGGGCGTCAGTTTTACCGCGAGGGCGGCCTGGCTGGGTGAGTCGATGGCAACTGGTCCCCAGGCACCACGGCCTGAGACGTTGCCACCGATGTAGAGATGGTCAGCGGCATCCACCGCGATGCCATGGCCGCTGCCCGAGACACCGGTGGTGGCGGTGACCCAGCGGAGGCTGCCATCGGCGCCATATTTGGCGCAGAAAACGCCGTGAAGCAGTTGGTCGCCGAAGGTGGTGCCGGAGGCCGCCGTACCGGTGATGATGACGTCGCCCTGGCCGTCCACGCAGATGCCGTGCCCGTAATCGTAGCCCGGTCCACCGGCCGTGCGCACCCAGAGCAGGAGGCCATCGGGGCTGAACTTGGCGGTAAAAATGTCGTAGCTTCCCGCGTTTGGCACGGGCGCTCCGTTGACGGTGGCGTCGGTGCTCTCATAGTGGCCGGTGACATAGGCATTGCCAGCGGCATCGGTGGCGACGCCATAGGCCCGGTCGGTGAGGCTGCCGCCGAAGGCGCCCAACCAGAGGGGACGGCCGGCGGGATCAAGTTTCACGAGGCACATGTCCATGCCGCCCGCGCTGCGATGAGTCAGATTTCCAAAAGCCGCGTCGCCGACGCTCTCGGATGCGAGGAAGACGTTGCCCTGGCGGTCGAAGGTCACGCCGCGGGTTTTGTCATGTTCGCCACCGCCGCCGGAGAAAACCCACTCGCAGGCGACAGGCGCCTCTTCGGCGGAGAGGAGGGAAAGACCGCAAAGCAGGTGAAGGGACAGGGACAGAATGGCTTTCATGGGAGGGTTTCGGTGAAGGCGGCGGGAGCTGGAGTTCACGGTTGCTCGAGCCAGGCGAGATTGAATCGGGCGACGGTGAGCTTTTCCCCGGCGAACCCGGGCTTGGTGCCGTTGCCATAAAAGCACAGAATCGTCCCGGCCGGCATCACGGCGAGGTCCGAATACATGGCCGGACCGGGCTCCAATGGCTTGTCGATGGCCCAGGTCCGCCCCTCGTCGGAGCTGGCTTTGAGGTGGAGATTTTTCCGGGCGCGGCTTTTGCCCGGCTCAGGCGATCCTTCGCGTCCGCCCTCGAGATTGTGGGGATTGGAAAAGAGCAGCAGGCTGCGACCGGCATGACGGTAACGAACGAGCCCAGCCATGCAAATCGGCTCAAGCAAGGCCTGGTCGAACCGTGGGCGGCTCCAACCGGTCGCTCCATCGGGGCTGACGGTGACGATCCGCCGGTGGGTCACCGATTCGCTGCGGACATTGAGCATGACGCTGCCATCCTCCAGTTCAACGGCGACGGTCTCGTTGGGATTGATCCATTCGGCGGTGTTGGGCACGGCGATGTCTCCGGCCGCCCATGTGGTGCCGTGGTCATCGCTGTAGAGGGTGGCTGTCACGCTGGGCCGGTGCGCATTTCCGCCCTCGCCGGTGGACAGCCACACCGGCACGACGAGCCGGCCGTTGCGCAACTGGATGCCGTGATTCGGACCCGTGGCAAGTACCTTCCAATCGTAAGCCGGCCTAAAGCCCGCGAACGCAGCGGTGATCTCGACGGGCGGGCTCCAAGTCTGTCCGTCGTCGATGCTGCGCTGATAGAATGCCCGCTCGTATTCGAGACAGAAGAGCATGTGAACGGTCCCATCGTCGTCCGCGATGAGAACGGGATTATTGTAGGTGACGGTGTTGGGATCGGTGTGCTTGAGCCTGAGGGCAAAGGCGTTCTTTCGCTTCGGGCCGGGGACATCGACAATGCTCCGCGGCTGGCTCCAGGTTTTTCCATCGTCCGTGCTGCGACGCAGGAGGATGCGGATGTCGTCCCAGTCGCTGCCATCGCGGCGGGCCTCGCACCAGGCCAGGACGGTGCCCTTTGCCGTGACCACGATGCCGGGGATGTGATAGAGCTGGTAGGCAGGATCGTCGCCGACGGTGAAAAGATCGATCTTTTCAAGGAAAGGCGCTTCGGCGCACAGGGGAGCCGTTGCCAGCACCGATAGGGCGGCCACGAGAATGGCGGTGAGCGATTTCATCTGTTGGCTTCTCAGAAAATAGACTGAGTCCGATCGGTCACACATCGGTGAAGGGTCCCCCGCCGATCTGCGCAAGGGCCTCACGGACTTTGACACCATCGAGCGCGGCCACCTCGACGCGTTCGCGCAGGGCCATTGCGGCGGCCACGCCGGCGGCCTCGCCCATTGCCATCGCGGTCACGGTGACGCGGGTGGAGGCATGGGCGCCGCGGGTGGCGCTGTGGCAGCGGCCGGCGACGAGCAGGTTCGTCAACTCGCGGGGCACCAGCGACCGATACGGAATGTCGTAGGGCTCTGGCTGGACTTTCTTGGGGTCGAAGTCGTTCGCCCCATTCAGGGTGGTCTTGTTCGGGTGCAGGTCGAGATACCAGCAACCGGTGGCGATCGCATCATCGAAGCGGCGGGCCTGCATCAGGTCGGCTTCGGTCAGGATGTATTGACCGAGGATGCGGCGGGACTCGCGGACACCGATCCATGGGTAGGCTTCCTGGAAATAGGCATCCTGAAAAGCCGGCACATCCCGTTTCCACGCGCGGAACATGGCATGGGCGTCGGCCCGGCCCTGCATCTCGGCGCGGGAGAGATCGGCCGCATCGGTGGGATTGGCCGGCACGCGGACGCCGTGGATGTAGACTTCATCTTTCCCAAACAGGAACATCACACCCGGACCGTAGAAGTGGGGCAGTTCGCCGCGCCCCTGCGCCGCGACGAGGGCCGCCTTGCACGCGGCACTCAAGCCGGGGGCGGGTTTGACGTTGGCGATGCGGAAATGGAGGGTGAGGGGCTGCACCTCGGCATTCTGCTCGTAGGACGCACCCGCCCAAGCTGCCACATCGGCGTCGCCGGAACAATCGATGACCACTTTCGGCTTTACGGTGACGAGTCCGTCCTTGTTTGCCAGGGTCACCGACTCAATGCGGTGACCAGCGGCCTGCGTGTCGCAAACCATGGTGTTGAACAACACCCGGAGCCGGTCGCCCTGCTCGCGGAAGAGTCGGTCGAGCAGGAGTTTGAACTCGAAGGTGTTCGGAATGGTGGGGTTGTGACGCTCGACCGTGGTGGCATCGGGCGTGCACACGCCGCTCTGGGAAAGCAGTTCGAGAGCGATGCCCCGGACGACGATGCGGTGGGTGTCGATGTGGGCAATGCCATCGAAATAGGGCAGGCCCACGCTGGTGATGATGCCGCCGGCGAAGGGCGCCTTCTCGACCAGCAGGGTGCTGGCTCCGGCCCGGGCGGCGGCGAGGGCGGCCGCACTGCCGGCACAGCCGCCGCCACAGACGAGCACATCGGTCTCGATCACGCGGCGCGGCGCGGCTCCGGCAGCGCGGGCAGGGCTGGTCAGCGTCGCGGCGGTGGCGACGACGGCTCCGGTTTGAAGAAAGGTGCGACGGGGATGCGGTGGGCTCGGTGTCATGGACGAATCGGGTTGCCGCAGGAAAGAAACCGTGGCGGCCAGGGTTGGCAACCCAAGAAGCCACGCCGCCAGGACACCGGCCGGTCTGACCGAATGATCTTTGATCTGGTCAGAATGCCCTCGCCGCCGGATGATGTCGCCACCGGTGCCGCCACTGGGACGGACCGGTCATCGCCGGCTGCCCTGCTGCCTCACGCAAACAGCCCCGCCACCGGCTTGCCCTTGTCGGCGAGGGTGAAAGGCCGCTTGCTCGGCGAGTAAAGCACCTGATCGAGCGGCAGACCGAGGGCATAAGCCACGGTGGCGTTCAGGTCAGGCACGAGGACCTTGCCCTCGGTGACGTTCGCGCCGCGCTCGTCGGTGGCTCCCCACACCCGGCCACCGCGCACGCCACCGCCGGCGAGCATACAGGAAAACGCCTGGGGGTGATGGTCGCGACCCTCGTTCTGATTGATCTCCGGGGTGCGTCCGAACTCGGTCGCCAACACGACGAGGGTGTCATCGAGCAGGCCGCGGGACTCGAGATCCTGCAGCAGGGCGGCGAGGGCGGTGTCGAGCACCTCGGCCTTCTCAGGCACTTCGACGAAATTCCCGTTGTGGGTGTCCCAACTGCCGTAGGTCACCTCGACGAAACGCACATCGTGCTCGACGAGGCGGCGCGCCAGCAGGCACCCCAGGCCGAAGGGATTGTCCCCGTAGCGCTCGCGCATGGCCGCGGGTTCCTGGCCGAGGTCGAAGGCGGCGAGGTCGCGGCTGCGCATCAGCTTGATGGCATCGCTGTACATGTCGGTGTAGGCGCGGACATTGCGCTGGTCATACTTTGATTCAAAGCCAGCATCGAGCTTGCGGGCCAGGTCGACATGGAAATCGAAGCGCTCCTCGGTCAAGCCACGGCGCAGGGAGCTGTTTTGCAGGCCGGCGCTGGGATCGTTGATCATCAGCGGGGCGAGGCTGCTTTCGAAAAAGCCGGCTCCGGGATGGTTCGAGTCGTTCCCGATCATGACGCTGCCGGGCAGGGTGTCATTGCGCTTTCCCTGAAACTTGAGCAGCCAGGCACCCATGGCAGGGTGACGGATCGAGCTGCGCAGCTCGTAGCTGGTGTGCATGTAGTAGTTGCCCTGCTTGTGCGCGCCCTGAGTGGAGGCCATCGAGCGGATCACGGCGAGCTTGTCGGCCTGTTTGGCGAGACGGGGCAGGTATTCGGAGAACTGGATGCCATCCGCGGCCGTCGGGATGGCCCGCGTCGGCCCCATCACCTCGCTGCCCGGCTTGGGATCGAAGGTGTCGAGATGGCTCATGCCACCGTTCATGTAGAGATAGATGACCCGTTTGGCGGTGGCGATCTGCTTGAGATCCGAAGCACCCGCTCCGGCAGCGCGGGCGGATGGACGCGGCAGGACGAGTGATGAGGCCGAGACACCGAGGAAGGCCTGGGCGGCGCGGGAGACGAAGTCGCGGCGGGAGAAGTCGGAGTTCATGATGGTCAGAGGACGAGACAGGTGGGGCGTGTGAGAGAGTGGGCGATCACTGGATGAAGAGGAATTCCCGCATGTTCAGCACGGTCCATACGAGCCCCTGGAGGCTGGCGGTGCCGTCGCTTTCATTCCACGCCTGTTTCAGGAGGGCCTGCTCCGCATCGGTGGCACGGCGGTTCAACATGGTGAGGAAAATGGTATCCACCCGCTCGCCAAGCGTTTTTACCTGGGAGAGATCACGGCCAAGCACAGAGTAGCGATGGGCGATGGCGGTGGTCACCGGCCCATTGAGCAGCGCGAGAGCCTGGGTGATGGAGGCCTGATCATTCGCGTTCTCGACCACCTCGCGGTCGCTCTGGCCGAACTCCCGGAGGAAGTGGCCATTCGGAGCCGGCGAGCGCATCTCGGAGGCCCTTTTCATTCCGGACCGCAGGCTGGTGAAAATGCGATGGGACTCGCGCTCGTCCTTGGTGTCGATGCCCCAGGCCGCCGCTTCCTCCCGGCGTTGGCTGGCCAGTGCCTCGGCCAGCGCCTCCACCTCATCCGCCAACAGGGCCTGCACGAGAGGCCGCACGATGCCGCGGTTCGCGTTGCCGACCACTGCGTCCATGCCTTCCGTCACGGCGCGGGATTCCTCTCCGCTGCCAACCACGATGCGGGACAACTCATCGAGCAGGGCTTCGCCTTCGGGATCGGCTCCGTTGGCGGCGACGAGGGTCAACTTTTCCTCAAGACCCTCCCGGAAGACGGCTTTCTCGACGCGCACCGCCAACTGGCGCCGGATCTCCTTCGATTCCTGCTGGGCAGCGCGCAGGGCGGCGGGATCCTTCGATTCCCGGGCCGCGGCCAGCCGTTCCTGAGCGGCTACGAGCTGGGAGGCCAGTTCCTTTTGGATGCCGGCGACTTCGTAGGCGTTTTTCAGGAAGCCCTCCGGCTTTTGGTCATAGAGAGCCTCGGCGATCAATTCGACTTCGGTGAGTTGGCGCTTGGTCTCGAGGGTGAATGCCGGATCGGGCGAGTCGGCACCCTCCACCGCCATCGCCACGAGGGAATCCCAGATCTGCTCGGCCGACATCCGGCGCAGCACCGGTCCGGGGAAGTGGTAGATCTCGCCGAGTTGCACTTCCTTCGGCGAGGCTTCGCGCTGGTAGGCCTTGGTCAGGTAGAGCATGCGGAGAAACTTCTTCAGGTCGTAATCGAAGGCGACCAGCCGCTGTTCCAGAAAGGCCATCAGTTCGGGATTCGAAGCCTGGGTGTCCTCCTTCAGGTCGTCGATCGGTTCGATGAGACCGACACCGAAGACCTCTTTCCACATCCGGTTCGCGATCACCTTGGTGAAGCGCGGATTCTCCGGCGAGGTCATCCAGGCGGCGAAGGCGTGGATGGGATGCTCGTTTTCGCTGACTGCGGCACCGGGGGCAAAGGGCACCGCCGGCATCACTGGCGCGTTCGGCTTGGCATCGGTGTATTGATAGTCGTCGGGCAGCCTCAGGGCGCGCTTGGTTTCATAGACATTGTTGAAGCGCACCGGCTTCAGGATTTCGGAAAAAGCCCGCTGGAGATCCTGCCGCTCCTCGACCGGAATGCCGCTTTTCCGGCCCTTCGGCAGGCCATCCGTCGCCGCGCGCTGGTTCGGCGTCACATTCGAGCCATTCATTCCGTAGGTGAAAGCCGCGAGGTGGTAGTAGTCCATCTGCGTCCACGCATCGAAGGGGTGATTGTGGCACTGGGCGCAGACGATCTGGGTGCCGAGGAAGACCTGGGTGGTGATGGCCAGATTGTCGAGCGGCATGCCGAAATCGCGGATGTAATAGCCGACGGCTCCGTTGTCCCAACTCGAACCGCTGGCGACCAGCATCTCGCGGACAAACTCATCGTAGGGCTTGTTTTGGCGCAGCGACTCCTTGATCCACGCGCCATAGGCCAGGCCGGCGGGGGCGCTCTGGCCATTGCCATTCAGCTCCGTTTTTGCCCGCAGCAGGTCCGCCCAGTAGTGAAAAAAGTGGGACACATAGCCGTCGCTGGCCAGCAACTCATCGACGAGTCGGGTGCGCTTGTTCGGCTCCTTCGACTCCAGAAAGCGCACCGTCTCCGCCCGGCTCGGGATGCGGCCGACGATGTCGAGATAGATGCGGCGGACAAAAACCGCGTCGCTCGCCGGAGCATTCGGCTGCAAGCCCTGAGCGGCGAGATTTTTCTCGATCATCTGGTCGATCCGCTGGCTGGCGGAGACCTTCGGCTTGTCGCCGGTCTGGGAATTGCCCCGTGCCTTGGCGGATTTGGCGTCCGGAGCGGCCCCGGCAGAGGCAATCACGAAAAGGGCCGAGACGGCCAGAAGAGCGGAAAAAGCGGCTTTCATGCGGAGGATGCGATGCAGATCGGGTCGGAGCCAGTAAAAACCCGGCACCGGGGGAAAAGTTACGCGTCTTTTCACCGACCGCCAAGTCCCGGCCGACTCGAAATCCGTCCCGCCGCCGACGGCTTGGCGGGGCGATTTCCGGCTTTCCCCCCGACCGAATCGCGCTAGATTCGCCCCCCCGATCGCTCAGAAGCGGCCGGCCCCTCCCACCCGAAACACCAGCCCCTGTCCTCCGAGATCATGGAGAAAGTCCTCCTCACCGGCGCCGCCGGATTCATCGCCTCCCGCGTCGCCGCGCAATTGCTCGACCAGGGCGTGGAAGTCGTGGCGATCGACAATTTCAACGACGCCTACGATGTGAGGCTGAAGCACCACCGCATGGAGGCGCTCCGCGGCCGTGCCGGCCTCACCTTCATCGAGGGCGACATCGAGTCCAAGGCCCTGGTGGACCAGGTTTTCGCCGAACACCGATTCGACACCGTCTTCAATCTCGCGGCCCGCGCCGGGGTGCGTTACAGCATCGAAAATCCCGACGTTTACTTTTCCACCAACGTCGACGGCACCCGCCACCTGCTCCAGGCCATGCGCTTCCACGGCGTGAAGAAATTCCTCCTCGCCTCGACTTCCTCGCTCTATGCCGGCACACCGATGCCGTTCAACGAGGAGACCCCGGTGGACCGTCCGCTCTCTCCCTATGCCGCCTCGAAAAAGGCCGCCGAGGTCCTCGCCTACACCTACCACCACCTCTTTGGCCTGGATGTGTCGATCCTGCGCTTTTTCACGGTCTATGGCCCGGCAGGACGGCCCGACATGGCGCCCTTCCGCTTCATTCGCTGGATCGACGAAGGCACCACCATCGAGATGTTCGGCGACGGCTCCCAAGCCCGCGATTTCACCTATGTGGACGACATCGCCCGCGGCACCATCCTCGCCGCCAAGCCGCTCGGCTACGAAATCATCAATCTCGGTGGCGGACAGCGACCCACCACCCTGATGGAACTGATCGCCGCCATGGAGGAGCGCCTCGGGAGGAAGGCCGTCATCGATCACAAGCCCTTCAACAAGGCCGACATGATGGAGACCTGGGCCGACATCTCCAAAGCCAAGCGCCTCCTCGGCTGGGAGCCCGAAATCCCTCTCGAGGAAGGCTTGGACCGCACCATCGGCTGGTACCGCGACAACCGCGACCTCGCCCGCGCGCTCGTCATCTGAGCGGTGGCCCCGGAGGGCCAAAGCCAGCGCGGGCCCAGGTCAGAGTGGAAAAATCAGCGCTGCTGCACCGCCTGATCCAGCATCCGGTTGTAAATCTGCTGCCGCTCCTGCATGCCCAAGCCGCGGTTGCGGTATTCGTACATCTTCACGTTGATGCTTTCCCGTTGCTGCACGCTGAGGCGGGAGATTTTGGAAACCACCTCGGGCGGGATGGTCTGGCCGTCGCCATAGCCGTCGGCTTTGAAGCCCTGATTGATGTTCCGCGCCGCATTGCGCGCGTCGTTCATCTGGTCCGGGGTCAGCACCCGCGGGTCCGGTCCACCGTGCGGCCCTGTGCCGCCGCCAGCCGTGCCATTGCCGACCCGGCTCGACACCACCACACCGCCCGGTCCCCGGGTCTGCGGGGGCGCCTTTTCGTAGCGGATGGAAAAGGTCTCCGTCCCGCCCGCCATCCGGATTTTTGCGGTCAGGCTCTCGATGTCGGCCGGATTGCCGCTCACCTCGACCAGTTGCCAGCCCTCCGGGCTTTCCCCGTGGCGAGTCACGATCGAAGTCTTGCTCGTCTCCAGATCGAGCAGGGTGGCGACCGGCTCGTTGTCGATCCGGGCGACACCGGTGATGATCAGTGAGCGCGAGAGATCCAGTGTTCGCAAAAAAGGCGAATGCGTCCGCAATGCCTCGAAATGGCCGTCGGTCAACCGCTCCGGGAGTCCCGGGACAGCCACGGGCACCGGCTCCAAATCACCCGGCATCGGCGGCGCGGGGACGGTCACTCCTTTTGGACCGGTGGATGAGGCAAGATCCTGAGCCGACAAGCCGCCGAGCCACACGGAGAGCCCCGCGATGGCGGCACACAGCGGCAGGTATTTCAGGTGATGGCAAAGATGGGCAGTCACGGTGCAGGGCGGCGAATTTCCGCCCGTTTGCCGCGGGGATCGAGGCACGGATTTGCGTGGTCGGGAGCCGGACAGGCTTGAGCCCGTCCCTCACCACGGCGGCAAGGCCATCGTCCCACCGTCGAGGGTCAGGATGGTGCCATTCACGTAGGCCGCATCGTCGCTGATCAGGAAGGCGGCGGCCCGGGCAATGTCATCGGGCTGCCCCAGGCGGCGGACGGGAATTTTCTGCTCGACCTGGGCATAGAGTTCCTCGACCGGAGCATCCCAGCCCTCGCAGGTGGCGGCCAGCATGGGGGTGTCGATGGTGCCGGGGGAGATGCCGACCGCCCGGATCTTGCCGGCGTGATCGACGGCGAGGCACCGAACCATCGCCTCGAGAGCCGCCTTGGAGGCGCAATAGAGGGCATGGGCGGGAAAGCCAACGTGGGCGGCCACACTGGTGGTGATCAGGAAGACGCCGCCAGCCTCGTTGCGCTCCATCGCCGGGATGCAGTGCTTGGCGGTCCAGAAAGCTCCCTTCACATTCACGCCCATCACCTTTTCCCAATCCGCATCGGCAAAAGTGGTCACCCGGCCTTTCCCCCAGACGCCGGCATTCGCATGCACCGCATCGAGCCGGCCATGGAGGTCCAGTGTCGCGGCGACGAGATCGCGCACGCTGTCTTCGCGCGACACGTCGCAGGCCACGAAATCGGCCACGCCGCCGGCCGCGCGGATTTCAGCCGTGAGAGCGGCGCCTTCGGCTTCCTGGATGGAGGCGGCCACCACGCGGGCGCCGAGCCGGGCAAAATGACGCACGCAAGCCGCTCCAATGCCGGAAGTGCCGCCCGTGACGATGATGACTTTGTCTTTCATGTCGGAGATGGGGAAATCAGGCTGTGAATCAGGCATCCTGCAGGTCGCGGAATTCGGTGGCTCCCTCGCGGAACTGCATGTACTCGACCACCGCGCCATCCTTCAGGAAGAACGCCACCAGCAGCCCGTCCATGGGGGCAAAGGGCTCGATGATGACCTCCTCGCCGCGCAGGGCCTCGTGAATGTCGATGCCTTCGAGTCGGTAGGCGATGTGCGGCAGGTCGCGAACCGGACCGGTGACCGGCGAGTCGGGCTCGAAGCGGAGAAATTCGACGCGATAGGCGTGATTCTCCGGCCGGGTGACCCAGACCTTGGTTTCAGAGACATACGTTTCGCCCGTTTGCGGATCGTCCGTGGGCAGGCCGATGTGGTGGAAGTGCTTGATCATTTTTGGGGAGGGAAAGGGCTGAAAAAGGGAGGAATTACTCGGCAACCCATCACGACTGGGCACGCCAGGCGATCGCCCGGTCGGCCATCGTGGCGAAGTCGTTCCGCGGCGCGTATCCCAGGCGCTCGCGGGCCTTGGAGATGTCGATCTCGAAGCTGTGATAGTCCGGGCACGGAATCTCCACGGTGGGCAGGCCGGTCTTTTCCGCCAGACAGGCCGCCGCACTGCGGTAGTCGAAGGCGGCCGGTCCCGCGATGTTGAAATCCTCGTTCAAGGCGACTGGCTGGTCGATCATGCGGTCCAGAGCGTGGATGACATCCTCGATGTGGACGATGTGGCGACGCAGCGGCCGGCCATCGCGGTCGAGCAGGATGGGCAGATGTTCGCGACCCTCGCGCACCAAGTCGAGCGTCGCCTCCGAGGGCTGGCCAAAACCGTGGCCTTTTTCGGCGGGATTCACGTTCTTCAGCAGCGAAAAATGGTTCAGCAGGTCGTCATTATCAAACACCCAACTCGACCGGAGGATCGTGGTCGCGAGGCCGTACTGGTGCCGGTACTGCTCCGTCATCGTTTCCTCGATCACCTTGGAAAAGGCGTAATAGCCCGGGTAGGCGATCTTCGGTTCGGTCTCGGCGATCGGGCGCGGATGCGGGTAGAACCAGATCCCCATCGCCGCATCCCCGCCAAGCAGCAGGAACTGCCGCGGCCGGTGACGCCGGCAGGCCTCGAGGAGGTGAAAGGTGCCCTTGATCGACACATCGAAAAAAGTCTCGGGATCCTCCTTCGTCGTGGCCATCTGGAGCACGATGTCGGCTCCCGCCACCGTGGCGTCCACCGCAGCGGGATCGGTGACAGATCCGGTGACGATCTCGACGCCCGCAGCGAGGTCTTCGGGCAACGGCGTGTGGTGGATGAGCGCCCGGACGGTGGCACCGCGATCCTTCAGCAGGGCGAGGGCGCGGCGACCGATTTTTCCGGAGGCTCCGAAGAGGGCGGCTTTCATGGGTGGCTCGGGGGCGGGAGGCTCCGCTTCATTTGAAATAGAGTTTCGGATCGACCGGCGGCTTTTTCTTGGGCTCTTCCGCCGATTTCGCCGCTGCTGGCGCGGGATTTGCCTGAGGCGTCGGGGCGGGAGCGGCGGACTGGTCGGGCGCAGCAGCCTGCGGCCAGGCCTCGTCGGCTGCGAGCACGCGAACCTGATCGGGGCTCGTCAATTTGATCTGCGGCTTGTCCTTGTAGATCGTCACCACGCCGGTCACGACCAGCCGTTTTCCTTCATAGACATCCGCCGGCTCCCCGTCCTTGAAAACACCGAGGTCGGACTTGAAAGCCACCAGATAGAACTCCGCGCCCGCGAAATTGACGAAATTCATCCCACTCTGCGATTTGCCCGACCGGGCGGTCTCGCCATAGACGACGATTTTCTGGCCATCCTTTCCCTTCAGCGCGGCCGTTTCGGTCGCGGCGAGGATGGGCAGGGCGGCCGCGGCATCCTGGGCGACGGCCGACAGCGGCAGGCCGGCTGCAGCAGCCAGCGGGAGGAGGCGGAGGAGGAGGGACTTCATGGTGTCGCCACCCTATCAGGCCGCCCGCATTTGACCAGACCGAATCACGGGCGCACACGCGCAACCCGCACCGCCTGACCTATGTCCCCGCCGGGAATCGAACCCAGATTTAAAGTTTAGGAAACTCTCGTTCTATCCGTTGAACTACGGGGACAGAAAAGCCATCCACGGCCCGTATCGATAGCATCCAGCAGCCCGGTCCTCAAGCTCAGGCTCACCGGGACGGGACAAATTGCGTTGAGAACCCCCGGTGGCTGCGCTAGTGAAGCCCCCCGCCCCATCCGCCCATGATCGATTACCTGAAAGTCGCCCGCGTCGACCACTGGTTGAAGAACATCTTCATCGTCTTCGGCCACGCGGTGGCGGTCGTGCTGGTGCTCGACATGGAAATCGGCAGCTCCACCCTCCTCCAGGCCGCCCTGTCCCTGGTGCCGGCCTGCCTCATCGCATCGGCCAACTACATCCTGAACGAAATCCTCGACGCCCCGTTCGACAAGCTGCATCCGCGTAAACAGATGCGGCCCATCCCGGCCGGACGGGTCAGTGTGCCGATTCTCTGGGGCCTGATGGGCGTCTGCATCGTGGTCGGCTTTGCACTCGCGGTCTGGTGGTTCCGGAATCCGGGCTACTGGGTGGCTCTGGGCCTTTTGTTGCTCAGCGGCCTGGTTTACAACATCCAGCCGGTGCGACTGAAAGACCGCGCCTTCCTCGACGTCATCGCCGAGTCGTTCAACAATCCCATCCGCCTCTGGCTCGGCTGGTTCGCCCTGGTGGAGACGCACCGCTTTCCACCCCTGTCCATCATGCTGGCCTGGTGGTGCTTCGGCGGACTGCTCATGACCGGCAAGCGCTACTCGGAGTTCCGCTTCATTGGCGACAAGGACCTGAGCGGGCAGTATCGGAAGTCGTTTCAAATCTACACGGAGCGCTCCCTGATCATCGCCATGATCGTCTATGCGAACCTCTTTTGCTTCTGTGCCGGCTGGGCGATCTGCAGCTATCCGCCGCTGAACAATCTCGTCTTTGTCTTTCCGCTCATCATCGTGGCCGTGGCCCTGTATTTCCGCCACGCCATGAGCGAGATCGGCGCCCGGCTGGAGCCGGAGCAACTGCTGCAAAACAAGTGGATCATCCTTTCCACCATGGTGACAGCGGTGGCCGCGGCAGGCCTGCTGTGGGCGCACAAGTCGGGCACCTTCAATGCCCGGAGCTTTCTGGACTCGCCATCGGACTACCAAGTGCCCTGAGCCGCGATCTATGGTCGAGCCGGACGCGCGGTTTCCGATCAAACAGGGTATGATCGCCGATGCAACCCTGTTTGATCGGAAACCGTCCGGCCCGGGAGGTCCTCCGCGGTTGCGGGATTGGTTTGCGATCGGATTCGGGTATTCTGGCGGCATTTCCAGCCGCTTATGATTCGTCCCCTGCTGCTGATCGGCTTTTTCGCCGGAGCCTCCGCCGTGTCCGCATCGGCCCCGGAGCAGATCGCCTTTTTTGAATCCAAGATCCGGCCGGTGCTGGTCGGAAAATGCCAGTCCTGCCACTCCACTGAGGCACAACAACAGGGGAAGCTCAAAGCCGGCCTGCTGCTCGACTCGCGCGACGGACTGCTGCGGGGCGGCGACTCCGGTCCGGCCATCGTGCCGGGCGATCCTGCAAAGAGCCTGCTGCTGCGGGCCCTGCGACATGACGCAAAGGACCTCGCCATGCCGCCGAAGGAGGAAAAACTCGCTGCGGCCGTGATCGCCGACTTTGAGCGATGGATTCGGGACGGGGCGGCCGATCCGCGCGACGGAAGCCCCACTCCGGCGGCGAAAAAGCCAGGCATGAGCCTCGAGGCGGGCCGGCAATTCTGGTCCCTCATCCCGCCCCGGTTGCCCGCCGAGCCGGCGGTGCGGGATGCCGCGTGGCCGGCCGGAGCGATTGATCGCTTCGTCCTCGCGAAACTCGAGGCCGCCGGGCTGGCGCCCAATACCGAAGCCGATCCCGAGGCGCTGCTCCGCCGGCTGCACCTCGATTTGACCGGCCTGCCTCCGACGCCGGAAGATCGGGCCGCTTTTCTGGCCGCGGGATCGACGGCAGACGCTCTCGACGAGGCTATCGACCGCCTGCTGGAGTCTCCCCACTTTGGTGAGCGCTGGGGACGGCATTGGCTGGATGTGGCGCGTTATGCGGACAGCAACGGTCGTGATCGGAACGTGATTTTCTACCACGCGTGGCGCTACCGGGACTACGTGATCGCATCGTTCAATGCCGACAAGCCCTACGACGAATTTTTGCGCGAGCAGATCGCCGGCGACCTGATGCCGGCTCGCGATGCGGCCCAGCGCGACGAGCGGCTCACGGCCACGGCCTTCCTCGCCCTCGGAGCGAAGGCCTACGAGGAACAAAAGCAAGACCTCTACTGGATGGATGTCGTGGACGAGCAGATCGAGACCATCGGCCGCGGCGTGATGGGGCTGTCGGTCGCCTGCGCGCGCTGCCACGACCACAAATTCGACCCGATCCCGACGGCGGACTACTACGCCCTGGCCGGCATCCTGCGCAGCACGTTGCCGCTCTATGGCTACGGGCCGCGGGGCATCAAGGCAACGATGTTTCACCACACCGAATGGCATGCCATCGGGCCGGAAGCCTCGACCCTGGCACCGGCCGCTCTGGCTTACTACAAAAAGCTCGACGCCGACACGCTGACGATGCACACGGCTCGCAGCGACCGCTATCGCCTCCAGCGTCGCCAGCCTGACGCCAAGCTGAAGATCGACAACGCAAAAACCCCGGAGGAAAAGGCCGCCGCCGAGGCCGAGAGGGACAAGTTGCTCGCCGACATCGAGGACTGGAACCGGAAAATCACCGTGCTTGAAAAAGGCGTGGCCGATCTGCAGGATGCGGCACCTCCCCAGCCGGGCTGGACCATGGGCGCCCGCGACCGCGAAACGATCATCGACAGCCGCATCCATGTGCGGGGCGATCCCACGAACCTCGGCGATCCCGTCCCGCGCGGCTTTCTCCAGGTCGTCAACCTTCCCGGTGCGTCGCCGCCTTCGAAAAACCAGAGTGGCCGGTTGGAACTGGCCCAGTGGCTCACCCATCGCAGCCATCCCCTCACCGCCCGCGTGATGGTGAACCGGGTATGGCAGCATCTGATGGGACGCGCGCTGGTGATGACGCCGGACGATTTCGGCGTCACGGGCGCCGCGCCGACGCATCCCGAACTGCTCGACTATCTGGCGGTGCGCTTCATGGAGGAAGGCTGGTCGGTGAAAAAGCTCATCCGCGAGATCGCGCTGAGCCGCGCCTATCGGATGAGCACGGATGGGAATGCCGCGAACTTGGAGCGCGATCCGGACAACACCCATTTCTGGCGCATGACGCCGCGCCCGGTCGAGGTCGAGGTGTTGCGCGATGCCATCCTCGACTTCAGCGGACAGCTCGATCCCTACCCGCCGCGGGAGCCGTTCCTGAGCCGGTTTCACCCGCAACGCGACGCGGAGCTGCATTCCTTCAAGCCATTCCTGACGGTGGACATGATCGTGGATACCCATCGCAGCGTGTATCTGCCCGTGGTGCGCGGCACCCTGCCGGAGATGTTCAGTCTGTTCGACTTTGCCCCGCCGGACCGGACCGTGGCCCGGCGCGAGGAAAGCATCGTGCCGGCACAGGCGCTCTTTTTGATGAACAGCCCCTGGGTGATGGAGCAGGCCGCCCATGCGGCGCGGCGCGTGTTGGACGAGACCCGCTTCGCCAGCGACGAAGCCCGGGTGCGGCATCTTTACGCGCTCGCCTACAGCCGCGAACCCTCGGCAGCCGAATTGCAACGGGGCGTCGCCTATGTGAGCCGGCCCGAGGAGACCCTCACCACCCCCGGATCGAAAGAGCCGGCCACGCCCGAGGCGCTTCGCGAGGCGCGCTGGACCAGCTTTTGCCAGATGCTCATCGCCAGCGCGGAGTTTCGCGTGGTGCGGTGAGAGACGATGGGATTTTGGAACCTTGCGGCGGCGGGAATTTAGCGGAAAAGTGCCAACATGAAGCTGACCGTTACCCTGCCTGACGAATGCGCCGACTACCTGCCCCAAGATGAGGCGGGCATCGCGGCAGTCCTAACGGCGGGCCTGCGCCACCTGCGGAGAGCGGAATCTGGAGAGATCAGTGACTTTTTGGACATCGCTGAGATGCTGGCTGGCATGCCGTCTCCTCAGGAGATCCTCGCCATTCATCCATCCGAGGCCCTGTCGACCCGCTCGGCCTTTCTCCTGGAGAAGAGCAAAGCAAGCGGGGGATTGAGTGCCTCTGAACAGGTGGAATGGGATGGCATACTCCGGATCGAACATGTGGTTCGAATCGCCAAGGCAAAAGCCCTGGCCAAGCTCAACGCGGATCATGCCGCGGCATGAGCGCGGACTACATCCCTGCATTATTGCGGAGATTGGAGCCGTGCGGGCGATCGGTGCGAGTACTGCCAGGCTCCGGCGAGGTTATGCTTTCAGCCCCATCAAGTTGATCATATCGTCGCGATCAAACATGGTGGGCAATCGATCGAAGCGAATCTGGCTTTGAGCTGCATCATCTGCAACCAACACAAAGGCAGCGACTTTGCATCGATTGACTGGCAGACCGACCAAGTCAGCATGCTTTTCCATCCCCGGCGGGATCGTTGGAGCGATCACTTCCAACTGCGAAATGCGATCATTGTTCCACTGACAGCCACCGGCCGGGTAACGGTGCGGCTGCTGAAATTCAATACCCCGGAGCGAGTCGTCGAGCGGACTTGGTTTATCCACGCCGGGGCGTTTCCGCCGCCATAGCGCCATTCACGGGACTGGGATACGGGGTTACCATTTCTCCGCCATGCACTCCCGCCGCCAACTCCTCCAACAAGCCTCTGCCGGCTTCGGATATCTCGCCTTTGCCGGGCTCGCCACGGAAAGCGCCGCCCGCGAGGCCGGTCCGCTCGCGGTCAAGGCGCCACATTTTCCTGCCAAAGCCAAACGGGTGATCTTTCTCTGCATGCGGGGCGGTCCCTCGCACATGGAGACATTCGATCCCAAGCCGGAGCTCACCGCCCGCACGGGCCAGCCGGGCCGGAGCAATCCGGCGGCCAAGCTGCTCGGCTCGCGGTGGAAGTTCAACCAGCATGGCCAGAGCGGCATCGACATCGTGGAACTGCTGCCCGAGACGGCCAAGCACGCCGACAAGCTCTGCGTGCTGCGCGGCATGCACACGGACAACGAGAACCATCCCCAGGCGCTGGAACAACTCCACACGGGCAGCTTTCAGTTCGTCAGGCCCTCCATGGGCGCGTGGACGGTGTACGGCCTCGGTTCGGAAAATGCGAGCCTGCCGGGCTTCATTTCCATCAATCCGCTGACGGCGCTGGGTGGGGCGCGCTACTACTCCAGCGCCTTTCTGCCGGCGGCGTGTTCGGCGACGATGCTCGGCAACGCCAATTTTCCCGGCGCGAAACTCACGCTCGGCAACGTATCCAACCCGCGCATCACCGCGGCGGCGCAGCGGGACCAACTCGATCTGCTCCAAGGCATGAACCGCGATCTACTCGCCCAGACGGCCGATCCCCGGGTGGAGGGCATGATTGAGAGCGCGGAACTGGCCTTCCGCATGCAGGGCGAAATGCCGCGGGTGATGGATCTGGCCGGCGAGAGCGATGCGACGCTGAAGCTCTACGGAGCGGACCGGGCGGGTGGCGAGAGTTTTGCCAAGCAGTGCCTGCTGGCGCGCCGATTCGCCGAGGCGGGTGTGAGGTTCATCGAGATCAGTCATCTGGAATGGGATCTCCACGGCTCACTCCAGAGCGGCATGACGCGCAACTGCGCGCAGATCGACAAACCCATCGGCGGCCTGCTGGAGGATCTGGACCAGCGCGGCCTGCTGCAGGACACTCTGGTGGTGTGGGGCGGCGAGTTCGGCCGCACCCCGGATGACGCCACCACCGACGGACGCGGGCACAACAACAAAGGCTACACCATGTGGATGGCCGGCGGCGGGGTGAAGGCCGGCCACATCCACGGCGCGACTGACGAACTGGGCTACGAGGCGGTGGATGGGAAGGTTCACACCCACGACCTGCATGCCACGATGCTTCACCTGCTCGGTCTCGATCACGAGCGGCTCACCTACCGCCACGGTGGTCGCGATTACCGGCTCACGGATGTGAAGGGCCGTGTCGTGCGCGAGATCCTGGCGTGAAGGGCCGGCTCCCAGCCGATCATTCGAACACGATCTCGCCCATCAGGTTGCGGTCCGCCATGCCGGTGGCCTGGAGCGAACTCGACCAGAGGGCGCGGTCGACTTGGCTGCGGGGAATCTGGTGGTAACGCGCGATATTGGCCCGCCACACATCACCCTTGGCTGGCGGTGTGGCTTCGAGGGTCGCAAAGGGAATGGCGATGAGGGCGAGCCAGCGATGCCCTTCGCCATCGAGCCGGGTCGTGGCAGTCCATTCGCCGTTCCAGGTCGGATCGTCGCGACCGTGACGGGGGTCCATGGCATCAGCGATGAGTCCGGCCACGGCATCGTAACGGGTCGTGGCCTGCGGGGCGACGCCGAAACGATGATACACCTCGCGGCCGGGCCGGGCGGCGAGGGAGAGATCGATGGACTCCACCGCGGTCAGATCGCGGTCGCGGGGCAGCTCGGGATAGGTGGCAGGATGATCGGGCGCCAGCTCGCACTCGGCCCGAAGATAGAGGTGGGTGCCATCGTGCAGCAGGCGGATGGCGGTGCGTCGTGGCAGGCCGCGGACCGGCGTGAGGTGGGTGAGTTCGTGACTTTCCGCCTTCTCCCAGTCGGGAGTATCGAGACCGACCGGGCCACCGGTGCGACCGACGGTGAGCCGTTTCCGTCCCGGTGCGGGTGCCTGGCGCATGGCCTTGGTATCCCAGTTGAAACAGGTACTCGCGTAGGGCTCCTGATAGCCGTCGTGGGCGAGTCGGAGGTGCTTGGCATCGTGTCCCGGGAACGGGAAAAAGACCTGCCCCCATTTTTCGCCGACCGCGGAGAGGGCCGGCTTTTCGAATAGACCGTCGATGAAGGCGTTGCGGGAATCGATGGCGTCGAGGAGCCGGTCGCGCAGGGCGACATCGGGCACCATCTGATAGGCTTGGTGGAGATGCACCACAGTGGCGAAATGCCTGAGGTAATCGAACTCGGTCCGAATGAGGGCGAGGCGGGTTTTCGCCTTGTCGCCGGTGGCCTGCCTCTCTGCGAGCTTCAGTGCTTCGTCAAGCGCGGCGATCACGTTCGGCGGATAGAGAAAGGCGATGAGTTGGAAAGGATCCTGCACCGTTTTGCGCGGGCGTCCCTCGCCAGGCAACGGTTGATAGGTCCAGGCGTCGCAGCGCGTCCCAATGCGGTCTGAATAGAGCGCGATGGCATGATAGAGCTGATCGTAGAACGACCGCATGTAAAAGGCGGCGCTGGCATTGCCAAAGGCGGCCTCGCAATACTCGGGCAGCAAGGTGTGGGCCGCATTCCCCTCCGGATCGTCGAACATCCGTCCCATGGTGTAGTAAACGGGTCCTTCCAAACCAAACAGTTGTCCAGATCCGTCGCGATAGAGCGACTGGATGCGATTTTCCGCGAGGCGTTTCACCTGGATTTCGATAAAGCCGGGCGTTCGCATCGGAGTGTAGCGGGTGCCGAGGTTCGGGCACCAGTTGTAGACGTAACCGGTGAAGCCCCGCGGCACCTCGATATCACGCCAGGGCGCGATGTCCTCCTCGTTCGTGCCGGTGAGCATGATGCAGGTGTTGGACGGAAACTTCTTGAAGGTCTTCGGCGGCTGGGCCGTGAGGATGTAGGACATCATCGTCACATCGCGACCGGGATGCGATTTCTCGAGCTTCTCCGCGACCTGCCGGTGGAAAATCCAGATCTTCTCGCTCCAGTCCTTGCCGGTGCCGTAGAGCGCGTCGCATTCGGCACACTGGCATTCGCGAAAGCCGTCCGGCTGACCGAGATCGACGGCGCGATAGCCGCGGTCCAGCCACCCGGCGAGATCGCGGTAGATCAGCTCTTGCACGTCGGGATTCGAGAGGCAGTACTGGGCCTTGCCGCCTTCGGGCTTGAGCCGCGAGCCGCTGATGAGGGCAAAGTATTCCGGATGCGAATCCCAGTATTGTTCGGGAGGCACCGCGCGCTCCCAGGTGTGGCCACCGAAGACTTCATCAACGCGCGGGAAGCGGTTGTGGGCGAGATCGTAAAAACTGCCTCCGGCGGGATGGGCGGTATTGAGCCGCAGCAGAGGCGTCTTTTCCACCGCGAGACCGGCGGGAACGGAGACGACTGGCCGCGGCAGATACTCAATCGCCGGCGTGGCGAGCAAGTCGATCTTGGCCGCTCCCGCGACGGACTGGTAGGCCGGCAGTTCGGGAAACAAAAAGCGCACCCCGAAATACTCGCGGGCAAAGTCGACCGCGGCTTTGGCGGTGCCGACCCGGTCCCAATTCGGCCTCCGGGCATTGGTGGTCTCGCCGCGAGCCGGATGATCGTGACCAGCGAGGATGAGATCACGTCCCACAACTCGGTGGACATAGCTCCAGTCGCGGAGCGCCGTCGTCTGAATGCCCTGGGCACGCGCAAAGGCGGTGTCGCCGAGATACAGCGCCGGCTTGGCAGGATCATCCGCGCTTTCAGCGACCACGGGCACTTCGGCACCGTTGGCCTGGAACGCCGTCTGCAGTAGCCGGGCGGTCTGGCGCAGGCATTCGCCGAGCGTGCCTTCGGGGAGGGGATCGGGCAGGATGATCTCGTAGTCGCTGCGCTTGTCGGCGAGCAGGGTCAGATCAGCCGCGGCGAGGGGGACGCCCGGGAGGCAGGCTGCGAGAAGGAGGAGTGATAGCGGGGCTTTCATGGAACGAATCGGGATAAAGAATAGCCGACATGGCCACCCGGGCGAAGGCCCGCATATCGGTCAGGAATTACGGTGGCAAATCGATGTTCGACACGCCACCGGAGCCCGGCGGGAACACATTTTGGCTGAAATGCAGCCCCCGGGGTCCCTTCGGCCCACCGGCGATGACGACCGCGTAGCGATAGCGGGGTTCCCCATGGACATGGATGAGATTTCCCTGAATGAGCACGTCTGATAGCGGCGGATCATCCGGCTGCTGGCCCTCGTCAAATTTGAACGGGGAGCGTTCCCGGCCCCAGATCCAATGGGCATCGCCATGGCCGAAGTCGGAGATCAGGTTGTTGGCGATCAGTGATCCACCGTCAACGTTTTCACCGTCAGCGCCGGCTCCGGGCATCAGACCGATCGCCCAGAGGCTGTTTCGGATGAACTGGTTGCCGGTGATGAGCACATTCCGGGAGCCATGCATGGCCTTCATGCCGATGAAGGCGTTCGCCACGATGTTGTGGGCGACGATGACATGGTCACCGTGGAGATCGATGCCCTGGGCGGCATTTTCGATGTGATTTCCCAGCACGCGGGTCAGATCGGCCGTCTTTGGCGCCGTCACGATGATCGCCGACCCCTGCTGCCAGTTGTCCGTGTAGCCGGCCTCCCAGGTGGCTGGGTTGACAATGCCTCCGCGGGTGGCGTTTTTCTGGGTAAAGTCTCCCAGGCCGTGCGCCTTTTTGATTTCCGGCGTGGGCTTGAGACGTTCCTCGACGACACGGTTGCCCTCAATCAGGGAACCCCGGCTGTAGGACAGGCCGATGCCCGTTCCATCCGTGCAGCGGAAGGCATAGCCCCAATCCGCGCTGCCGGTCCGGTCGTCGATTGATACCCGCATGTAATTGCGCACCAAGCAGCGGCTGACCCGTGCATCCTGGCACTCGCGGAGGGAGATGGAGGCCGCGCGGGAGCGGTTGTCCACGACGGTGACATTTTCCACCACCAGATCGCGGCACCGGATGGCAAGCAGCCCTTCGCAGTCCGTTTCGGCCGCCTTTTCCGGCCGGGTGAGGGTGAGATCGCGGATGACGGCCCCACTGGCGTCCTCCACTTCGATGATCGGTTGCCCGGGGTTTTCCTGAATGATTCGACCCGGACCATACAGACCGCTGCGGTCGCCCCTGAGCCGGATCTTTTCAGTGATGTGATGATCGCCCGCAGGAACAAAAACCATCCGGCCCGGATGCGCGTCGATCGCGGCCTGGATCGACGGAAAATCGGCCGAGCTGATCTCGCCAGCACCGTCGGCACCCATCAGGACGGGAATTCCGAATAGGACCAGCAGACAGAGGTGAAGGCCACGCATCGCTTTCGGTGAATGAAGGACTGCCTGAGTGAAACGACGTCAACGCGCCGCCCAGACGCGAACTTCGTCAAAGAGGACCCCGGCGCCGTTCACTGTGAAGTGGAAGCTGCCCTTGGTCTCGTGGGCCAGACCGGGCGATTGCAGAAAGCCCGCGGACTGGCCATCCACACTCACCCGCATCCGGTCGCCGACGATCTCAATCACAACCTGGTGCCAAGCTGCGGGATCGAGCTTGTGGGGAAACGCCGCGCCCCGTCCTTTCAGTAGAGCGTCGGCCTCGGCTTTGCGGGAGGGGTCCTTCCGCATCGCGAAAATGTCGTTCCGCATCACCCCCTCACGATCGTCCCCCAGCCGGATCTGGGTCGGGGCAAAGGCGACCCGGCAGATATGCCCGGCGTGGGAGCCCTTGTGGCTTTTGTCGTCGAATACGGCATTGAAGCCCGTGGACCCGTCCAGCCGGTAGCGGAAGGACACGATCACATCCCGCATCGGCCGGTGCACCCGCGCCACCGCCCCGTGGTCATCGCGGGTTTGGTGAACTCGCAACACCCCTCCGCCCACCGCCAAACTCGGCACCACCGCCTTCCATTCGCCGGGGTCGGTGCGCTCGAAGTCATCGGAGAACAGCGGCTCGCCCTTTTCCGCAAGAGGCCGGTCGGGGAGCGCTTCAGCCGCGGACAGACCACCCTGCGTGGCGAAAACGAGAAGGAAAAGCGATAAAGCGACAGGTTTCATCGGTCGGCAGCATGCCACACGGAACACCGGGTCGGCGAGGACTTTTCCGCCCCGGAAGCCCCCTCCGACCGATAGCGGGATCACGCGGCTGGTTGAGGCACAAAAACGGGCGGATCGTGCGATCTCTCCGGGAATCATCGCGTTCCACCCCTTCATCTTTAGCCCATGAAAGCCACCTCGCCCCTCCTCCACTGCAGCGGCCCGCTGAGCCGACGCGGTTTCATGCAGATCGGTCTCACCGGCTTCGCTTCCCTGTCGTGGCCGAGCCTGATGCGCCTGCGGGCCGAGAACGCCCTGCTCTCCAGCAGCGAGCGGAAAGCCATCATCATGGTGTGGTTGCCGGGCGGCCAGTCCCACGTCGACACCTACGATCCGAAGCCCGAGATCGGCAGCGAGTACCGCGGCCCCTTCAAGACCATCTCCACCAACGTGCCCGGCATGCAGCTCACCGAGTTGCTCCCGATGAATGCCAAGATCGCCGACAAGTTCACCATCGTCCGCTCGATGAACCAAAAGGCCGGTGGCCATCCCGCGGGCTCGATGCAGATGCTCTCCGGCGACAGTGACGAGCGCGACAAGCCCAAGCCGCGCCTCCCCGACTGGATGTCCGTCGCCCACTACCTGCGGTCCAAGGATGGCAAGCGCTCCCATCCGCTCCCGAACTACATCGGTGTCAATCCCCCACTCGAATACAACGGCCCCGCCTACCTGGGTGATGCCTTCGCGCCCTTCTCCGTCAGCGACGACCCGAACCGGCCCAATTTCACCGTGCCGAACATCGGCCTCTCCGACGCCGCCGAGACCCGCCGCCTCAGCGACCGTGTCCTGCTGCGCAAAAACCTCGACAAACTCGAACGCGCTTTCGACAAGGAGGGCGAACTCGGCGCGCTCGATGAATTCGAGAGCCAGGCCATGACCCTGCTGACCAATCCGCAGACCCGCGACGCTTTCGACCTGAGCAAGGAAGATCCCGCCATCCGCGACCGTTATGGCCGCAACCGCTGGGGCCAGCAGCTCCTCCTCGCCCGCCGCCTCGTCGAGGCCGGTGTCGAGATCGTCACCAGCAGCCTCAGCGGTCCCCTCTGCGGACGCGTCGGCAACTGGGACGACCACGCCGTGAACCAGCACCAGTTCGAAGCCCTGCGCTTCCGCATGCCGAACTACGACCGCGCCGTCTCCGCCCTCATCGAGGACATCTATGCCCGCGGCCTCGACAAGCGCGTCCTCGTCGTCGTCACCGGCGAGTTCGGCCGCACACCGAAGATCAGCTTCGACCGCAGCACCGGAGCCGGCGATGCCAGCGCCCCCGCCGGCACCCTCCAGCCCGGCCGCGACCACTGGCCCCGTGCCTTTTCCAACGTCTGGGCCGGCGGCGGCATCGAAACCGGCGGCATCATCGGCGCCAGCGACAAACGCGGCGAAGATGTCGTCGAGCGCCCCTGCGGTCCCGGCGATTTCCTCGCCACGATCTACCACCACCTCGGCATCGATTCCTCAAAGATCACCATCGAAGACTTCAACGGCCGCCCGACGCCCATCGTCGATCACGGCAAGCCGATTCCGGAATTGGTCGTCTGAGCGATCCCGCTTTGCCCGGCCCTTTCCGATCAGACCCTGTCTCATCTCCGATCCAACCCTGTTTGATCGGAAAACCGGCGCCTGGCCAAAAAAATTCGGCTGCAGGGACTCACCGCCGTTTCATTCCCCTCCGGCGGAAGCCAGTCGCTGCTCTACCCACTCGATCTCGTCCACCCACAGCGTGTTGCGCAGGGCAAAGGGTTGGCTGATCTGCCAGTAGCGACCGGTGCGGTAGCAACGGTCGATCAGCGGCTGGAGAGCCAGAGGCACATCGGGGTCGCATTCCCGCAAGGGCACCCGGAACGCCGGCAGCGGCTCGCGCAGGGGCGTCCGATATACCTCATGCCGGTCCGACCGCGAAGCGCGGGTCACGCAGATGATCGACTCCGTCCCCTGGACCTCGCCCACCATGGCGCGCGCGGCAGCCACCGTGGGGAGTCCGGCGCGAACGAGATCGATTTCCACCAAATTCACTCCGCAGGAAATGTAATCGACCTGCTTTTCCAGATAGCTGACCCGGCCATTGCCCTCCTTGTTCCGGGGACTCAGCACCTCGATCGCCGTGATGAGACGGCCATCGCGATCGCGGATCTCCAGCCAGCGCTCAATCACAGGACTTGCCAGAACGATCTCGGGGTCGGCCACTGCGATCACTGCGGCGCCTTCGGTCTCCGGCTGCCAAAGGGGCGGGAAGCCATTTTGCCATCCTTCCCGGATGGCCACATCGGATCGGTAGGCCGAGTCGCCCTCGGGGCCCGCCACCACGACATGCTCCTCGGCCCGCACGGAGAGGTCCGATGGCAAATCATCCGACAACGCGTCGCCGATATAGGCGATCAGGCGCGAATGGACATCCGGCCAACGCAGCTCGAAAAAGGGATTCATCCCCGGAAACGGATTGTTCTTCGGCGGCATGAGGTCGATCCTACCTGATTTCGGCCCCGGATTCAACGTCCCGTTCGGAGGATTCCGCCTTCCCCCGCGCGATTCGGTCCCATCCGCGGCTTGCCAGAGACGGGGGGAAGGCGGGAAAATGAGGCCATCATGACGACCGAACTTTCCCCGGACCACGCCGATCAGGCGGCCCGCCGCGCCTACTGGACTGAACAGATGGAGCAGGGCTATGCCATGGTCGAGCAACTCATCGCCTTCCCCGTGGCCGAATGCGGCGAGGGATTCGCCTCGCTGCCCAACCTCGCCGCCGCCGCCGGAGTGGAGATGCTTTTCTCCACCTCGAAGATCGCCGGCGATCTCGACCGCGTCTTTTTCATGCGCGAGTCGCTCGCCCGCGAGGTCGTCGAAGCCGGCCGGGACATGAATGCCCGCGGCTGGGTGCTGAAAATCGAGGACGGCTTTCGCACCCTGGAGATGCAGCGCCAGCTCGTTCGCCGGCCCTCCGTCTTCGACAATGTGCTGAAGAAGTGTCTCTGGGAACTCGGTGGCGAGATCCCCACGCCCGAGTTCGTCTTCCGCCGCGCCATCGTCCTGACGGCGAACATGCCCAAAATCGGCACCCACATGTCCGGATCGGCCATCGACATCTCCGTTTTCCGGCGGGATGGCGGCGGCGAAGTCTGGCGCGGGGTGCCCTATCTCGAGATGAGCGAGCGCACCCCCATGCGCTCGCCCTACATCACGGCTGAGGAATTGGAAAACCGCCTCGCCATCACCGCCGTCATGGAGGCGCGGGGCTTCATGCACTTCCCCTTCGAGTTCTGGCACTTCAACAAGGGCGATGCCGGCGCGCATATCCTCACCGGCAACCCCGAGCCCTGCCGCTACGGCCCGGTCAATTGGGATCCGGTGACCAATGAAGTCACCCCCGTCCCCGATCCGACCACGCTGCTGAACTCCCTCGACGTCATCGAGCGCGAAATTGCCGCCGCGCTGGAGAGAGCCAAAGCCAGTTGATCAATTCCGAAGCATTCCCATTGAGATGAGAATCGCCATATCTTTGCCGCTTTTTCTCCTCCTACCGCTGGCCGCCATCGCCGCGCCTCCCGGCGCCCCGCCGCCCAAGGCACCGGTGGTGCCCGACGACCTCTCGCCCAAGATCGAGACGCGGCTGCCCGGCGTAAAGCTGACGCTCCTGGCCGAGCATCCCGACCTCGTCACGCCCACCGGCATCGATGTCGACGACCGCGGCGACGTCTGGCTGGTGGCCTGCCACACCCATTTCCGTCCCGAGGGCTATCAGGGGCCCGAGCACGACGAGATCCTCGTCTTTGACAAGGACGGCAAAAACCGCCGCGTTTTCTACAACCGGACCGAGGCCACCATGCAGCTCATCCTCGGTCCCGACGGCTGGGTCTACCTCGCCGAGCGCGACCGCATCCTCCGCGTCCGCGACAGCGATGGCGACGGGAAAGGCGATGTCGAGGAGACGCTCGCCGCCCTCGACACCGTGGCCGACTACCCGCACAACGGCTTGAGCGGCATGGCCTGGCATCCCGACGGGGCGCTCATCTTCTCGCTGGGTGAGAATTTTGGGAAGGATTGGGTGCTTTCCGCCCGCGACGGCTCTGAGGAAAAGGGGCGCGGCGAAGGCGGCGTCTTCCGCTGCACCCCCGACGGCCGGGAGATGCGCCGCATTGCCCAGGGGTTCTGGAATCCCTTCGGCCTCTTCGTCCGCGACGATGGCGAGATCTTCGCAGCCGAAAACGACCCCGGCAGCCGGCCGCCGTGCCGCCTGCTTAACGTGGTCGAAGGCGCCGACTATGGCTTTCAGTGGGTCTATGGCAGCTCGGCGGTGCATCCCTTCGTGGCGTGGAACGGCGAACTGCGCGGCACGCTCGGCATGGTCCATCCCAGCGGAGAGGGCCCCTGCGCGGTGGTGGAACTCGGCGGCGGCCTGCTGATTCCCTCGTGGAGCGATC
Source organism: Verrucomicrobiales bacterium (assembly GCA_016795505.1). Classification (GTDB taxonomy): domain Bacteria; phylum Verrucomicrobiota; class Verrucomicrobiia; order Verrucomicrobiales; family DEV007; genus JAEUHH01. The sequence continues at coordinate 134,746 of JAEUHH010000005.1, read as the reverse complement.
ACCGGGTCGATTACTACCCCCTCACCCGCGACGGCGCCGGCTTTCGCTCCGAGCGGCACGCCCTCGTCAGCGGCGGCGACCACTTCCGTCCCGTCGGTCTGGCGGCAGGGCCGGACGGCTCATTCTACCTCACGGACTGGGTATTCAGTTCCTATCCCATTCACGCCCGCGGCCGGCTCTGGAAGCTTGAGATCGACCGGGCCGCGGCGGAATGGATCCAGCGGGAGCGCTCTCCCGAGACCGATTCCAGCCGGCTCGCCCGCGATCTGCGGAGCGGAAAAGCCGACCTCGACGAGGCCCGGCTCTTTGCGCTCGTCCGCGGCAACGATCGCTATCTTGCCGACGCCGCCCTAACCGCCTTGGCAAAGCGCAGCGCCTCGTGGACGCCCGAATCCGTCCGCGCCCTGCCCGCCGCCGACCGGGTCTGGGCCCTGGTGGCCCTGCGACGCGTCGATTTGACCAATGGCCGATGGGTGCGCGCCCTCTGGGACGATCCCGATCCCGAAATCCGCTTCGAATGCCTCCGTTGGATCGCCGACGCCGTACTGACCGATTTTCAAAAAGAGGTCGAAGCCCTGCTCCGCGATCCCGCGCTCGACTACCGACTGTTCGAAGCCAGCCTCGCCGCGTGGAACACCCTCCGGGGCGATCCCGGGGCCGGCGTGACGAATCCCGAGGTGCTCGCCGACCGCATCGCCGATCCGCAGACCCCGGCCCGGCTCCGGGGCTATGCCCTGAGGCTGGCTCCGGCGACCCACGCCCGCATCACCGTGCCTCTGCTGCGCGAACTGCTCAATGCGGGCGACCCCGATCTCGCGCTGGAGGCCATCCGCACCCTCGCGGCACGCCAAGCCGACGACGCCCGGGCCGTCCTGGCCGAGGTGGCCTCCGATGCGCAGCGCCCCGCCGCCGCCCGCACCGAAGCCGTCGTCGGACTGGCCGGATCGACTGTGCCGGAGCACCAGGCGCTGCTCATCCGCCTCGCCACCAAGACTGACACAGACGCGGGCCTCCGGGACGAAGCCCTGCGCGCCCTGCGGCTCGTCCCACTCGACGAGTCGTCAAAGGCGGCGCTGCAACCGGTGGCCGAAGCCCATCCCGAAGCCACCCCGCTCGTTGCCGCCGTCACCGACGCCTCGTCCATCCAGGCCGGGCGGCCCGGCCTCGACGACACCGCCGGCTGGCTGAGACGTCTCGACGCCGTGCCCGGCCCCGCCGATCTAGCCGCGGGCCGACGCCTCTTTTTCCACTCCCGGATCGCCCTGTGCGGCACCTGTCACCGGCACAGTGGCCGCGGCGTCGTGGTCGGCCCCGATCTCAGCCTGATCGGCAGACAGAGCGATCGCGAGGGCCTGCTCCGATCCCTCCTCGAGCCCCATCGCGAGGTCGCCCCGCAGTATTACCCCACCCAACTGACCCTCGCCGATGGCACCGGATTTCTCGGCATCCTGCTGCGATCTTCCAGCACCGAGGTATTCCGCGACATCACTGGCCGGGAACGCTCCTTCAAGCCGGAGGAAATCGTCGAGCGCACCGAGCTGAAGACCTCGCTGATGCCACCCGGCCTGCCCGCCCTGCTGACCGACCGCGAGCTGCGCGACCTGCTGGCTTTCCTGTCCGCGGAGCCGGGCGCCTGACCGGCCAATTTCCGATCAAACAGGGTTGGATCGGAGATGCTACCCTGTTTGATCAGCCGCCGCGACGGAACCGGCCGGGCGTGATGCCGTGGCGCTCCCGGAACGCATTCTGGAAATGGCTGGCGCTGACGAAGCCGGTCTTTTCGGCGATGGCTTCGAGGGTGAGGTCCGACTCGCGCAGCAGACGCTCGACCTCGCGGAAGCGGAGCCGCTGGATCTCCTCCTTCGGAGTGCGGCCGATGGCGGCCTTCATGCGGCGCTCGAGGGTGCTGCGGGAGGCGTTCACCGCCGCACAGAGATCGGCGACACCCAGTCCGCTGGGAAATTTTTCCCGGATGAGGCGGCAGCAATGCGCCACCAGCGGATCGGTGATGACCAGGTCGTCGGATGACTGGCGGGTCACGATGCCGCGCGGCGGCAGCAACAGCGGCGTCGCCGGACGCTGACCGCCCCGCATCAGCCCGTCGAGCAGGCGCGCCGCCTCGTAGCCGACCCGCCGGCCATCGAGGCGCACGCTGGTCAGCGGAGGCGTAGCCAGCGTGCAGAGAGTCTCGTCATCCTCGCAGCCGACCACGGCGATCTCCTCGGGCACGGCGAGCCCGGCCCGCAGGCAGGCATCGAGCAGGTGGACGCCGAGGGGGTCGTTGGCCGCGAAGATTCCCACGGGTTTGGGCAGGCCGCGGAGAGCCGCGATGAGCCGGGCCTGATGCCGCTCCCAGTCCGCGGGGTGGTCGGAATCATTTGCCGGCAGGGTGACGCAGGGAAAGCCGCCGCGCCGCAGCCGGCTGACGAAATTGTCGATCCGCTCGATGAAGAAGGCCTCGCTGGTCAGCCCATAGACGGCAAACTGCCGGTAACCGCGATTGAGAAAGTGCTCGGCGACGGACTGGCCGATGAGACCGTTGTCCACGCCGACGAAGGGCCGGTCGTGCGGCAGACTGGTGGAGCGCAGTTCGACGGCAGGCAGACCGGTGGCTGCCACGGCGCGGTTCATCTCCGGGGTGAAGGTCCGCGTCAGGATGCCATCGCCGTCCCAGTTCATCAGCCAGGGCGGCGGTGCTGAATCGGGTGCGCGCAGCTCGATGTATGTGGACCACGGGCCGAACTCATCGACGTAGCGGCGCACCCCGGCGAGGATGTCGCGGGTGTAGCTGCGGGTCGTCTCGATGAGCAGGGCGACCCGCGGAATGGCGGGACTGCGGCCAGACATGCGACGTGACGAAAAACCGCAGGTAGACTGGCCGTCAACTGGCTTTCACAGAAATCGCCGCGCCGAATTGGGCTTAAATAGTCCGTTTTCCGACCACTTGGGCGCCTGCTTGACTTTCGCGATCATGACGGAAAAGCGCAGGTTTTCCGCCTCATTCCCGCACTGACGCACGGGCCGGTCCGGGTCTATGCTGACGCACTCATGAATTCCCAACCCAAAGCCAAGGTCCTCATCATCGTCGGCGACGCCACCGAAACCGTCGATACGCTCTACCCCTACTACCGTCTCATCGAGGGTGGTTACCAACCCGTGGTGGCCGCGCCGGAGAAGCGCCGCTACCAGATGGTGCTGCACGAGATCAAGCCCGGCTGGACGATCACCAAAGAGTGGGAAGGCTACAGCATCATGGCCGACGTGGCCTTTTCCGAGATCCAACCGGAGGACTACGCAGGCATCTTCTTCAGCGGCGGCCGGGCACCGGAATACATCCGCGAGGACGCCGACCTGCTCCGCATCACGCGCTGGTTCTGGGAGCAGGAGCGGCCCATGGCCAGCGTCTGCCACGGGGTCGAAATCCCGGCGCGCGCCGGCATCGTGAAGGGACTGCGGATGGCTACGGTGGCAAAATGCCAGTTCGACCTGGAGGTCTGCGGCGGCATCTACGTCAACGAGCCCTGCGTGATCGACCGCCACATGTACAGCGGGCGCACCTATCACGACAGCGGTCACTTCGTCGGCCCCTGGATCGCGGCGCTCGATGCCTGGTTGGCTGCCCAGTCCTGATCGACAATCGGAAAGCCCTTTCCCACGTTCCAGATCCCCATGAAACGCCGTCGTCTCCTCGCCGCCCTGCCGATCTTCGCCGCTCCCGCGCTCGCCGCCGCAGCACCCGCTCCGCTTCGGCTGAACTACCTCCTATCCTCGGCCCTCTACGGCGACCTGAAGCTGGAACAGGTGCTGCCCGAGGTGGCGCCGGCCGGCTGCGTGGGCCTCGACCTGTGGGGCAAACAACACGCCACCCACCGCGAGGAGGTGGACGCGATCGGGGTGGATGCCTTCGAGGCGCTGTTGAAAAAGCATGCCGTGCAACTGGTCTGCTCGACGCGTTACCCGCTCGGTCCCTTCGGCCTCCAGCCCGAGATGCCGTTGTTGAAGCGCCTCGGCGGCAAACTGCTGGTCTGCGCCTCCAAGGGGCCGAAAAACGTCAGCGGCGCCGAGGCCAAAGCCGGCATCCGGGAGTTCCTCGAGGCGATGAAACCCCACGCCGATGCCGCCGCCGAACACGGCCTCACCATCGCGATCGAGAATCATGCCAATGCCCTGCTTTACACACCGGACTCGATACGCTACTGGGCCGAACTCAACACCCATCCCGCCCTCGGCGTGGCTTTCGCCCCGCACCATCTCCACGAGCATGTCGGCGAAATGCCGAAGCTGATCCGCGAACTGGGCGCGAAGAACCTGCCCTTCATCTACTTTCAGGAATACGGCATCGGCAGCAAGCAGACCGTCGCCAAGGAGATCGAACTGCAACAGCTCCCCGGCTATGGCACCCTCGACTACCGGCCGATCCTGGCAGCGCTGCGCGAGGTGGGTTTTGGCGGGTATGTCGAGATCTTCATGCACCCGACTCCGCGCGGATTGCCGATGCTGCCGACTCCGGGTGAGATCACTTCCGCCATCAACCGCTCCCGCGACCACATCGAGGGGCTGCTCCGGGAGGTGAACGCGTGAAGACCCGCACCAGGACGACGCTGGCCTGTCTGGCCGGCCTATTGGGAACGGGTTTGGCTTCAGCCCAGCCGCTGGTCACCGGCTATGAGCGCTTCCACGCCGATTCGCCGGACCGGCACGATGGCGCGGTGCTGTTTTCCGAATTGGGCTGTGTCTCCTGCCACGGCAACAGCCCCGGCCTGCCGGCGCGGAGCGGGCCTGTCCTGGCGGGCCTATCCGGACGCGCCTCGGCGGAATGGATCGCGGCCTTTCTCGATTCACCGCAGCAAGCCAAGGCCGGCACGATGATGCCCGCGCTGTTCGAAGGCCTGCCGAAGGCAGAAAAGGCCGCCCAGATTGATGCCGTGGTGCATTATTTGATGTCCCTGAAGCCCGACCCAAAGGCGCCCAAGCCGAAGGTGCCGCGCCACGCGAACGCCGAGCGCGGCAGCGCCCGCTATCATCAGGTGGGCTGCGTGGCCTGCCATGCGCCCACGCCGGACTTTCATCCCTCCGCCGGAGCGCCGAAACCGGAGGATTTTTCCAGTCGTCCGGTGCCCTTTCCGGATCTGCGCGAAAAATACAGCCTTCTCAGCCTGGCCGCCTTCCTGGGAAATTCGAGCCATGTCCGTCCCGACGGTCGGATGCCCGATCTCGGCCTCACCGACGAGGACGCCCTCGACATCGCCGCTCACCTGTTCGACTACCGCGACAGCGATCCGCGCCAGGCGCCCGCGCTGCCGCGATTCGTCGTCGATGGGGAAAAAGCGAAGCGCGGCCGGGAAATTGCTACCCGGATGAGCTGCGCAGCCTGTCATCACCTCGAAAAAATCGCCGCTCCCGCCCCGCTTCCGATCGCTGGGATGACTCCCGCGTCCGGTTGTCTGTCCGAGACGGCCGCCGCAGGGCGACCCCACTACGAACTGAGTCCGGACCAGCGCTCCGCCCTGATCGCCTATCTGAAAGACTCATCTGGACCGGCCTTTTCCGCCGCCGAAACCGCCGATCTCTCGCTGCGGGCGATGAACTGCCTCGCCTGCCACGACCGCGACGGAACCGGCGGACCCGATGCGGCGCGGAACCGCTTTTTCGTCGGCGACGAGGGCATCGCCGACGCCGGGCGCCTCGCGCCGCCTCTGACCGGCATCGGGCGGAAGCTCCAGCCGGGCTGGCTGAAGGGTGTCTTCGAGGGCAAGGGGCGGGTGCGGCCCTACGTCCACACCAAGATGCCGAAGTATTCGGCCCAGGCCGACTTTCTGACCAAACTACTCACCGAAGCCGACCGCCGCGATCTGCCGCCGCTGGCGGGCGGTCCCCACGACCTGGAAGCGGGCCGCCGCCTCGCCGGAGTGGCTGGCGGAATGAACTGCGTCACCTGCCACGTCTGGGGCGACCGACCCTCGCTCGGCATCCAGGCCCTCGACATCAGCCAGCTCGACCAGCGCCTGCGGCCGGATTGGTTCCGCGACTACCTGCTCAATCCCGCCGGCTACCGGCCCGGCACCCTGATGCCGCCTCTCTGGCCGGGCGGCCAGTCGCTGAACCGCGACATCCTCGGCGGCGACAGCGAGCGGCAGATCGCCGCATTGTGGGCCTACATCGAGCGCGGCGAGGGACTGCCGGAGGGCTACCCCGACCACGTGACCGGTGCCTTCGAGCTGGTGCCGAAGGACCGACCCATCGTGCAGCGAGCCTTTCTCAATGAAGTGGGCACCCACGCCATCCTGGCGGGATTTCCCGGCGGGGTGAATCTGGCTTATGATGGCGAGAAGGGTCGCCCGCGGCTCGCCTGGCGGGGCCGCTTCTTCGATGCCTACTCGACTTGGTTCGTTCGGGCCGCGCCGTTCGAGGATCCGCTGGAGAGCGAGGTCCATGCCTGGCCCCGGTCCTCCGAAAGCGAGAGCGGCGGCTTCCGCGGCTACCGGCTCGATGCGGCCGGCCTGCCCACCTTCCTCGCCACCATCGACGGCGTCGCGGTGGAGGATCGCTACGAAGCCCGCGAGGGCCGGCTTTTTCGCACCGTGACCTGGGCGGATGGGGCTGCCGAACCGGCCTGGCAGCATCCCGAAGGCCTCACCGTCGACGCCGGCCCAGCCGCTGGCCCCCGGCAACGCACCTTCATCTATTCGTGGAAATGACTCCCCACCGTTCCTTCTCCCGCCTCGGCGCGGTCGTCCTCCTGCTGCTGTCGGCCGGTCCCCTCGCCGCGATCGAGCCCGGCTACGAGGCGCTCGACATCTACACCGCCTTGTCGCCTTCCAGTTCCCGCGACACCACGTGGAAGCCCGGCGATGGCGTGACACTCGAAGTCAGCGGCCTCGCCTGGATCGGGCCCGACCGCATCGCCGTGGCGGTGCGCAAGGGCGAAGTCTGGTTCATCGACGGCGTCCTCGGCGAGGATCCGAAGCAGATGACCTACCATCGCTTTGCCAGCGGCCTGCACGAGCCGCTCGGATTGCTGCCCGACGGCGACGGCTTTCTCGTCGTCCAGCGCACCGAGATGACCCGTCTGCGCGACACGGACGGCGACGGCATCGCCGATGAATACCTGACCGCGGCACGGGGTTGGAATGTCTCGGGGAACTATCATGGTTACGCCTACGGTCCCGAGCGCGACGGCTCGGGGCGGCTCTGGATCACGACCAACGTGGACATGGGCGACCGGGCCAACAACGCCGCTCCCTGGCACGGCTGGGCGCTGACGGCCAATGCCGACGGCACCGTCACACCAATGGCCGCGGGACTGCGCTCGCCCTGCGGGATGGGGGCGAATCTGGCGGGCGACCTGTTCGTCACCGACCAGCAGGGCACCTGGGTCGCCGCCACGCCGATCCACCACCTGCGGCGGGGCGTCTTCTACACCAATCCCGAGGGCATCGCCGCCCAGGAGGCCCCCGGATCGCCATTGCGCCTGTCCGCTCCGGTGCCCGAGGGCAAAACCTATGCCGAGGCGGTCCGCGCCCTGCCGGAGATGGCGCCCGCAGCGGTCTGGCTGCCCTATAACAAGATGGGACGCAGCGCCACGGACATCCAGGTCATCGATCAGGCGGGGAAGTTCGGCCCCTTCGACGGCCAGTTGCTCGTCGGCGAGTTCACCAACGCCGCTGTGAGCCGGGTCTTTCTGGAAAAAGTCGGCGGAGAATACCAGGGCGCCTGTTTCCCCTTCCTCAGCGGCTTCCCCGCGGCAGTCGTGCGGCTCGCCTTCGCCCCCGACGGCAGTCTTTTCGTCGGCATGACCAATCGCGGCTGGTCCTCTCTGGGCAACCGCAGCTACGGTCTGGTCCGGGTGCGGCGGGCCGGTGACCTGGCGTTTGCCATCCGCGAGATGCGGGCAAAGAGCGACGGCTTCGAACTGGTCTTCACCGAGCCGGTCGATGCCGCTGCCGCGACTGATCCGGCCAGTTATGCGATTTCCAGCCACACCTACCTGTATTCCGGCGCCTACGGCAGCGAGGAGATCGATCCGGCCGATCACGCCGTCGAGTCCGCCACGGTTTCTACCGACGGCCTCAGCGTCCGGCTGAAAGTGGCCGGACTCCGCGAACTCCACGTATTTTCGCTCAAAGCGGCCGGCATTCGCAGCCGGAAAAGCCAGCCTCTGCTCTATCCCGACGCCTATTACACCCTGAACCGCATCCCCGCGGCGTCCGGCTCATGATTTCAGTTTCCGATCAAACAGGGTAGCATCGCCGGACAGACCCTGTTGCATCGGAAACACCCCGGCAGGTCGGCTATCCGCGCTTCCGGATCAGCTCCTTCTGGATGGGTTGAAAGTCGCCCTCTTCGCAGCAGCGCACGAAACCCTCGCAGAACGACTTCAGGCCGTCCCAGACTTTGCGGATCTGGGCGGACTCGGCATCGCTGATGGAGTTGTCGATCGCCGCCTGGCTGATCACCGAGAGCAGGCCGGCGAACTGCTGCACGATCTCGTGCGTCGCCGGCACCACTTCGTAGCCCTTTTGGCAGGAACTCTTGGGATTGCGCACGAAATACCCGTTGGCCCGTTGGCAGAGCCACTCGACGATGGCGGTGTCGTGGGTGAGGTCGAGCAATTCCGCCACCCGGTCGAGGGGATTCTTGCTTCCCGAGCCCGTCCCGGGGCCGTCGCCGTCGGGCTGAGCCCATTTGTACACCAGAGACAGGGACACGCCCATCTCAGCCGCGATCTGCTTCGGACTGGTCTGCGGGCTGTCGAAGGCGCGTTTCAGGATTTCGTGGGATTCCATGGCAGCGCCAGTGTGGACACATCCGGGCCGATTGACAAGCCCGATGGGCGGAATCGTTACAATCCCCGGAGGCGTTTATAATCGTTTTCCGATTCGAAATCGCTAAACTCGGTGCATCCCATCCAGGGGCAGGGGAAAAGACCGGTCGGTCGCGAGACCGTCGGTCTTGACCCCGACGCTGGATTCTGCACAATCGGGGGAGGAACCCGAACTACCCGAGAATCATTTTCATGGAAATTGTCCTACAGGAAGCCATCAGCGCGCACAGCCTGCCTTTGACGATCCTGTTGGGCTTGATCGGGATCTACTGGCTGCTCTCGCTGATCGGCCTGATGGATTTTGACGCCCTCGATGGCGCGATCGGGACGGACAGCCATCACGCCGACGCGGTCGGAGAGGGCGACGGCCACGGTCACGATCAGGGAGACGACCACAGCCCCGGCTTTTTCGGCTCCCTGATGAAGGTGCTCGGCGCCACCGATGCACCGGTGATGTTCGTGATCACGCTCTTCACTCTGCTGCTCTGGGCCGCAAATCTGCTGGGGAATATCTACCTGAATGCCGGTGACTCCGGGACGCTGGCCACCGGCATCTTCGGCGGATCGATCGCCGTGGCCTTCATCATGACGCGCTTGCTCGTCCGCCCGCTGAGACCGCTGATGAAGCTCATCCGCGACACCGAAAACCGGGTGCCCCTGGTGGGCCTGTCCGGCACGGTACGCTCCCTCACGGTCACCGACGCCGGCGGGCAGATCGAGGTGCTCCGGGATGGAGCGCCCATCCTGCTCCAAGCCCGCGTCGCCCCGGGGCGGGAGCCGCTGAGCCGCGGCACCGAAGTCCTCGTCGTGCTGGAGGACGAAAGCCGGCCCGGCACCTTTCTGGTTCGTCCCCTGGCCCTGGCCGGGGAGTCCGCCTCCTAAAGCCATCCTTTCAACCTAACCTGCCAACTGTATGATACTCGCACTCGACCTCAATCCCCTCGCCCTCGTCGCCGCCCTCGTGATCGGCGCGATCATCGGCGTGCTTATTCTGACCGCGATGCTGTACGCCTCGCTGTTCAAGAAAGTCCGCAAAGGTTCCGCCCTCGTCCGCACCGGTATGGGCAAAACCCGCGTCGGACTGGACGGCATCTGGGTCTTTCCCGCTTTTCACCGGGTGGAAGAGATGGATCTCTCGGTGAAACGGCTCGAGATCGACCGATCCGGTGCCAACGGTCTGATCTGCAAGGACAACATCCGCGCCGACATCAAGGTGGCCTTCTTTGTGCGGGTGAATCCGACCGACGAGGATGTCGTCCGAGTGGCCAACTCGATCGGCTGCGAACGCGCCTCCAGCCTGGAGGCGATCGAGCAGCTCTTTGACGCGAAGTTTTCCGAGGCGCTGAAGACCGTGGGCAAGCGATTCCAATTCACCGAATTGTACGAGGAGCGTGACACGTTCCGCGACGAGATCCTGAAGCTGATCGGCACGGACTTGAACGGCTTTTCGCTGGAGGACGCTGCCATCGACTTCCTTGAGCAAACGAAGATCGAGGCGATGGACCCGGACAACATCCTCGATGCCGAGGGCATCAAGAAGATCACCGAACTCACCGCCACGCAGGCCAAGCTGGCGAACCAGATCCAGCGTGACAAGGAAAAGGTGATCAAGCAACAGGATGTCGAGACCCGCGAGGCGATCCTCGAACTGGAGCGCCAGCAGGCGGAGGCCGAAGCCAAACAAGCCCGCGAGATCGCCGCTGTGCGCGCCCGCGAGGAGGCCGAGGCTGCCAAGGTGCAGGCCGAGGAAAAGCTGAAAGCCGAGCGTGCCCGCATCGCCACCGAGGAGGAAGTCGAAGTCGCCCTGCAAAACAAGGAGCGCGAGGTCCTGGTGGCCCAGCGCGGCAAGGAGCGCACCGACGGTGTCGAGCAGGAGCGCGTGGTGCGCGACCGCGAACTGGAGGCGATCGAGCGCGAGCGCGTCACGACATTGAAGGAAATCGAGAAGGAAAAGGCGGTCGAGGTCGAAAGGAAGGCGATCCAGGACGTGATCAAAGAGCGCGTCGCGGTGGAGAAGACCGTAGTCGAGGAACAGCAGAAGATCCTCGACACCGAGGCCTTCGCTGGTGCCGAGCGCGAGAAAAAGGTGGCCGTGACCCAGGCCGAAAAGGCCGCCCAGTCCGAGTTGATCAAGAAAATCAAGGAAGCCGAAGCCGCCAAGGAGGCCGCCCTGCTGCATGCCGATCAGGACCTCTACGAGCGCGTCCGCCATGCAGAGGCCGAGAAGCAGGCTGCCGAACTGCACGCCAAGGAGATCCTGATCAAGGCCGAGGCCGAGCAGGCCGCCGCCGAGAAACTGTCCGTGGCCAAGAAAGTCCTCGCCGAGGGCATCATGGCCGAGTCAGCCGCTCCCGGGAAGGCGGAAGCCGATGTCATCGCCGCCAAGGCCCAGGCCGAGGCCGCTGGCATTGCCGCCAGAGCCGAAGCGGAAGCCGGCGGCATCGATGCCAAGGCCGAGGCGATGAAGAAATTCAACGAAGCCGGCAAGGATCACGAGGAGTTCAAGCTCGAACTCGAAAAGGAGAAAGCCGTCGAACTCGCCGAGATCGACGTGCGCCGCGCCATCGCCGCGAAGCACTCCGAGATCCTCGCCGAGGCCCTGCGCAGCGCCAAGATCGACATCGTGGGCGGCGAATCAGCCTTTTTCGACCAGATCACGCGCGCCATCGGCGCCGGCAAAGCACTCGACCGGCTGGTGGACAACAGCCGCACCCTGAGTTCGGTGCGCGACACCTTGTTTACCGGCGACCCCGAGCAGTTCAAGGCCCAGTTGAAGGAATGGATCGACCTCTTCGGCGTCACCAGCGAGGATCTCAAGAACCTGAGCATCGCCGCCCTCCTCGCCCGCCTGATGGGCCAGACCGGCGACGACGAGGCGACCCGCGCCAAGCTGGGCAGCCTGCTCGGCGCCGCCAAGCGCTTCGGCCTGGGCGACGAACCCGCCGGCAGCGTGCTGAAACGGCTGGGGGCGTGAGCTGGTCGCATGGGATTCACCCGCGGGCTAATCGGTCGATGCCGCAGTCCTTTAAAGATAAAGTGACCTCCGAGCCACATAGACCCACCGGGACCGCGGGCGTCTCGCCCGCTACGGATGGCAAGGACTGTGTCAGAGTCGCCACGCGATTCTGCTACCCCGGCATGTTGGGGCAGGCGGAACGCCTGCGGTCCCGGTTTGTTGCGCCTCTGCGAACCCACTCAACGTTCGGAAAACCCACCGGGACCGCGGGCGTCTCGCCCGCTACGGATGGCAAGGGCGGTATCGGAGACGGCACGCGATTCTGCTACCCCGGCATGTCGGGGCAGGCGGGACGCCTGCGGTCCCAGTATGTTTCTAGTTCATTGAACGCATTCACCTCATGAGACCAGAGTACCGACAGAATAATGGTGTTGGTGACTCTTTGGGTCAGGGACCGCATCGAGGCTGGTATTCACGTGGATACCTGCCTCACTTTGACCGGGCTGATCTGGTTCAAAGCCTTACATTCCGATTGGGAGACTCCATTCCGGCCAACCTTCGTGAACAATTGGAGAACGAACCAATTCGAGCCCGCCAGTCGAAACGCCTGGAATCCCTGCTCGACAAAGGCATTGGCGCCTGCCACCTGCGAAATCCCGATGTTGCCGAGATGGTCGAAAATGCCCTGCTTCATTTTGATGGTGTCCGCTACCGTATGTTGGCCTGGGTGATTATGCCGAACCACGTGCATTGTGTTTTCGAGACAATCCCTGGCTTCACGCTGACACAGTTGGTTCACTGCTGGAAGTCGTACACCGCGCACGAGGCGGCCAAATGGGTGGCTTTTGAGCCGCCATTTTGGTGGCCTGATTATAGGGATCGCTTCGTTCGCGACTTTGCCCATTTCGAATCAGTAGTGGCATACATTCATCGGAATCCTGTTTCCGCTGGCTTGTGTGAAACTCCCGAGGACTGGCTGTGTAGCAGTGCCAGCAAAGGCCGTCGTGAATTATCGAAAGTGGTGATGCCGGACGGTACTTTCCAGGAGCCACCCGAATTGACATCGGTCCGACACCCCACCGGGACCGCGGGCGTCCCGCCCGCCCAGAATGATCGCGATCGCTTCGAAATTGGGCATCCCCACCGAAATACACCCGACGAAATGGAGCAGGCGGGACGCCTGCGGTCCCAGTGTGTTACGCCTCGCCCGATTGAGATACCGGTCCGAAAACTCACTGGCACCGCAGGCGTCCCGCCCACCCTGAATAGGGAGGCTCCGCCGCTGCCACTCCTCTCATCAGATGCCCACTGACCCCACAGCACCGGCCGCCCAACTCGAAGCGGGTGCCTACGAGATCATCCGGTCGCGGCTCGCCACGCACGGATCCGACCTTCGTGCCCGGCTCGCCAGGCTCAATGCCGAACGGCAGGCCGTTTTCGGCGCCGTCGAGCCGACTCTGCTCGCCACCGAGCGGGTCTCCACCGCCCACGCCTGCACGCCACGCGACCTGGTGGCCATCGGGGGAAATCGATTCCTCTTCGGCTTCAATGTCCAGTTCGGCCTGAAGACTACCACGGCGCCGGCCGACGTCTTTGCCGCCTACCAGTATCATCCGGAAAACCACACGTTCTCAGAGACCAGCCTGGACTTTCTCCTCCAGGGCAGCTTCGCGGAGGATTTCGCCTACCTCTACAAGTACTACCGCGAGGCGTCGTTCCTCAAGTTCCGCCGCATCGGCCCGCATCTCTACATGGCTTTCCGGGCTGGGAAGACCGTCGATGACATCAAGTGCTTCAAATGGCGCGACACTGATGCCGGTATCGACTATCTCGGCAATCGTTTCGACCACGAATACGTCTTCCCTCCCCCGGTCGAGTTCGAGTGGACCCGCGTGAACCGGTCGATGCACCGCGACGGGGTGCACCCGCACATATCGATCGAGGACCGCGTCTTTGTGGAGACGGTCGGCGGCGACCTGACGATCAAGGTCGAGGACAACACCGCCACCGGCGAGGGCATTCACGCCGAGCCGGTCGAGCACCGCGACCAGAAGCTGGACGATGCCACCATCTTCTACGCCATCGTCGGGAACCTCATCCTGCTGAAGATCCAGCCCTATCAGGAAAAGGCATTTCGTTACCTTGTCTTCAACGAAAAGGTTCGCTCCGTCACCCGCATCGATTCCATCGCCGATTCCTGCGTGCTGCTGCCGGGCGACCAGGGCATCATCTTCGCCGACGGCTACCATCTCCAGACCGGCGAAACCAAGCGCTTCGACAACGGCCTCACCGGCATGATCTTCGAGCGCCGCATCGCGTCGCCGAACGGTGAGGACTATCTATACGCCTTCCACAACCGCGTCACCGGCGTCAATGCCCTGATGCCCTATCACATCATCGAGCAGTCCGTGGACACACCGATCGTCTGCCACGGCTACACCGTGTTCCCCGACGGCGGGCTGATCCATTTCCGCGCCGAAGCCGAGCCGCAAAAGCACCACGCCCTCCAGATCTGGCGCACGCCCTACATGGAGGGTGAATTCCGCGCCCCCGGCCGGAGCGACAGTCATCTCAACAAGATCGGCAACGCCGCCATCGTCCGCTGCATGGCCGAGTGCCACGAGGTGCTCAACCTGCTGGGCAAAGACGACACCTACGCCGATCTCTACGTCGATCTCGCGAAGCGCGCCGGCGACATCTGCGACGCCTATTTCTGGATCGGCCACGCGGAGACCTTCGATCTGAGGGCCGCGCTCAGCGAGATCCGTGGCGCCGCCCAGGCGGCCATTGCCGAGTTTGACAAAGTGCGTCGCCTGCGTCAGTCCACCGCGTCAGACATGAAGCGGGTCGGCGACAAGGCCCGCAAGCTGGCCACCGCGGGCCGCAACACGCGGCCGGACGACATCCTTGGCTTTGTTCACAGCCTCGCCGGGCTCCGGGAGGTGCGCGGCGAGGTGATCGCCCTGCGCGAACTCCGCTACGCTGACGCCGCGGCGATCGAGGCGATGGAAAACGATGTCATCGACGCCACCGGCGCCGTCTCGCAGCGCTGCGTGGAGTTTCTCCTCCGGCCCGAGGCGCTCGATCCCTACCGAAGCCAGATCACCGACCAGGAGGCGCGCATCCCTGCCGTCGCCAAGGTCGCCGAAGCCGACGCCATCGACGAGGAACTCAGCCGCGGCGGGGCGGAACTGGAAATGCTGATCGACATCGTCGGCGGCCTGAAGATCGCGGATGCCACCCAGAGCACCCAGATCATCGAGGACATCTCCGGCATCTACGCCATCCTGAACCGGGTGCGTTCCGCCCTGAAAAACCGGCGCAAAGACCTCGCCCGGGCCGAGGGAGTGGCGCAGTTTGGCGCACAACTGAAGCTGCTCAATCAGGCGGTCGTCAACTACCTCGATCTCTGCGACACGCCCGCGAAGTGCGACGAATACCTGTCGAAGACGATGGTCCAGCTCGAAGAGTTGGAGGGTCGCTTCGCCGAGTTCGACGAGTACGTGGCCCAGCTCGTCGAGAAACGCGACGAGGTTTACAATGCCTTCGAAGCCCGCAAGCTCCAATTGGTGGAGGCCCGCAACCGCCGCACGGCCTCGCTCGCGAAGTCGGCCGACCGTCTCCTGACGACGATCAAACACCGACTCGACGGCTTTGACTCCGCCGCCGGGATCGCCGGCTACCTCGCCGGCGATCTGATGGTCGAGAAGGTGCGCGACACCATCGCCCAACTCACCGCGATGGGCGATCCGGTGAAAGCCGACGAGATCCAGACCCGGCTCAAGACGCTGCGGGAGGATGCCGTGCGGCAACTCAAGGACCGGCAGGAACTGTTTGTCGATGGACGCGACGTGATCCAGCTCGGCAATCACCGCTTCTCCGTGAACCGGCAGGAGTTGGAGCTGTCCATCGTGCCGAAGGACGACACGCTGTGCCTGCATCTCGCCGGCACCAATTTCTTCGAGCCGATCGCGGACGAGGCCTTCCTCGCCACCCGCGAGGTGTGGAGCCAGGAGGTCGTGTCCGAGGATCGCACCGTCTATCGGGCGGAATATCTGGCCTGGCGACTGTTGCTCGACCTCGAAACGCTCGACGCGTGGCTCGCTGCGAATGACGAAGGAAAACTCGAAGCCGTGCGCGAGTTCATGGCGCCGCGGTATCGCGAGGGCTACACCAAGGGCGTTCACGACCGCGATGCGGTGGCGATTCTCAGCGTACTGGGCCGCATCCACCGCGAGGCCGGCCTGCTCCGCTACGGACCCGACGAGCGTGCGCTGGCTTTGCTGTGGCACGCCACGTGGGATCCGGCGTCGCCGGAAAAGGTTCGCCTGACGCGCCAGTTGTCCGCCTTTGGGCAGATGCGCCGCGGCTTTCCCGAGGCGGCCGGAGTCCAAAGCAGCTACGTGGCGGAACTCTCGCGCGGCCTGGAGGCTTTCCGGCGCGAGTGCCCGGGCTTTGGGGAGGTTGATGCCACGCTCGCCGCCGAGTATTTGTTCTTCGAGTCGATCGACCCGACGCCGTTCACGATTTCCCCACGCGCAGCGGAGCTGATGGAACAGTTCCGGAATGCGCTCACGGAGCGCCGGCTCGACAAGACCTTTGCCGCCGCGATGACCGAGCTGGCCGCCGACCCCGTGGCCCGCTTCCAGGTGGCCTGCGACTGGATCGGCGGGGCCCTGGGTGGCGAATTCCAATCAGACCCTGTTGCATCGGAGATCAGACCCTCTTTGATCGGAAACCGCGCCTGCCTGCTGGAGGCCGCGGCGCACCTGATTCGTGGGGAGACGGGCCAACTGGCGGTGAATGACGTCGCGCTCACGGCCGAGCTTTCCGGTTTGGCCGGGGATCACCCGCGGATCGACGGCGGACGGCTGGCTTTCGACTATCACGAGTTCACCCGCCGTCTGCGCGGCTTCTGCGCGCTCACGGTGCCGCGCTTCGAGGCTTATGAGGCGGGAAAGGTCGCGCTGATCGAGTCGCGCCGCGCGGCGATGCGGCTGGAGGAGTTCAAGCCGAAGGTGATGCCGGCTTTTGTCCGCAACCGGCTGCTGGATCGGGTGTACCTGCCTCTGATCGGCGACAATCTGGCGAAACAAATGGGCACGGCCGGGGCCGACACCCGCACGGACCGGATGGGGATGCTGCTGCTCATTTCGCCGCCCGGTTATGGCAAGACGACGCTGATGGAATACGTGGCGAACCGGCTCGGCCTGGCTTTCATGAAAATCAACGGTCCGGCGCTGGGCCACGAGGTGACCTCTCTCGACCCCGCCGACGCGCCGAATGCCGGGGCGCGCGAGGAGATCCACAAGCTGAACCTCGCGCTGGAGATGGGCGACAACATCATGCTCTATGTCGATGACATTCAGCACACGCATCCCGAATTTTTGCAGAAGTTCATCTCGCTCTGCGATGCGCAGCGGAAGATCGAGGGCGTGTGGAACGGTCGCCCGCGCACCTATGACCTCCGCGGTCGCAAGGTCTGCGTGGTGATGGCGGGCAACCCCTACACCGAGAGTGGTGGCAAGTTCCAGATACCCGACATGCTGGCCAACCGGGCCGACACCTACAACCTCGGCGACATCGCGGGCGATCACTCGGGCGATTTTGAGGCGAGCTATATTGAGAATGCCGCCACATCGAACGCGGTGCTGGCGCGACTAGTGGCGCGGCATCCGGCCGACCTGATGGCCGTGATGCGCATCGCCCAGACCGGCTCGCGCGAGGGGATCGACCTGGAGGGCAGTCACAGCCTGGAAGAAATGGAGGAATACGTGTCGGCGATGAAGAAGCTGATGCGGGTGCGCGACACGATCCTGCGGGTGAATCGGGAATACATCCGCTCCGCGGCGATGGAGGATGCCTATCGGACCGAGCCGGCCTTCCGTCTGCAGGGTTCGTATCGCAACATGAACCGCATCGCCGAACGCATCGTGCCCCTGATGACGGATGCCGAGGTGGAGGCGGCGATTTTTGCCCATTACGAGAACGAGGCACAGACGCTGACCAAGGGTGCGGAGGCGAATCTGCTGAAGTTCCGCGAATTGGAGGGCGTGCTGACCGAAGCCGAGTCAGAGCGGTGGGAGGAGATCAAGCGCAAGTTCAGCCGGAACCTGCTGATGGGCGCGCAAGCCGGCGAGAATGACCCGGTGGGCCGGGTGATCGGCACGCTGGCGGGCTTTTCCGAAGGGCTGGGCCGGATCGAAGGGGTGCTGACGCGCGCGGCCCAGCATCGTGAGAAGCCCGCAACCCTGGCCGATGTGACGGTGGAGAAACTGGAGCGGATCATCGCCGACCTGCGCGCGGTCCCGGTGAATGTAGAGATCAAGGTGGTGCCGGTGCGCGAAGGGGAGGAGGCCGGTGAGGAAGCGGCGACCGCGCCAAAGAGGAAACGGGTAAAAGGCAAGCCGCAGGGGCTGCCGGTGGACGTGGAATCCGGGGTGGATCAGCCGACGGATTGAGCGGCGAGCAATTCCTCCACCAACGCAGGCACCAGGTCCGTGGCGGGACCGGTGCGGCGTTCGTCAAAGGCGGCGGAGGCGGCGGTGTCGGCGAGATTGATCTCGATGGCACGGGCTCCGGCTCCCCTGGCCACATCGACGAAGCCGGCCGCGGGATAGACATGGCCCGAGGTGCCGATGGCGATGAACAGGCTGGCGCGGGACAGGGCATCGAAGATCTCGCCGAGGTGAAGCGGTTCCTCGCCGAACCAGACGATGTCGGGCCGGACGCGCCCCGATTTGCCACAGGACGGGCAGATGCTGTCGGGGCTCAGATCATCCCGCCATTCCCAACCGTGTCGGCAGGCCTTGCAGCGCGCCCGGATCAGTTCGCCGTGCATGTGGAGGAGGCGGCGGCTGCCGGCGCGGTCGTGGAGGTCGTCGACATTCTGGGTGACGAGCAGAAAACTACCACGCCAGGCGGCCTCGAGCCGGGCGAGGGCGAGATGGGCGGCATTCGGCTCCACGGTGCGGAGAGCGGCGCGGCGGAGGTTGTAGAACCGATGCACCAACTCCGGATCCCGCGCGAAGGCCACGGGGCTGGCGACATCCTCCACCCGGTGGCCCTCCCAGAGACCGTCGGCCCCTCGAAAGGTGGGCAGTCCGGACTCGGCGGAGATGCCGGCTCCGGTGAGGATGACGAGTCGGTCGGGGGATTTGCTCATGCAGGCGATCCGAATGGCTGCGGAGGAATACGAAAAAGGCAGTCCCGCCGGAGCGCGACTGCCTTTTCGGAAAAAACGGGGACCGGTCCGCGAAGACCGGTTTCCGCCGGGCGGATCAATAGTAGAAACGCAGGCCGACGAGGACGGACTGGTCGTCTTCGTTGAGCAGACCGGCGAGCTTGAAGGCGACGGTGTCGGTAATGTCGGCGATCAGGCCGACGTTCACATTCCACTGGTCGAAGCCGTCTTCGAAGCGGTTGTAGTAGACGTTGCTGAAGAGTTCGAGGCCGGGATTCAGGCAATAGCGGAATCCGGGGCCGGCGAAGAAGCCCCAGCTTTCGTCGTCGTCACCGAGGCCATCGGAACCGCCGTAGAGGCCGCCTGCCTCGACATTGAGGTGGAAGCGATCGCTCAGCGGGATGTAGTAGCCGAGGCCGGCTGACGCGCCGTAGAGATCGGCGTCTCCGGACCAGTCGGTGCCGGTGGAGGTCCAGGAGCCGGAGGCGGTCAGGTAGACATTGCCGAAGAGGCTCTTGGAGAGATTGGCACCGGCGCCGTGACCGTCGTCGAGATGGTCGAAGGCGGTGTAGATGTATTGCACATCGAAGAAATCGTAGGTGAGGCAGGACTCACTGGGAGCCGCCGGAACGGACACCACCTTGCCGCCAGAGCCGGCAAAGGCAGGGACAGCCCCGATCAGGGCAAGGGCGGCAATGGCCGCGACACGGTTCAGGTTTTTTGCTTGGTACATGGGTGTTGGTTCGTTCGATTGGTTGTTGGCCGGTCCACAAGGGTCCGATTTGGCGAAAGGTAAGGATAAACCATAGATAGTCAAATTTTAATAACTTTTATATATTTTTGTTTTTGAGCCGGGTGGCGCCCGGATAGTGCCGAAAAAGGGCCCGGATTTGGCGTCACAGGCGGGCTGCGACAGTGCGAATGCCGCCGCAATCATCGCAGGGAAGCCCCTCCGCGCGGTAGGCCGTGCCGCAGCGGGGGCAGTGGGCGGGATAGTTGTCGTCGCTCGGGCGGATGGCAGCAAAACGATCCTGCGGACCAAAGGCGGCAAGGAAGCCCGGTTGGAAGGATCTCAGGCGGAAGGCGTCCGCAGCCGAGACTGCCGTCCCATCGGGATGAACCAGCGGCACGGGCCAATGCGCATCGCGCGCCACGGCGGCAAGGAATCGCATGGCCAGGGGCTCATCGGCGAGAGCGGCCGCCATGGCGGTGGGATGGCAATCGGCGAGGAAGCCTTTCGACAGGGTATCGAGCGTGCGCAGGGTGTAGTGGGGAAAAATCAGCGAGAGAATGAGGTGCTGCCACCGGTCCGAAGCGAGGCGCGGATAAAACCGGCGATGCAGGAGAAAGCCATCGATCGCCACCAGTGCCATCATCAGCCAGGTCCCGCCGAGGGCGATGAAGAAGCGGGGTTCGTCGTGAAAGCGCCAATAGGAGAGCGGCAGTCCGACGAACACAGCCACGAAGAGGACGCATTGATTGAGCCGGAGCGGGGCGGTGGCGCGGCGGAAAAAGGCGGCTTTCCGCCCGGCCCGGCGAGCCCGAAACGAGCGCCGCAAGATCCGGTCGATGACTCGGGATCGGGCATCGGGATCGGCGCGGCGGATGACCTCCAGATCGCGGGCAAGTTGCACGGCGTGTGCGGCGGTCGCACAAGCCACCGGAGGCGGCGGATCTGGTGTCTCGATGCGCACGCTGGAGCCATCGGCCCAAAAGCCCTGAATGGTCTCCCAAGTGAACCACGCGGCCGAGTCGCGACGACGGGCGCCTTCGCGGGCGGGGCCGAGGTTGGGCGTCTCGCGGGAGAGAAGGCTGAGCCCATCGGGTAGCGGCGACACCGGCCAGGCCTGACCGACGAAGACAGATCCGAAGGGCGGCAGCGGCTGGAGGAGGGCGATGCCCCGGCCGACGGCGCTGAAATGCATCGCCGCGCGCGTCACCGTGTGCCGGCGGGACCACCAGGCCACCAGGGCATAGCTCGTCGGCGTGAGCCAGACGAGGCATTCGCTCAGGTAGATCAGCGCGAAGACGAGCAGAAGGACTTCGCCGTCGGTCATGACCAGTCGGGCCTCGGCGGGCTGGCGCGGCGGGGCATCAATGGCGGCCGAAGAGCCGTTTGAAGGCGTTCACGATCCCGGCCACGACCGCGGCCACCAGAAGGATGGCGGCTTTGCCCAGTTTGCCGAAGAACTTGAACAGTCCGGCAAAAAGGCCCGTCTTGGCCGCCGCTGCCGCTCCACCGCCGACGATCAGGGCGGTGAGACCGACCTTCGCCAGCCGGTCGCCGCTGGTGTATTCCGCATAGGTTTCGCCGGACTTGAAGCGGTAGCCCTGGATCAGGCTCTGAAACTCCGGCAGCACGGCATCGAGCTGTTCGGGGTCGCACACCAGCACGGCGTCCATGAAGCCGCTGCGCCCGAGGATCTTGCTGTTGTAGTTGACCGAGCGACCGCCGTCGCCGGCGCGCAGCGTCAGCGCCCACTCGAGATTGTTGGATTGTTCGTTGTAAAACGGCTCCCGCGCCCAGCCTTCGACGAACAACTCATCGAGCCCCATGTCGCGGCGTTCCTCGTTGCCTAGTTCCTGCATTTCCTGCTTTTGCTTGAGCAAGCCCACGGGATCGATCTTGTCCTTTTCGTCATCCTTCACGTAGCCGATGTCGTTGAATCGGAACAGCACCCACCAGCTGAAGTCCTCCTTGGCGATGACGCCGCTTTCCTCGCCGCTCGGGATGTTGCCGGTCATTTCGAGGACGGCGCCGGCGTTCTTGGTGAAGCGAAAACCCTCCGGAATGGTGAGTTCGGCCCACTTGTCGAGTTCGCCCACGCCTTCGCGCTGCCAGCCGATGGCTTCGAAAGCCGCTTCGATCTCGGCTTCGGTGGAGGCGGCAGAGGCGTCGCCATCCGCGGGAGGGCTCTCCTGTTGGGCCATCACTGGCAGAGCCAGCCCAATCATCATCAAGATCGCGGCCAGATTACCGCCCGGGGTGCATCGCGTTTGCTTTTTCATATCGTCAGGGAATGATGCGACAGTTCGTTAGCACACGGCAAGGCTATTTTTTCCGCGTGGCCAAAAAAATTGCGCGCCAACCGGGCCGGACGCGATCGAGCGCTGGCTTCCGGCTCGACGCCGGAGGCGAAAAGTGCGTTAATCGGGCTTTCCCACCCTCCGATCGACCCCCATCTGTCATTCCCATCCCCATGAAACGCATTCTGCCCCTGTTCCTCGTCGCCGCCGTCTCCCTGAGCGGCTGGCTGCTGGTCAACGCCGCCGAAAAGGCCGCTCCGAAGCCCCTGCGCGTCCTGCTCGTCGCCGGCGGCTGCTGCCACGACTACGCCACCCAGACCAAGCTGCTGAAAGCCGGCCTCGAGTCGCGAATCAACGCGGTGGTGGATATTGATTTCAACGAGGACAAGAGCACGAAGGCCACTTTTGCCCGTTACCAATCGGCCGACTGGGCCCAGGGCTACGATGTCGTGATCCACGACGAATGCTCCGCCGACGTGACCGACCCCGCCTATGTGAAGCGCATCCTCGACGCCCACCGGGGCGGCGTTCCGGCGGTGAATCTCCATTGTGGCATGCACAGCTACCGCTGGGGCAATTTCCGCGAGCCGGTCAAGCCCGGCGCCGACAATGCCGGCTGGTATGAGATGCTCGGCCTGCACTCCACCGGTCACGGCCCCCAGGAACCGATCGACATCACCTACGTGGACAGCCAGCATCCCATCACGGTAGGTTTGGCGAACTGGACCACCATCAAGGAGGAACTCTACAACAACATCGAGATCTATCCGTCGGCCCGCCCGCTGGCCAAGGGACTCCAGATGGTCAAGCCCCGGCCGAAGAAAGGCGAGCCCGCCGATCCCAACGCCAAGGCCGCGCCGGTCGAAGCCGTGGTGGCGTGGACCAACGAATACGGCCCCGGCAAGACCCGCATCTTCAGCACCACGATCGGACACAACAACGAAACGGTGGCCGACGACCGCTACCTAGACCTCGTCGCCCGCGGTCTGCTCTGGGCGACGGGCAAGATCGAGCCCGACGGCAAGCCCAGCGCCGGCTACGGCAAGTGAGACACGGTCTGGCTCAGGCCTTTTCCGGACCGAATCGCACGCAATAGACCGGCGGCAGTTCCGCGCTGAGGCGTTGCCAGGAGTCTCCGCCGTCTTCGCTGATCCAAACGCTGCCGGTGGTGCTGCCGAAGGCCAGAGTCCGGCCGTCGCCGGTCACATCGAGACAGTGACGGTAAACCAAGTGGTAGGCGTGCTGCTGGGGCAGACCTTCGCGGAGCGCCTCCCAGGTGGCGCCGCCGTCGCGGGTCCGCGTCACGCAGAGCGCGCCATCGCAGGCGACCCGGCATTCGTCTTTGATGCCGGGGATGAACCACGCTGTCTGCGGGTCGCCGGGATGCACCGCGACGGCAAAGCCGAAGGCTGAAGGCGCGGCGTTTTCGATCTCGCTCCAGTGCCGGCCGCCATCGCGGCTGACGAAAATGCCGTTGTGGTGCTGCATCCAGATCGTGTCGGGATCCGAGAGGGACCAGGCGATGCGGTGGGCGTCCTGAATGCCCGGATCACCCGCCTGGTCGGGCGGCATGAAATCGGCCCGCAGTCCCTCGCCGATGTTGTGCCAGGTGGCGCCGTCGTCGCGCGATTCCCACACGCCGCCGCAACTCACCGCCAGCAGCACCCGCCGCCGGTCGCGCGGATCGACGAGGATGCTGTGAATGCCGGGCCAGTCGGCGCCGCCGCCGAACCATTTTCCCCGGCCGGGATGATCCCAAAGACTCTCCACCAGGCGCCAGGAGGCTCCGCGGTCCCGCGAGTGGAACAATCCGCCAGGGATGGTGCCGCACCAGAGATCGCCATCCGCCGCACCCGCTTCGAGAGACCAGATGGTCTTCAGCGTCCAGGGAATCGGCATCTGACTCATGGGATTCAACACGTCCGGATAGTCGTCCGGCTTGGGAGGAAAAGCCGGGCAGGCCCGCTCCTCCCACGTCGCGCCGCCATCGACCGAAGCGTGTAATTTCGACCCGAAATGCCCGTGCTCGACCGCCGCGTAGAGCGTGCCAGCGCGCCCGTCCGGCAGCAGCATGGGGACAGGAACGCCGAGAAAGGACATTCGTTCGATTTCCCAGCCGCCTGGGCCGCGAACGACGGAGAGGAGACCCTTGCGGGTGCCGAGATAGAGGGTGGGTTTCATGGTGGTAAGGGAATTGCGCCGAAATGTCTCAGCCGCCCGAGAGTGCCTGCATGACGATCAATTCTGACTGCTCGGAGACGGGATCGGACTGGGCCCGGCGATCACGCACCGCAGCCCCATCGAGGAAGACCACGACATGTTGCCGGAGCGCGCCCTGATCGTCGAGCACATAGCCCCGCAGGGCCGGGTGGAGGGCAAAGACCGCGTCGAGGCATTCCCGCACCGTGCCGCCGGCCACCCGGCTCTTCGGCGCCGCAGTCTGGCTGGCGAGATTGGCAGTGAATTCGACGGTCGGCATGACCCAAAGGCGTTTCGGGTTACGAGGGTCGGCTCGCTCTGCCAAGCAGCCCCATCCAGGCCTGTCGTCCGCTCCAAAGGAGGAACAGTGAAAGCACCGCGATGCCGATGAGCATGGGCTGGAAGATGCCATCGCCGGCGACGAACTGGTGAAAGGCGAAGATGTTCACGATGATCGGCCCCAGCACGAGCAGGCCGAGGTTTCGCGTCCTGGGAATGACGACGAGTAGTCCTCCGAGCAGTTCCAGCACTTTGACAAAAGTGAGGTAGCCGGTCGGAGCGAACGCGGTCATGAAATGCCACATGGGCGTGTCCTTCGGCAATTCCGGGGTGGGCGCCAAGCCGAACAGCACGGTGACGGCGGACATGACGAAGAGTCCACCCAGCAGGATGGAGGCGATGAGGGAGGCGTATTTCATGGGAGATGGCGGGGTTTTGACGGAAAACGGCATGATGGTGAGGGAATCGGGCTTCTGTCACCCATTGCGTTCGCCCGGGGCATCATTTTCGGCAGGAGCCGCACAATTCACCATCCAGTGGATGCCGAAACGATCGGAGAAAGAGCCGAAATAGGCCCCCCAGAACATGTCCTGCAATGGCATCTCGACCTGCCCGCCGACAGAGAGGGCGTGGAAGAGCCGCTCCGCTTCCTCACGCGTGTCTGGTTCGAGATTGAGGTGGACGTTGTTGCCGGGCCGACACTGGAAGCCCATCGACTCCGGCGCATCGGTGCCCATCAGGATGTGACCGCCGAGGATGGGCAGCTCGATGTGCAGGATCAAATTCGCATCGGCTTCTGAGAGCGGCGGGCAGTCGGGATTCGGCGGCGCGTCTTTGAATCGGGCGATGTGGCAGGAGTAATCGGTCTGGAAAACCGACTGGTAAAAGGCGAATGCCTCTTCGGTGTTGCCGGGGAAGTTCAGATAGGTGCTGACGCGGGACATGGCTGGTTTGGTTTGGCTTGAGTGAAAGGGGGTTGGGCGCGGGAAAGCCGATTCAGCGGCAGATTTCCACCAACTGGTCAAAGGCCTTGGCCCAACCCTCGTGGAATCCCATGGCGGCATGTCTCTCGCAGGCCTCCCGGGTCCAGTGGCGGGCGCGGGCCGTGTAGCGGGTGCCGCCGCCGGGAAGGGCCTCGAAGGTAATGATTCCTGTGATGAACGGCTCGGGGTTCGGCTCCCATTTCGCGAAGTAGGCGTCGGTGAAGACGAGTTTTTCGTTCGGGACGACTTCGAGGTAAACGCCCTGATTGGGAACCCGCTCGCCATCCGGTCCGCAGATCGTCATCCGGCTGGCTCCGCCGGGTCGCACGTCGAGTTCGACATCGGAGACGGCCCAGGGCCTGGGGCAAAACCACCTCGGATAAGCCTCCGGG
Organism: Verrucomicrobiales bacterium; assembly: GCA_016795505.1. GTDB lineage: Bacteria > Verrucomicrobiota > Verrucomicrobiia > Verrucomicrobiales > DEV007 > JAEUHH01. The sequence goes on along the minus strand of JAEUHH010000005.1, from coordinate 108,903 downwards.
TCGGTCCAGCCGGCGTAGAGCTTTTCACGGGGCACATCGGTCTCGCGCACCAGGATGAGTTCGCGGTCGGAAAGCGGGGAATGGGAGGAAGGGTCGGTGGACATGGTTCAGAGAATGGGACGGTTGAGTTCGGTGCGGTGATCGGCCGGATTCGGCGTGTCGGCGGGATCGGTGAGGTAGCTTTCCCAGGCGTTGGGACCGGGCTGGTGGCCAGCTTCCCCGATTAGCCCCATGAAGTCGCCCCAGGCGGCCTCCAGCCCCTCGTAGGGACCGGTGTAGATGACGCGAGCGACCCGGTCGGCAGCCGGCGTCTCTGTAGCCACCACCCGGCCTACCGCTTGCAGAGGACCTGAGATGGGAACGGCCACCTCGAAATCGAAACGGTCGGGATCCACCCGGAAATGGTGGGTATAGAGCGGCCCGGCCGGCCCGATGCCTTGGGCGAGGACGGCATCGATGACTTCGGTGATGGCGGGGCACATCACCTCCTGGATCTGATCGCGTGACACGGTGAGACGGATCGCCGCCGCGGGCACAGCCTCCGTCCGGACGAGGGAAAGTGGGGAAAGCATGGCGGGATGGGATTCAGCTTAGGATTTCGGTGTTTCGGTGACGACTTTGGCGAGATTGGCGAGCCCCTTGTCGAAGTCGTCGCCGCATTGTTTTTCACAATCCATGAACAGGCTCATCACCTTCCCGAGAAACGGCTTCGTCGCTTCCATCGACCAGGTCACCCGCGTACCGTTGGCTTCCGGAGCGAAAGTGAAGCGCACCTCGGTGCTGCCCTCCATGGGGCGCGTCATGTCGATGCGCATGGCCACGAGTTCGTTTTCGCGGCTTTCGGTGAGATGGGAGACGCCGGCGCCACAGGCGGCATTGCCTTCCCAGTGAAATTGGGCTCCCACTCCCTTCGTCGGGCCTTCCAGGCGCGATTTCATGGCGGGATCGACATCCGCCCACGGCGACCAGGCCAGCCAGCGGGAGAAATCGTTCACCACCCCGAAAACCGCCGCTGGGGGTGCAGGAATGACGGCGGACCGGGTGACCTGCATCCTGTCCGATTGGAACGATGCGACGACGAGCACGATGACGATGGCGGCGGCAAGGCCGAGGGCGATTTTCTTGATCATGGATTCAGCTGGGTTGATGAACGACCGGAAGAACCGGCGGATTGGCGAACAGCCCGTCCACGAAATCGCGGGCGAGCTGGAGATTGGCGCGGATGAGAGCCTGCGAGCCGCTCGCCTTGCCGACGAGCATTGATCCCTGCCACAGGCTGTTGAGAAACCAGGCGACTTCCTCCGGATCGAAGTCGGTGACAGGCTGGAGCTGTTCCCGGGCCTCCGTCAGCAGCCGGGCGACCTGGTCGGTCCAGTGTTGCAGCTCCCGGCCGCAGGCCGCCTGCATCGCCGGATGCGTCGCCGCGAGTTCCTGCGACATCATGCCGACCATGCAGACGCAATCCTCACCCTCGCGACGGGTGAAGCCACTCATGATGTCGAGCATCTGGTGGAGCCGCTCCAGCGGACCGGCCGAGGTGTTTTCCCACGCCGCCGCGTAGAGGGAGCTGCCCATCCGTCCCCACCAGGCCACTGCCGCCTCGGCGAGGGCTTCCTTGCTTTCGAAATGGTGGAAAAAGCTGCCCTTGGTCAGCCCGGCTTCGGCACAGATCTGATCCACCGATGTCCCGGCGAAGCCCTGCTTGAGCATCAGCCGCACCGCCGCGTCGATCAGCCGCTGCCGGGTGGCAGCGGGATCGCGCTCGCGGGAACGAGTGGCGGCTTTCTTGGACATACAAACCGGTTGGTATGTAACATTTGCCTTAAAAGGTGTCAAATGCAGAATCGCCACCGGCTTTTCAGATGGCTCCAGAATACTCCTTTCCCGAAAGGGAAATTTGTGTCCTAAATGGCGGCGACCGATCGCCATGGCTACCTCCCGCAAATCGAAATCACCTCCTTCCGCTCCCCAGCCTTCTCCCGCGCTGACTTTCGGCTCAGCCTGGGAGTACGCGCCGGCACCGGAGACGACTCCGGTACCGCTGCAAAAGTCCTACGATCTCTTCATCGGCGGAAAATTCGTGCCCGCGCAGAGCGGCCGATCCTTCTGGTCGATCAATCCCGCCACCGGGGAGCGGCTCGCCCGTCTCGCGGAAGCCGGCGAAGCCGATGTGGATCGCGCCGTCCAGGCGGCCCGTGCCGCTCAGGGCCGGGTCTGGGGCCGCCTGTCCGGGGCGGAGCGGGGAAAATACCTGTTCCGGATCGCCCGGCTGATTCAGGAGAAATCCCGCGAACTGGCCATCCTCGAGAGTCTGGACGGCGGCAAACCAATCAAGGAGAGCCGCGACATCGATCTGCCGCTCGTGGCGGCCCATTTTTTCCATTATGCCGGCTGGGCGGACAAGCTGGAGTATGCCTTTCCCGGTCGAAAACCCCGGCCTCTCGGCGTCGCGGGGCAGGTGATCCCGTGGAACTTTCCCCTCCTGATGGCGGCATGGAAGATTGCTCCCGCCCTGGCCTGTGGGAACACCGTGGTGCTGAAACCGGCTGAGACCACCTCCATCACCGCGATGCATCTGGCGCGGATTTTTCAGGACGCCGGCCTGCCGGAGGGCGTGGTCAACATCGTGACCGGTGCCGGCGATGTCGGCGCCGCCCTGGTGAGGCATCCTGGCATCGACAAGGTCGCCTTTACCGGATCCACCGAAGTCGGCAAGAGAATCGCCGCCGCCGTGGCCGGGACGGGCAAGCGTCTGACTCTCGAGTTGGGAGGCAAGGCGGCGAACATTGTCTTCGAGGATGCGCCGCTGGATCAGGCAGTGGAGGGCATCGTCAACGGCATTTACTTCAATCAGGGGCACGTCTGCTGTGCCGGCAGCCGCCTGCTGGTGCAGGAGGGCGTGCACGATGCCGTGGTGCGCAAGCTCCGCGACCGCATCCAGACCCTGCGAGTGGGCGATCCGCTCGATAAGAACACCGATGTCGGGGCCATCAATTCCGGCGAGCAGCTCGGGCGCATCCAGGAACTGGTGGACTCGGGGCTGGCCGAAGGCGCGGAGCTGTTCCAATCCCGGTGCCCGCTGCCGGAAAATGGACTTTGGTTTCGCCCCAGCTTTTTCACCGGCGTCACCCCGAGCCACCGCATCGCCCGCGAGGAGATTTTCGGCCCGGTGCTCAGCGTGCTGACCTTCCGCACGCCCGAGGAAGCGGTGGAGCGCGCCAACAACACCTGCTACGGGCTCAGCGCCGGCATCTGGACCGACAAGGGGAGCAAGATTTTCAAACTCGCCAATCAACTCAAGGCCGGGGTGATCTGGGCGAACACCTACAACCAGTTCGATCCCACCAGTCCCTTCGGCGGCTACAAGGAAAGCGGTTTCGGCCGCGAGGGCGGGCTCCACGGTCTGGCACCGTATGTGAAGCTCTGAGTCGGCAATTGCCCACGGGCATTCCTGCTATTTTCCGGCAACCCGACTGCGGCGGAAACGCCATTCGCACCAGCCGAAAAAGATCAGCCAGACAGCGGCGAGTCCGCCGATGGCCAGGAAAAACGTGGGCACCGGCTGTTGGCAGGCGACGAGCAGCAGTCCGCCCCCGCCCGCCTGGATCGCGGCCTCGGTGAGCGTCACGGAGAGATGTGATCGGCCCGACCGGATGGCGCGGTGAAAGAAAAACTCCCGGTGGCGCTCGTAGACCGGCTGCCCCTGGATCATCCGCCGGAGCAGCGTGATGCCGGTGTCGAGCACCGGTCCGAGGTGCAGCGCCGCCATCGCCAGTCCGACCTGCCAGCCCAGAGTGAGGGCCGCGAGGACCGCGACCGCCGCGAGCAAAAAACCGGTCGCGATGCTGCCCACATCCCCGAGGAAGAGCCGCGCCCGCGGCAGGTTGTGGCCGAGGAAACCCGCCATCGCCCCGGCGAGCACGAGCTGGAGTGCGGCCAATTCCCCCGCGGCGCCGGTGGGCTCCGCGAACAGGCAGATCACCGCACCGAACAGCAGGGCCCCGACCGCCTGCGAACCGGCAAGACCGTCGATGCCGTCGATGAAGTTCAGGGCATTGGCATATCCCGCCACCCAGAGCCACAGCCACGGGGCGAAAAGCCAGAAGGGCCCCCACGCGCCAAACGCCGGATGATGCCGCAGGGCAAAGACGAAGATCGCCGCCGCCACCGTGTAGATGGCGAATCGCAGCCGCCGCGACTGGTGCTGGATGTCATCGCGGAAAGAAATCGCCGCCACCGCCAGCGTGCCCAGCCCCACCCAGCCGATCGCGGGCAGGTCTTCATGGCTGCCGAAAAAGAACCAGCCGAAAAAAGCCACCACCACCAGCAGCCCGCCGCCACGCGGCACCGGCCGGTCGTGGCTCGAATAGGCTTTCGGCAGGTCCAGAATGCCCCGCCGGGCCAGCCAGCCGCGCAGGGGGAATCCCGCCAGCCACGCGGGAATGGCCACGGCACCAAAGAGGAGGATGCTGTCGAGGGGAGTCATCGGTCCGGCTGGCAGAACGGCGCACGCGGTCACGCGACGCCGGCCTCATTCGTGTCCCGATTTTCCGGCTGGCGCCACCGAAACTGTCGCAGTCGATGCGCCACTTTCCGAATCGGAAACAGCCATCCGGCCCGGTACCCGTGGTGGCGGAAGGCGGCGAGGCATTCGCGGTGATTGGCGAGGATGTTGCGCAGGCTGCGGTTCGTCTCTCCGCCGAGGCGCATCGTCACCCAGTGACGCGGCACGTAAACGGTTTCGATTTTCGCGACTTCGAACAGTCGGAAAAGCAGTTCCCAATCCGCTCCGAAACGATAGCGGGTGTCAAAGCCACCCCAGCGCGTGTAGACGGTGCCCCTGGCGAAAAAGGTGGGATGCGGTGGCATCCAGCCGCGAAAAAACGCACCCGGCTGGTAAGCTCCGGCGATCCAGTCGCGCACCACGCGGTCGCTGTCCCAGCGGTCCACGTATCTGAGGTCGCCGTAGCAAGCCTGGGGCGCGGGATCGGTGAGCGCCGCCGCGACTTCGGCCAGCACCGTTTCGGTGGCATACCAATCGTCGGCATTCAGAAAGCCAATCACGTCGCCCGTGGCACGAGCCAGGCCCTTGTTCATGGCGTCATAGAGGCCCCGATCCGGCTCGGATAGCAGATGAAAGCCATGTTCTGCCTGCATCGCCACCAGCAACTGGCGGGTGCCGTCGGTGGAGTCGCCGTCGATGATCCAATGCTCCACCTCCGGATGGGTCTGGGCCGAAACCGACTCGATGCAGTCGCGGATGGTGTCCACCGCGTTTCGGCAGACGGTGATGACGGTGATTTTCACGATTGGGGAAAGTCCGGTTGATATCCTAGTTCGTTGAGCAGCGAACCGGCCTCGGCCTCCACCGCCCGGACCTGATCGGAGCTCAATTGCTGTCGCCACGCCCCGGCGGGATCGGACTGCGCGCTGTCAACGGCCCCGGCCAGCCAGTCCCGATCAAGTTCCAGACCGGCTGTGGCCAGGATTCGCTCCAGCCAGATCGCCGGAGACGCGGTGAGGTCTTCATAGCGCATGGTCAGCGTGTTTTCCGGGGGAAACGCCCCCAGATCGCGACGGGCGGTCTCGACCAGGACCCGCCACTGGCGCGCCAACCGGGTGGCCGGAGGCAGATCGAGCCAGTCCCGCCAACCCGGAGGCCGCGGCCCCCAGTGGGACTTGGACCCACGGAGCGCCCGCCCCACCACATCGCGAAAAAACAGCGGAGCCAGCGTCGGCAGGTCCCGCCAGGGCGTCTCCCGCCAGCGGGCCGCGACGCGCCCGCGGTCCGGCGCCCTGTCCAGCATCTTCAGCATCGAGGCGACCACGGCACGGCCGTCCCGCACCAGGTGGATGACGCGCGCATCCGGATAGAGCGCGGCGATGAAACGCAGCCGCAGGCAGTTGCTCGGCGTTTTCTCTCCAAACCGCTGCCTGCCCGATTCAGCGAGGAATTCAGCAAAGCGGGCGTCGATCCGTCGGGCGATCACGGGCGTCAGGTCATCCGCATCGAGGGTGTCGTCGTCACGCCAGGCATGGCCGATCGACCAGATGGGCCGGGGCTCCTCCCAGTAGGCGACCTGGGGATGGCAGCCGAGTCGCTGGCCCAGCCAGGTGGTGCCCGATCGCGGGCTGCCGACGATAAGAATCGGCGCCCGCACCCGGCGGCCGGTGTCTGGGAAGCCAGCCTCGCTCATGACCGGATTTCCCGCGTGCCGATCCGGACGGCGGGATTGCCCGCATAGATACCGGCCGGCTCGATGTCGCCATGGGCCACGGCTCCCGCCTGCACCACGGCGAGCCCGCCCACGCGGGTGCCCGGACACAACAGAGCGCGGGCGCCGATCCAGGCACCGTCACCGATTTCCACCGGAGCCAGCCTCAGGTCGAAAGTCCGCGAGGTCCGATCGTGGTTTCCCGTCAGGACACAGGCCCCCTGGGACAGGCACACCTGATTTCCGATTCGCACGGCCGCCAGATTGTCGATCCACAGATCCTCACCGAGCCAGCAGTGATCGCCCACCGTCAGGAACCAGGGGTACTTGATCCTGAGTCGCGGCTTGAGCACCACCCCCTCCCCGATCGAGGCGCCGAACCATCTCAGGATCGCGGCCTTCATCGAATACGGCCAGGGGATCGGCGACTCGATGAACAACAGACCCGCCACATACCACAGGGCGCGCAATACAGGAGGACCGGGATCGTAGTACCCGCGCTGGTATTGGGAAAGATCGACGGAAGCCGGCTCAGTCATGGATTCGGCAACGATGCCACGGAGCGCTCCCCCGCGCCACCCCGGGCTTGGCGAGGGCTCAATGCGCCAGCAGGTCACCGGGAGGCCGGCCCTCACCCGACAGCCAGCGATAGACGGCCAAATAGCGCGGCCCGAGAGCGGCCCAGCCGTATTCGCGCTCCATCCACGCCGCCCCGCGCCGCCCCATCGCCCGGCGCTGCTCGTCAGAAAGCGCCACCGCCGCGCGCAGGGCTCCGGCAATCGGCTCCGACTCGGGCGCCACCTGCCAGCCACAACCCTCCTCCAGGAGCCCTTGCCAGGGCGTCCCGGTCGTCGTGATCACCGGCAAACCATACTGAAGGGCCTCGCCCACGACGAAGCCGAAGTTTTCCGAATGCGAGGGCAACACGAACACATCCGCCCGTCGAAAAGCGGTGTCCTTCGCCGCACCGTGCAGCGGTCCGACAAACCGCACCCGGTCCGCGATGCCCAGCCGATCGGTCAGCCCCTCCATGGCCGCACGATGGCCGCCCTCGTCCATGCCCGCGATGATCAACTCCCAGTCCGGCGCCTTCACCGCGGCCCAAGCCGGGAGCAGATGGTCGAGGCCCTTTTTCGGATGCAGCCGCGACAGGAACAGAAGCTGCCGCCGTTCCCGAGGCGCCGTAACGGCCGCCGGATCAAGCGGGGCGGCGGGAATCGGCTCCAACCCGAGGGGAATGACGGCGATGGGCCGCGTCAGGCCCAGATCCCGGAAATGACCGGCTTCCCCCGCCGAAGTGGCATGCAGTGCGGCGGCGGATTCCAGATTTCCTTTCTGATAAGCCATCCAGGCGAGCCGTTTCCGCCAGGCGTGATGGTTCAGCGCCCAGGGTTCCAGCATGCCATGGGGCGAGATCAGCAGCGGCACACCCCGGCGCCGGGCGGCCCGGCCAGCCCACACCGGGAGCGGAGCCCACAGGCCGTGCTGATGCACCAGGGTGCAGCCATCGATCGCCGATCGCCGGTTGGTCAGTCGTTCCACGCCGGAAGGCAGGGGAAAGTCCGATTCGTTGGGCCGCTCCGCCGCGAGCACCGTGCAGCGGGCCTCCGCCACCACGGACCCGGCGATGCCCGCCACCGCGACGGGCAGACCGCCGGCCTGACGGGAGAGCGATTCGACGGCGTGGAGGATCGTCATCTCGGGACAGAGGAATGGCGAACGCGGCTTAGATCCTGGGCCAGCCACAGCAGGCCCAGCATGACGGCTGTCTGAAGGCATCCGCGAAACAGGCCCGACCCGATGCTGCCGCCGACCATTTCGAAACCCATCGTCATGGGTCCGGCCACGAAGAGCGCCGCCCGCATCGGATCGCCGCCCCGGATCGGTTGGAAGACCGCCTCCACCATCCGCAGAGCCAGTCCGATCAGGAAGGCGCCGATGATCACACCCGGCCAGTGGAAATTCCAAAAAAGCTCGCCCACCAGCGACGGCGGCACCCCGGCGATCGGCTGATCGTACAGGGTCTGTCCGACGATGGGACCGGGTTGGATCACCGGCTTGTCGGGCCAGAGGCTGCGCGGGATCGGCGCCAGCACCCAGCGGGCCACCGTGGCGCCCCAGGCGACGGGCAGCTCCCGCGGCACCGCGTGATAGAGGTGCGCGGTTTTCGGCAGCTCGATCTGATTGCGGTTCAGCACGGCCGCATCAAACAGCGCCGCCGGCGTCGGCGGGTCAATGGCGGCGTCGCGGTCGCTACCCGAGTTTCGCAGGACCGTCATCACCTGGATCGCCAGCAGCGCCGCCACCACCGTCGCCGCGAGGGCTGCGGGGCGGATGCGCCGGCCCGCCAGATGGACCATCGCGGCCGGCAGGACCAGCAACAGCACCAGCGGCGTGCGCAGGCTGGCATGGAAAGGCACCGCCACCGCCACGAGCAGCAAGGCGGCCGCCAGCACGGCCCAACCGATCCGCCTTCCTGCCGGGGCGGCAAACCATCCCGCCACAGCCAGCACATGGCCAAAGCCCGCCAGCGAAGCGGCAAAGCGCAGTCCCCCGTGGCTCTGGTAGCCTGTGCCCGCCACGTCGAGGCCGGGGATGGGCGTGCGTTTGCCCGACCAGTCGCCGCCCTGCCAGCCGCCAGTGCGGGACACGTAAAGCCAGGTAGCTGCCGCCGAAACTACCAGCACCGCCACACAGACGAGACGCAGTCGATCCGGACATACCGGAGCCAGGTCCACCGGGCCCGGACGACGGACACGCCATTCGTGCCCCAGCACGAGCATTCCCAATCCCGTCAGCAGGGCCAGCGCCGGCTCGAAGAAAAACGCCGCCTCCCGTCCGCGGAAATACAACTCATCGAGCCGCCCGGCCTCGGGATAGCCGAGCGTGAGGCAGACCCCGCGGGCCGTCACCCCGATGCCCACGGTGAGTACGACGAAGGACCACACCGAGAACAGTCCCGGCCGCTCGGCGCGCGCGTAGGGCACCAGCATCAGGGCCAGCGCCCACAGGCCGGTCGCGAGAAATACGAAACGCTCGTCGCGCAGCATCGCTGCCGTGGCCAGGGAAGCGGCGAGGGCGGCCGCCGCCACGGCAAAAACGCCCACCGGGCGGGCGAACGGACCTCTGGGCTGGGACAGATGGCCGCTCATGGTTCTCCCGCGGCCAGGGTTTCCACCGCCCGGTCCAGATCCCACAGCGGCTCATCCTGTCCCAGCAGGCAGGACAGGGCCGCCACATCGGGCTTCAGGGATTCCGCCAACTCGCGCAGCCTTTCCCGATCGGGCGGCGAGGGCCGGGGCGGCGCTTTTGGCAGCAGCCGGTCGCGCAGGTGGTCCCTCAGACCGATGGGCAGCAGCGGACGCACCCAGCGGCGATAAAGCGAATTTCCCAGAATTCGTCGCCAGCCCGGCGTGGCCACCGGCCGGGCCACTCCGGCATTGTACACGCGCCGGGCCTCGATGCGGGCAGCGGCAAAGCCGGGGTGACCGATGAAAGCGGCGATCCGCCCCAGCGTCCCGGCCCGATCCGCGATGTAATCCTCAAACCGCAGCACCAGCAGCGACTCGCGGCCAAAGGCCTCGACCCACGGTGCCAGTCGCGCGGCGTAGCGGCTCGTCTCGATCAGTTCGGGAAAATCGCGCAGGCTCGCGGCGAGATCCCGCGTCATGCCGCCCGGATTGCCCGCACCCTGCTGGGTGCTGATGAAATGATGGTGGCTCAGCAACCGCGCGATCGGCTCGCGGGCGAGGAAAATCAGCCGCGGCGCCCGGCGACCCGCGTAGAGCTGCCGCGCCGCGGCCGCCGCCCGGAGGTCCAGACCGGGCTTGGTGTAGTCGGGGCACACCTCGCCGGTCAGGCCATCTGCCGGCGCCCCGTCGGTCAATCGCGCCAGCGCGGCAGCGGGATCGGCGGCGAGCAGGGCATTGCTTTCCTTGTCCGGCAGATACAGGCCTGGCTGGCCCAGCAGGTCGCGGTAGAGCGTGGTGGTGCCGCATTTCATGGCCCCAATGGCCAGGAAGTCCGGCAGGCGGACCTCCGGCGTCGCGGACGGGCTGGACTCGGTGGGAGACACTCCGACCAGCATAGGAAAGCCACGGCGACTTGCAACGGCGCGTGCCGGGCCGAACATGTGGCACTCCCACTCATCGATCGCCATGTCCGAAACTCCCCCTGCCTCCCGCGCCGGCGACGCCGCGGGCCCGTGCTGTCCCGCGGTCGTGACGCTGCGCCGCCTTGTGCTGGGCGCCATCGCCGGTCTCATCACCGCCGCGGTGGCGACCCTGCTGCTGGGGCCGACCTACGAGGCCACCGCCTATCTGGAGGCCGCTCCGGCCGCCGCCCTGCCAACTCTGGAGGAAAAACTCCGCTTCCCCTCACTCTACCGGGCCGCCGCGGAATCCGACGAGGCCGCGCGCGATCTCGCCCAGCGCACCCGCGTCCGGGTGCGGCGAGGCAGCCAGCTCATGGCGGTGATCGTCAGCCATTCTGAGCCCGCCCAAGCCGCCGCAGAGGCCGATCGACTGGCGGAGGTTTTTCTCGCCTCTGTTTCGCCCGGACCGACCCGGCCCCGGCCCGCCGCCGCCCTGCCGGATGCTGCCGCCGCCGACTCGCCCCAGAGCCTATCCGCCGCCTGGACCAGCCAGCGTGCCGAATTCGAAAAACTCGCCGCCCGCTACGGCAACGAAGCCGCGCATCCCGCCGTCGTGGGCGCCCGCGAGCGGCTCGACGGGCTGCGCAGCCGCATCCTCGATCAGGTCGCTACATGGCGCCGCGATTTCGGGCTCGCAGCCGCCGAGATCGCCGATCCCGCGGAGGCCGTCCAGCGACTGCTCGCCGAACTCACCGGTCCGGTTACCCCCGCTCCGGCGGACTTTCCCGGTCCGGCCGTGACCCTGCGCCTCGCCGAGCCCGCCAGCGTCCCGGCCGAGCCGGTCGGCCCGCCGCGACCTGTCGTCTGGCTCGGTGGCGCCGTGCTGGGGGCCTTTCTGGCTTTCCTGGTGGGCTGGTGTTGCCCGGCGTGTTGTGCACCCCGGCGGCATTGACCGCGCCGCGCCGATGGATCCGCTCCCCGACGACGACACGCTCCGCGCCTGGCTGCTGCCGGCCGCGGACGACGATCATTTCCGCGTCGAGGGCCGTCACGCCGTTCGGGCCCTGCTCGAATCGGACCTGGAGATCATCGCCGGCTTCGACACCGCGACCGAGTCGGTCGGCGTGACGCCCCGGTCGGGCCGCTGGTTCCGGGAGATCGACCCCGGGCGCCTCTCGCGGCTGGTCGGCTTCGACTTTCACCGCGGCGTGCTCGCCATCGCCCGGAAACCGGGGATTTCCTTCTCCGACTGGGCCAAAACGAACACCGTCCGCCGGCTTTGCGTGCTGGACCGGCTCGCCGATCCCGGCAATGTCGGCACCGTGATCCGCAATGCCGCCGCCTTTGGCTTCGATGCCGTGATCTGCTCCCGCGCCGGCGCCTCGCCCTACCATGCCAAGGCCGTCCGCGCCTCGGCCACGGCGCTGTTCCGCCTGCCCGTCTTTGTCGAGGAAGACTGGCCCACCGCCCTCGCCGCTGCCGCACCCGGGACCGTCTGGGTCGGCACCGCGCTGGTCCCGGGCGCGATTCCGCTCGACGAGTTTGTCGAAAGCGCCCCGGATTCCCTCGCCGTCCTTTTCGGCAGTGAGGCCGACGGTCTCCCGCCCGCCATCCTGGCCGCCTGCGGGCAATGCCTCACCATCCCGCTCTCCGACCGCGTCGAGTCGCTCAATGTCGCCTCGGCGTCGGCCATCGTGCTCCACTCCCTGCGCGGCTGAGCCGGCCGGTCACTCCAGATGCGGTCCCGCCCCCAGACGGCGGCCCATCCGCAGCCAGGCCGACCGGCCCGCTGCCGTGCGCAGGTGATCCAGCTTCTCGGCCGGCGTCTTGCCGGTGTCGGCATTCAGTTCCCGGCCCGCTCCAAACAGGCGGCCCAGCGCCAGCCACTTCGAATCGAGCAGCTCCCGTCGCGCCCGCGCCAGATCGCGCAGCGCCTGACGATCGGCCTCGGCCTCGCGCCGGGCCTCGCGGGCGGCTTCGTACTTTCCCGCCAGATTCACCGCCAGTTGGGGCGGCGATTGCCCGTCCCAGGCATTCACCAGGGCCTTGTTGGGATAGTCATGCAGCTCCGGCAGCCGGGTCTCGTCGAGACTGGCGACGAGCTGCTCCAGGCTTTCGTCGCTGGCACCGGCGGCCAGCCGCGCGAGCAGGAGTTGGAACAGTCCCGGATGGAAGCTGGAGATGCTGTGCTCAGTCGCGCGCATGTAGTCGTAAAAACGCGCCCGCACCGCGCCATCGGCTTCCAGCTCGGCGGCGAAGTGGTGGTAGAGATCCACGTGCATCCGCAGCATCTCCTTCAGCAGCGGCGCGGGATTGGTGTTGATGTTGTTCTGCGGATGCACCCGGTAGTCGAGCAGCACCTCGTCGAGCAGGGCGATCTCGTCACGGAGCGCGGCGCCGGAGAGAAAAAAGTAGTCGTGGTTGAACCGGTAGGGGCGGAACGGGTTCGCCAACAAATAGTCCGCCCGGGCGACGATGTTGCTGCTGGTGACCGCGAAGTTGGCCATCGCCATCCACTCCCAGGTCGTGATAACCGGCGCGCCGCCCAGCGCCCAGGCGGCCCGCAGCCAGCGCGCGCGGGGCTCGTCCGCGGCCAGCGGCGAGTCGTCCGGACCGATCATGCGCAGGCCCGTGCAGACGACCGAGCGGGCACCCGGCTGATCAAAAAGTGGCAGGCATTTCGCGAAGCGCTCCGCCGCGTAGATGTCGTCGGAGTTCAGGATCGACACCAGCTCGCAGTCCCGCGCCACCGTTTCGATGCAACGGTTCCAGGTGGCATGGGCGCCGGCATTCGGCTGCACGATCAGCTCCACGCCGTCCTTTTCGTAGCGGCGGATCACTTCGACCGAGTCATCCTTCGACCCGTCGTCGATGATGAGAAAGCGGTCCGGCCGCCGCGTCTGCCGCAGCACGGATTCGATCGCCGCGGGCAGGTAGCGCGCGTGATTGTAGGAGGCGATGACGGCAGCGAGTCGTGGCATGCGGTTTTTTTTCGAAAGGGGCGGGAGGGGCCATGATACCGCAAAATCCCCGCGATACACCCGACATTGAAGCCGGCCGGCCGAAATCCTGCCGCCCCGGCGCGGCGGGGTTTCCGATCAAACAGGGTATCATCTCCGATCCAACAGGGTCTGATCGGAATCGGGCAGACGCATCGGGGGCATCAACCCACCCCGCAGGCCCGCAGGATGCCGGCGGCCTTGTGACCGGTCTCGGCGTATTCCTTTTCCGGCTCGGAATCGGCGACGATGCCGGCGCCGGTGTGGAAATGGATCTCGTCGCGCTCGATGAGGGCGGTGCGGATGGCGATGCTGAAGCGGCTCTCGCCGTTGTAGCCGAACAGTCCGATGGCACCGGTGTAGAGTCCGCGGGGCTCGGGCTCCAGCTCGGCGATGATCTCGCGGGCGCGGCGCTTGGGTGCGCCGGTGATGGAGCCGCCGGGAAAGCAGGCCGCGAGGGCCTCGATGGAGTCGATGCCGGGCCGGAGCTGGCCTTCGACGGTGGAGACGAGGTGAAAGACCTGGGCGTAGCGCTCGAGCTTGAGCAGGTCGGTGGCGCGCACGCTGCCATACTCGCAGATCTGCCCGAGGTCGTTGCGCTCGAGGTCGGTGATCATGATGAGTTCGGCGATTTCCTTGGGCGAGGTGAGCAGGTCGTAGGCGGACTGCTCGTCCTCAGCGGGATCGCGAAAGCGGGGCCGGGTGCCCTTGATGGGCCGGGTGCGGATGGCGCTGCCGCTGATCTCGAGAAACAGCTCGGGAGAGGACGACAGCACGTGCCGGTCGCCGCCGAGGGCAAGGTAGGCGGCAAAGGGCGCCGGGGATGCGTCGCGGAGCCGCTCGTAGAGGTCGAGAGGGGCGAACAGGGGCATTTTTTCACCCGGCCAGGCGGCACGGAGGCGGCGGGAGAGATTCACCTGATAGATATCGCCGGCGGCGATGTATTCCTGGGCGCGGCGGACGGCAGCCTGGAACTGGTCGGGCGTCTGGTTGGCCAAAAACGGGCCGGGCAGCGGCGCGGGGCCGGCGGGCGGGGCACCGGGATCGATGGCGCGGCTCAGGTCGCCGCGCTCGAGCCAGCTTTCGTGCCGGTGATCGTAGATGAGCACCTCGGGATACAGGCCGAAGCGGAACCGGCCTTCGTATTCGATCCATCCGATGGCACCGCCAGCGGGATAGCCGCAGTCGGGCGTGTCACCGGGGCCACCGGTGGCGGCAAGGCGCTGGCGCAGACGCTCGCGGTCGGGAGCGTGGAAGAAATCGCCTTCCAGCACCTCGACGGGCCGGGCGGCAACGAGGGAAAAGCGGGAATCGGTGCGATAGGGCTCGGCTTCGGCGGTGGATGAGTCGAGAAAGACCAATCCGGGGAGATGCGCGAGGCCGCGGGCCGCCTCCACCGGGGTCAGGGCCAACCCGCAGGGACGCAGCGTCGGCGCGGTGTCGATGTGGGGAGAGGACATGGGGCGATCTCGTTGCAGTGCCAATCTGACGCAGTTCGCCATCGGCGCAAGGGGCCGCCCGCTGCATTGACAGGCGGGGCAAGGGTCCGTACCGTTCCGGGTTTCGATCCGTGGCGATGGCGCGCGCGGTCGAAGCGTGCGCGCATGGCTCAGGATCTGTTTTCAACCCGTCCCGTTTTTGGGAGGACTTTCACGTCCGCACTCTGGGTGCTGGGGACGCTGGCGGTCCTGCAGGTGGCGATGGCGGGCTGGGCGATCCTGACCCGCCCGAGCCAGCCGGCTCCGGAACCGGCGCCTCTCGCAGCCGGACCGCCCGTCCCGCCGCCGCCGGCCCAGATCCAGATGCCGACGGTGTATCCGGCGAAACCCTATCTGCCCTCCGCAGAGCCGCCACCTGCGCCAGAGCCGCAGACTGCGCCGCTTTCGCAGACCGTGGACGTGCCGCCCTCACCCGGCGTGGCCGCGCCGCCGAATCCCCCGCTGGGGGCCGACTTTTCCCCGTCGGTCACGACCGGTGCAGTGCCGCCGATGGCCGCGCCGCCGGCTCTGGGTGAGTCGCTACTGCCGGGGCCGCGCTATGCCGGCGCGGAGACGGTGCCACCGCTATCGACGCTGCTGACCGAAGCCGCCCTGGCCGCGCCGCCGGCGCTGGGCATTCCCGATCCAGAGGTCGCCGCGATGGTCGACACCGGAGCCGAGCTGCGATCCAGCGGAAACATGCAAGGGTCGCTCGACTCCCTGCGTCAGGCGGAGGCTCTGTTGCCCGAACACCCGCGGGTGCTGTCCGAGATCGCCGCCACCTACGATCAGCTCGGTCTGGACCGGAAATCCACCCTCTACTGGGAGCGGGTGCGAGATCTCGGGGCGGACAAAGCCGGCGCCTGGCATCCCATCGCACTCGGCGAACTGAGCGGTCACCGCGCTGGCGGGGCCAAACGGCCGCCCGTGCTGAAACTCGGCAAAATCGAGACACTCCACGACCCCGCCATCCGGGAGGGGCAGGGCGAGCGGGTGGTGCTCAGCGTCTCCATCCTGGCCGATCCTGCCTCCCGGCCGAGCGCCTCGGAGATGTCGATGCTGGTCTATTTCTACGATTTGGTGAACGGGGAGAAAACCGAGGCGTCCACCGCCGACACCGCCCAGCAATTCGTCTCGAAGCCCTACGATTGGGCCTCGGAGGGCTCCGAAAGGATCGAAGTGATCTATCACCAGCCGGTTTTTACGCCCGAACAGAAGCGCGAGCTTGGCGAACGGGCCTTCTATGGTTACATCGTAGAGCTTTACTATCGGGACGAATTGCAGGACACCGCCGCCTTTCCCCCCGACCTGAAAAATTTGAATCCCGGATCCACCCCCACGCCGATGAGCGAGCCCCCTCTCGGTCCTGACAATTCCCTGTTTCCCACTGTCCCGAACGCACCCGAATGAGCGGCTCCTCCCACCTGAATCTGCTGCTGATCGACGAGTCGGATACCGACCGCGACCAGTTGTTCCGCATCCTGTCGTCCGTCATCACCGATGCCGGCGCCATCCACCAGGCCGCCACGCTGAAGGGAGCCTGGGAGATCGCGAGCACCCTGGATCATCTGGAAGCGATCGTGGCCGGCATTCCGGAGGAAAACGGCGCCGCCATCTTCGACCTGCGCGACCGGCTCGTCGAGCGCTTCGGCCCGGTGGCCACGGCCTTCTGCAGCCGGGAGGACATGAGCCCGTATTACGACCGGGTCATCGAGGGCGAGATGCTTTTCTTCAAACCCGTCAACGACGACGTGATGCGCGACTGGCTCTCGGGCAACACCGGCCTGTCCCTGACCGGCGGTGCCGCCGCCGCGCCCGAGCCGGAGGCCTACGAGGCGCCCGCCTATCCGTCCGAGCCGGCTTATGACGCGTCCGCCGAGACGGCGCCGGTCGCGGGCGACTCCCTGCCCGATGGCTTGCTACGGGTGGGCACACAGCTGGGCGACTATCGGCTACTGAGCATCATCCAGCACGATGACGACCTCGCCATGTACGAGGCCGAGCAGATCTCCATCGGCCGGCAGGTGGCGCTGAAGGCCCTCTTCCGCCGGCACCGCACCGATCCCACCTGGGTCGGCACCTTCGCCCACGAGGCACGCTCCCGGGCGCTCGTCAGCCATCCGAACATTTCCCTCGTCTATGAGGCGGACCAGGATCGCGGCGTCACTTTCTACACCCTGGAGCTGATCGACGGTCCCACCCTGGCCCAACTGGCCCAGGCCGGCACGCCCGTGGACGAGGCCTCCCTGTGGCGGGTGCTCAAAGTGGTCGCCGATGTGCTGCACTACCTGAAACAGCAGCGCATGGAGCACCGCATGATCTCGGCCGACACCATTTTCCTCGTCGGCGACGGACAGCCCCGCATCGCCAATCCAGTCAAGCCGGGCATCCCGATGCCCGAGGAGGACAGCGCCCAGATGCGGCTGATCTCCGAAGCCATCCGCCCCTTCGTCAAAGGCAACCCCAAGGCCGACAAGCGCCTCGTCGCCCTGCTCGATCGCATGGCCAATCCCGCCCGCATCGACGGCGTGAAGTCCGGCCACGGTCTCTCCGAGGCCATCCGCCACCTCGAGGACCAGGCCCTCCAGCCACCCGCCCATGCCGAACTGGAGCAGCGCAGCAATCGCGCCGCCATCGTGTCGGGCATCGTCGTCGGTCTGCTCATCGTGGTCAGCGGGCTGATCTGGCAGGTCTTTTTCGGCAGCCGTCCCGTCGCCAAGCCCTTCGACACCATGATCCGCGTGCCCGAGGGCGCCTTCACTTACCAGAACGGTCAGAAAGTCGAGCTGCCCGCCTACTGGATCGACGAGTTCGAGGTCACCTACGGCCAGTACGCCGCCTTCCTCGCCGCTCTGGAGGCCGATCCCAGCCTGCTGCCCCTCATCCGCCATCCCGAACAACCCGCCGAGAAGAAATCCCACCGGCCCAAGGACTGGGACGAATACTACGCGACCGCCGAGCGCGGCGGCAAGGTCGGCGGCGTCCGCATCGATCCCAACTGCCCGGTCATGCACGTGGACTGGTGGGACGCCTACGCCTACGCCCGCTGGAAAGGCAACCGCCTGCCCACCGACCAGGAGTGGGAAAAGGCCGCCCGCGGACCCGAAGGCCTCATCTATCCCTGGGGCAACGACATCGACCTGAAGCGCTTCAACTCCGGCTCCGATCAGGATGCCGAATCCAACGGCAACCAGGACGGCTACCGCTACTGGGCGCCCGTCGATGCCTTCCCCACCGACGAAAGCCGCTATGGCGTGAAGGGCATGGCCGGCAACGTCAGCGAATGGACCGACACCTGGGATACCGACCCCGACAATCCCGACAAGAAAGTCCCCATCAAGCGCGGCGCCTCCTTCGCCACCAAGGAAGGCTACGAACTCACCTCCCGCCGACCCGCCAAAGGTCCCGAGGAGGCCAGCCTGTGGACCGGCTTCCGCACCGCCCGCTCCGAGCCGCCCCTGCCCGCCGGCTCTCCCCTGCCCCGTCCCACCGCACCCGCTGCTCCGCCCGCACCAGTTGCTCCGCCCGCCATGGATGGCTCGGCCCCCGCCCCGGCTGCACCAGCCGCTCCGGCCGGGAGTGCTCCGGCTCCTGAGCCAGCCATGGATGGCGCCGCACCGCCTGCCGCCCCTCCGGCCGCGCCGCAGACCCCGACGCCCCCCGCCACGAACCAGTGATCGCCGTCCCCATGCGAACCCGTCCCGCCGCCATATCCCTCCTCTGGCTCGGTGCCTTCCTGCTGGTCGCCGGTAGCGCCCGCGCCCAGTTGGATGTCGGGTTCGAGTTCGACAAAAAGACCTTCATGACCCACGAGCCCGTCACCGGCGTGCTCACCCTGGTGAACCGCGCCGGTCGCGAGATCGTCATCGACGGGCAGGCCGGCGGCTCGTGGCTCGACTTTCAGGTCCTCGACGGCCGGCAGAACCTGATCCCGCCCGTCCCCGGGGCCCCGAAGCCCCAGCCCGTCATCCTGCCCAGCGGCGCCCCGCACCGCATGCGGGTCATGGTGAACCGCGCCTACCCCATGGGCGAGTCCGGCCTCTACCGCGTCAAAGTGCGCGTCTTTTTCCCACCCATCGGCCGCCATTTCGAGACCCGCGTCCAGACGGTGAATATCGTCGACGGACAAGTCATGTGGGGACCCCAGGTCGTCGGTGTTCCCTCCGGCTACGAAGGCGCCGGCAGCTACCGCGCCTTCACCCTGCTCACCTTTTTCCAGGGAGCTCAGAAACGGTCGCTCTATTTCCGCCTCTCCGACCATGACACCGGCCGGGTGCGGACCACCTTCTCACTCGGGGAATATATGGATGCCCGCCCGCCCCAGCCGGTCGTCGATGCCGGCAGCCGGCTCCACGTGCTCCACATGGCCGCCCCCCAGCAGTATTTTTATACGGTCATCGATCCCACCGGCAACGTCGTTACCCAGACCGCCTACCGGGAGAAAGGCCTGAGCCGGCCCGAGATCGTGTCCAATGCCTCCGGCGAAGTCACCGTCATGGGCGGCGTCTCCGAGTCGGAAATGGCGACCCCCTACGAGGAGCGGGAGTTCCGCAAACTCTCCGAGCGTCCCCCCGGTCTGCCCGTGACGCCCTGAGCCCACGCCAGTGCGGAAAGTCAGCCCCTTCCTCGCAGACGCGGGCATCCTGTCAGCCTGCTGGCGATCCTGGGGGGGGCGCCAAGCTCAGCCAACTCCCGTTTCTGCGTCTGCCGGAGAGCCAACCGACGGATGCGCAAAACGCAGCAACAGTCCGCGGGGTCGCTCAGCGCGAGCTGGAAATGGCGCACTTTCAGGGTACCTTTCCCGGATGTCTTCCCCCCGATGGATCGACGGGCTCTCCCGCCATGTGTTTTGGGATACCGACCCTGCGTCGATCGATCCCGAGCGCCACGGGGACTTTGTGATCGTGAGGGTGATGGATCGGGGGACACTGGCCGATGTGAAGGCCGTGTGGGACTATTACGGATCGGAGCGCGTCAGGGTGGCTCTGCTACGAGCGCCCTCGCTGGGCACCAAAACCATTTCCTTTTTCGCCAATCAATTCGATCTGCCCCGCGAAGCCTTTCGGGCCTTCCGGCATCGCAACGCCCATTGGAAGCCATGACGCTGAACCGTGGAGCGGTCACGCCGGAGCTTTTTGACCTCCTGCAGGAGTTGATGCGAGAGGAATCCCTGCATGCCTTCGCACTCGGGGCGGCACCTCGCTCGCACTTCGGTTTGGGCATCGCGAGTCGGTGGACATCGACCTCTTCAAACTCCCCCTTCGACGCGCGGGCACTTGCTGAAGTTCTGAAACACTCCTACCGCATGACTGAGGCAGAGACCTCGGAAAACTCCGTCAGCGGAGTGATTGCCGGGATCAAGATCGATCTCATCGCCCACCGATACCCGCTCCTCGCCGGAACCGCCGAGACCGAGGGTATCCGGATGCTGTCGCTCGAGGATGTCGCGGCTATGAAGCTGAACGCCATCGCCAACCGCGGGAGCAAAAAAGACTTCTGGGATTTCGCGGAGCTGCTCGAACACTTCTCGCGCGATGAGATGCTCGAGTTCTACTCGGCAAAGTACCCGGACGACAGCCTTTGGAACGTTGGGCGATCTCTCTGCTATTTCGACGACGCCGAAGGCCAGCCCGACCCGCGGGACCTCCGGGGCCGCGAATGGACGGAGGTGAAACACACCATCGGACGGCACAACCGACTGTGACTCCCCGCTTCCCGCAAAGCTCACGATTCCGGCCTTTTCCCCTTGCCGCCTGGCCAGCCGTTGGGCAAACTTCCGCCCATGCCTTCGACCTCTCCTTCGTCGTCCGGTTGGGAACCGCCCTCGCCCGAAGTCCTGCAGCGCCTGCTGCCCCAATATGAGATCACCGGCATCCTCGGACGCGGTGGCATGGGAGCCGTTTACAAAGGGCGTCAGGCCAAACTCGACCGCCCCGTCGCCATCAAGGTGCTGCCCGAGACCTTCACCCAGGGCGAGGACGAGCTGAATTTCGCCGCCCGCTTCCTCCAGGAAGCCCGCGCCATGGCCCGGCTCGATCACCCGGCCATCATCTCCGTTTACGACTTCGGCGAGACTGCCGACGGGCAGCTCTACTTCGTCATGGAGTTCATCGACGGGATGGACATCCACCAGTATCTGCACCACCACGGGGGCCGCCTGCCCCAGGAGCAGGCCCTCGCCATCGTCGCCCACGTGCTCGACGCCCTCGAGTACGCTCACACCCACGGCATCGTCCACCGCGACATCAAGCCCGCCAATATCCTGCTCAACCACGAAGGCCGCGTCAAAATCGCCGACTTCGGGCTGGCCAAACGCCTCGGCGACGGCTCCGGCGATTCCGTCGCGGCCCTCACCATGACCAATGTCGCCGTCGGGACTCCCGATTTCGTCGCCCCCGAGGCTCTGGAGTCCGGGCGCACCGTCGACCACCGCGCCGATCTCTACGCCGTCGGTGTCATGCTCTACCAGTTGCTCACCGGCAAGCTGCCGCGCGGCAGCTTCCAGCCGCCCAGCGTCCTCGTGCCCGACATCGATCCCCGCATTGATGACATCGTGACCAAGGCGACCGCCTCCGACCCCGACTACCGCTACCCGACCGCCTCCGCCATCCGCGCCGATCTCGACCGCATCTTTTCCCAGCCCATGGCCCGGGTGGAGGCCGGCGAGGACAGCGACGCCGTGCCGGTGGCCGTGCCCGTGACCGATACCGTGAAACGCGGAGGCCAGGCAGCGCCCGCCTCGTCGCGCGGCCGAGCCACTCCCGCCAAAGCCCAGCCTCTCAGCCCCCCTCCGGCCCCCCGCGGACCGCTCTTCCTCGGCATCGGTGTGGCCGCCGCCGCCGTGCTCGGACTCGGGGCGTTTTTTCTGTTCCGTGGCGACGAGCCCGCCGCGACCACCCCATCCACCGGGACCGCAGTGACCCCGCCGCCCATCGCAGAGACGGCAAAGAAAGCCCCGCCTGCCCCCGCCTCCCCGGATCAGCCCAAAAAAGCCGCCCCGCCCGTGGCCGATGCCACCACTCCCCCGACGAAGGCATCGCCCGAGCCCGTCGCTCCCCCCGCCACATCGACCGGCACCCCGTCGCCGCTTCCGGCCGGCCAGTGGACGCGGATCTATTCCACCATCGAAGACCTTCCCGAACCGAACCGGGATCCGGGCAGCCCCCGCGCCGTTCGGGTGACCGATGGCTGGATCGCAGCGACCCGACCGGCCATTCAGGTGACCCTGCCGCTTCCCCTGACGGGAGCGGCCAACTACGGCGTCCGGGCGACGTTTCGGGGCGTCCGCGATGACGATGCCCTCACCCATGGCATCGTCCTGCGGGCCCAGACGGCCGATCCCCGCAGCCGGGTCTATCAACTCAGGCGCGGCCAGACCATGCTCCACTGCCAGCGGCGCGAAGCCGATCAGGATTGGAGCATCGCCAGCGCCCCCACCGAACCGCAGCCGCCGAAAACAGAGTTCACCCTCGAATTCTGCGTGATCGGAGACCAGCTCATCAGCCGCCTCGACGGCGGGGCCTTCGTCATCGGGCGGGATGGCACCTATCCAAAAGGGGACGCCTTTTTGTATGTCAACGACATGGAAGTCCGCGACATCGAAATCATCCGGCTCGATGGCCTCCCCGAGGCCGACGCGTTGCGGATCGTGGGCGTGACCGATGCCGCTGATGGCGGGACCCCGGCCGTCGCCGCCGCCGCCCCGACCACGGGCACCGCAAGCGTGCCGCCAATGCCGCCGCCGCCGACCGTTGCCCCCACACCCGCCGAGCAGCCCGCTGGCACCATGCCCCCGGCATCGCCGGCCCCATCCCCGCTGGCCGGCCTGCCCGGCCTCACCACCCGGCTCGACGGCTTTCACACCACCCGTCGCACCCAGTTGCGCGATCTCGCGGCGAAATACCTCGCCGGCTTGGAGACGCGGCTCGGCCAGGCCGCCGATGCCGGCGATCTGCGGCTCGCCACCGCCTTTGAGGCCGAAAAGAAGCGCATCCAGACCCTCCAGACCGCCCTCGCCGAGCCGCCGGCCGATCCCCTCGCCGCCGTCACCGACAACGGTGCCGTGACCCTGCCCGCGCTGCCCGACGGATCACCCGAGCCTCTCGTCGCCCTGCGCCAGACCTGGACCACCGAGTCCGGCAAGATCCGCACCACCCTCGATGCCGCCCTCCAGCAGTCCCTCCAGGCCCTCGAAGCCGAGCTGACCCGCGCCCGCGACTTTGAGAAAGCTCAGGCCGTGCTGGCGTGGCGCGAGTCGCTGGCAGCCGGGAGCGCGGAAACGCCTGCCCGCACCGAGGCCCCTGCGACGCCGGCGCCGATGGCGACCGCGCCGACCGATGAAGCGGGCACCTTAAAAAACCCCTTCGGTTGGCAGCCCATCCCGGAAAATCCCTTTCCCCTGCCGCGTCCCACCCGACCCACCACCCCGTGCCGTGTCGTGGCTTGGCGGCTGGATGGGAAACCCGTGGACGAGGCGGCCTTCCGGCAACTCTTTGGCGGCGTGCCGGCGGATTTGGGGGAGGTGGTGGATGTGGAGGCCGAAACCATCATCGCTCCATCGCTTGTCACCGCCTCTCGTATTTATCCCATCGCTATCGGGACCGATGGAACGTTGAAATCGATCAAGCCCCTTCCCAATGACGCCAATCTGGCAGCGATCAAGGGATCGGTCCGCGTGACAGTCGGAAACTTCATCGCAGCCGCGCTATTGGAGGACGGAAAGGTGTCATTTCTCAACGTCAATCCGCCCGAAGTGGAAAAGCGCAATTTGGACTTTTCGCCGGTCGCCGATTGGGACAACATCGTCGCAATCGAAGCGGGCAGCGGACACCTAGTCGCCCTGAACTCCGACGGAAAAGTGTATACCATTGGCGGCAACCACGAAGGGCAGTTGGAGATTACGGCTGAATTTCAAGGATCTGTGGCAAAGGTGGGCGCATCGGGCAGTTCCACTTGGGTGGCACGACTGGATCGCAAGAACCTCCAATTGCAGCGATTCGGGTTCCCGAAATACCAATCAACGCTCCCGATCAGCTCACGGGCTTTTCTCGGGAATGAACTCATCACCACGGATGAACGAGGGAGACCGGAAAAGGATTCCATGACTGAGGCCTATCCTCAGTCTTTGAAAAACTTCAGGGGCGTTGAACCCAGAGACGTGCGAAGCGTAGTCAACATTGGCACATCCGATGGTGGAGAAGGACGGGGCCGCGCCGGCATCGCCGCCCTCCGCGAAGGCGAGGACCAGTGGCGCTTCTGGGGCGATCGCAAAGATCTGGGGAGCTATGACCCGAAATACTGCGAAGCCAAAGCCGCCGGCTGCTGGAAGCTCTTCTTCATCGGCGACTACGTGCTCGCCCTCAAGCCCGTGGCCAACCTGAAGCCCGATGACTGGACCGGGGCGGCCGCATCGGCTGCCGGTCCTGCTGCGACTCCCGCCGCACCAGCGTCCATGCCGACCGCGACGGTCGATCCGGCCACGGTCTTTCCCCTGCCGATCCCGAAGCGTCCCACCGTCGCCGGACGCCTGGAAGTCCACCGCCGCGATGGCAAACCCGTCGGCTCCCAACCCGACGACAACGCCCTCGCCAAGCTCCCCGCCGATCTGGGGAGCAATGTGGTGGCGATATCGGTCAGTGAAATGGGTGGCGACAAAGGCAGCGTGGCGGTGGCACTGTTGGCGGATGGCACGGTGAGGGCATGGCATTCCGGCAAGTCATACGAACCTAATAATCCTGTCAGGGAAATGCGAGACCCTACTTTCAGCCTTACTGGTATTGTGAAAGTCGCGACCGGAGCCGGAAAATTCGTTTTCCTGAATGAAAAAGGGGAAGTCTTTGGAGCGGGTGATGGCGGGTTTTCGTCATCTGGATCGACGCCTTTTATCGCCAACAAGATCGATGTTTCGGAACCCGCCGTAGATATTGCTTCCAAGGCAGGCCCCGCGTTTGCGCTGCTCCAAAGCGGGAAAATCCGGTTACTGACGTCGGGAAAAGAGGTCGCCCCACCGCCCGACCTACCCTTGGCGACTGCGATTGTTGCCAGTTGGGGTGGTTGGGCATTGGGAATCGATGGGAAATGGCGGGGCTGGTGGGATAAGCGGGAAGGGGAAGTTGCGACCGTAGTCGATGCTCAAGGCGGCAGCCTGTCTCACGAAGGCGCTGGCACGCATTTTTATTGGATCAATCCGGTCGGTAAATTACTCGGGCACAAACTTTCAGGAGAAGTGGCCGGCAACTCTGATTTTGCCAATATCCGACAGGGGGCCAGACAGGTGAGTGTCGGGACCCTCATGGCGTTGGAGTCCGAGCCCGGCAAATGGGCAATTTCGATCAACAGCACGAGCCCGGGCGATGGGAATGAACCCACCCTCGAAACCAAGCTCCGCGGCTGCTCCGCCATCGCCTCATCCTCGGTCTATGTCTTCGGCATCCGTGCCGTCGGCCGGTGACTGCTCCCGGTTGGGCACCTCCGTCCGCGGCGCCAAATGGCCTTCGTCCCGTCGCATTCCGATGCAACCGGGTTGGATGGAGATTTGATGGGACGGGAAAAGTGACGCGATCCCTCAAGGAGCAGGGCCGCCCCCGGCCCTGAGGCACCTTTTGGGGCATTCGACCGGGCCGGCGGCGCTTCAAAACGCCACGCCCTCGTAAACCTCCGCGAGCGGGAGCGAGCATTCGATCTCGGGCAGGGGAACGGCCGCATCCAGACCAGCGTAGTCTTCGCGGGCGAAGCCGCCGTCGGCTTGCCGGCGGTGGACGGTGAGGGCGGCCTCATCAGGCTCCACAAAAATGAGGGCCATCAGGCTCGGGATGGCGAAGTAGGCCTCGCGCTTTTCTGTCAGATCGGTCCGCCGGGTCGATTCGCTCAGCACCTCGACGATCACCACCGGACGGTCCTGCCAATGGTCCTGGTCGCGGTTCCGATCGCAGACCACCATCGCATCGGGGTAATAGAAGCGGGTGTGGCTCAAGAGCTGGATGCGCACCTTCGTGTCGCTGTTGTAGGGACGGCAGGGTTTGCCGCGGAGGGACGATCCCAAGGCGAGCAGCGTGTTAAAAGCGATTTGATTATGCCGGTTGTTGGCCCCAGCCATCGCATGGACTTCGCCGCCGAGATACTCGTGCTTCGTCTCCGCGACGAGTTCGCCCGCGAGATAGTCTTCGACGGAGATCGGGGCCGGTTTTCGGAGGGCGGACATGGGGCCGAAGATTACACGCGATGCCCGCGCCGGTCAACGCAGCCCGCGTCTGGAAAGGCCGGCCCCGCGGGGAACGGGAACTCCCGTCCCGTTTCGCATACGGGTAACGCATTTCCGAACCCAGGCCCGATCCCTTGCCATTCCGATCAGACCCTGTTTCATCTCCGATCAGACCCTGTTTCATCGAAAACCGCGCCCCATTTTGGGAGTCGTCGGCGACTCAGATTTTAGGGACCGGGAAAATTGACTCGATCCCTCAAGGAGCAGGGCCGCCCCCGGCCCTGAGGCGCCTTTTGGGGCATTCGACCGGGCCGGGGGCGGCCCGGCTCCTTGAGTTTTTTTTTCAAGATTCGATGGGACGCGAAAAGCTCCTCCAGCACCCATCCCCCGCTCATCGAGCCGGTGGCTCATTTCCGGGGAGACTCCGGCTCCCTCTCCAGACGACTGTTGGTGACTGTTCGCGTCGCTGCGTCGAATCACACCGGCTTTGGGTCGAATCACACCGGCTTTGAGTCGAATCACACCGGCCCTTGATTCGAAGCAAACTGGCTATGAGTCGAATCAAAACGGCTCTGAGTCGAAGCAAAACGGCTCCGTTTCCGTCGATTTTCCCCTCTCATCGGCTGGCAGCAACTTCGCACCAGGGCTGCCGCGATTTGAAAATCAACTACTTATCGTGATCAGGGCGATCGCTGGCCGAAAGCGGGCTCGTCTTCGGCCGGCTGGGCGAGGGCTCCTGGTGCTCCGCAAACGGTCCTTGGCAGAGAGGGGCATGCATGCGGTTGACAGGGACGGCCGGGGGCCGATTCAGTGTCGCGTCCCTGCCGGATCCCCTTCCTTCCCCCCATTTCCCCTCACGCCATGTCCACTGCCGACGCCTATCCGAAACTGATCGCCCTGACCCGCGAGCTGAAGCTGCTCCAGGATGCCGCGGCGCTGCTGAGCTGGGACCAGGAGACCCAGATGCCGCGCGACGGGGTGGCGTGGCGGGCGGAACAGATGGCTTGGTTCGGCGGGGAGGTGCACCGGCGCTTCACGGCTCCGGAGGTGGGCGATTGGATCGCGGCCTCCGAGGCGGCGGGCGCGGAGCCGGGCTCGGACGAGGCGGCCAATGTGCGGGAGTGGCGGCACGCCTACGACCGCGCCACGCGGGTGCCGGCGGAGCTGGTCGAGGCGTTCGAGCGGACCCGCGCGATCGCCAAGTCAGCCTGGGCAGCAGCGCGCGAGGCGTCGGACTTCGCGGCTTTTGCCCCGCATCTGGAAAAGCTGATCGACCTGAGCCGGCGCAAGGCGGAGTACTGGGGCCACGGTGGCCGGACCTACGATGCGCTGCTCGATGAGTTCGAGCGCGGGGCCAGCAGTGCGCGGCTGACGGCGCTGTTCGCCGATCTGCGGCCGGAATTGGTCGCGATCGCGGCCGAGGCGCTGGAGCGGGAGCCGTTCGACGCCGGCCGGCTGGCGGGCGACTACCCGGTGGAGCGGCAGCAGGCGTTCAATCGCGAGGTGGCGGAGGCGGTGGGCTTTGACTTCGCGGCGGGACGCATCGATGCGGCGGTGCACCCGTTCTGCACGGGTCTGGGGCCGCGGGACACGCGGCTCACGACGCGCTACGATGTGGCGGACTTTCGCAGTTCGCTGTTCGGCGTGCTGCACGAGGCGGGGCACGGGCTCTACGACCAGGGGCTGCGGGGCGAGTGCCACGGGCAGCCGGTGGGCGAGGCGGTGTCGCTGGGGGTGCACGAGTCGCAGTCGCGGCTGTGGGAAAACCACGTGGGTCGCAGCCGGGCTTTTTGGGAGACGTGGCTGCCGCGGGCGGCGGTGCATTTCCCGCATCTGGCGCGCCTCACGCCGGAGGATCTCTATCGCTCGGTCAATCAGGCGGAGCGCTCGCACATCCGGGTCGAGGCGGACGAGGTGACCTACGATCTGCACATCATGCTGCGCTATGAGATGGAGACGGCCATCTTCGACGGGGGGCTGGCGGTGGCGGACATTCCGGGCGAGTGGAACCGGCGCTTCGAGGATCTGCTGGGCCTGAAGGTGCGGCACGACGCGGAGGGCTGTCTCCAGGACATTCACTGGAGCCTGGGCATCTTCGGCTATTTCCCCACCTACAGTCTGGGCAATCTGAATGCCTCGCACCTGATGGCGGCAGCGCGGCGCCAGCGGCCCGATCTGGACGGGCAGATGGCGGCGGGCGACTACTCGGGGCTGCTCGACTGGATGCGGGAGAAAATCCACCGTCCCGGCAGCCGGCTGCTGCCCGAGGCGCTGATCGCGCAGGCGGCAGGCTCGGCGGCGACGCCAGAGGCGCATCTGGCCCATCTGCGGTCGCGGTACCTGGGCGATTGAGGACGCGCGGGCGGCTCTCCGGTGGTCCGGCGCGGGGTGGAAAAGGCTGTGGAAATGCCGGTTCGTTCGTTTTTGTTCATGCCCCCGCCCGGCGTGGTCGTCGGTCGGCGCATTTTCCCCTCATGATTCGATCCGACATGTCTGCCCGCCGTTTTTCCCGCCTGTTCCTCATCCCCGCATCCCTCGGCCTGCTGGCGCTCGGCTCCTGTGCGCCGGCGGCCCCGAAGGCGCCGACCGATCCGCGGTCGAAAGAGATCGAGGCCTTCACCGGCGGGCACACCAAGGCGGTCTGGGCGCGCTATGTGGGCAATGGCAGCGATGTCTTTGCCAATTTCGAAAAGCTGCAGCTCTGGGGCCTGGACACGCGGGACGGGCGCGGGGCGCGACCCATCCTGTCGGAGCTGTCGAACTATGCGCGGCCGATGATCCTGCCCGATGGCTCGGGCATCCTGTTTTCCCACCGCGGCACGGTGATGGGCAAGGACGGCGAGCGGCGCACCTTCGACCCGGTCATCAAGCGGGTCGACTGGGAAG
Source organism: Verrucomicrobiales bacterium (assembly GCA_016795505.1). GTDB lineage: Bacteria > Verrucomicrobiota > Verrucomicrobiia > Verrucomicrobiales > DEV007 > JAEUHH01. Next base: position 80,032 of record JAEUHH010000005.1, on the reverse strand, counting down.
GCCGGGAGGTGGTCGAGGTGGCCAAGGGCTTCGCCGTCGAGGTGTGGCGGGACCCGGCGACGGGGGTGGACTGGGTCTACAGCACCCGAGATCTGCGTTTCACCAAGCAGTCCAGCATCGAGGGTCAGGGGCTGGAGCGTTTCCCCCTGAACGACCCCGCCAAGCGGGAGCCGGTCTGGGACCGCACGCCCATCAGCACGGACAACATCCAGCTCTCCCGGTCGGGCAAGCGGCTCTCCTGTCTCTTTCCCTGGCCGGATGCGGGGGTGCTGAATCTGGAGACGATGGAACACCGCAAATATCAGCACGGCTGCTGGCCGTCGCTGGCGCCGGACGACAGCCTCCACGCCTGGGTCTTCGATGGGGCGCACAAGAATCTCCACCTCTTCACCGATGGTGCCGAACAGACCTGGGTGGTGCCGGTCAACACCGCCCCCGGCATGGGCAAACATGAGATGTATCACCCGCGCTGGACGAACCACGTGCGCTTTTTCACCATCACCGGTCCCTACACGGGCGCCACACCCGCAAAATCGGACAGCCAGGTCGTCGAGGTGCTGCTGGGGCGATTTTCTCCCGACTTGAGAAAAGTCGAGGAGTGGCTCCAGATCACCGACGACGACTCGGGCGACGTCTTCCCGGACATCTGGATCGCGGGCGGCGAGTTGGCCAGCGTCGAGCCGCCGAAGCCATCGGGCGCCCCCCGGCCGCAGCCGGCTCCATCCGCCGCGAAGGCCGGGGCCTGGCCGGCGGCGGGCGCAGAGCCGCTGTTCGTCTGGGAAAATCGCGACGCCCGCAACGCGGTCGATGCCGCGGGCAGCCGGCTGTGCTCGGTGGACGCGAAAGGGGCGGCGCGCTTCGGCCCGCACTTCGAGATGCTGCCCAGCGGCGGCTTTTTCCTGCCCGACCAAGCCTCGGCCGAGGCGATGCTGGCACAGGGAAATGGGAAGCCGTTCACGCTGGAGGCGGTGATCGCCCCGGCAACGGCGGATCAGTCGGGCACGGTGTACTTTTCGACTGCCATGGTGCTGCGGCAGGATGGTGACCGGCTCGGCTTTGGCCTGCCCGGTCAGGCGCTCCAGGATCTGGGCCCGGTGACCGCCGGCGTGGCGACCCACGTGGCGGTGACTTACGATGGGCAGGCCCTGCGGCTCTACCGCGACGGCGCGCCGGTGACCGCCGGCCCGGCAGCGGGGACGACGGCGACGCCGGGAGGCGACAGCCAGGGAGCCCCCGGCCAGGGACTGCCGGAGCATCGGGTGACGTTCGGCGGCGGATGGTCGGGCGCGATCGAGGGCGTGGCCTTCCACGCCACCCCGGCCACACCGGAAGCCATCGCCGCCTCGGCAGCGCACTGGAAATCGGTGGTGTCGGCGCGACCGGCCATTCCGACAGTGCGTCTGCGCGGGAAACTGGTCGAGATCACCGCCAACCGGCCCGTCGAGGCGCTCGACACCTACCACCGCGCCCTGCTGGGCTACCGCTACGAGGTGGAGCAGGTGCTGGAGGGCGATTTTGCGGAAAAGGAGGTCGCCGTGATGCACTGGACCATCCTCGACCGCCAGCCGCTGCCCGGCTACCCGCGCCAGCTCGGCACCAGCCACGAGCTGACCCTGCAGCCCTACGCCGCGCACCCGCAGCTCGTCAGCGAGAGGCAGTGGAGCGACCTGCTCGATCCCCTGGAGCCGTGGTACGATATCGCCCCGGCGGTCCTTGCGCCGGGGGGAGAATGAGGGTTCCCTGACGGCGATCCCGCGAATTTCCCCCGCCACCCCGACCGTGCCGAAACCGCCGATCCATCGCCTGCTCCTCGCGCCCCTGCTGCTGCTGCCGGCTGCCTGCGATCCTGAGATCGATTCCGCCCTGCCGCCGCAGCCCGAGATCCTCGCCACCGAGCCGCTGTCCCGGCGCCTTGAGGAGTTCGTCGGCGGTCACGCCAAGCTCGTCTGGACCAAGCAATTGTCCGGCGACCGCCCCGACTCCAGCGCCGTCGACGACCATCTTGAGCTCTGGGGACTCGACACCCGCGACGGTCGCGGCGCCCGCCGCATCCTCGACGATCAGGACAACTACGCGCGCCCGCTGGTGAGCCCCTCGGGCGACCACATCGTGTTCACCCACAAGGGCATTTACAAAAAGTCCGGCTCCGACCTGCGGCACTTCGAGCCGTCGGTGTTCCGAATCGACTGGGACGGTGAGCATCTGGAAAAACTGGCCACCGGCTACGCCGTCGATGTCTGGCGCGACCCCGCGACGAGCGTGGAGTGGGTCTATGTGACCGATCTGCTGCCCACGGACAAAGGCACGCTCTACGCCTCGCGGCTGGAGCGCTTCAAGCTGCTCGACCCCGGCGACCGCGAACTCGTCTATGACGGCACCCAACTCGGCGTCGAGAACATCCAGCTCTCCCGCGACGGCAAACGGGCTTCCGGCCTGTTTCCCTGGCCCGATGCCGGCCTGATGAATCTGGAGGATCGCACCCACCGCCGTCTCCAGCGCGGCTGCTGGCCCTCCATGGCCCCGGACGACAGCCATCTGGCCTGGGTATTCGACGGCAGCCACAAGAATCTCCATGTCTTCACCGAGGACGCCCGGGACACCTGGCCGGTGGCCGTCGATGGCGCCCCGGGCGTCGATGGCCGCGAGGTCTATCACCCGCGTTGGAGCAATCACGTCCGTTTTTTCGCCATCACCGGTCCCTACATCGGAGAAACCCTCGGCCAGTCCAAAGCCGCGACCGTCGAGATCCATCTGGGGCGATTTTCCCCCGACATCCGCTCGGTGGAGAGCTGGTTGCAAGTCACCGACGACGAGCTGGCCGATCATTTCCCCGATCTCTGGGTGAAATACTCCGAGACCCGCGCCGCCGAACTGGCCAAAGCCAACCCCGTCCCGCCCTCGCCTCCGAAACCCCAGCCCAAGCCAAAGGCCGAGACCATCGAGCGCGACTGGCCCGTCACCAGCCTGCCGCTGCTCTTCGTGTGGGAGGATCGCTCGCGCGAAAATCTCGCCGGCGCGTTCCCCGGCCGGGCCTGCGGCGTGGAGGCACGGGAGCAGGCCCGTTTCGGCCCCCGCCACGAGATGCTGGCCGACGGCGGCCGTTTCGATGCGGACCCCGAGTCGTCCCGCGCCGTCGCGGCTCACTTCGCCGGGAAGCATCCCGCCTTCACCATCGAAGTGCTCGCCACCCCCGCCACCGACCGGCAGGACGGCGTCGTCGCGGGCACGGAACACTTTCAGCTCAGACAACGCGGCTCCGACTGGGTCTTCGTCTCCGAGCAGCCCGGCCGCCAGCACCACTGGATCGGCACCGCCCGCGCCGGCGAGCCCGCCCATCTCGTGATCGCCAGCGACGGCGTCGAGTACCTCGTTTTTCACAATGGCAAGGCCGTCGCCCAAGGGGTGAAAAATGTCTCCGATGTCGAGATGCTGGCCGGCCGGCGCGGACTGACCTTCGGCGGCGGCTGGGACGGCGCCATCGAGGCGGTGAACATCGCCCCCGGCCGGCTCGACGAGTCGCGCCTCGAGGCCCACTGGAAATATCTCCGTGCCAAAATCGCCGACCGCCCCGCCATCCCCCGCGTGCGACTGCGGGCCACCCTGCTGGAGATGACCGCCGACCGGCCCGTCGAAGCGCTCGACACCTACCCCCGCGCCCTGCTGGCCTATCTCTACCGGGTCGAAGAAGTGCTCGAGGGGAGCTATAGTGGGGATAAAGTGCTGGCCCTTCACTGGACCGTGATGGATCGTATGCCGCTCCAGGGATTTCCCCGGCGTCCCGGAGACACCTACGAACTCCTGCTCGAGCCCTACGCCGCCCATCCGCAACTGGTCGGCGAACGGCAATGGAATGACATCCTCGAACCTCTCGAACTCTACTACGATGTGGCGACACCCCAACCCTGACACCTCCGGTTCCGATCAGACCCTGTTCCGTCTCCGATCCAACAGGGTCTCATCGTGGCTCCTCACCCCCGGCTTTGCCCTGTTGTGCCTGACCCTGGCCGGTTGCGACTCCGGTGACGCCGAGTCGGCCCAGAGTCCCGCCACGCCCGCGACGCCGGTTCCGAAAAATGCCGTCTCCGCCGAACCGAAAGCCGACGGTGCCCCGGCCATCGCCGATCCCGCGCCCGGCCAGCCCGGCAGCTCGGACCGCGCTCAGGCCTTTGCCAAAGCCGCCGGCGAAAAGGTCGCGGAAAAGCCCAACGTGCGCGGCGACGATCCGGCGTGGTTTTTCCTGGTCCGCGAGCTGAAGCAGATGAGCCTCGGCGCCTTCTGGGAAAAGCCGTGGGCCGAGGTGGCCGAGAACAAGGCTGATCCCATCCCCTCGATGGTCGAATTCCACGAACTGCTCAAGGCCAAGGGCGTGGACCTGATCATCGTGCCGGTGCCGGCCAAGGCCTCGATCTACCCGGACAAGCTCGACGCACGCTTCGCGCCCGGCGATCCCGCGCCCCTCACGCCGCTGATCGACCAGATGAAGGCCCGGGGGCTCAACGTCATCGATCTCGAGCCCATCCTGCGCCAGCGGCGCGAAGCCCAACCGGCTGAGAAACTCTGGTGCGAGCAGGATGCCCACTACACCCCGCTGACCTGCCAGATCATCGCCGGCCTGGTGAAGACCGAGCTGGAGAAGGGCGCGTGGTTCGCCGCCCATCCCAAACAGGCGATGACACGCGGCGAGGCCGCCGAGTTGTCCATCACCGGCGACCAGGTGAAGGGCAGCGAGTGGGATGGCCAGGTGCCGGCCGAGAAACTGACCGTCCAATACGCCGGCCGCGACAACGGCGGCAAGATCGAGCCCGTCGCGCCCGATCCCGCCAGCCCCGTGCTGCTGCTCGGCGACAGCCACACGCTCGTCTTCCAGGAAGGCGCCAGCGGCGGCATGCACAGTCAGGGCGCCGGTCTGTTCGACCAGCTCGGCGTGGAGTGCGGGTTTCCCATCGACCTGGTCGGGGTGCGCGGCTCGGGCCTGGTCGAGGCGCGCAAGAGCCTCTACCGCGCCGCCTCGCCGAATCCCGACTACTGGACCACGAAAAAGGCCGTGGTCTGGGTCTTCAGCGTGCGGGAGTTCACCCAGAGCTTCGACAACATCATCCCCATCCCGATCGAGCGCCGCCAGCCGTGAGCCGCGGCATCACGCCACGACAGGCCGGACCAGGGCACCAGTGACTTGGGCCGCCTGCACCGCCGCCGCCACGTGGTGGACGCGAAAGATCTGGGCACCCAGCCGCACCCCGCGCACCAGGCAGGCCACCGTGCCCGCATCGCGCTCGGCCGGCACGGGCAGGTCGAGCACCTCGCCGATAACGGTCTTTCGCGAGATCGGCAGCAGCAGGGGCCGGCCGAATCGGTGGAAGCGGTCGAGATGCCGGTAAACCGCGAGATTGTCCTCGCGCTGTTTGGCGAAGTCGATGCCCGGGTCCAGCACGATGGCATCGGGATCGAGCCCGACCGCCGTGGCGAGGGCGATCTTTTCGGCGAAAAAGTCCTCCATCGCCGTCAGCACATCGTCCCATCGCTGGTGGGTATGCGGCACCTTCGGCAGGCCGACCGTGTGCATGATCAGCAGCGCCGCCCCGTGGCGGGCGCACAGCGCGGCATTCCGCCCGTCGGGTAAACCGGAGATATCGTTGACGAGATCGACTCCGAGCGGCAGCACCGCCTCGATCACCTCGGGGCGCCAGGTATTCACCGACAGCAGTGGCGGCCAGAGCTGGCCCGCGTCCACCGGACCCGCCTCCCCGCCGGCGATGAGTTGGCCAAAGGCGTGCAGGAACGGGGTCAGGCGGCGGATTTCCTCATCCACCGGGATCGGCCCGCGATTGGTCCGGGCGCTCTCGGCCCCGGCGTCGATGATGTCGGCACCCTCCGCCAGCATCCGCCGCGCGATCGCCAGCGCGCCATCGGGATCGAGCGTCCCGTCGCCGGAAAACGAATCGTCGTTGATGTTCACGATGCCCATCACCAGCGGGCGCGGGCGGGGAAAATCGATGCGTCGCTCCTGGATCTGGAGCACGGTCGGGACGGATGACAGGGGGTCGGACATGCGGCGTGCCGCGAAGATGCCATTGTCGGGAGACCCCGCCAACCGGTAACCTTCCCCCCGTGAGTCACCCGCCCCAGATGCCCCACCAGCCGAGCCGTCGCGAGACCCTGCGGACCGCCGCCTGTGGCTTCGGTTCACTTGCCCTCGCCGGCCTGCTGGCCCGACCCGCCGTGTCTGGCGCCTCGGAGGCGGCCCCCGGCGGCATCAATCCCCTTGCGCCGCGGCGGCCCCACTTTCCCGCCCGCGCCAAGCGCGTCATCTTCCTGTTCATGAATGGCGGCCCCTCTCAGGTCGATTCCTTCGACTGGAAGCCCGAGTTGACCAAACGCCACGGCGAGGACCTCGGCGGCGGGCGGAAATACTTCCAATCCCCCTGGCCCTTCTCCCGCCACGGACAGAGCGGGTTGCCCATCTCCAGCCTTTTTCCCCACATCGCCCGGCACGCCGACGACCTGTGCCTCATCAATTCCATGCACACCGATGTGGGCAACCATCCGCAGGCCATCCTGCAGATGAACACCGGCAGCTTCCAGTTCGTGCGGCCCTCGGTCGGCTCCTGGATCGTCTATGGCCTCGGCACGGAAAACCAGAACCTGCCCGGCTTCATCACCATCAATCCCGACTTCTCCGCCGGCGGTGCCCGCCGCCATGGCAGCGCCTTTCTGCCCGCCGCCACCGCCGGCACCGCGATCAACCAGTGGGGCGGGGCCGACGGGACCGACGCCCCCTCGCTGAAAGGCATCCAGATTCCTTACACCGAGAACACCGCCATCACCCCCGCCCAGCAGCGCCGCCAGCTCGACCTGGTCCAGTCGCTGAACCGTGGACGCCTCGCGCTCGACCGCATCAATGACCCCCTTGAGGGCATGATCCAGAGCGCCGAGACCGCCTTCCGCATGCAGAGCGAGATGCCCGGCCTCCTCGACGTCGAGCGCGAGCCCGCCCACATTCTGGAGCGCTACGGGGTCAACCAGCCGAAAACCGACAACTATGGCCGCGCCTGTCTCATGGCCCGGCGCTTCATCGAGGCCGGGGTGCGCTTCGTGCAGATCAACCAGACCTTTTGGGACCAGCACACCAAGATCGTCGAAGGCCACCAGAAACTCGCCGACGAGAGTGATCGTCCCGTCGCCGCCCTGCTCACCGACCTGAAGGAGCGCGGCCTGCTCGACGACACCGTGGCGCTCTGGGGTGGTGAGTTCGGCCGGCCACCCATCTTGAACAAGGATGCCGGCCGCGACCACAACCACATCGGCTTCACCATGTGGATGGCCGGCGGCGGTGTGAAGGGCGGCCTGCGCTACGGCGCCACCGACCCCACCGGCCAGACCGCCGAAGTGGACAAGGTGCATCTCCACGATCTCCACGCCACCCTGCTGCACCTGCTCGGCTTCGATCACGAACGCCTCACCTACCGCTACGGCGGCCGGGACTTCCGCCTCACTGACGTCCACGGCAGCGTGGTGCGGGGGATCCTGGGGTGAGGGATGAGCCGGCCACCGGTCAAGTCAGGCAGAGGTGCCGTCGAGACTCGCCGCGGCAAAGTCCCGGGGCGAAAGGACCGTGATGTTGTCCCCTGCGGTGAGTATCCAACCGCGCTCGCGGAACTTGGTCAGCGTCCGGGACAGCGTCTCGGGGATGGTACCGATCTCGGCAGCGAGAAGGTATTTCCGGGGCGGAAGAGCGATCACAGCCGGGCTTTCATCGCCCGAACACCGCGCCAGAAGCCATTCGCGCAAGCGTTCGCCCACGGTGCGATGTTGCAGGCTGCCGATCTTATCCACCAGGGAGCGAAGATGGCGACTCATTGAGGCGAGCAAGCGCATCGCGATCTCGGGCCGCAAAGCGATCATTGAAGAAAGGTCCCGGCGACGGACCAACAGGAGCGAGGTGGCCGATTCCGCCCGGGCGCTCACGGGACTCGGCCCCTCGTCGACCAGAAACAGTTCGCCGAAAGACTCCCCCTCGCGGAACACGCGGATGACTGTCTCCCGCCCCTCCTCATCGAGTCGGTGCACGTTCACCGCCCCCCGTGCGACCACGAAGAAGCCAGCAGGCGAGTCGCCCTCATGAAAGAGAAACGTTCGTTTTGGCAAGCTGCGCGTCTCCGAACAGAGCACAATATTGCGTAGGTCGGCTTCGCCCAATTCGCTAAAAAGCTGTGTCGCCCGGAGGATGTCGAGAATTTTCCGTGTCTCGGCGAGGCTCGGAGTGCGGGGTGGTTTGATCATGAAACTAATTCGACAAAACCGCCATTTCTTGACGCAAGTCAAGGAGTTCCCCAAGCCCGTCGATAAGTTGACTCATCGTGGCAGGACTCGCACCGCGCTACGCCCAACTCCCCTTTCTGTCCCATGCTCACAAAATTCCAAGCTCGAGCCTTTTTCCTCGGTGGCACCGCCGTGTTCACCGGAATTTTCCTCATTCTGACGATCGATACGCACCGCCAGGTGCCCGAGCAGACCAATGACTCGTCGATCACCCCCCAGGTGGCGGCGGGCAAGAAGCTCTGGGAACAGAACAACTGCATGGGCTGCCACACCCTGTTCGGCGAGGGAGCCTACTACGCTCCGGAATTGACCAAAGTGGTGGACCGGCGCGGCAGGGACTGGATCAAAGTCTTCATGAAAGATCCGGAAGCCATGTTCCCGGGACAACGGAAGATGGTGAAATACGAGTTCACCGACCAAGAGATCGGCGAGGTGATCGCCTTCCTCGAATGGTGCGGCAAAGTCGATCTCAACGGGTTTCCCGCCGAGCCCCCTCTGAAGAAGTTGATGCAGCCGGACACCGGAACCATGGCCAGCGCGAGCGGAGAGCTTCCAGCCTCGGTCGCAGCCACGGTGGCCCTGCCACCGATGTTCGAACAGAAGTCGTGCACCGGCTGCCACCGCATTCTTGGCAAGGGGACGCCCGGAGTGATGCTGCCGAATGCGGTCACCGGCGAAGTCGTCCCGGCACCCGCTCTCGATCTCGTCCACCAGCGGAAGACGCGGGAGGAACTGATCGCCTGGATCAGCGATCCGCAGAAGGTGAAACCCGGTTCCCCCATGCCCAAACTGACCCCCGCCCTCGTCTCTCCGCAGGAGGTCGAGCAGATGGTCGATTTCCTCCTCAGCCTCAAGGCCCATACCCCCACCAACTGAGACTCCTCCGGGACCACGCCAACCCTCTTTCCCTGCTTCCGACACCATGAAATTCAAAACGCAAAAGATCGCCTACTGGTTCTTCGCCGCCGCGATGCTGCTGCTCGTGCTCCAGATCATCTATGGTTTCATCATGGGCTTTGCCCGCATCGGCATGGACGGGCTGCATGAGTGGATACCGTTCAATACCGCCCGCGCCACCCACACGAACCTGCTCGTCTTCTGGCTCCTGCTCGGTTTCATGGGGAGCGCATATTTCATTATCCCCGAGGAGTCCGATCGCGAGCTGATGTGGCCCTGGTTGGCGTGGATTCAGCTGATCTCCTTCCTGCTCGTCGGCGTCGTCGCTCTGATCGGCTATCACGTCAATTGGTGGGAGGGACGGAAGTTCCTCGAAATCCCCAGACCGCTCGACTACCTCGTCGTCGTCAACGTGCTCGCCTTCCTCGCCAATATCGGGTCGACGGTATGGTATGGGAAGCGCTACACCACGACCTCGATCGTGCTTTACTTCGGACTGCTCACGGCTGCCCTGTTGTATCTGCCCGGCATGATCGATTTCGACAACCAGACCCTGGACTCATTCTACCGGTGGTGGGTCGTGCATCTCTGGGTTGAAGGCGTGTGGGAACTCATCATGGGCGCCTTGCTCTGCTACCTCTTGATCAAGCTGACCGGGGTGGACCGAGAGTTGGTGGAAAAATGGCTCTACATCATCGTCGGGCTCACCTTCCTCTCGGGGATCCTCGGGACTGGGCATCATTACTATTACATCGGGGCTCCCCGTTACTGGCTCATGGTCGGGGGCATCTTCTCGGCCCTGGAGCCGCTGGCTTTCCTCGGCATGGCCATCTATGCGCTCGCAATGGCGAAAAAGGGAGGGCGGCGCCACCCCAACAAGACGGCGCTCAACTGGACCCTCGGTAGCGCCATCATGTCCTTTGTCGGTGCCGGCTTTCTGGGATTCGCCCATACTCTGCCCCAGGTGAACATGTGGACCCACGGCACCCTCGTGACGGCAATGCACGGCCACCTCGCCTTCTGGGGTGCCTATGCGATGATCGTCCTCGCAATGATCGCCTATTGCCTGCCGGTGATGACCGGGCGGAAACTCTGGGACAACGCGCCATCCGGCGCCGCCTTCTGGCTCAGCAATATCGGCATGGTCGGCATGACGGGCGCCCTTGCCGTCGCCGGCATCACCCAGGTCAATCTGGAGCGACGCATGGGTCTGGACTTTCTCAGCGTGCAAAAGGAGATCGAAGTCCACTTCATCGGCATGCTCCTGGCCGCCTGCCTCTTTCTCCTCGGCATCCTCTTTTTCCTCTGGAACTTCTGGCGCTTCGGCCTGCCCAATGATGAGGCGGTGCACTCCGACGTCCGCGCGGCCGAGCGGGACGCCCCCACCCCGGAACCCCTGCCGGCATCGTGAGTGGGAAAGAGATCTTCTACCTCGAGACCGGTCGCGAATCGGAGCTTTTTACGGAAGCCTGGCGCGCCAGACTGCCGCTGATGCTCAAGGGTCCGACCGGTTGCGGCAAGACCCGCTTCGTCGAGCACATGGCGGCCAGCCTCGGCCGATCCCTGATCACCGTCGCCTGCAATGAGGACACCTCGGCCACGGACCTGCTGGGGCGTCATCTCCTCGTCGGGGGCGAGACCATCTGGTGCGACGGACCCGTGACCCGGGCGGTGCGGGAGGGAGCCATCCTCTACCTAGATGAGATCGCTGAGGCCAGGGCTGATGCCATCGTCGTGATCCATCCGCTGACCGATTACCGGCGGGAGCTTTTCCTCGACCGCACCGGGGAGACCCTGCAGGCGCCGCCGGAGTTCATGCTGGTGATCACCTACAACCCCGGCTATCAGCGCAGTATGCGGGAGCTGAAAGCCTCGACACGGCAGCGTTTCGTCGGTTATACCTTCGGCTATCCCGATGAAGAGGTCGAAATCCGCATCCTTTGCGGCGAGACAGGCATCGAGACCGCTGCCGCCGCCAAGCTGGTCTCCATCGCCCGAAAGGTTCGCAACCTCACCGAGCTTTCCCTGATCGAGTCTGTCTCGACACGCCTGCTCGTCGATGCCGCCAAACTGATCGCCCGGGGCCTGCCACCGCGCTTCGCCGCCGCCGCCGCCATAGCGGAGCCCCTCACCGACGATCCCGACGCGATGAAAGCCATCCGGCAAATCATCGACCTGACCTTCTGAAGTGACCCGGCCCAAGCCCCGGCCCGCATTCGATCCCACTCCCCGCGTGCCATGAGCTCCATCCTCGAATGGGAGGAAAACCTCTTTCTGGCAATCAAGGCCCTGTACCGGCGCCTCGTCGTCAGTCCCCGCGAGCGCCACCTGGCAGCCGTCCGCGCACCGCTGGAGCCCCTGCGCCAGGAGCTGTTCCTCCTCGCCCGCATGGTCGCCGGACGGCCCGTGGCCATCATCGAGACCACGCAGAGAGTCCTCTGCGATGACGAACACCTGTTTCTCCCGACCGGATTTGACGCCGCGCCGTCGGTCGAAGCGAATGAGGAATTGTTCCGCATCAAGACCCTGCTCGGCGCCCTCGCTCTGCGCAACGCCGGCAGCGCCCGGCCACTGGCGCCTCTCCGCGACCGCCTCTCCGACTGGGCGGCAGAGTTTCCCGGCCTCTGCGACAGGATCACCCGGCTGGAGACCTCCCTCGCCGGTCACGATCTGTGGTCACTCCTCGGGGAGCCTGCCATCCGGTCCACCAACGAGACCGGATCCATCCGTCCAGCCGAAGACCGGGAAGCCACTGACCCCGAGCCCGACGACGACGAGATCACCGAGATCAAAGGCGAGGGACGCGCCGGTGTGAAAAGCATCGAAGACCCCGGCGAACAGCCCGTCGAGGCCGAGATGCCCATCCATACCTTCGAAAAAGCCGAGACCCTCGAGGAAGCCAACGGCATCGACCGAAAGACCGATGAGGATGATGAACTGAAGGACCACGAGGAAGCGCTTCGCTCCCTCCAGATGACGCAGGTGATGCGCAGTCGCGAGCGACCCCGCTCTATCTACCGCGCCGACCTCGTCATCGATGGCGTACACCTCGAGGTCGGCGAAGGGCCGCCGCCCGAGGGAATTCCCTATCCAGAGTGGGACTACAAACAGCGCCGGCACCGTCCCGACTGGTGCTATGTGCGACAGACCCTGGCGCGGGACGCCGATCCTGTCTGGGCGGCCAGCACCGAGCGGCAGCACCGCGATCTCATCCTCGACCTCAAGAAAAAGATGGCCTCCCTAGCCACCCGCCTGGAGCGGCGGCGGACCCGGCCCCAAGGCGACGACCTCGACCTCGACGCCGTGGTGAGGGCTCTCGTCGACCAGCGGGCCGGACAGGCACCCGACGAGCGTCTCTACATCGAGCGCCGCCGCCAGCGGCACGATGTCTCCGCCCTCATCCTCATGGATCTCAGCTTTTCCACCGATTCCTGGATCGATGATGCGCGGGTCCTCGACACCATGAGGGACACGCTCTTCTGCACCGGGGAAGTACTCGACGAATTCATCCCGGACTTCGCCGTTGCAGGATTCAGCTCCAACACGAGACGTCAGTGCGAATTCCACCTCATCAAAGACTTCCGGGAGCAATGGGCCGGCTCGCGGGCCCGGCTGGGATCGCTCACAGCCCGCGGCTACACCCGCATCGGTCCCGCCCTGCGGCATGCGCAGGAGCGGCTCGCGCGCGAGTCCGGCGAGCGAAAGATCGTCTTCCTGCTCACCGACGGTCGCCCCTGCGACTACGACCGCTACGAGGGCGAGTATGGCATCCGCGACGTTCGCAAAGCCATTGAGACCGGCGCGCGCCACGGCATCATGACCCACGCCTTCGCCATCGAGCGACGCGCCCGCGAACAGTTTCCCCGCATGTTCAAACGCCAGCACTACGACGTCGTCCCATCACCCCGCGCCCTCATTGCCAGCCTCTGCGGGGCCTTTGCGCGTCTGCGACTGGAGACATGAGACCAGTTGGCCCCGCCAGTCAGACACGCGTGGTTTCCGATGAAACAGGGTTCGATCTCCGATGAGACCCTGTTCGATCAGAAACCAGACCGCGGATGATCGCCCCCCGGCAGGTCAAGGACTCTACCGGACAACCAGATGCCTGGGAAAGTCCCCTGTCCGCTCACAGGCGAGCTGTTCCATGACCTGCCGGAGCTGCCGCTTCAGCATCGTCATCGTGTGATCGCCGCCCTTATCTCCGAGCGCGGCGACGCCATACATGAAACTGCGGCCGAGGAAGCCGAAACGGGCGCCGCTCGCGAGGGCACAGGCGATGTCGGGACCAGAGCGCAGGCCGCTGTCGAGCATCAAGGTGGTGCGGTCGCCGAAGCGCCGCGCCAGCCGGGGCAGCGGCGCGATCGTCGACTCACCCGCGTCGAGCTGGCGTCCGCCGTGGTTCGACACAATGATCCCATCGACACCGATGCCCAGCGCGGTCTCGACATCCTCCTCGCTGACGAGCCCCTTGACGACCAGCTTCCCTTTCCAGCGATCGCGCAACGAGGCGAGGCGCGCCGGATTGAGCCGGCCGGAGAAAGTCCGGTTCATGAAGAGGCCGAGGTGTTTCATGTCCAGCCCGCCGGGCAGGTAGGGTTTCAAGGTGGCGAACTCGGGCACTCCGGTGGCGAGCTGGGCGAAGGACCAGTGCGGACGCGTCATCATCTGGGCGATGTTGCGCAGGGTCATCTTCGGCGGCATGGCGAGGCCGTTGCGGATCTCGCGCGGCCGGTAGCCGAAGACGGGCGTGTCGGCGAGGATCACGAGCACGGGCAGTCCGGCCGCCTCGACGCGGTCGAGGAGCTTGTTCCGCAGATCCTCCTCCACCGGATGATAGAGCTGGAACCAGGCCTTGCCGCCGGTGATCTCGGCCACGGTCTCGATGCTCGCCGTGGCCACGGTGCTGAGGATGAAGGGGAGGCCGTGCTTCGTCGCCGCCGCGGCGAGGATCTCGGTGGCACGCGGCCAGATCATCCCCTGGAGTCCGATGGGGGAAACCCCGAAGGGGGCCTCGTAGGTCTGGCCAAAGAGTTCGGTTTTCAGATCCGCGCCCTTGAACTCGCCGAGGTAACGCGGCATCAGCCGGACCTCGCGGATCTCATCGGTGTTGCGGCGCAGGTTGATCTCGGAGTTGCACCCGCCTTCCAGGTATTCGAGCACGAATCGAGGCAGGCGCAGGGCGCTGCGCGCGCGCAGATGCTCAATGGAGGGGAAGCGGGGATCGAAGTGGTCTTCCATGTCGGTTTGCTTGGCGGTGGGTCGGGGAGAGGTCGGAGTTTACGCCAAAGGGAGGCGGAATAGGCGCGAAAATTGATGGCGGCGGTGATCCGTCGTGATTCGCGTCATTCGCGGCCATTCCTTTACATTCGCGTTCCGATCATCCAGTCGAGTTGGGGCGGCATGGCTCCCAGCTTTTCAGGCTTCTCCCCAGAGCACGCGTTTCCCTCCACCATTCGCGTCATTCGCGGCCATTCCTTTACATTCGCGTTCCGAACTTCCAGCCGAGTTGGGGCGGCATGGCTGGCTTTCAAGTTCCCCAACTTCTCAAGCTCCCAGTCTTTCTGCCCTTCAATTTTTAACACGAATGGAAAAGAATGAACGCGAATGACGCGAATCTCCCCAAACGCACGCCTCTCGATCCACCATTCGCGTCATTCGCGGCCATTCCTTTACATTCGCGTTCCGATCTTCCAGTCGAGCCGGGGCAGGATGGCTGGCTTTCAAGTTCCCCAGTTTCTCAAGCTCCCGGTCTTTCTGCCCTTCACCTTTTAACACGAATGGAAAAGAATGAACGCGAATGACGCGAATCTCCCCAGAGGGTGTGTTTCCCTCCAACATTCGCGTTCCGATCATCCAGTCGAACCGGGGCGGCGTGGCCGGCTTTCAAGTTCCCCAGCTTCTCAAGCTCCCGGTCTCGCTACCTTTCCGCATTGAACACGAATGGAAAAGAATGAACGCGAATGACGCGAATCTCCCCAAACGCGCGCCTCTCGATCAACCGTTTGCGTCATTCGCCCTCACCCTTCTCCGTTTGCCTTCCAACCGCCAAAACGGTCCAAGACGACCCTTTTCCACTCGAGCTTGGGATTCTTGAAATTGACAACCAACCCCAGTCCGAGCTTGGCGACTCTGAGGTAATTCAGCATTTGCGCCACTTCGCTCTCTCCGATCCGATCCACTGCTTTGATCTCGACCAGAACACTGGCGCTCACGGTGAGATCCGGGATACAGTCTCCGACGATGTATTGGCGGAAACGAATGGGATAGGGACGTTGTGGCTCCACCCGGAAGCCTTTTTGCTTCAATGCTATCACCATGGCAGCTTCGTAAGGCTTTTCGCGCAAGCCGGGACCAAGCTCATTGTGAACCTCCATGGCGACACCGATGATCTGATAGCTTTCGTCATCGAATTTCGTGGCTGTCGGCTGCGGATTCATTTGGATCGGCTTTTTCCTGCGAAATTGTTTTTCGGTGGTGGTCGTTTGCAACGTGTCGCACCTTTTGCGGCCATTGTTTTACAGGGCAGGGCCAGTGATCAAGGCGATTCGGTGTGGATTCTCAGGTTTTTGGGGCATTTTGGCCGCCAGTGTTTTACGCGAGTAGAGAGTAATGGGCATGGGTAAGGTGGATCTCCTCAGGGCAGGCTTTCTAGTCAACCATTCGCGACATTCGCGTTCATTCTTTTACATTCGCGTTCCGATCATCCAGCCGAGTTGGAGCGGCATGACTGGCTTTCAAGTTCCCAGTTGCTCAAGCTCCCGGTCTTCCTGCCCTTCACCTTTTAACACGAATGGAAAAGAATGAACGCGAATGACGCGAATCTCCCCACAGGGTGTGTTTCCCTCCACCATTCGCGTCATTCGCGGCCATTCCTTTACATTCGCGTCCCGATCATCCAGCCGAGTTGGAGCGGCATGACTGGCTTTCAAGTTCCCAGTTGCTCAAGCTCCCGGTCTTTCTGCCCTTCAATTTTTAACACGAATGGAAAAGAATGAACGCGAATGACGCGAATCTCCCCAGAGGGTGTGTTTCCCTCCACCATTCGCGTCATTCGCGGCCATTCCTTTACATTCGCGTCCCGATCATCCAGCCGAGTTGGAGCGGCATGGCTGGCTTTCAAGTCCCCAGTTGCTCAAGCTCCAGGTCTTTCTGCCCTTCAATTTTTAACACGAATGGAAAAGAATGAACGCGAATGACGCGAATCTCCCCAAACGCGCGCCTCTCGATCCACCATTCGCGTCATTCGCGGCCATTCCTTTACATTCGCGTTCCGATCTTCCAGCCGGATCGGGTCGCGCCCAGCGTTTCCGAGGTCCCAGCCCCGGCCCCCAGATCTTCCAAACCTTTACACGAATGGAAAAGAATGAACGCGAATGACGCGAATCTCCCCAAAGCACGCCTTTCCCTCAAACATCCCCATCATCCCCCGTACGTACTCCCATCGCCCAGCCAACGCGGAGCGGACGCCCAAGTCCCCACGGACGCCCCCCTTCCCACCTTTTTCCTTCCCCTCCAAAGCCTCACTTCAATCGCGCCTCAACAACTCCAGCAAACTCTCCGCACAAGCCTCCGCAAACACCTCATCGTTGATCGCGGCGTCCATTTCCACCAGCGGGATGGCGGGATCGAGATGGCGCCGGAGCGACTCGAAGAGCGCCGCATCCGCCTCCGGATCATGGAATGGCTGCCCCGGCGCCGAGATCAGGCTGATGGCCCGCGTCGGCACCAACACACGCACCGGTCCCGTCGAGGCGTTGACCTTTTCCGCGACGATGCGGCCGAGTTCGGCACATTCCTCGGGCGTGGTCCGCATCAGGGTGACCTGGGGATTGTGCAGGTGGAAAGTCCGCCCTGCGAAGCGCGCCGGCACCGTGTCGCGGGCGCCAAAGTTGACCATGTCGAGACAGCCCGGCACCACGATGGCCGGCACACCGGCGCGGGCGGCCGCCTCGAGACGATGCGGTCCCGCCGTCAGGACCCCGCCCACCAGTTCGTCGGCCCATTCCGTGGTCGTGATGTCGAGGACACCACGCATGAGCCCGTCTCCGATGAGCGTCTCCAGGGTGCGGCCGCCCGTGCCGGTGGCGTGGAAGACCAGCACCTCGTAGCCGGCCCGCTCCATCACCGCGCGGGCCAGCTCGACACAGCGGGTCGTGTTGCCGAACATGCTCGCCGCGATGAGCGGTCGGTCTTCCGGGGCTTCCGCCCGGCCCGCATCGACCATCCCGGCGATCGCCGCCGCCGCCTGGCGGAAAAGGGGGCGGGAGATGCGGTTCAGTCCCGACACATCCACGATGCTGGGAAACATCACGATGTCCTTGCTGCCGACATACGGCGCCGTGTGGCCGCTCGCCATCGTTGAGACCATCAGCTTCGGAAAGCCGACCGGCAGCGCGCGCATCGCCGCCGTGCCCAACGCCGTGCCACCGCCACCGCCCAGGGAGATGACGCCGTCGATGAGGCCCTCTGCGGCCAGCCTCGCGAGCAGCACGGGCGCGGCTTCGCACATCGCAGCGACACAGGTGCCGCGGTCACCCGTCGCGACCAGCGCGGCGAGATCGAGTCCCCCGGTCGCTGCGACTTCCGCGCGGGTGATTTCCGGTGTCACTGTGGCGGGACCTCCGGTGCCGAGGTCGATCAGGAGCGGTCTGTGCCCGAACTCGCGCAGGCAATCGGCGACATAGGCATGCTCCGCACCCTTCGTGTCGAGGGTGCCGATGACGGCGATGCGTTTCCCGGCCATGTCACTTCGTGCGGTGCAGGGGGATCGACTTGAACTCGCGGGTCAGCTGCGTCAGCGACTCCTCCACCGCCATGCGCTCGAGGCTCGACGCCCCGACAAAGCCGACCGCGTCCGTGCGCTCGTTGATATAGGCCGCATCGGACGGCGTCGCGATGGGGCCACCGTGGGAAAGATAGATCACATCGTCGCGCACCGATTTGCCGGCATCGATGATGGCCTGCGTCGCCACCGCCGCGTCCGCGAGCGACATCGCCGCATTCGTCACGCCGATGGATCCACCCACGGTGCAGCCGACGTGCGCGATGATGACATCGGCTCCGGCCTCGGCCATGGCCCTGGCCTCGGCCGGCGAAGCCACGTAGACGATGGTGAAGAGATCCATGCGGCGGGCGAGGGCGACCGTTTCGATTTCCTTGTCCGTGCCCATGCCGGTCTCCTCCAGCTGCTGGCGGAAGGACCCGTCGATGATGGTGTGGGTGGGAAAGTTGTTCATCCCCGAGAAGCCCATCGCCTTCACCTGCTGCAGCCAGTGCCACATGCGGCGGCGCGGATCGGTGCAGTGCACCCCACAGATCACCGGGATCTCCTTCACCACCGGCAGCACCTCGTACTCCCCGATCTCCATCGCCGTGGCATTGGCATCGCCGTAGCCCATGATCCCCGCGATGGAGCCGTGGCCCATCATGCGGTAGCGGCCCGAGTTGTAGATGATGATGAGATCGGCGCCGCCGCGTTCGATGAACTTGGCGCTGATCCCCGTGCCCGCACCCGCGGCGATGATCGCCTCGCCCCGCGAGAGCGTGTCGCGGAGCCGGTCGAGGACTTCCTGGCGTGTGTAGGGGTTTCCCACCCCGGTCCATGGATTTGGCATGCGGCTCCGGTAAACCAGAAAATTCCCGCCGCAATCGGACAAATCGTCTCACCGTTCCTGCTTCAGGGCATGCGACGACGCAACACCCTCCAGTTATGGCATGACCAACCCAGAGAGGGCGGAAAGTCGCCACCCGTCTCTCCGCGCAAGCATCGGTCGGCGAGCGCCCTTGCCGCCCTGACCGCATCGCCGTCCCTGACGCGGGGGCCCTCCAGCGATTCGTCGGTGGCACCCTCGTTGAGGAACTGGATCCAGTTCTCCAGCCTGTCTTTTGCGAAGGCGAATACGACCCGGTCGAACTGGTTTCGGGCAATGCCTGCCGCTTCAGAAGCCTTCCAAAATGCGTCCTTCAGCGCTTCTGGACCATCCATGTCATCGTCCACATCAGCCCAAACCATCACCGTGGTGTCGCCTCCCGCCCGCTCCGCAGCCCGGATCTCGTCTGGCAATCTGGCCATCAATGTTGGCCTTCCTCCACAATCCACGGTGTGGACCGCGTTGCTGCCCGGCCAGGGTCGGAGCCAAGCCGGATTGAGTCTTTTGATCAGCACGTTGATGAAAAGGGGATCGATGCTTCTGCCCTTCACTCCTTCGTGCAAACAGATGATCCGGGTTCGACTAGCCACGGACCCACCCCCTCGCTACAGCTTCTCCCGGCGTCAACCCTTCCGGCACATCCAAGGGCCCGATCCGGGTGGGGGATGTGTGATTGTCCCGCCAGAGATAGCGACCCGCGGCCGCCCCGGCGCTGCTCAAAACCTCGGGATGATGAGTGATCAAAACTGCCTGACGGGTCTCTGCGAGGAGTTCTCGCATGGAGAGGACCCAAGGCTGCAATTCCGGAAGACCAACATAGTTATCTGGCTCGTCAATCAAAACGGTTTCCACTGCGCCGATCATCAAGGCGGCGCGAATCATGTAGAGTCCGATGATGCCCTTTTCACCATCCGATAGTTGATGGAAGAACAGGTCGCTCGAGGCACTGCCCCCCAAGTCGCCAAAGCGCAGACGCAGCGCCTCGGTGTTGAGACCCACATCCTCCAGTTTAAATGACCGAAAGTCCGGCCAAACCTCACGAAGAGCATCTCCGAGCGGAGCGCGAAATTCGTCGTCTTGGGCCAGTGAACGGTACCAAGACGTCAAGTTGCCCAGATGGAGGTCGGGATGCTTCGCCTTTGATTTGCTTTCTCGCTCCATGGCTCGCGGATTTGGGCGCAGGATGAGGAGACGGGCCATCGTCTGTTGGAGAGTCTCAATGTCTCCGAGCGCCCCTCTCGGCTGGATTGACGAGAGGGCCGCCTGTCGCCAGTCGAGCGGAAACCCGACCTCCCTGCCGCCCTCGGTGCGGAACCTGACACCGTCCAAATCCCGTTCGAAAAGGAGCCTGCCATCACAGCTGGCCTGTTCCTTCACGATTCGGGGCTTCTCAAATTCGGCGGTTTGCTCGATATGCAGGACATAGCCAAAGCGCTGTCCTCCAGAGTCTACGTCGATCTCGAATTCCTGAACTTTCGAAGAAAGCCAGTTGGTGAAGTCAAGGTGGGGTACATCCCGTTCGCCGTCCCCTCCCAGCACGCCCTCGCCGGTCGCCAGGCTCTGAACCAGTCTCAACGCGTCAAACACGGAGCTTTTTCCCGATCCGTTGGGCCCACACAGCACCCCGAATGAATCGAATTGCGTCTCGAAGGCGACGAGACAGCGAAAATTGTTGACGTAAAGACGATTAATCATGCCGACAACGAGAATCTGCCGTGAATCGTAGCGCCCGTCAAACCACCCGCGGCGATGATCGCCTCGCCCCGCGAGAGCGTGTCGCGGAGCCGGTCGAGGACTTCCTGGCGTGTGTAGGGGTTTCCCACCCCGGTCCATGGATTTGGCATGCGGCTCCGGTAAACCAGAAAATTCCCGCCGCAACCTCCCCGTTCGCCCCCCATCGGCGCCCCCGCGTCATCCCGTGCCTGCGCGGTGGGGCCTTTCCGTGTTTTCATGGCGGCCCACGCATCACCCGCCCATCGCTCCCCATGAGACCACCCAGCCTGCCCATCCTCCTCGCCACCGCCATCGCCATTGCCGCGGTCTCCCAGCCACTGACCGCCGCCGAGGTGCCACCGCCCGCAGACGGACTGCTCGCCGGCGTCGCCGCGGTCGACATCTCACCCGACGTGTTTCCCATCGACCTGCGATCCGGCCGCTCGAACCACGTCCACGACCCCCTGCATGTCCGCGCCGTGGCCTTCCAAAATGGTGAGGGCCGCGCCGTCATCGCCCTCATCGACGACATCGGAGTCGGGCGCGAGATGTCCGACGAAGTCAATGCCGCCGTCGCCGCCCAGACCGGCTGGAAGCCCGAGGAGATGCTCGTCTGCGCCACCCACACCCATTCCGCGCCCAAAGGCGGCGACTCCTCGCCCGGCCGGATCGCCTACGAGAAAAAGCGCCGCGACGGACTCGCCGAGGCCCTGACCCGCGCCATCGAGTCCCTCCAGCCTGCCGAGGTCGGCTACGCCTCCGACGAGGAACCCACCGAGGTTTACAACCGCCGGTGGTTTCTCAAGCCCGGCACCATGACCCCGAATCCCCTCGGCGGCCTCGATCAGGTCCGGACCAATGCCCCGCGCGAAAACCTGCTCAAGCCCGCCGGCCCCACCGATCCCGAGCTGTGCATCGTCGACGTGCGCACCCGCAAAGGCCGCCGCCCCCTCGGACTCATCGCCAACTGGGCACTCCACTACGTCGGCGGCATCCCCACCGTCACCGAGGAGAATGGCAAAGTCGTCGGCATGGCATCGGCGGACTACTTCGGCGAATTCGCCCGCGTCATGCCCTATCGCATCGGCGGATCGAAGCCCCCCGCCACCTTCGTCGCCTTCATGACCAACGGCGCCGCCGGCGACATCAACAATATCGACTTCGACCAGAAACGGCCGCCCCGCGCCCCCTTCGAGCAAGTGCGCATCGTCGCCGCAAAAGCCGCCGACACCGCCTGGCGGGCCGTGAAGAAAATCGACACCTACCACGCGGACCCCGTCGTCGCCATGCGCCAGCGTCTCGTCACCCTCGACTACCGGGTACCGACAGCGGCCGAGATCGAAAAGGCGACCCAGTTGCTCGCCCTGCCCCGCAAGGAGCAGGCCGCCATCCATGAGCGCACCGCCTCCGTCGCCGCCAACACCGTCGCCTACGGCGGCGCCGAGCCCCCCGGCAGCGAAGACGTCATCGTGCAGGCCATCCGCATCGGCGACCAGGCCATCGTCTCGATGCCCTTCGAGGTGCTGGTCGAGATCGGCCTTGAGATCAAAGAAAAGAGCCCCTTCCCCCACACCTTTCTCATCGAACTCGCCAACGGCGGCTACGGCTACCTGCCCCCGCCCCATCAGCTCGAGCTGGGTGGCTACGAGAGCTGGCTCGGCGTCTCGCGGTTTGAAAAGGACGCCTCGGTCAAGCTCACCCGAGCCCTGCTGGAAATGCTCGGCGAGTTGAAGGCGCTCTGACCTGCCGCCCACCACCGAACGCTCCGACCCGCCAAGGGCCTCCGCCGCCTCCGCCGCCTGCTCCGATGAGACCCGGTTCGATCGCCGATCAAACCGGGTCTGATCGGCGATCAGACCCTGTCGCATCGCCAAGCCATGGGATGATGAGGGATTGAAATCGTGAGATCGCCCACGCGCATCCCGGAGGCATTATTCGACCGTGCGCCCGCCACGCGCATCCCGGAGGGATGCTCCATGAATAGCCCGGAGTGAAACTCCGGGTCTCCCGGTCCCTTTGCCAGCAACCCCGGATGGGGTTGTCCCATGCGGATGGGGCGCCGCCCGTCTGACAGCGCACCCGCATAAACCCCTTCTCGGAACGGAGCCAGCCGCAGCAGAAAGCCAAGGTTTTGCAGGTAAAAATGGTATTTTTACATCACAAGTCTCAATTTCGAACTCAAAAATGTTCATTTATCAAATCAAATTTATTCATCTTTAAGTCAAAATTGGTCATTCTTTTATCACATTCTATTTTTCCAATAGCAAAAGGAGGCGTTTTGCTAGCAAAACAGATCATTCCAACAACAAAACTAGTATTTTTGACTGACAAAATCAATTTTCCCACATAAAAAGGCAGATTTTTTCCTTTAAAATGGACATTTTTGATTGCGGTTAGGACGGAAATCCCCCATGCTTTTGCCGACTGCCGCCCGGCGGCAGGGTAAACCGGCGAAGACGACTGCCATGGCCAAGGTACGACTCACATTGAACGGGCTGCCCGATCTGGAATTGCTCGCGATCGGGCGGAAGCATGAACGGGCGATGGACGATAATCCGAACTTTCCGGACCCCGTCCCCGACGAGGCGGCCTTCATCGCCGCGACGGACACGTGGGAGGGACAGGTGATGGCGGTCCAGCACGCCCTGACAGCCTACCGCGAAGCCATCGCCGCCAAGGCGGCGGGCCGGACGACTTACGAGGGCATCCTGCGACAGCGGGCCAGTCACATCGATGCCGCGAGCGGCGGAGACGCGGGGAAGATCCTATCCGCCGGCTTCGACCTGCGCCGGGATGGCCAACCGGTGGGCACGCTGCCGGCGCCGGCGCGGCTCACCGCGGTCATGGGCGACCGCCCCGGCCAGATCCGCCTGCGGTGGAAGCGGGTGCGCGGGGCGGCCATCTATCAGGCAGAGTTTCGCCGCCGCGATGAGCCGGACGATGCATGGCAGCCGCTGGGCAGCCCCACGGCGGCAAAGATCTGGACGGTGGACCTGGAGTCCGGGGTGGAATACGCCTTCCGCGTGGCCGCGATCGGCACCGCCGGCCCGAGTCCCTGGGCCGGCCCGCTGTTCCGGATGGCGCCGTGAGCAGCCGGGGCGCGGGTGTCGGATCGATGGGGCGGTGGCTCCCCGGGGGAGTGAAAGAGCCTGTTGGCTGGCGCCGGCCTTTCCAGTTGGCCTTTCTGACTTCGGGCGTTCACGCTACCGCCCAGCGGGCAGGCACTTGTTTACGGTTGTCTTTCTGACGTTCCGAACTCATAAAGTCCTCTCCAATCTCCCGCTCTCCACCATGCCACCCACCATCAACGCGACCGTCGCTCAGAAGGTCGGTTTTGCCTCGCATCAGAACGCCGTTCCGATCCTCCACGATCTGACGGTCCAAAACGGGAGCGGGGAACCGCTCGCCGAATTGACCGTTTCGTTGGAGGCAGACCCTCCGTTCCTCGAAAAGAAGATCTGGAAGATCGACGCGATCCGTCCGGGCGCCGAGATTCGGATCTCCGATCGGGAGATCCGTTTGTCGGGCACTTTCCTTTCCGAATTGGTGGAGAGCGTCAACGGGCATGTGGTCCTCCAGATTCGCGCCGGTGAACCGGACCGTCCTCCCATCGCCTCCGCAACACATCCAATAGAACTGCTGTCCAAGACCCAGTGGGGTGGCTCTGGATCGATGCCTGAACTGCTCCCTGCTTTCTGCATGCCAAACGACCCGGCGGTGGACAGGATCCTGAAGGGTGCGAGCGACATCCTGCAACGTGCCGGGAAGAAGGCCGGCATCGACGGATACGGTGAACGGTCGCGCAGTCGCAGTTGGGAAATCGCCTCTGCCCTCTGGTCATCGGTCGCTGGCATCGGGCTCAGCTACACCTATCCACCGGCAAGTTTTGAGATCGAGGGCCAAAAGGTGCGCACGCCTGGCTCGATCCTTGAGAACAAGGTGGCGACCTGTCTCGACACGGCGACCCTTTTTGCATCCGCTCTGGAACAGGCGGGCCTGAACCCGATCATCATCCTGACGAAGGGCCACGCCTTCACAGGTGTGTGGCTCCAGCCGCAGGAGTTTTCCCAATTGATCGTCTCGGAGGCGGCGGCTATACGGAAGCGCATCGAGTTGCAGGAAATCATCGTCTTCGAAACGACTCTGGTCTCCCAATCGCCTCCGGCGTCGTTCAGCGCCGCAATCGACATAGCCAGGAAGCAACTGAATGACGAGGACTTCGTCATGGCGATCGATATCCGGCGGGCCCGCATGCGCAAGATCCGCCCGCTCGGTTTTATCGATCAGGCCTCATCCGCTGCGTCCGACGGGACATCCGCGCCTTTGCCCTCGGAGGCTCTCGAAGAGGCACCTCAATTGCCTGGCTTCGATATAGAAGTCACGACCGAGCCAAAGTCGGCCAAGGATCGAATCGACCTTTGGCAACGCAAGCTGCTCGATCTGACGGCGCGCAACCGGCTGCTACACCTCCCGGAACGCAGCAAGCACATACCACTAATCTGCCCCGACCCGAGTCTGCTGGAGGACATCCTCGCCGCTGGGAAGTCGGTCCGCATCTCTGCAGTGCCGGAGTTCGAGGCTGGCGGCCGGGACATGGACCTCTATCAGCAGAGCAACAAGACGGACCTGATCCAGCAGTACGCGACTGATGCCCTCAATTCCCACGAGGTGTTATCTCCTTTGACAGCTAAGAAACTGGAAGCAGAACTCGTCGACCTTTACCGGAAGGCGAACGCTGACATATCGGAGGGTGGAGCGAACACGCTCTTTCTGGCACTGGGATTCCTTAATTGGAAGAAAGGTGCCGAGGACACCCGCGTCTATCGCGCCCCTCTGATTCTCTACCCGGTCAAACTGACGCGGAAGAGCGCGCGATCGGGCATCACCATGTCGGCGCACGAAGACGAGCCCCGCTTCAATCTTACGCTGCTTGAGCTACTGCGTCAGGACTTCGATCTGGCAATCCCAGGCCTCGACGGTGAGCTGCCCGAGGACGAAAGCGGCATTGATGTAGTCGGAATCTGGAACCGCTTGCGACTCGTGGTGAAGGAAATCCCGGGATTTGAGGTTACCACGGAGACTGCGATCGGCACCTTCTCCTTTGCCAAGTATCTCATGTGGAAAGACCTCGTAGACCGGCGTGATCAACTCATCGCCAATCCGGTGGTGAAACATCTCATTGAGGGCGGAGAGGAAGGCTATTCGGGCAATGCTTGGGACGCCACGGAAGGGGATCTCGATCAGGTGACCGGTCCGGCCCATCTTTTCACCCCGCTCCCGGCGGACTCGTCCCAACTTGCCGCTGTAGTGGCCGCCGAGGCCGGTTGCGACTTTGTCCTCGACGGTCCGCCTGGCACGGGGAAGTCGCAGACGATCGCCAACATGATCGTCCACAACATCCTCAAGGGTAAAAGGGTGCTGTTCGTCGCGGAGAAGATGGCAGCTCTCGATGTCGTCTATCGACGCTTGGAAGAAAGGGGCTTGGGCGACTTCTGCCTGGAGGTCCATTCGCACAAGGCTTCGAAGTTGGAAATCCTCCGCCAACTCGATCGTGCGTGGAATGTCCGGGGAGACCTGACCCAAGAGCAGTGGGACGAGGAGACAAACCGACTCCGAGTGCTCCGAGATCGCTTGAACCTCGTTTGCACACACCTCCACGAGCGTCATCCGAACGGACTGTCGATACACAGGGCGATCGGTCTGGTTACTCGGGATTTTGGCCCGGCCACACCCGGTCTCTCCTGGGCGAGTGGCACGACCCACAGCCGGGAGGATTTCGAAAAGCTCCGCGAAGTCGCCCACCGCCTGGACCTCAACTTTGAAGCCTACCGCGACTCCCCATCCCAATTCTCCATCATTGAACAAACGGAATGGTCGAACGGCTGGCAAGAAAGACTGCTTGCCATCGCCAAGCTCATGCTCGCAAAGGTGGACTCCGTCACCGAAGCTGCGGGACATGTCATGGAGCAATTGCAGATCCAAAGGTCGATCGAACGATCTTCCGACGCGCAACTGCTCGCGCAGTTCGCGCGCGCCATCCTCCAGACGCATCGCAAGGATTTTGGCTTCGTCTTTTCTGCCAACCTGTATGACCGCCTCGAGGCAGCCGAGGCGTATTTACAAAAGCTCAAGGATTACCGGGAGACAGAGAACGGCCTTTCGGTCCGCTATGCTGAAGATGCCGCCCGGCGAATCGATCCCGATGAGATCGCCACCCAGTGGAAGGCGGCTAGCGGCAAGTTCTGGTTGCTCGCCAACTTTGCCAAAAAGAAGGTCACAAAGAGCCTCGCAGCCGCCGGCGGCACTAGCACGCTTCCTGATGTGGC
Source organism: Verrucomicrobiales bacterium (assembly GCA_016795505.1). Taxonomy (GTDB): domain Bacteria; phylum Verrucomicrobiota; class Verrucomicrobiia; order Verrucomicrobiales; family DEV007; genus JAEUHH01. The sequence continues at coordinate 53,127 of JAEUHH010000005.1, read as the reverse complement.
TGCCGATATGCCCAGACTCGAACGCTTGAAGCGGTTGCTCGCAGAGATGGATAGCCTGGCACCACTCTTGATTGGCCTGCCCGGCTATGCCGATCTCCGCACCCAGTCGGCTGCCATCGAGGAGGCGATCGCCATCGCCGGCACGTTGTCGCAGGGCTTTTCCCGATTCTCGGGCTCCCCGGAGGAACTGGTGGCCTTGAAGGGGACCGTGCGGCAGCTCGTCGTCGATGCCAACGAACTCCTCGATCCCACGGGCTCGATCGCTACCGCAACGGAGCGATTGGAGGGCGTGCTGAATGACTTCCAAGCGAGCTACGCGACTTTCTCCGAACTGGCGGGCCTTTCCGCGCCTGATCGTCTCGTCCTGGCGCCCCTGCGAGAGGCGTGCGCGAACATCGTCACTCATGAGGCCCGACTGCGGAATTGGTGCGCTTGGCGCCGGGTCCGCAGAGAGGCCATTCAGTGGCGTCTGGAGCCAGTCGTTTGCGCGATCGAAAGTGGCAGTCTCAACAAGGGTTCGATCGACGCGGCCTTTTTGACAGGCTACGCCAAGTGGTTCGCCGCCGAGATGATCGATCGCGATCCGATCTTGCGCGAATTTGTGTCCGCTGAGCACATGGACTGCATTGAGGAATTCCGCTCCCTCGATGATCGCGTTGCAGAGCTCTCCATCGAGTATGCCCGTACGGCTCTTGGTGGCCGCCTACCGGATAAGTCCGCCGTGGGTAAGAAGGACGGCTACGGCATCCTCAAACACGAACTTCAGAAAAAGCGTCGTCACAAGCCACTGCGCCAGTTGATCAGCGAAATGGGCGAATCGTTCGGGCTGCTGGCACCGTGCATGTTGATGAGTCCCCTATCGATTGCCCAGTATCTCCCGGTCGAATTGCAGATGTTCGATCTGGTCATTTTCGATGAAGCTTCACAAATTGCCCCTTGGGACGCGGTAGGATCTATCGCCCGAGGGAGACAGGTTGTCATCGCCGGCGATCCCCGACAGATGCCACCCACGAACTTCTTCCAGCGGGGCACCACGGAAGGGTCTTCAGACGATACGGTCGGAGAAGACCTCGAAAGCATTCTGGATGAATGCCTCGCCGTCGGCATTCCTCGACGCAGTCTCAGTTGGCACTATCGGAGCCGCCACGAAAGCCTCATCGCGTTTTCAAACCTCCGCTATTACGATGGCAACCTCATTACCTTTCCGGCTTCGGAGACGCGGGAAAGTGCCGTCATCTGGCGCAAAGTCGACGGTCTTTACGCCAAAGGCACGGGCCGCACGAATCAGGTCGAGGCGAAGGCCATCGTTGATGAGGCAATAAGACGCCTGCTCGATCCGGCTTTCCGGGAATCGAAACAGACCATCGGCATCATCACCCTCAACACCGACCAGCAGGGTCTCATCGAGGACCTTCTCGACGCAGCACGACGGCAGCATCCGGAGATCGAGCCTTTCTTCGACGAGACGCTCCACGAACCGGTTTTCGTCAAAAACCTTGAGACCGTCCAAGGCGACGAGCGCGATATCATCTTGCTGGGCATCGGTTACGGTCCGACGGAGCCGGGAGCCAAGACCATGTCCATGAATTTCGGTCCTCTGAACCGCGACGGCGGTGAGCGACGACTCAATGTGGCTGTCACCCGCTCCCGTCGGGAAATGGTCGTCTTTACTTCGTTCGATCCATCCATGATCGATCTGAACCGCACCAGTGCGCGAGCTGTCCGGGACCTGAAGCACTTCCTCGAATTTGCCGAACGTGGTCCCCGCGCTCTCGGCGAGGCCGTACAAGGCTCGGTGGGCGGGTATGACTCCCCGTTTGAAGAGGCTGTCGCCCAAAGGCTCCGGGATCGGGGCTGGGAAGTCATTCCACAGGTAGGGGTCTCCCGTTTCCGTATAGATCTGGGTATCGTCCATCCGGACCGGCCCGGGGACTACCTCGTCGGCGTGGAATGCGACGGCGCCACCTACCATCGGGCGGCAACGGCCCGCGACCGCGACAAAGTCAGAGCCGCAGTGCTGGAGGGCCTTGGCTGGACCCTGCTTCGAGTCTGGTCAACGGACTGGTTTGTCAATCCCAACGGAGAAGCCATGCGATTGGACAAGGCTTTGCGAGAATTGCTGGAGGCCGACCGCAGCCATCGGGCGACCTCGGAGACACAGAACAGGTCCGAGGCCAGAGAAGGAGAGAATTCATCCGTTTCTCCAACTGATAACACCGCATCCGACGCATTTCCCATCGAGCAGAATCAGGCGACCCTGTTTGGCGAGGATGGTAGGACGACCTACCGCGTCAGTGACTTCAGCGAATTTGCCGAACGGATACGACCTGATGATTTCCAGAAGGAGACGTATACCCCGGTCCTTTTGGATCTCGTCCGGCATGCTCTGGAGTGCGAGGCTCCAATCGCCGACGAACTACTCATCCAACGAGTCGCGCGGGCTCATGGCTTTATGAGAACGGGACGTCTCATCCGCCATCGAGTTCTCGAACTTGTCGATTCGCATTTCCATCTCCGCGAAGATCCCATCGGTGGGAATTTTATCTGGATGCAGGCAGATCAATGCGCAATGCCCGTTCCGGTTCGGGTGCCGGTTGGGGAAGATTCCGTACGCCCCCTTGACTGCATTCCCTCAGAGGAAATTTATGCTGCCCACGCCTTTCGCGGCAAAGGCGATCCAGCTATCGAAATCGCGAGGATATTCGGTATCCAGCGACTGACTTCTGCTGGTCGTGAACGCATCGAAGCAGCAATCGCATGCGACCCACAAGGGCCCAAAGTTTTTTAGCTCCGCCTCCAAAGCCGATCTCAGAGCACCAAACGTAGAGCCGACCTTGGAAAAGCCGGAACTGAAGCGACGACGAACCATTGCGGGTGACTCGGTCTATTGAGTTGACCCGATAGGAGGGACTGGGATTGGACACCGTACCGGAAAGAACGGTCATGGGTTTCAGGGCTTTGCTCTTTCGCCGAATGGGTACTTTGGAGATTTTCAGTCAGCTTCCCGGCCTGCGGATACGCGTGATGGCCGGAGGCGGCGGTATCTGGCAGAATGGGCACCGATGAAATCGATCCGCACCACTTTGCTCCTGCTCCTGGCGACGCCGCTCCTAGCCCTCGCTCCGCTCCACGCCGAGCCGACGGCGTTCATCAATGGACACATCGTCACGGTCGACAGCCGGTTTTCCATCGCCCAAGCGATGCTGGTGGACGGCGAGCGCCTGCTCAAGGTGGGCAGCAACGAGGCGATCCGGGAGGGTCTGCCCGCCGGTGCGACCGTGATCGATCTCAAGGGTGCGACGGTGCTGCCGGGCCTGATCGACTCCCATGTCCACAGCACGGGTGCGGCGACGCATGAGTTCGACCATGTCATCCCGGAGATGGAGACGGTGGCCGATGTGCTGGCCTACATCCGCGACCGGACGACGAAGGTGCCGGAGGGCACCTACATCGGGCTGTCGCAGGTGTTCATCACCCGGCTGCGGGAGCAGCGGTTCCCGACGCGGGCGGAGCTGGACGAGGCGGCGCCGCGGCATCCGGTGACTTTCCGCACGGGACCGGATGCGGCGGTGAATTCGCTGGTGCTCCAACTCTCGGGCATCACCCGCGACACGCCGGACCCGGTGGGGGGCAACGGCCGCATCGAGCGCGACCCAGCCACGGGGGAGCCGACCGGCATCCTTCGCGGCTCGGCCACGGGGCTGATCAAACGCGGTAACTCGGGCACGAAAAGCCCGAATGCGGAGGAGAAAGTTGCCGCGCTGGCCGAGCTGCTCGCCGACTACAACCGGGTGGGCATCACCGGCATTTCGGACCGCAATGCGGGCGATGGCGGCATCGAGCTGTACACGGCGCTGCGCGACGCGGGCCGGCTGACGTGCCGCGTCTACCTCTACTACGGTGTGAATGCGCAGGAGCCGATCGACAAGGTGCTGGCCAACATCGACAAGGTCGCGGCCCACCCGCTCCACGCCTACAGCAACCAGATCTGGCTGCGGGGCGTCAAGGTCTTCCTCGACGGCGGGATGCTGACCGGCAGCGCCTTCATGAAGCGGCCCTGGGGCGTGAGCGCGGCTTACGGGATCGAGGATCCGGAGTATCGCGGGATGGTCTATGTGGAGCCGGACAAGCTCTACACGATGGCCCGGCACGCGCTGTCGAAGGACCTGCAATTCACCGCCCACTCGGTCGGCGATGGCGCGGTCGAGCGGCTGGTGGACACGTATGCGCGGATCGGGGAACAGGACTTTCCGGTAAACGAAATGCGGCCCTGTGTGACGCATTGCAACTTCATGACCGCCGCTGCGATCGACAAGATGGCGAAGCACGGCATCGTCGCCGACCTCCAGCCCGCCTGGCTCTATCTGGATGGCAGGACGCTGCTGAAACAGTTCGGCCCCGAGCGGCTGGAGTACTTCCAACCCTACAAGACGCTGGCGGAAAAAGGCGTGAAGGCCGGCGGCGGCTCGGACCACATGCAGAAGATCGGCAGTCTGCGCTCGGTGAATCCCTACAATCCCTTCCTCGGCATGTGGACCACGCTGACGCGGCATCCGCGCTGGATGGGCGAGCCGATCCACCCGCAGCAGATCATCGACCGCGCCGAGGCGATCCGGCTCTACACGATCAACAATGCGTGGCTGACTTTTGAAGAAAAGGAAAAGGGCTCGCTCGAAGCCGGCAAGCTGGCCGACTTCATCATCCTCGACCGCGACATCCTGAGCTGTCCCATCGACGAGGTGAAGGACATCCAGGTGCGCCAGACCTGGCTGGGCGGGAAGCGGGTCTATGCGGCGGCGGAGTGAGGGCAGGTATGGCGGGAGGGAGCTTGATCCGACTGGCTGGCTGCGCTAAAGCTGGGCCATCATCCGATGGCTCCCTGTCGGAATGGTCCTGCCATCCGCCCGCCCTACCGACGCTCCATGCCCGCCAAGAAGTCCACCCGTGCCAAACGTCCCCGCAAGAAGCGCGAAGCGATCCCCCTGCCACCGGCCGGAGACTGGCGCAGCACCGATGAGCAGGAGGTGCTGCGTCGCATCCAGCGCGCCCGCGAGGAAAAGCCCGCCATCGAGAATCTCGACCCCGAACAACCTGTCTTTTCACGGTTCTCAGTCAAATCGCCGAGCGGCCAGACCTATCAGGTCGAGATCCGCGATCTGAAGGACCGTTCCTTTTCCTGCACCTGCCCCGACTTCCGCACAGCCGGTCTGGGCACGTGCAAGCATGTCGAGGCGACCCTGATCTGGCTGAAACGGCGGTTCAAAACCGAGTACCGCGTGGCCGAGACGTTTGGCTCGCCGCTCATTGATCTCGTCCCCTCGGGCGACACGCTGCGGATCGAGCGCAACCCGGCGGCGATCCCTGGCGCTTTCCGCGCCTTTTTTGACGACGCAGGAGGCCTTATCGGCGATCCGGACGAAGTCCTGCCCAAGCTACGACGCTCGCCAAAGATCCGCGTTTCCCAGGATGTCGAGCCTTTCCTGGAGTCCCGCCGCCGCGCTGCGGAGCGACGCGCTCTCCGCCGGGACTACGAGACCGGCGTGGTCGAGGGACGCCATCCCGAGCATGTCACGCTCCATCCGCTCTACCCGTACCAGCGCGAGGGCATGCTACACCTCGCCTTCGGCGAACGCGCCCTGCTCGCCGACGAGATGGGCCTCGGCAAGACGATCCAGGCCGTGGCCGCCTGCTCCCTGCTGCATTATCTGCGAAAAGCGAAGCGGGTCCTCGTCGTCACGCCGGCCTCGCTGAAGGCGGAGTGGGAGGAGCAGATCCGGAAGTTTACCACGTTGGGACACCAGCTCGTCTTCGGTCCGCGCTCCGCCCGCGTGAAACATTACGCGGACCCCGGCGCGCCCTTTTTCACCCTCGTCAACTACGAGCAGGTCGTGGGGGACAGTCTCGACATCAACACTCATCTCCGGCCTGACATCGTCGTGCTGGACGAAGCCCAGCGCATCAAGAACTGGGCCACCAAGACGGCCCAGGCCGTGAAGCGCCTGCAAAGCCGCTACGCCTTCGTCCTGACCGGCACGCCGATCGAGAACCGCATCGACGAACTCTATTCCATCGTCGATTTCCTCGACCCCTCGCTGCTCGGGCCGCTCTTCCGTTTCAACAGGGAGTACTACCATCTCGATGACAAAGGCCGGCCGGAGAGCTACAAGAACCTCCCCGCCCTCCGCGAGCGGGTCCGCCCGGTCCTGCTGCGTCGTCGCAAACACCAGGTCGAGACCGAACTGCCCGACCGTACTGACCGCAACCTCTTCGTCAAGCTGACGCCTGCGATGCAGGCGGATTACGACGGATACAAGCAACTCGCCTCGAAGCTCGTCCAGATTTCGCTGAAACGGCCGTTGAAGAAGGAGGAGTCCGACCGGCTCATGATCTACCTCGGCATCATGCGGATGATCTGCGATTCGCCCTCCATCATCAAAGACCACGATTGTCCCGACTGTCCCAAGCTCGACGAACTCGCCGGCATCCTCGACGAGGCGTTGGCCGATCCCGATGTGAAGATCATCGTCTTTTCCGAATGGGAAGGCATGCTGCGGAAGGTCCGCGACCATGCCGAGGCTCGGGGCATCGGTTATGCCTGGCACACCGGCACCGTGCCGCAGCAAAAGCGCCGCGCCGAGATCCTTGCCTTCCGCACCGACCCCGGCTGCCGGCTTTTCCTCAGCACCGACTCCGGTGGCGTCGGGCTGAACCTCCAGAATGCCAGCGTCGTCATCAACTGCGACCTGCCGTGGAATCCGGCCCGCCTCGAGCAGCGCATCGCCCGCGCCTGGCGGAAACACCAGACCCGGCCGGTCACCGTGATCAACCTCGTCGCCGAGAACACCCTGGAACACGCGATGTTGGATACCCTGGCGAACAAGATGAACCTCGCCATGGGTGTTCTCGACGGTTCCGACGACTCGCTCTCGCAGGCAAAGTTGAAACGCGGGAGCGAAGCGCACCTCGCCCGACTCCGGCAGTTCCTCAGCATCCCGGCCGTTGGCAAGCCGGCCGATACGAAGGTGCCGCCCGCCGATCCGGCCCTCCATTTCGCCGAGCGCCTCCGCGGAGCGCTGGGCTCGGCGATCCTCCATTGTCAGGAGGCCCTGCTGCCGGGCGACGCCACCCCGGTCATCCTCGCCGTCCTCCGCGATCCCTCGCGAGCCGGACTGGTCTCCAATCTTTTCCACGAAACGGACTGGCGGGGCGATCGACCCCGGCTCCAAGTCCTCGATCCCGCGACCTGGACCGCGATCCAGCAACTCGCCGAAACCGGGCTGCTCACCCTGAACACCCGCGCCACCCGGCACCTCGCCGGCGAGGCGCCGCCCGAACCCGCGAAGCCCGCCCTGACGCCCGAGCAATTGCAGCGTATCGCCGATCTGCGCGCTTTTGCGGCGAAGAAGGAAAAGGTGGCGCGAGTCCTCGCCGCGGAAGGCTTGGACGAGGAAGCCGAGCCGCACCGGAAAGCTGCGGAAAGGGCGATGGCGGAGGCGGAGGGGATGGAGTCTGGTGGGATGCCACGGGATTGAGCCGCGTGGGACTGGCATTTCGCCAGTCATCGACCGGCGAGACGCCGGTCCCACCTGCCTGCCATTCGAGTCTGGGGAACTCTCCGTGTGACGTTTTGCCTTTTGGTTTCGGAGTGAGGTGAGCGATCCTCCAGCAACTCGGCCACCAATCGGGCAAGTCCGGGAGCCGGGGGAAGGCTCCTTGAACGTGCAATGAAATTGTTGCGCAAAGAAACCATTGCTCAGATTAGCGTGTGCTCCGGCCAATCGATGGTTGGGAAGCCAAATTTGGCAGACACCTTTTCCCCAAAGGAATGAACCGCCTCCACCAGATCGAGTCCGAACTCCGCGCACTCGATGAACGCCGGTCCGAGCTGATCCGGGAACGGGAGCGGTTGTTGGCGGTGGAAAGCCTCCCAACCGAACCCGCGCCAAACGAGGGCGCCGAATCCTCAACGCTTTCACCCGGCGACAAGATCGCCCTCTTCCTCTCGCGCTTCCGGTGCCGGGAGGATGTCTATCCGCGCCTTTGGGAGAACCTGAAAACCGGACGCAAGGGCTACTCACCGGCTTGCCGGAACGAATGGGTCCGGGGTGTCTGCGAGAAGCCCCGCGTCAAATGCTCCGAGTGTCCGCATCAGGCCTTTCCGCCACTCGATGAAACAGCCGCACGAGAGCATCTCACGGGAAAAGCGGTCATCGGCACCTATGCCATCCGCGAGGACAACACCTGCGTCTTCCTGGCCGCCGATTTCGACGGTCCGGGATGGAAAGAGGATGTCGCCGCTTACCGAAACGGGGCCCGGAGCCATGGGATCGCGGTGGCGGTGGAGCGTTCCCGTTCCGGCGAAGGCGGTCATGCGTGGATTTTTTTCGGCGAACCGGTTCCGGCGTGGCTGGCGCGGCGCTTCGGCACCTGGCTCATGGCCAAAGCCACCGCCTTGCGGCCCACAATGCCGCTCGGCTCCTACGACCGGTTTTTTCCGAATCAGGATTCCCTGCCACCCGGCGGCTTTGGCAATTTGATCGCAATGCCGCTCCAATCGAAAGCACGGGAAACCGGAAACACCGTCTTCTTGGACGATGACTTCGCGCCTCATCCCGATCAATGGGCCTTTCTTTCCCAATTTCCATCCCTCGACCGCGCCCGACTGGATGGCTTGCTGGAAAAAGAGCTGCCCGAGTCAGGAAGCGAGGTCGATTTCCGATTCGAGGACCGTGTTCTCGATGTCATTCCCGCCGCGATCCGGAAGGGGGATTTCACCGGCACGATCCGGGCGATCCGGCGGGCGCAGATCACGATACCCACCACGAAACTGCCCGGTTCGTTGGTCGCGGCCCTGAAGCGATTGGCGACACTGGCGAATCCGGAGTTTTTCGAAAAACAACGCCTTCGATTCGGGACTTGGAACATCCCGCGCTTCTTGTTCTGCGGAGAAATCCATGACGATCGTCTGGTCCTGCCTCGCGGCTGTGTCGAGGCAGCGCTCGAGTTGGTCCGGAAGGCGGGAGGTCGTATGGAGATCGAAGACCTGCGGCCCATCACCCGACCGGTGGATCTGGATTTCCGGGGTCAATTGACTGCCGAACAGCAAACGGCGGTCGATGCCATGCTGGAACAGGATGACGGTGTTTTGGTCGCGCCCCCGGGAGCTGGAAAGACCGTCATGGGATGCGCGATCATCGCCGCCCGCAAGGAGCCGACCTTGGTATTGGTTCATCGGAAATCCCTGATGGATCAGTGGCACTCACGGATCGCCGGGTTCCTCGGCCTTTCCCGAAAGGAAATCGGCACTCTCACCGCGCATGGCTTCTCCGGTGATCCTGCGGTGGTTGTCGGTATGATCCAGACTTTGGCGAAATCCGCGCACCCGGGTGCCTTGCTCCGGCCGTTTTCCCATATCGTGATCGATGAATGCCACCACGTGCCCGCGGCTTCTTTTGAGGCAGTCATGAAGGCATTCGAAGCCCGTCATGTTCTCGGCCTGACGGCGACTCCGACGCGCAAGGACGGATTGCAAAGGCTGCTCTTCCACCAGTGTGGTCCCGTGAGATACCGTCTCGACACCCCGGCCGAGCCTGGGTTTGATCGCGTGCTCGTTCTTCGTGATATTCCGCTCGGCCTGCCTCCAGAGGAACTTCGCATGCCGGTACATGAAGTCTGGCACCTTCTCGCCAATCATGAGGAGCGGAACCGCATGATCATTTCCGACCTCTCTGCTGCTCTTGGAGAGCATCGCTGCTGCGCCGTACTCAGCGATCGGAAGGAGCATTTGGCTTTGCTCGAGAGGGAGTTGTTATCCCTTGATCCCGGATCATCCGATCGCATCTGCCGTATCGAAGGCAGTTTCGGAAAGAAGGCGAGGGCGGCGGTGCTCGCCCAAGTGGAGGGCCTCGCAGCCGAACGAAGAGGATTTGCTCTATTCGCCACTTCGTCCTTGATCGGCGAGGGGTTTGACCTACCGGCACTTGACACGCTCTTTCTCACTTTGCCCGCCTCATTCAAAGGGCGGATCATTCAGTATGCCGGCCGTTTGCATCGTGCCAGAGCCGGTAAAATGGAGACCCGAATTTACGACTATGCCGAACCTGACTACCCTTTGACCGCCTCCATGCGCCGCAAGCGGATGACCGCCTACCGGGAATTGGGCTACCGCGAGCCCGGGGAAGAAAGACGCTTGATCTGAATCCACGCCATTTTTTGATTCATCGTGCCGGACATGCGCGGATGTCAATTTCTCGAATTCCAGAGCCTCAACCTGGTAATGGACCCAGGCAAACATCCGGCGCTCCGGGCTGGCTCCAGCCGGGTTAAGATCACCTCACGACACTTGACGAGCGAATACCACTGAGGATTTCGAGGGCGGTCCGACCGAGAGGATAAGAGGCCACTTCGACCCTCATGCCTACCTCAGCAACTTCAGTAATCAAGCCCTTCATCCGGGTAATTGGGACGATGATAGCAACGACAATGCATCAAGCGAGATTTCGCCTGTTCACGAGCTTCTCGCCCGTGACGACGACAATTCCAACGCGGCGAGTGTCGCTCGTCATTGGCTATTTGCGTTTCTCTTCTGAGGGAGATCAGCATGATCTGCGATGGGAGGACGCGGCGGAAAGGCACGCGAGCGCGAAGCGCCATCATCTCACCGCAGGCGCTCAGCGGACTGTGCGCCAGATGACACGGTCGGCGCTGCGGATGGTCTCGATGGCTCCGCCGGGGGTGAGGAGGTGCAATTCGCCCTCGGGGCCGATGTCGTGGGCGCGACCGGCGAGTTCGTTGCCGTTGGCGAGGACGACGATCTCGCGACCGATGAGCCAACTGCGCCGACGCAGTTCATCCCGAACGGGTGCGAAATCGGAGCACAATCCTGTGGGGTAGAGGGCGGCCCACTCGGCCAGAATGGCGGCGACGAGGGTATTGCGATCGATCAGGTGGCCGGTGTGCTCGCGCAGGGTGGTGGCGATGGGTCTGAGGTCCTCGGGAAACTCGGCGGGCAGGCCGTTGACATTCAGTCCGATGCCGACCACGGCACAGGGCGGCCGGCCGCCGGTGGAGCGGGACTCGACGAGGATGCCGGCGAGCTTGCGGTCGTCGAGATAGAGATCGTTGGGCCATTTCAGGTGCGGCTCGGTCAGGGCGGGGAACTGGCTCTCAAGGGCGCGGCAGACGGCCAGTCCAGCGAGGTGGGGCAGACGGGTCCAAGTGGCGAGGCCGACGGTGGGCTGGAGGAGCAGGCTGAAGAGCAGGTTGGTCCCCGGTGGCGAGACCCAGGCATCGCCGCGACGGCCGCGACCGGCGGTCTGGTGCTCGGCGAGGACGACGGTGCCCTCGGAGGCGCCGCCGTGCCCGAGGGCGAGGGCGTCGTCGTTGGTGGAGCAGGTGACGGCGAGCACGCGGGGCTCGAAGCGCCCCGCCAGGCGGGGGCCGAGCCGGTCGGTGAGCGCGGACCGGATCGCGAGGGCATCAAGGGCGCCGCCGTGCATCGGTGGTCAGGTGTCGAGGGACTCGAGATCGAGGGCGAGATCGGCGGCTTTGACCGAGTGGGTCAGCGCCCCGACGGACACGGCATCGACTCCCGTCGCGGCGATGGCGGCAATGGTATCGAGGGTGACACCGCCGCTGGCTTCGAGGCGCACGCGGGGGGCGAGGGCGTCGCGCAGGGCGACGGCGGCGCGCAAGTCGTCGCAGCTCATGTTGTCGAGCAGGATGACGTCGACGCCTTCGAGGGTGAGGAAGGTGCGCACCTGATCGAGGTGGTCGGCCTCGACTTCGATGAAGGCGACGCCGGGAAACTGCTCGCGTACGGCGCGGATGCCGGCGGCGAGGGCGGCGGCGCGGTGCTCGGCGACGAGGTGGTTGTCCTTGACCATGACCGCATCGTGGAGGCCGAGCCGGTGATTGCGACCGCCGCCGGCGAGAACGGCGGCTTTTTCCAGCAGGCGCCATCCGGGCGTGGTCTTGCGGGTGTCGAGCACGTCGGCACGGGTCTGTCCGGACGGCCCGGCGGCGGCCCGGACAAAGGCGCGGGTCTGGGTGGCGATGCCGCTGAGACGCTGGAGGAAATTCAACGCGGTGCGCTCGCCAGTGAGGATGCCGCGGGTGGGACCGGTGACAGTGAGCACGGTGGCTCCGGCAGGCACGGCCTCGCCATCGGCGTGGTGGATGTCGACGGAGAGCCGGGGGTCGACTTTGGCAAAAACCGCCGCGGCGATGGTGGTGCCGCACACCACGAGCGGCTGTCGCGCCACGATGCGGCCGCGGGAGCAGTGCCCGGCGGGCACAAAGCATTGGGCGGTGATGTCACCGGCGTCGCCAAGGTCCTCGGCGAGGGCGAGATCGATCAGCGGCTCGGCGGCCTGGGCAGGATCGGGCAGGATCATGATGGTCGGGCGAATGGAATCCGGAAAAGCCGCCGGTGCGAGCGTTTTTGGCGCCCACGAATCGGTGCCGGCCCGTAACAACCCGAAAATCCGGTGGGAAGCAGCCTGAAGCGGGGTTATCGTGCCGGCCCTTCCGGCTAGAATCTTTTTCCATGAGTGAGACGCAGACTCCCCTTCCCACCCTGCCCGACGAGGGCGGCCACTTCGGCACCTTCGGGGGCCGTTTCGTGCCGGAGACGCTGGTCGCGGCGCTGGATGAACTGACGGCGGAGTATTTCCGGGCCAAGGAAGACCCGGCTTTCCAGGCCGAACTGGACCGGCTGTTGCAGGAGTATGTGGGCCGGCCGACACCGCTGTATTTCGCGGAACGCTGGACGGAGCGGCTCGGCGGGGCGCGGATCTATCTCAAGCGTGAGGACTTGCTCCACACCGGCGCTCACAAGATCAACAACGCCCTCGGCCAGATCCTGCTCGCGAAACGGCTGGGCAAGGAACGCATCATCGCCGAGACGGGAGCCGGCCAGCATGGGGTCGCCACGGCGACGGTTTCGGCCCGTTTCGGCCTGAAATGCCGGGTCTACATGGGAGCAGTGGACATGGAGCGCCAGCACCTGAACGTGGTGCGCATGCGCCTGCTCGGGGCCGAAGTCGTCGGAGTGGAAGCCGGCCAGAAAACGCTGAAGGAAGCCGTGAACGAGGCTTTGCGCGACTGGGTGACCAATGTCCGCACCACCCACTACATCCTCGGCAGCGCTCTGGGGCCGCATCCTTACCCGATGATGGTGAGGGATTTCCATCGTGTCATCGGCCAGGAAGCCCGGCGCCAACTGCTGGAGCGTGAGGAGCGGCTACCCGACCTGTTGGTGGCGTGCGTGGGCGGCGGGAGCAACTCGATCGGCCTGTTCCATCCCTTTCTAAACGATGCCGAGGTGCGGATGACCGGCGTGGAAGCCGGCGGCCACGGCATCCGCCACGGCGAACACGCCGCCCGTTTCCAAGGCGGCAAGCTGGGCGTGTTGCAGGGCACGAAGACATGGCTGCTGGCCAACGCCGACGGCCAGATCGAGCTGACGCACTCCGTCTCGGCCGGTCTGGACTATGCCGCGGTCGGTCCGGAGCATGCCTATCTGCAAAGCGAGGGCCGGGTGAACTACACCTATGCCACGGACGATGAGGCGCTGGCCGCCTTTCGCGAACTGTGCGAGTGCGAGGGCATCATTCCGGCGCTGGAGAGCAGCCACGCCCTGGCCGAAGTCCGCAAAGTGGCGCCGACCATGGGCAAGGACCAGATCATCGTGGTCAATCTCTCGGGCCGCGGAGACAAGGATGTGGAACAGGCTTCGAGATATTTGCTATAATGGGTCAAATTTCTGAAAAGAATTTGCTCTTTCGATAGATTTTATGGTAATTTTGAAGCCGTGCCTGTCAGTGGCTCGGTTGAAATGCCACCTCCCGAGAGGTGAGCGATGACCGGGCCGCCTCCCTGCCGGGCACCTTTCCATGCCCAGCTGTCAGCCGAATTTTTTCATCGTCGGTGCGCCGAAGTGCGGTACCACGGCCCTTTATCATGCGCTTTTGGCGCATCCTGAGGTGTTTTTGCCACACTCCGAACGTCCCCAAGACTACTGGCTGCAAAAGGAGCCGATGTTTTTCAGTGACGATCTGGGGATCGAGGACTGGATCCGGGTGAGCCGGGAGGAAGACTACCGAGCCCTGTTTGCCGAGGCCCGCGACAAGCGCCGGGTGGGCGAGGTGTCGGCGCTCTACCTGCTGTCGCCCAATGCGCCGCGCCGGATCCAGGATTTCTCCGGCGACGATCCCGATCTGCGTATCATCATCCTGCTCCGCCCGCCGGTGGACTGGATGCGCTCATGGCATCACGACTGCCTGCGCTATGCGCATGAAACCATCGCCGATTTCCGCGAGGCGCTGGCAGCGGAGCCGCTGCGTCAATTCGGCCAGAAACTGCCGCGGCACTGCGGGTTCAAAGGCTGTCTCAACTACCGGCAGGCGGCTCATTTTTCCGTGGCTGTGGAGCGTTACTTCCGTGTGTTCGGCCGCGAGCGGGTGCGGGTCTTCCTGATGGAGGATCTGAATGCCGATCCGGGCCGGGTCCTGGGCGAAATCGCGGCATTTCTCGACATTTCTCCCGAAGCCGTGTCCTCCATTGAGCGGCAGAACGACTCTGCGAAGCTGACCCGCACGCACCTGTGGGAATTCCGGCTGAAGCGAAAACTCCAAAGCCTGTCACTGACCGAGCGCTGGGCGGGGCGCCTGATCCAATCGCCCGGCCGGTGGTATCGGAGCGCGATGCTGAAACTGCTGCCTCCGCTGTCAGACAAGGACATCGATCCCGCGCTCCGCGAGGCATTGGTGGAAGAGTTCCGCCCCGAAGTCGAGCGTCTCGGCGCCCTGATCGGCCGCGATCTGTCGCATTGGAACGAGCCGAGCCTGAGCCGGACGGCGGCTCCGCATCACCTGCCCAACGCACCCGCTTCGCCGGCAACGGCTCAGGCACCGGCATTGGCCGTCTCTTCGAATGGGGCGAATTGATGCCGCATCGCGTGCGGCATCACCGGAGTGTGCAACACGTCGTTGTCCTCGTAGTCTTCCTTGAGGGTTTTGCCCTCCCGGTGCATTGCAGGGGGTGATCACTTCGTGTATTTTTCGTGCATGGCAACCAAGACGATCACGCTGGAGTTGGACGCTTACGAAAAGCTGCGGGCGGCGAAAAAGGCTGGTGAATCCTTCACAGAAGTCGTTCGCCGTGCCGAGTTCACCGATGCGCCACTGACTGGCGCGCGCCTGCTTGCCTACTTGGACGCCGGCGGCAGTGGGGTCAGCGAGCGCTATCTGGAGTCCGTCGAAGCAGCGGCCAAGCATGACCCGATCCCAGACGATCCATGGGCCTGATCCTCGACACGAATTTCGTCATCACGGCCGAGCGTGATGCCCGGCGCGGAGTGCCAGGCAAAGCCCACGCGTTTCTCGCTGCTCACCCCAGCGACACGTTTTACCTCACCTTCACGATCGTGGGCGAACTCGCCTGCGGACAGTCCGCGTCCGCTCGGCGGGACTGGGAACAATTGTGCCGCCCGTATCCGATCCTTCCCTGGACGATCGAAGTTTCGTGGCATTACGGCGAGATCTACCGCGCTCTCGCCGCCAGCGGGCAGCTCATCGGCACCAATGACTTATGGATTGCCTCCGCCGCCCTGGCCAACGGCCATGGTGTGGTCACAAACAATGTCGATGAGTTCAGCCGCGTGCCCGGACTGTTGGTGGAAGCGTATGGGTAAATGGCAGGGCGCAGCGGGCCGAACCCCGCATCACCTGCCCAACGCACCCGCTTCGCCGGCAACGGCTCAGGCACCGGCATTGGCCGTTTCTTCGAATGGGGCGAATTGATGCCGCATCGCGTGCGGCACCACTGCGGTGAGCAGCACGTCGTTGTCCTCGTAGTCTTCCTTGAGGATTTTGCCTTCGCGGTGCAGCAGGGCGACGAGATCCCGGCGGGCCTGGGGGATGCGCAGCGTCATCCGACCGACCCGGTGGACCAGTTGGTCGCTGAGCTTGTCGATCAGGCGATCAAGCCCCTCACCCGTGTGGATGGAGGCGAAAACGGCGCTGCCATTGAAGTGCGCCTTCAGTTCGTGGAGCCGGTCGGGATCGTCGGCGAGCAGGTCGATCTTGTTGAGCACCACGATGGTCGGCTTGTCGCCGGCGCCGAGTTCGCCGAGGACATCCACCGTGGTTTGATAGAAGTCGTAGATCCGCGGCGCGCTGGCATCGAGCACGTGGATGAGGAAATCGGCCAGCACGGCCTCTTCCAGCGTCGCCTTGAACGCCTCGACGAGCCGGTGGGGCAGATTGCGGACAAATCCCACCGTGTCGGTGAGCAGGAGCGGCTGGCCGTCGGGCAACTGGATGCGCCTCGTGGTCGGGTCCAGAGTGGCAAACAACTTGTCCTCAGCCAGCACGTCGGATCCGGACAGCTTGTTGAGCAGGCTGGACTTGCCCGCGTTGGTATAGCCGACGATGGCGGCATGGGGGATGCCCGTGTCGGTGCGCTGTTTGCGCTGAGTCTCACGATTCTGGCGCACAGACTCCAGCTCGCGGCGCACCCGGTCGATGCGTTTGCGGGCCAGGCGCCGGTCGACCTCGATCTGCTGCTCGCCCTCGCCACGGGCCGCGCCGCCGCCGCCCTTGCCCCCGCCGGAACCGCCGCGCTGGCGGTCGAGGTGGCCCCACATGCGGGCCAGCCGGGGCAGGGAGTACTCCATGCGCGCCAGCTCCACCTGGAGCCGGGCTTCGCTGGTCTGGGCACGCATTTTGAAGATATCCAGGATGACTTCCTCGCGGTCGATCACGGTGATGCCCGACTCCTCCTCCCAGGCCCGCTGCTGCATCGGAGCCAGTTCGTTGTCGAAGACGATGCAGTCCGCACCGATCGACCGAGCCTCCTCGATCAGCTCGATGCACTTGCCCGAGCCGGTCAGATAGCGGGCGTTCCGGTCACGTACAAAGACGCAGGCCGTACCGGCCACGCCGATGCCGAGCGTGCCGACCAATTCGGCCAACTCCTCGAGCAGGCTGCGCGCGTCGTCCGCGTCGGCACGGTCGAAGTAGACGCCGATGAGGAAGGCGCGCTCGACCATCTGGGGTTTCTCACGAACGTCGAACATGATTCCGGAAGCAGGGCGAAAAACGGCACCATACGGCGGCGGCGGGGATTTTCAAAGAAACCGCGCCTGTCATCCCGGTCACCGCGATCGCGACACGACCCGGCTGCCGCCGGTCGGCATGACGACCCGCAGCTTGCCGACGGCCTTCGCCACGGCGGCGACGGCGGCATCGATCTCTTCCCCGGTGGTGAAAAGCGACACCGAAAACCGCACACTGCCGCGCGCCCGGGCCGTCGAGTGGCCCATCGCCTTGAGCACCCGGGACGGCTTGACCGATCCACTGCCACAGGCCGAGCCCGGGGAGCAGCACACGCCGGCCTCATCGAGCAGGATGAGCAGGCCCTCACCATCGACGCCGGGAAAGTACAGGTTGCTGGTATTCGTCACCCGCGCGCCGGGCGAGGCATCACCATTCACCTCGACTCCGTCGACGGCGGCCCGCACGCCGGCTTCGAACCGGTCGCGGAGCATTTCCAGCCTCCCGGTCAGGCCGTCAGCGAGATGGCCGCGCATCAACTCCGCCGCCGCGCCGAGGGCGACGATGCCGGCGACATTTTCCGTGCCGGAGCGGCGGCCTCCCTCCTGTCCGCCGCCGAGCAGCATCGGGGCGAAACGGATGCGCCGGCTCACGTAGAGGGCGCCGATGCCCTTGGGGGCGTGGAATTTGTGGCCCGACAGCGAGAGCAGGTCGACGCCGGCTACACGCACGGAGACGGGCAACTTGCCCACGGCCTGCACCGCGTCGGTATGGAACAGGGCGCCGGCCTCGCGGGCGATCGCGGCGGCCTCCGCCACCGGGGACAGGACGCCGGTCTCGTTGTTCGCCCAGATCACGCTGACGATGGCTGTCTCTCCCGGGGTGATGGCGTCGCGCAGGGCGTCGAGATCGAGCCGGCCTGACGCATCAACAGGGTTGCGTCGGAGATGATACCCTGTCTCATCGAAAAAGGCGCAGGGGTTTTCCACCGCGCTGTGCTCGACCGTGCTGGTGACTAGGCGCCGCCGGTCTGGATAGGTGCGCAGAGCCGAGAGGAGGGCGGTATTGTTCGACTCCGTGCCCCCGCTGGTGAAGACGATCTCCTCCGGATCGGCATCGATGAGCGCGGCGACCTGCTCCCGCGCCCGGTCGACGGCCTGGCGCGCGGCTTTGCCGAATCGGTAGCCGGCCGAGGGATTGCCGTAGCCTTCTTCGGACAACCACGGCAGCATCGCGTCGCGGACGGCGGGATGGATGCGGGTGGTGGCGTTGTTGTCGAGATAGATCACGGCTTGGAGTCCGGAACTATCGCGGATGGCGGCTGTATTGCCAAGCCCGGCCGGGCGCGAAGCCGGCCTGCCGTCGCTTTCCGGCAGGGAAACGATCGCCTGGCGCCGGGGTGACATCTGATGGTCCTCGTAGGAACGTCAGCCCCCTGGAAACTTGCTGCCGAACCTAAAAATGGCCCCGGCGCCAGGCAGTGTCGACGAATCGGGCCGCCGGTGGTTCCCCCCTGGAAGCGCGTTAGCCGTCAGTCCCGAGACGTCGACAACATTTACCTACGGTGTTTTTGCTGGAATGTTACGAGGTGGAGAGAAAATTTTGCGCTTTTTTCCGCCGGAAAGCGCCCGAGACGGGATTTCGCCAGCGCCGAGATCGGATTTTCTGTCATGATACTCATCGACATGGCGATGATCGGGACAGAGAGGGAGCCATTCCCGGAGACGAAATGGACGCTCGTCTGGCAGGCCCAATTGGGTGATTCCACGGCTTTCCGACGCGAGGCAGTCACGGAGTTGTGCCGGCTTTATTGGCGGCCGATTTACTCCTACATCCGCCTTCGCGGGCATTCGCCCGAGGATGCCGAGGATCTGACCCAGGATTTTTTTGCCCGCTTCCTCAGGCTGAACCATGTGGATGATTTGGATGCCGAAAAGGGCCGCCTGCGGAACTACCTCCTCAGGGCCGTGAAGCGCCACCTCGCCAGCGAGTGGCATCGGCAGCACCGGCAGAAGCGGGGCGGCTCGCTGATCGGCGTGTCGATCGATTCCGCCCCAATCGAAGCCGAACTGGGCCGAATCCAGGCGGGAGAGAGCCTGACGCCGGAAATGGCCTTCGACCGGCAGTGGGCGCTTTCCCTGCTCGACAAGGTGATCGATGTTCTGTCCGAGAAATACCGCAGCGAAGGGGCGATCGATCACTTTTTCTATCTGAAGGATTTCATCGAACCCGGAAGTCGGGCTGGTCGCCCGCAGAGCGCTGAGGTGGCGGCGAAATTGGGCATGACGCCGGGGGCTTTCCGGGTGGCGGTCCATCGGCTCCGGCAGAGATATCGCGAAACGCTCCTGGAAATGGTCACGGAGACGCTGAAGCCGGGGGAGAATGCCGAGGAGGAGCTGCGCTATCTGCTGTCGTCCTTTTCGTGACGGAGCCGGTCCCGGCGAAGGCTTGAAACGGTTGCGGTTTGGCCGTTTTCCCGCTCTATTGGGCGCCTCATGTCCTCGACTTTCGGCCAGCTCTTTCGCGTCCACACTTTCGGCGAATCGCACGGAGGCGGCGTCGGCGCGATCATCGACGGTTGTCCGCCCCGGATTCCGCTCTCCGAGTCCGACATCCAGATCGATCTCGACCGGCGCAAGCCCGGCCAGTCGGAGATCGTGACTCCGCGGGCGGAGGAAGACCGCTGCGAGATCCTGTCGGGCGTATTCGGGGGCGTGACGCTGGGCACTCCCATCGCCGTGGTGGTGCGGAACAAGGACGCCCGGCCCGAGGCCTACACCGAAATGGCGGAAAAATACCGGCCTTCCCACGCGGATTTCACCTACGATGCCAAGTATGGCCTGCGAAACTGGCAGGGCGGGGGCCGGGCGTCGGCCCGCGAGACCATCGGCCGCGTCGCGGCGGCGGCGGTCGCCAAAAAAGTGCTCGTCGCCCAGTTCGCGCCCTCACTCGAGATCGTGGCCTACGTGAAGTCGATCCAGGGCATCGAGGCCGCTGTCGATCCGGATCGCGTCACCTTCGACCAAGTCGAGTCGAACATCGTCCGCACCGCGGACCCGAACGCCGTGGAGCCCATGATCGACCTGATCAAAGCCATGCGCAGCGAGGGCAATTCCGTCGGCGGAGTCGTGGAGTGCGTGATCCGCGGGGTGCCGGCGGGTCTCGGCGAGCCCGTTTTCGACAAACTGGAGGCCGAACTGGCGAAAGGCATGCTCAGCCTGCCAGCCACCAAGGGCTTTGAGATCGGGTCCGGCTTTGCGGGCACCCGACTGACCGGCCGCGAGCACAATGATGCCTTTTATATGGACGGGGAGCGGGTGCGCACCCGGACGAACCGCTCCGGCGGCATCCAGGGCGGCATCTCGAACGGTGAGCCGATCGTTTTTCGGGTCGCCTTCAAACCCACAGCCACCATCATGACCGCGCAGGAGACTGTCTCGGCCACTGGCGAGGACACGCAGCTCACCGGCCGCGGGCGTCACGACCCCTGTGTGCTGCCCCGGGCCGTGCCCATGGTCGAGGCGATGGCGGCCCTGGTGCTCTGCGACCACGCGCTGCGGCAGCGTGCCCAGTGCGGAGGTAATGGGGGTTGACTAACGCGGTCGGATGGCCCTCTTTTAACCACCGGGGAGCCAGTCGAACAACTCCACTCCACACCCTCCCACCTCCATGTACGCCGAGCACTTCTTCCTCCTCCTCTCCGTTGGCCTCGTCATCGCCTTTGCCGCCCAGGCATGGCGAAATGGCGTGCTGGGCATGATCTGGGGCGTCACCGGCGCGCTGGGGGGCATCGTGGGCGGCATGCTGCTCTACAATTTCGTCATCGCCGGGCTCGCCTTCAGCCTGGGGGTGAAGCTCGCCATCGCCTTCGTGGCCGGGCTGATCGTTTACCTGATCATCCGCGCGGTGGTGAAGGCGGCGTTGCTCGCCCTGTTCGAGCCGGATGGGCCGCTCCACTTTTTCGCCGAGGGTTTCGGTGGTGCACTGGTTTCCCTGGTGCCCAGCCTGCTCACCATCGCCATCCTCGCCATGGGCCTGCGGGTCGGCGGGACGCTGGTGGATCTGCGGCGCTTCGAGTTGCTGGCGTCCCCGGGCCGGGACTTCCTCGCCAAGAACTATCCCCAGCGTCCCATGCCGGCCCAGTGGCGGGACAGCATCGAGTCCCTGCCGGGCGTGCGTGACGCGCTCGACCTCATCGAGCCGGTCGGTCGCACCCAGGAGCGCGCGCTCGTCGGACTGCTCATCGCCTCGAAGAAGGAGCCGCTTTTCAAGCACCTCACGGAGGACCCGGAGTCCAAGGCCGTCATCGCCGCGCCCGCCTTCCAGGCGCTCCTGGGCAACGCAGGGGTGAAGGCGCTCAATGAAAAAGGCGACCGGATCGGCCTGTTGCGGCATCCCGACGTGCGGTCGGCCGCGATCGACCCGACGCTGCGGCCCCTGCTCAGCTCGCTGGAGCTGCCACGGCTCATCGACGAGTTTCTCCTTTCGCCCGAGTGGCAGGCGGTCCTCGAGAGCTACCAACGCGACCCGGAGGACACCGCTCCCACCGCCGAGGAGCGGGCCGCCGGCTCGGGAACCGGTCAGTGACCGCCAATCCCGCCCCCCCTTTTTCCATCCATCATGTCACAGACAGAGTACATCACGAGCATCGGTCTCGAAGTCCACGTCCAGCTCAAGACCCGCACCAAGATGTTCTGCGGCTGCGAGGTGCGCTTCGGCGAGCCGCCGAATACCCTGACCTGTCCCACCTGCCTCGGGCTGCCCGGTGCCCTGCCGGTGCTGAACCGCGGCGCCATCGAGATGACCATCCGCGCCGGTCTCCTCCTCGGCTGTGAAACGCCGCCGGTGGTCAAGTGGGACCGGAAAAACTACTTCTACCCCGACATGCCGAAGAATTACCAGATCTCCCAGTACGATCTGCCCCTCTGCCTCGGCGGCGGCGTGCCCCTGTACGATCTGGCTTACCCGAAAGATGCGCAAAAGTCCATCGCCCGCCCCGGCAAGGTGGTCCAGCTCACCCGCATCCATCTGGAGGAGGATGTCGCCAAATCCACCCATCATTCCTCTTTCACCACCATTGACTTCAACCGCGCCGGCACTCCGCTGATGGAGATCGTCTCGGAGCCCGACATCGACTCGCCCGAGGAGGCCGCCGCCTACCTGAATTCGCTGCGCCAGATTCTCGTTTATGGCGACCTGTCCGATGCCGACATGGAAAAGGGCCAGATGCGCTGCGACGTGAATGTCTCGGTGCGTCCCGTCGGCCAGACCGAGTTGGGGACCAAGATCGAGCTGAAAAACCTCAATTCCGTCTCCGCCGTGCGCCGCGCCCTCCACTACGAGATCGGCCGCCAGATCGAGTGCCTGCGCACCGGCATCCCGCTGATCCAGTCGACCCGGCGCTGGGATGACGACCTCGGTGAGACGTCCGAGATGCGCACCAAGGAGCAGGCGCACGACTACCGGTATTTCCCCGACCCCGATCTGCTGCCCGTTCGCACGCCCGATCTGGTGGCCCGCGAGCGCGAGGGTCTCCCCGAGCTGCCCCATGCCAAGGTCGCCCGCTTCGAGAGCGACTACGGCATCACCCACTACGACGCCTCCGTCCTCGCCAGCGATCGCGCCCTCGCCGACTACTACGAGGCGGCCGCCCGCGGCGCCACCGCCCCGAAAAAGGTCGCCAACTGGATCATCAACACCCTGCTCGCCTACCTCAACGAGCACTCCCTCGGCATCGCCGACTGTCCCGTCGTTCCGGAGAAGATCCGCGCCCTCGTCGATCTGGTCGAGTCCGGCGCCCTGTCAGGGACGCAGGCCCGCGAGGTGTTCGCCGACCTGTTTGCCGATCCCGCGGGGGACCCTGCCGCGATCGCCAAAGCCAAAGGCTTCGAGCCCGCGGACACCGGTGAGATCGATGCCTTCATCGATCAGGTCATCGCCGCCCATGCCGGCCCCGCTCAGGAGATCCGGGACGGCAACGACAAGGCGGCGAATTTCCTCACCGGTCAGGTGATGAAGCTCTCCAAGGGAAAGGCCAACCCCAAGCTCGTGACGGAAGCCATTCTCGCCAAGCTGCGCGGGTGATTCGGGCCGACGCCGAGGTCCTCCCCGGCACCGTCCGCATCCGGGGCGACGGATTTTCCGCCGGATCGCTCAAATCCGCCGCATTACCACTTGAGTTTACGTCGCGGCCTTTCTACGTTTGTCGTTTGAAAAAGGTGGACCTGAGCGGTCCGGCTTTCTGCGGTGGATGGGGGGAGGTACCCTCTCGCCGGGAGATCTGGATCGCGGGTCGAATCCCTCGCGAAACATGAAGATTCTCCGTTCCCTCACCCTTTCCCTGGCTGGCGCGGCTTTGCTGACGCTGCTCGCCAGTTGCGTCGAGCCGCCGCCCGGCAGCGAATCGCAGATCTGGCAGCGGCCGCCCCGCTACGGTCACGGTGGCACCGAACAGGCGCCCAAACTGCCCGGGGGCAACACCAAGGCCAAGCCCGGCAACCAACAAAATCAAGGCGCCTCCGGCAGCCGTTTCGGCTATTCCGGCGACGAGGCCGGCGCCCCGGGATCGAATGCGAACAACCCGGCTCCCACCGACACCCCGGCCGAGCGTCCCCGCGACGGACAGACAACTGCCGCCGCCGACAAACCCGCCGCCGAACCGCCGAAGGAGGAAAAGAAGCCCAGCGGCCCGCCCTCGGTCTCGCAGATGCCCTTCGCCAAAGGGGTGCCCGGCAAGCCTCTTTCAGTGACTTTGCCCTCGCCGAATGACAAGCTCGGCGAGATTTCCATCGAGCAGTTCGAGGGCGGCAAGCCATCCGGCAAGCCCCTCCCGCCCGGCACGCCGGTGGAGATCCCCGATCCGGGCAATCCCGGGAAGAAGATCTATTTCCGCGTGCCCTGACTTGGATCGCCCCGAATCGGGCGAGCCGCCAGGGATCACGTCCCGGAACGATTTCCGGTCCTCGTCTCCCACCCCTCCGATCCAGTGTATCTCCGAACCCTCGAACTTCGGAACCTGCGTTGCTTCGAGTCGGCATCGTTGCAATTCCAGTTTCCGGGGAGGAAGGCGAAAGTCGGCGAGCCACCGGTCGCCACGTTGGACAATGTCAATCTGATCCTCGGCAACAATGGCGCGGGAAAATCCACGATCCTAAAGGGGTCTGCCCTGGCCCTGCTGGCTCCAGCACTCCAGAACTCCGGCTTTTTCGCCTATTCCCTGGTCCGCAGAGACTTCCATGCGGCGGCCAATCGCTCCCTCCCGTTGACTGAGGCGCGGGCGCGGGTGGTCCTGACCAGGCAGGACACCGGCAAACAGGCCGCCCAGGAGGCGGAACTCTTCACGCTACTAAGCCGCGATGGCGACGAGGACACCATCGTGGACACGACTCCACGGGGTGGATTGTTCGCGCCCATGCAGTCGAAAGAATCGCCGGCATTTCTGGTCCTCGGCTACGGCGCCACGCGGCGAATGGCTCCCGCCAAGGAGTTCATCACCACCCGATCCAAGCACACCAATCTCCGCTACCAGCGGGTGCAGAGCCTGTTTGACGAGGAGTTGACGATGGTCCAGCTGGCCCACTGGCTGCCCCAATTCTCCAATGCCGGGCGCACCAAACAAGTCATCCACCTGATGGACGAGTTGTTGGGCAACCAGTATCGTTTCACCGGGATTTACCGGGGCGGCGAGTACTTCGTCGAGAAGGATGGCACGGAGATTCCCTTTGCCGCTCTATCCGACGGCTACCGGGCCTTCATCGGTTGGATCAGCGACCTCCTCTATCACGTTTGTTTTTGGAGCAAGTCGGGTGCGAAACTCCGCGACATCGAAGGCGTCGTCATGGTCGATGAGATCGATCTCCATCTGCATCCGGACTGGCAGCGTTCGATCATTCTGACTCTGGCATCCACTTTTCGACGGTTGCAATTCATCTTCACCAGTCACAGCCCGCTCATCACCGGCAGCCTGGAGTGGCCGAATATTTGGGTGATGCGGGACGGGACCCCCGTTCAACTTCCGGACGAGCCGATCAATGGTTTGAGCGCGGATCAGGTATTGCTCAGCCCCTATTTCGGAGTTCGCGCCACGCGGGCGGATGTCAAAATGGAGCGGTTGCGAGAGCTTGAAACGCGGGCGCAACGGGGCGATCCAGAAGCGGCGGCGAGTTTTATGCGCGAGCTGTCAACGGGTCTGGAGGCCGGAAAGTACGGCACCTCCGGCGGAAAAGGTCGCGCCGCCAAAGCGGGTATTGGGAAAGCGCTGAGAGCCCTGGTCGATCGATACGATGTTGCTCCCGCTCCACCGGAGCCCCCTGCCATGGTTTCGAAGAAGCCCGGCCCGGCAAAAAGAGCGCGCATTCGGAAGAGGTGAACTCGGCAGTCTATGGTCGGATACCCCATCAGCCACGACGAATTGATCGCCCTGATCGACGAGCACGACCAGGCTCAGCGAAGGCGGAAGTCGTGGAAGGAGAGATCCTCTGAGGCGTTGGACAAGCTGCTGGCCGATCCGTCCAAAGACGTGCCCTCGCTCTGGAGCGAGATCAAACCGGTATATGCCCATCTGCAGGCGGGAAAATGCGGCTTTTGCGAACGGTTGATCGGTGAAGATGACGTGATCTCCAACGAGCAGGACATCGAACATTTCCGACCGAAAAAAGCGGTGAACCCGTGGCCGCCAGAGGCATCTGTGGGCACCGATCCGCTGCCTGCCGATATCCCGAAGTCGAAAAAAGGAGGCGCGGGCTATCTGCGGCTGGCATTCCACGAATCGAACTACCTCGTTTCCTGCAAGACCTGCAATGCCCGCTTCAAGGCGAATTATTTTCCGATTCGGTCCGAGGGCCACCAGTTTGAAGCCGAAGATCCCGCCCCGCTGCTGAGTCAGGAAAAGCCCTACCTCATTCATCCCCTCGATGAAAACGACGACGATCCTGAGACCATCGTGGGTTTCGACGGATTCCTGGCCGTCCCGGTGAACCAGTCCACCCGCACGGTGGCTTGGAAACGCGCCTATGTGACGATCCATTTTTTCGGCCTCAACGACCCTTCGCGGCAGGATCAACTGCTCCTCGCGAGAGCGCGTCGGCTGATGTTTCTGGGCGATCGGCTGCGGGAATACGAGGCAGCGCCGGAAGCTGGGAAAGCCGCCGCTTGGTCGGCCGTGCAACGGGAGTATTCGCTGAAGATCGATCACGCCGGCTGCGTGAGGGCCGCGATCCGGCTCTACTCCGCAGGCAAGAGGGACGAAGTGATGCGGGCCGTGGAAGCCGCGAAGATCTTTTATCTGAGCAAAACAGGGATGCCGACCGACGCGCCCCCACCGCCAGGGCCATGACGCCTTTCGCGAACAGGAATCCAACGAGGCTGGTTGGGCGCGGAAGCTCAAATCCGCGTTGCTCCCGATCAAAAGCGGGGGAATACATCGGACCGCCACACCGCCAACGCTTCGGAAGGAGCCGGTGAGGCTTCGTCTGTGTCTTTCCAACGTCATGCTGTTCTCGCGTATCGCCATATTCAGCCCCGGACTGCTGGGAGGTTCGCTGGTTCGGGCCATCCACCGACAGTCGGCGGGGTCCGTGGAAGTGCGGGTGTGGGGGCGCCGCGAGGAGCCCCTGCAGTGCCTGCGCGACGAAGGCGCGGCGACTTTTGCCTCGACCAATGCCGCGGAGGTGGCCGACGGGGCAGATCTCATCGTTCTCGCCATGACCATCGGCGCGATGCGCGCCACGCTGGAGCCCGTTCTTGCCGCCGGAGCGCTGGCGCCGGGCGCGATTGTCACTGATGTGGGCAGCGTGAAGGGCTCCGTGGTGGCCGCGCTGGAGGCACCGGTCACAGCGGCGGGCGGGTATTTTGTCGGCAGTCATCCCATGGCCGGTTCGGAGCAAAAAGGGCTCGACCATGCCACTGCCGACTTGTTCACCGACGCGGCTTGCCTCATCACACCGACGACGACCAGCGATCCGGGGGCGGTGGACCGCGTGGAGGACTTTTGGCGCTGGCTGGGCTGCCGCACGGCCCGGATGAGCCCGGAGCGTCACGATGAGACGGTCTCCCGGATCAGCCATCTGCCCCATGTGGTGGCCTCGCTTGTGGTCGAGGCGGCCCTGCGCGAGTCGCCGGATGCCGCGATCTATGCGGGAGGTGGTTTCCGCGACACGACCCGGGTCGCGTCCGGACCGCCCGAGATGTGGACCGAGATCCTGCTGGAAAACCGTGACGCCGTCCTCGCCCGGCTCGAGCAATTTCACGCCCTGACCGGCGAAATGCTTGCGTTTTTGAGAGACCGGAGGGAAGAAGACCTCCACCGGTTCCTCTCCGGAGCCAAGGAGCGCCGCGACCACATCTACGGCCGCCGCTGAGCCGGATCTCCTCCCCTCCCTTTTACCACTCCCCCACAGCCTACCGTCAGACATGTCCTCATCGTCATCCGCACTCTCGATGTACAAAGTACGTGCCATCGCGCCTTTCTCTGCCGAACTGCAGGTGCCCGGCGACAAGAGCCTGTCCCATCGCGCCGTGATGTTCGGCGCCCTGTCGAACGGTCCCTGCGAGATCTCCGGATTCCTCCCGAGCGCCGATTGTTGGTGTACGGTGGAGGCCATGCGCGCGCTCGGCATTGAGATCGAGGTGCTCGAGGAGACCGAGTGGGGTCCGTCAAAGCTCTTGGTCCATGGCAAAGGCGGCAAGTTCGAGGCACCGTCCGCGCCGATCAATTGCGGCAATTCCGGCACCACCATGCGGCTGCTGGCCGGCATTCTGGCCGCCCAGCCCTTCGAAACCGAGCTGTATGGTGATGAATCCCTCTCCCGGCGACCGATGGACCGCATCGCCGCGCCGTTGCGGCTGATGGGCGCCGAGATCGAGGGCCGCGGGGAGCGTTGCACCGCGCCCATCCGGATTCGGGGAACGCAGGATCTCACTCCCATCGCCTACGAGTCGCCCGTGGCCAGTGCCCAGGTGAAAAGCGCCGTCCTCCTCGCCGGTCTCTACGCCAAAGGAAAAACCTCCGTCTCGGAGCCCTACCTGTCCCGCGACCATACCGAGCGCCTGCTGAAGTATCTCCTCGTCAAAACCGTCCGCGAGGGCAACACCGTGTCGATCTGGGGCGGGCAGACACCCGAATCCCGCGACATGCGCGTGCCGGGTGACATCTCCAGCGCCGCTTTCTGGATCGTCGCCGCAGCCGCCCGGCCGGGATCGCGGCTCCGCGTGAAGAACGTGGGCCTCAACCCCACCCGCACCGGCATTCTCAGCGCCCTCACCCGCATGGGAGCCCGCCTCAGCGAGTCGATTGACGAGGAAAACGGGGAGCCGGTTGGTTCGGTCGAGGTGGTCGGCCACAAGTTGCGCGCCATCGAGATCGGCGGCGACGACATCCCGAAACTCATCGACGAGATCCCCATCTTGGCCGTGGCCGGAGCCCTCGCCGAGGGCAAGACGATCATCCGCGACGCCCGCGAGCTGCGAGTGAAGGAAAGCGACCGCATTTCCGCCGTGGCCGAAAACCTGCGCCGCATGGGTGTGACCGTCGACGAGTTCGCCGACGGCATGGAGATCACCGGCGGTGCCCAGTTGAAGGGAGCCACCGTGGACAGTCTCGGCGATCACCGCATCGCCATGGCCTTTGCCATCGCGGGTCTCTACGCCGAGGGCGAGACCATCGTGCGCGACACGGACTGCGTGAACACCTCCTACCCCGGCTTCGGTGCCGAGTTGGAGCAGATCATGAAAAGCTGAGCTGTTTCCGCCGGCCCGGCCGCATCCCCCCTTTCCTCCATGAATGCCACCCCGCACCTCGTGGTCGCCATCGATGGCCCGGCCGCTTCGGGCAAAAGCACCGTGGCGCGGCTCGTCGCTGGACGGCTCGGCTTTTTGTATGTGAACTCCGGCGCCATGTACCGCGCCTTCACCTGGCTGGCACTGGAGCGCGGCATCGATTGCCGGGACCGGGCCGCCGTGGTGGCCATGCTCGACTCGGCCGTCGTCGATTGTGGCGAAAGCGGCGGCGCGGGAGTCATCCGCCTCGATGGACGGGAGGCAGGAGACGAAATTCACTCACCCGCCGTGAACGCGAATGTCTCGGCCATCGCGGCCATCCCCGAGGTCCGCTCCCGCCTCCTTGGAGCGCTCCGGGCCTATGCCGAAACCGCGGATGTGGTGATGGAAGGGCGTGACATCGGCACCGTGGTGTTTCCCGACACGCCCCACAAGTTCTACATCGACGCCTCCCCGGAGATCCGTCAGGCCCGCCGTCGCTCCCAGGGAATGGAAGACTCCGTGACCGATCGCGACCGACAGGATTCCTCCCGCGACACCGCGCCGCTGGCCGTGGCCGACGACGCCGTGGTCATCGACAGCTCCGACCGCGGCATCGACGAGGTCGTCGACCTCGTGCTGGAGCGCCTCGACGCCGATGGCGTGACACCGCGCCGTGCGGCTTAGTTGCCCAGGCGCTTCACGTCCTCCTCCAGCAGATAGCCGCCCGCCTGCAGGTCCCGCAGCACTTCAGCGACCCGCGCTTTCCGCTCCGGCGAGCCCCCGGTCCGCTCCTCGATCGAGAGCCGCGGATCGCCCGACGCGAGGCGCTCGGTCTGGGTCGCGGAAAACGGAAAATACCCCCCGTCCAGGTCGGACAGCACGCCGGGCAGGTCGGCGCGTTGGTTCCAGCCGGTATAGGTCGCTTCCGGGACAGCAATCTCCGGCAGCCGGATGCCCGCGATCTCGTTGCCGTCTGCATCCACCGCCGGCACCCGCGTCGCGTAGGGCTCGCCGGTCCGG
The DNA here is from genome assembly GCA_016795505.1 of Verrucomicrobiales bacterium. GTDB lineage: Bacteria > Verrucomicrobiota > Verrucomicrobiia > Verrucomicrobiales > DEV007 > JAEUHH01. Next base: position 23,293 of record JAEUHH010000005.1, on the reverse strand, counting down.
GGCGGCACCACCTCGGCGATGCCCTCGTCGCGCCAACGGGGCCCCAGATCGAGCCGCCGGGGGCGGTTCAGCATGGTGGGCAGCCCGACCCCTGGGATGGCGGGAAATTGACCGCGAAAAGCCTCCAGCGTCACCAGAGTGCCATCGTCGATCCGCGGATAGCGGCTGGCCGGCGGTTCTGAGCCGTCGGCGATCCACCGGTCCAGCCCGGTCAGTAGAGCCCGCAGGATGGGGCCGCGATGCTTCAGCGGATTCCGCGGGTGCCGGCAGATCCCCGGGTCGGTCGGGCCGCCGTCGAGGTGCTGCGTCCCCGCGATGAGATAGAGGCGCACGTCGGGATCGAGCGTAAGGTCGGTCTTTCCCTCCGCATCGGTATGCAGCAGCGAAGCCGCGCGATTCCAGTATTCCGTCGAGGTCTGCACATAGAAAATCTTCGGCACCGCCTTCGCCACGCGCAGCCGGGCCAGGGAATCGCCGGTTTCGCCTGTGAGGGGATCGGTTACCGCCACCGGAGCGAAGGGAAAGGCATCCGCCGGCGCGAGATGACCGCGGTGTGCCGTGGTGTAAACCGTCGCCATGCCGAATCGGGCGTTGAACAGCCCCCTGCCGGCACCGGCCACGTGAATCAGCGCCCCGTCGAAGACCCGCCGGCCCGATGTATCGACATTGAAGGCCTCGTACAGAAAGTGATTCACCAAACGACCCGACTGGGAAACGCCGAAGATGATCGCCCGATCGATCGCGCCGGCCAGCGGATTGCTTTCGCCCTCATGATGACGGAAAAACGCCACCGCATCCCGCAGTCCCGTCAGTCCCAGGCCCGATACGCGGGGATCGCGGGCGGTGTAGACGAGATCGTAGAGCCAGCCCGGTTGCAACCCGCCTTCGAGATACAGACTGGTCGCGTCCGGCACCACGCGTCCGTCTTCCCAGCGGCCGAAGGCCCACTCCCCGTGCGGCACCTCCGTCGCCGGCTCGGAGCGGCTGGGCCGCCTCGTCAGGACGGCATCTGCGTGGTCGGTCGAGATCGCCGGGTAGGCGGCCGAGGTTCCCCACGGGCTGCCGTAGAAGGGCTGGCTCCGAGTTGGTGCATCCACCGAGATCTCGACATGATTCCGGCCCGTCACCGGCGCGCCACCCTGTCCCATCGCGATGGGCAGGCCGGCGAGGAGCCGGTGGGTGTCGTCCGCGATCACATCGCCGCTCCAGCCGGTGCTGAGCAGCGCATAGCCCTCTCGGAGCAGGAAGCCGTTGCCGGCGTGGGCCGCCGTGGCGGGGTCGTTGGTGCGCTCACCGTCGTTGAATGTCCACAGCGCGAGCTTGTTTCCCCGGTTATGCACATCGTAGAGCAGGCAGCCGTTGCCTTTCGACCGGTCCACTGGGATCAGGAGGAAAAAATCCTGCCATGACTCCACCTTTCCCTCCGCGTTCCGCGGCGCCAGCTTGAGATCGACGACCCGGGCGTTCGCCGGCGCCTCCGGATCGGTTTCGAAAAAAAGCCGCCCCTCGATGATCTCGTACGCCCCCGTCCCACCGAATGTCTGGCCGCTGGCAAAGAGTTCGCGCCGGTCGATCCGCACGCGCACCTCATCGGCTTGCGCCGGCGTGACGAACGGAAGAAAGCCTAAAAAGCAGAGAAACAGCAGACGGAAACGTTTCATCGCCCCATCATAGAAGCCCCGCCCCCTGAGCCGCAAGGCCGCGTTGCCGCCGACGCTCCTCACCGGGCGCCCAATTCCCGCACGATGGCATCCACGAGGGCGTCCGGGGTCCTCCCGATCTCGGCGATGATGGCTTGTTCGTCCGGGTCGGGAGCCTCCAGCGCGGCGAACTGGCTGTCGAGCAGGGTGGCGGGCATGTATTCGTGGACGCGGTCGCTGAGCCGGCTGGCGATAAGATCGCGGGTGCCGCTGAGGAACACGATGCGGGCCGTGCCGGGCGGATGTCCGGCGAGCAGATAATCGCGGTAGCGTCGGCGCAGGGCCGAACAGGCGAGCACGACGGGTCGGTCCGGCTGGTCAGCCAAGGCTCGGGCAACCGCCTCGCGCAACAGGTCGAACCAGGGCCAGCGGTCGGCATCGTCGAGGGGCGTGCCGGTGGCCATTTTGGCCTTGTTGGCCGGAGGATGGAAGTCGTCGCCCTCGAGATACAGCCCGGCGAGACGACCGGCGAGCTGGGGGCCGACGGTGGATTTGCCACAGCCGGAGGGGCCCATGAGGAGGATGAAGGTCGGGCGTGTCATGGGTGGTGAGAAATCACGCCCGGGTGTGGACGGCGACGGGCGCGGGCAAGTCGCGAACGATCTGGTCCTCCCGGTAGCCGAAGCCGGGCTGGCCGAGCAGGGTGCTGCCGTCGAGCCCACCGCCGCGCCGCGTGTAGAGACCCGGATGGACAGCCGCCTCGGGCAGGGACGCGTCGGGATAGAACTGCATCGCATTGCTTTCGACCCCCATGATGGTGCCGGCGTGGGCGGCGAGAAGGAAATGGGGGATCTGGGCGAGCATGGGGTTGGTAAGGTCCTGCACCATGAGCGTCATGCCATGAGCCTTGGCCCAGCAGAGGCTGAGCAGGGCACCGGTCTGCGTCTTGCACGTTTTCAGCGCGACACCGGTCCACCCGAGGGCGCGGCCCATGCGGACGAAACGCCAGTCGTGGGCGCTTTCGTCCATGAAGAGAGGCTTGCGGGCGCTGACGCTGTGCACGTCGATGCGATGGGCTTCGAGGTCGTAGGGAAAAGGCTGCTCGACGTAGAGGGTGCGCTGGTAGGTGCGGGGGGCGTCGGTCTTCAACTGATCGAGGATGGATTCGACATACGCCGGGTCGGTGACGGTGCAGTTGAAGTCCGCCGTGAGCCAGGTGACGCCCTCCTCCTCGGCGATGCGGCCGATGGCGAGCAGGCGATCGTAGTCCCAGTCGCGGTCGTTGCCGCGGAGCTTGATCTTCAGGCAGTCGAGGCCGTCGCGGCGGATCCAGTCGCGCAACAGGACCGGGTAGCCGTCATCCGGCTCGCTGCCGGTGAGGTCTTCGGGGGAAAGGGGGTCGAGGCCGCCGACGAGATGCCAGACCGGCAGCGTGGCAGGCGGCGCCGGGTCGAAAAAGTCAGCGGGAAACTTTCCGGCAAAGCTGATCCGCCCGGCGGTGTCGTCGGCGGGCTCGAGGTAGTGGGACAGGTCGTGGCGCAGCCAGTCGCGGCCGTAGGTCTGGTAGGTGGGCACGCCATGGAGCCGGCCATAGGCATCGTGGGTGGCGATGTCGAACAGCGAATAGCTGACAAGCGCCGCCAGATGGGGCAGGGCGGCCTCGGCGGGTCGGGTGGCATTGAAATCGCGACGGAGGCTCTCCAGGCGATGCTCGATGTAGGCGTGGCCGACCTCGAGCGGGTGCCCCGAGGCATCGAAGCCGGGCAGGTCGGCGGCGATGCGGGCGGTGAAATCCTGCATCGCGGCGAGGCGATCCTCGTAGCCGATGGGAGCCGGCCAGACCCAGGCGACGGAAAGCGGCGTCTCGCCCCAGCCCGTGGCGGTGCGGCCGGCGGCATCGACCACACGCACGCGGGCGCGGGCACAAGTGGCGGCGGTGACGACCTGGGTGCCGAATTTCAGGGGCACGCGCATCTCCACGGGCAGGAGGTGGAGGGCGACTTCGTCGATGCGGATGGCGCGGTCTGCGGGTTGGGACATGATGGCAGGGATATACGACATGGGTCGGGCCGGGGTCAAACGCGGAACGCCGGCCGGGCCATTCGCGCTTGTCTCCGGGCCGCACGCGGCTACCGTCGTGGCTTTGCTTTTTTCCTCCTCCCCCACCCTACAAAGCCGATGAGAAGCATGACTGGATACGGCCATGGCGAGGCCGCCGACGACCGTTGGACGGTGACCGCCGAGTTGTCGGGGGTGAATCGCAAGCAGACGGACATCGCCATCAACCTGCCGTCCAGCCTGAATGAACTGGAGGGCGAGGTGCGCAAGCAGATCGCCGACCGGCTGTCGCGGGGCCGGGTGAATGCCCGGATCACTCTGGAGCGGCGCGGCGGCGGCACGACCACGCTGCTGGTGGACGAAGGGTTGGCACGGCAATACGTCGAGGCTGCCCGCCAGGTCAGCGAGGCGACCGGAGCCGACCTGCGCATGGCGGCGGCGGACCTGTTCCGCGCGCCCGGCGTGTTTCGCATCGACGAAGCCGTGGCCGATCCCGATGCCGTGCGCGGCCTGGTGATCCATGCGGTGGAGGTGGCACTGTCCCACCTCATCGCGATGCAGGAGGAGGAAGGTGCCCACCTGCGCCGCGATCTCGAGGCACGGCTCGATACCATCGAGCGCCACATGGCGACCGTACGCGACCAGGCGCCCGAGGTGGTGGAAAGCCATCGTCGCCACCTGCACGCGCGCCTCGCATCCAGCGGCCTGACGATCGACATGAGCGACGAGCGGCTGCTGCGCGAGATGGCGCTCTACGCGGAGCGCTGCGACGTGAGCGAGGAACTGACACGCATCGGGAGCCACCTGGCACAATTTCGCCGTTACCTCGAAGGAGCCGAGCCGGCCGGGCGGCCCCTGGATTTCCTCTGCCAGGAGCTGAACCGCGAATTCAACACCATCGGCAGCAAGGCCAACGACGCGGGCATCGCCCAGCGGGTGGTGGATGCGAAGACGGAGTTGGAGAAGATCCGCGAGCAGATCCAGAACCTGCAATAATCCCACCGACCTTTCCCCCACCATGAGTCCCCTGCATCGACGCGGCATCCTGTGCATCGTTTCCGGCCCGAGCGGGTCGGGAAAGACGACACTGTGTCGCGCCCTGAGCGCCTCGGATGACCAGTGCGACTACGCCGTCTCCTGCACGACACGGGCGCCCCGTGGCGGAGAGGTGGACGGGCGCGACTACCACTTCCTCAGCCGGGCGGACTTCGAGGCGCGGGCGCTGCGGGGGGAATTCCTCGAATGGGCCGAAGTGCATGGGAATCTGTATGGCACGCTGAAGCGCTCCGTGCTGGACCTCATCGAGACCGGCCGCGACGTGCTGATGGACATCGATGTCCAGGGCGCGGCGTTGGTGCGGCAGATCGCGGATCCGGCGATCCGCGATTCGTTGATCGACATTTTCATCCTCCTCCCGGGCCGGGACGAGATGATCAAGCGTCTCAGCGGTCGGGGCACGGAGACACCGGAGCAAGTGGCCCTGCGGCTGCACAATGCGCTGGAGGAAATGCGGCACTGGCGGGACTATGGCTATGCGATCGTGAGCGGCTCGCCGGAGCAGGATCTGCGGCGCTTCCGGGCCATCGTCGAAGCCGAGCGCTGCCGCACCCACCGCCTGCGGGGCGAAGACGGGCACGCCGCCGCAACGGGCGAGGAGCATCCGGATTTGTTTGCGGACGCCTGAGCCGGCCGGTTTCCGATCAGACAGGGTATCATCTCCGATCAGACAGGGTTGCATCGGACCGCCGGCGCCACTATCCTGATGGCATCATCGAAAGCCATCCCCACATAGTTGTCCTCGGTGCCGGCTTCGCCGGATTGGAATGCGCCAAGGCCCTGCGCGGCCGGGAGGTGCGCGTGACCTTGGTGGACCGGCAGAATCACCATCTCTTCCAGCCGCTGCTCTATCAGGTGGCTTCGGCCGGCCTCGCGGCGCCGGAGATCGCGCATCCGGTGCGCAGTGTCTTCGCGGATCAGGAAAATGTCACCGTGCTGATGGGCGATGTCGGCGACATCGACCTGGCCGCCCGACGCGTGACTGTTGGTGAGCGGCATCTGGATTACGACTATCTGGTGATCGCCTTGGGCGTGAAGACGGGCTATTTCGGCCATTCGGACTGGGAACGCCATGCCATCGGGCTGAAAAGCCTCGACGACGCCACAGAGATCCGTCGCCGGGTGCTGCTGGCATTCGAGCGGGCCGAAATGTGCGAGGACCCGGTGGAAAAGGCGCGCTTGATGACCATCGCCATCGTCGGCGGTGGCCCCACGGGGGTGGAACTCGCAGGCGCCTTTGCCGAACTCGCGCGCCATGTGCTGCGGCGCGATTTCCGGCACATCGACACCGAAAAGGCCCACATTGTCCTGATCGAGGGCGCCCCGCGCCTGCTGTCGATGTATGACGAGGATCTCTCGGCCTACACGCGGGAGCGTCTGGAAAGTCTCGGCGTAACCGTGCTGACGGGCGCGCCGGTGAAAGCGGTGCGCGAAAAGGCGGTCGAACTCGGGGACCGCGTCATCGAGGCGGAGAACCTGATCTGGGCCGCCGGAGTCGAGGCGGTGCCGATCGCACGCCAGTTGGGCGTGCCAACCGATCCGGCGGGACGGATCGTGGTCGAGACGGATCTCAGTTTACCCGGTCACCCGAATGTGTTCGCCGTCGGCGACATCGCGCACTGCATCGACCAGGGAGGCGTGCGGGTGCCCGGTCTCTGCCCGGCAGCGATCCAGATGGGTCGCCACGCGGCGTCGGTCATCGCGGATGATCTGGCGGGTCCGGCGCGCGGGGGTCGCTACGCGGTGCGCCGGCAGTTCCGCTATTTCGACAAGGGCAGCATGGCCACCATCGGCCGCAGTGCGGCGGTCGCCGAGAGCATGGGCCTGAAAGTCCGCGGCTTCGTCGCCTGGCTGATGTGGCTTTTCATCCATCTGCTGTTCCTGATCGGCTTCCGCAACCGCATCGCCGTGCTGCTGCAATGGTTCTACGCCTATGTCCGCTACCGGCGCGGAGCGCGAATCATCACGGGCATGGACCGGCCGCAGGACCGGTCTTGACGGCAACTCCGCCGATCACCGCACCTTTTGGACGCCATGATGCGCTCCGCCGGGAGCCTCCAGCTCAAACGGCCGAAGCCAGCTTTTTCTGAAGGCGTTTGCGCTCGTGCGGACAGAGGATGCGCTTGCGCAGGCGGATGGATTTGGGCGTGGCTTCGACGAGTTCGTCGGGCGCGATGTATTCGATGGCGCGCTCGAGGGAGAACCGCACCGGCGGGGAAAGCTGGATGCCCTTGCCATCGCCGGTGGAGCGGTGGTTGGTGAGCTGCTTGGCTTTGGTGGGATTCACCGGGAGGTCGTCGGTGCGGGGATTTTCTCCGACGATCATGCCCTCGTAGATCTCGTCGCTGGGGCCGATGAAGAGGCGACCGCGGGACTCGAGGGCGTCGAGGGCGTAGGCCATGGCGGTGCCGGTCTCCATGGAGACGAGGGTACCGGTGTTGCGGGTGCGGATCTCACCGGCGTAGGGGGCGTATTCCTTGAACAAGTGGGACATGATGCCCTCGCCACTGGTGAGGTTGAGCAATTCGAACTCGAAGCCGATGAGGCCGCGGGTGGAAATGGTGGCCTCGATGGTGGTGCGGCCGTTGTGCGGGGTGATGGCTTCGACGATGGCGCGGCGACCGGCGAGGTTGCTCATCACGCCACCGCTGGCTTCGTCGGGCACCTCGACGTAGAGGGTCTCGAAGGGCTCGCAGCGGCGGCCGTCGATGGTTTTCTCGATGACCACGGGCCGGGAGACGAGCACCTCGTAGCCTTCGCGGCGCATCTGCTCGACGAGCACGGCCACCTGCATGGCGCCGCGGGCGCTCACGGTGAAGACGCCGGCCTGGTCGGTGTCCTCGATCTGGAGGGAAATATTGGTCCGGGCCTCGCGGAGCAGGCGGTCGCGGATCTCGCGCGAGGTCACGCGCTTGCCCTCGCGGCCGGCGAAGGGGCCGTCGTTGACGCAGAACTGCATCTGCACCGTGGGCGGGTCGATCTCGACGAAGGGCAGGGCTTCGGTGTCCTCGGAGGCGCCGAGCGTGTCGCCGATGTCCACTTCCTCGAAGCCGGACAGGCCGACGATGTTCCCGGCGACGCCGCCTTCGGAGTCGCGGGTGGCGAGGGCGCTGTATTCGAAGACCTTGGTGACCTTGGCGCGCTCTTTTTGACCGTCTTTGCCGATGCGCCAGATGGTGTCGCCGGCCTTGACCTGACCGCCGGTGATTTTGCCGATGGCGATCCGGCCCACGTAGTCGCTCCAGTCGATATTCGACACCAGCATCTGGAAGGGCGCGTCAGGCTGAGCCTGGGGCGGCGGGATGACCTCCATGATGAGGTCGAACAGCGGGTGCATGTCCGATTTCTCGTCATCAAAATGGCGCACGGCGTAGCCATCGCGGGCGCTGCCGTAAATGAAGGGGGCGTTGAACTGCTCCTCGTTGGCGTCAAGCTCCAGGAACAGCTCGAGCACGCGGTCGTGGACGCGCTGCGGATCGGCATTGGGGCGGTCGATCTTGTTGACGAAGACTACCGGGGTGAGGCCCTCGGCCAGCGCCTTGCGGAGCACGAAGCGGGTCTGGGCCTGCGGTCCCTCGTAGGCGTCGACGAGCAGCAGCACGCCGTCGACCATTTTCATGACGCGCTCCACCTCGCCGCCGAAGTCGGCGTGGCCGGGAGTGTCTACGATGTTCAGCACGCGGCCGTCCCACACCACGGAGGTGTTCTTGGCCTTGATGGTGATGCCTTTTTCCTTTTCGAGGTCCATGGAGTCCATGGCGCGCTCTTCGATGGCCTGGTTTTCACGGAAGACGCCGCTCTGGCGCAGCAATTGATCGACCAGCGTCGTCTTGCCGTGATCGACGTGGGCGATGATGGCGATATTGCGGATATCGCTGGGAAGCAGGGTGGACATGGTCGTCGTGGTGAAAAAAAACAAACCGCCGGTTCGCGTCTGCAAACCAGCGGGGGGCGGGACTGTCGCCGATCGGCGGCGTATTGCAAGTGCCGTCTGGCTGTCGAAATCGACACCATTTTCCGTTCCGCCGAGGCGGAAACGCCGGAGTGACAGGCCCGGTCTTTTCGGGTGGACGATCGGACGTTTGTCCATACATTTGCCCGGACTTCAGGACGGTCGCCGTCCCGGATCCCGCCCCTCGCCGACATGCAACAGGAGTTCATCCCCGTCCTCATCCAGATCGTGATCGCCACCGGTTTCGCCGTGGCCACCCTGATCGCCAGCGTGTTGCTGGGCAAGCGCGCCAAGCGGAACCAGATGAAGGACTCGGCCTACGAGTGCGGGATGCTCCCCATCGGAGAGGGTCAGGCGCGGTTCAGTGTGAAATTCTACCTCGTGGCGATGCTCTTCGTCCTCTTCGACATCGAAGTGGTCTTCCTCTATCCCTGGGCGGTCTCCTTCAAGCGGCTCGCGGTCGATGGCGGGCAACTGGTGGTCTTTTTCAGCGCCCTGAGCTTCATCGTGATCCTCTTTGTCGCCTACCTCTACGCCCTGCGCAAAGGGGCGCTCGAGTGGAAGGATTGATCCGGCAGCCGTCGCGGCGCCCCCCGGCCCGGCAGCGGCAGCGCGCGGCACCTTCACCCATTCATCCCGCCGAACGTCGTCGCCATGGTCCACTACATCGCCCTCTACAAGCTCGCGAAGGGTGTCGACGAGTCGGCGGTCGACGACCTGATGCGCAGCAGCCGGAGCTTTCTGTTCCGCATCCAGGAGGCCCACAATGCCCGCTCGGGGAAACGCATCGACGCCGGGATGGAGTATCCCTTCTTCATCTCAATCGATTTCGAGAGCCTCGACAAGCTGATGATGTTCCGCGACGACCCGGTCTGGCTGAAGTTCCAGCACGACCACATCTCGCCCGTCACCAGCAGCGGGGTGGAGATGGTCTACGAGACCGAGCCGGGAAAGAACCTGAAGTATTCCTAAGGGATCCGGCCGAGGCGGTGACACGGAGCGCATTCGACCGCGCCGCGCATTTTCCCCGGTGAATTGGCGAGATCGGCATTTACACCCAATCCGATTTTTGATAGCCTGACGGCAGATAGTCGGAATCCGGGGTTCACCGCCGCTGTCCGCGCGGTGGGATCAGGCCGGAAGCCGAAGTCCCAACCATTGTTCACCCCGCCTCCCCACCAAACCGACCCCGTCCGCCATGAAAAGCCCCGCCTCCCCAGTCCGCCAAGCCGCCGCCGGACTCCTCTCCCTCCTCGCCGCCGCCGCCATCATCGTCGGCGGGCTGCTGACTCCGCCAGCCGTGCTGGGCCAGGAGAAAAAGACGGTGCAGGATGTGTACAACGAATCAGTCAAGCTCTTCGAAGCCGGCCAGTTCCAGCAGGCTCTGGGCGGCTTCCAGACTGTGCTGAAATACCAGCCGAACTTCGTCTACGCCCGCAGCTACGCGGCGAAATGCATCGAGGCCATCAAACAGGGCCAGGGTGCCCCCCGCCCCACACTGGAGGCCAGTCTGGCGAATCTCGTGCTGCCGAGCGTGAGCTTCGAGGGCACCAGTCTGGGCATGGTGATGGAGTACCTGACCCAGAAGTCCGAGGAACTGAGCGGCGGCAAGGCGGTGGCCAATTTCATCTACAAGGGCACCGACGAGCAGAAGAACGGCACCACGGTGACGCTGAGCCTGCGCAATGCCCCCTTCCGCGAAGTGCTGCGCTACGTGGGGCAACTGACCAATACGCAATTCAAATACGAGGAGTTCGCCATCGTGGCCACGCCAGCCGGATCTGCTGTCCAGGCCACGCCGGCCCTTGCACCGGCCAGCCAGCCGGCCCAGCCCGCAGAGTCGAAGTTCGATCCGCCGGTGCAACCGGTGAAGGATCCGTTTTCGAAAAATCCCTGACGGGTCGAGTCCTGCCGCGTGCCGCGCTCCCGCATGACCGATCCCGCCACCCGCGACGCCGCCTCCGCACCGCCGGTCGGGCGGGTCGCGCTGGTCACCGGTGGCGCGGGCACACTGGGCCGGGCAATCGCGCAGGCCCTGCTCGATGGCGGCGCCTTTGACCGGGTCCTCGCGCCGGGACGAGCGGAGCTGGATGTCACCTCACCGGAGTCGGTGGCGGCTTATTTCTCCGGGCTTGACCGGATCGACCTGCTGGTGAACAACGCCGGAGTCACCCGCGACGCGCCGATGCTGCGTCTGGACGAGGCCAGTTGGGATGTCGTCGTGGACACCCATCTCCGCGGGGCCTTTCTCTGCTCCCGGGCAGCGCTGCGGCCGATGATCCGCCAGCGGTGCGGACACATCGTCCAGATCGGTTCGTTCTCGGCCCTGCGGCCTCCGTCCGGACAGGCGGCCTATGCGGCGGCCAAGGCGGGGCTGATCGGCCTGACCCAAAGCCTCGCTGAGGAAGTCGGCGGCCGTCAGATCCGGGTGAATTGTGTACTACCGGGCTTTCTCGAAGAGACCGGCATGACCCGCGACCTCTCCCCGGAAACGGTCGAAAGAGCCCGCCAAGCCCACGTGCTGGGTCGCTTCAATACGGCGGCCGATGCGGGTCGCTTCATCGCCTTCCTCGACACGCTGCCGGCGGTTTCGGGCCAGGTGTTCCAACTCGACAGCCGCCTGCGCCGCTGGTGATGGAGGCCTTCAAGCCCGCTCGAACAGGGCGAGCACGCCATCAACGGTGACCTCGCCCAGCGAAGACACGATCCAATCCGCGGCCAAGTCGCCGACAAACGTGCCGGCCGGATGCGTGGTCGTCACCGCCAAAGTCCGCATGCCGGCGCGGCGGCCCGCCTGAATGCCGACATGGGCGTCCTCGACGACAAAACAGCAGGCCGGATCGCGCTCGATCTTGCGGGCGGCGGTGAGAAACACCTCAGGGTCCGGCTTGCCGCGCGAGACGTCTTCGGCCCCAGTGTAGGCCGCGCCGAAAAATCCGGCCAGGCCCGTGAGCGACAGACAGACTTCGATGTTCAGCCGCGGCGTGGAGGAGCCGAGCGACACCGGGATGCCGGCGTCGCGCAGGGCGGTGAGAAAGGTGGCCACGCCGGGCAGTGCCTCCAGACCCTCGGCCCGGAGCAGCTCCCGGTAGAGGGCTTCCTTGCGGTCGCCCAATTCCTGAATCAGCGCCCGATCATCCGGCTCGGCCCACCGGAACACGCCGGGGATGACCTGCTCATTTCGCATCCCAAAGCTGATCTTGAACTGCTCCTCGGTGAGGGGGCGTCCCAACTCGTCGGCCAGCAGGAACCAACTCCGCTGGTGCTGGTCGTGGGAATCGATCAGTACGCCGTCGAGATCGAAGACGGCACCGATGGGTCCGCGCGGGGAGGCTGTCATGGGGGAAAAGTGCCAGCCTCAATCGAGCTTCTCCAACAGGCTGATGCCATATTGGACGAGCTGCTGATTCACCGCCCGGGACATCCGGTCGTCGATGTAGATCACGTTCGGAAAACCGTCGAACTCGATGCGATGAAGCCCTTCCGCCGAGGGTTTGGCGAAGGCCGCCGCAAGGTCGCGGATATTTTTGATCGGCTTCCCATTGACCTGAGTCACGATCGCGGAGTTCAGATCCTCGTAGCCGAGCGTGCTCGGGGTGCGGATGACATTGCTCAGGAAGACCAGCTTGTCGCGCCCCTCCTCCTCGTACTGCTCGGGATGCGCCTGCGCGTGGACGAGTTTGAAGGGGGCGCGGGTGTCCCATTCGTCGCCCCAGCTCTCCAGGTAGGGCAGCGTCAGCTCCTGAAAGATCAGACCGCCCAGGATGAGGTAGCGCGGACCGCGGTCGAACATGTAGGCGTCGATCAGGTAGGCATCGGGCGCCTTCCGCTCCAGCTTCACGGCGACCTCGGTGGCCTTACCCTTCCGGATGAGGCTGAATTTCGCCTCATCGCCCACCTTGGCCGCTCCGCGTACCAGATGGCTGAAGTTAAGCTTGCCATACTGCGGGTGCTCGTAGTTACCGCGCGAGTCGATCGCCTTTCCGTTGATGGCCAGAATCACGTCGCCCACCTCGATGCCGGCCTTGTCGGCGGAGCTGTCCTTCTGCACGCTGCTGACAAAAACGCCGCCTTCTTTGTCGGCGACCCCGGCGAAGCGCCGCAACTGCTCGTCGATGGTCTGGTCGAAAGCGATACCCAGATTGGGAAAGCCGGCGTATTTTCCGTCCTCCAAGTCGTCGAGAAAGGCGCGGATGATCGGGCCGGCGAGGATCTGGCTGATCTGCTCCTTGGCATTGTAGCTCAACAACATGCCGGCCAGCTTGCCATTCTTGATCACGGGCAGCGTGAAGCTGTTCGCGCGGGCCTGGAGCGACCCAACCGTCTGGTAAACGAGGAACACCGAGCCGTCGATGAAATACTCGCCGACCGACGCGCGGAGCACATCCACGGTGGTGGTGACACCGTCGCCATTGTCCTCGATCTGCCAGACTTCCAGTTCGTCGTCGGAGGTGACGGAAAGGTCGAGTTCCAGTGGCACCAAGCCCTTCAGCACGCCCGATTTGTCGGTGAAGGGAGCCAGCACGGCGAGGTTGGCCTCGTAGTCGCGGCCCAGGATGCGGGCGGGAGTCTTTTCACCCGTGGAGGGGTGCTCCAGCTCGATGTAGGTGGCATTGACAATGAGTTCGGCCGTGACGAGCACGCGATCGCCCTCCAGCACCGCTCCGAGACCGCGGCGGGGCGTGGGGGCGCCTTTCTCCCAGGGGCGGACGAAGTTGTAGCTTTGCAGCGTGGCATTGACCCGGACGAGGGATTTCTCGGGACTCGGCTTGGCTTTCTGCTGGGCGGCCGCTCCGGTCGGGGCGAGCAGGGCCAGACCGGCGAGCACGGGGAGGGCGGCGCGATGGAACAGGGTCTTCATGGCGATCAAACAGGGTATGATTGGCTGGCTTCGGTGTTTTCCGGGCAGGGGATTTCCCGTCAGTTTCCGGCTTGGGCGGTGGGTTTGGGCGCGTCCTTCGCCGGAGCCGCCTTGGGTGTGTCCTGGTCCTTTTTGCCGCCCTTTTCGGGCTCGGCTTCGTCGAACAGGCCCTTCACATCGAGGATCTCGGGGCGCTCGATGTGGTTGTCGAAGTTCACGTTGTATTTTGCCATGATGCGCTGATGCGCCTCCTTGGCCGTGGCCCGCTCCATCACGAGCGGACGGCCCTCGCCGAGGCAGCGGATGACGTGAAAATCGCCATGGCCTTCCTCGGCGGCATCGCCGTGAAGGGCATCGTAAACGTCCTGCAGGGTGCGGATCTTCCGGCCGTTGATGGTGTCGATGACCTTGTGGACGTAGGGCTCCAGATAGGTATTGGCCGAATCGGGCAACACGGCGGTGAGCACGATCACCTGCGGGCGCTCCTTGTAGAGGGCTTCGCTGGCGAAGTAGCTGAAAAAGTAGCGCACCTGGAGGTCGCTGATGTTGTGCGCCGCCATCAGGTTCCGGTCGAGGGGCTGGAATTGCATGCCGGCGAACAGGACGAACTCCGGCTGTTTGTCGTAGGTGTTCGCCTGGATGAGGTAGGGGATGAAGCGGTCCAACTTGACCTCGACGGTCTCCTGCTTCCGGTTCCGCCAGATTTCCAACTTCACGGTGTCACCTGCGTATTTCCGCTCGATGATCTCATTGAGATTCACCCGCTCACCCTCGATCTCGATGAAGCCGTCACTGGCGATCTCGTGGCCGTCGATGGACAGCAGAACATCCTCGGTCTTCAACACGCCCCCCGCGGAGCCAGCCGGATCGGCCTCGCAGACCATCACGCCGATGTCGTCGTTCGGCAGGCCCAGGGCGATGCGCTGGGCGGGATTCAGCACGTTGAGCGTCTGGGTGGCCAGATCGACGTAGTAATCATAGCGCCCGTCTTTCACATCCTTGAGGAAGCGCGAAACGACCGGCACGGGGATCATATAGCCGGTATTTTGGGCGACAGCCCCGGAGTAGCCCTGAAAAGCCACGCCGACCACCTGGTTGTTTTGCAGCACCGGGCCGCCCGAGTTGCCGGGGTTGATGGCGGCATCGACCTGGATGGTGAGGTGGAAATCGACGCCCGAGTGGCTGTAAGGGCGGAAATCGACGCGCGAGACCACCCCGCGGGTCACGGAGATCCGCTCTCCGCCGATCGGGTAGCCAATGGCGGTGACGGTGGTGTTCAGCTTGGGAATGCCGCCGATCGGGAGCGGCTTGACCTTGCCAAATCCCGACTCGAACTCATCGGTGCTCTCCACCTCGAGCAAGGCGAGGTCGCAATCGTGCGCGACGTGCAGCACCCGGGCCTTGTAGGGCTTGGGATCGTTGACTTTCTTGATGTAGATGAGCCGGTTGTTGCTCACCACGTGGGCGTTGGTGAGGAACTGGTTTTTCCCGACCAGAAATCCGGTGCCCACGCCATTGCCCATGCCGCCGATGTTCCACGGCACCCGGAAATTCGGCTGTTTCGTGTCCACCTCGACCCGGATGATGGCTTCGAACTCGATCTGGGAGACATCGGCCTGCTCGGCCTCGGGCATGTCGGCACCAGCATCGGCATCAGCCGCGGCCGGAGGGGCGGCCGGCTCTTTCTGTTGCGCCCCGGCCGGCGCTGGCAGGAGGGAAAAAGTGAGGAAAAGGAAGGCGGCGGCCAGCGGGTAGAGACGACGGAGCGGCTTCGGGCTCATAGGGTTCGATCGAGTCGGGGTGAGGCGGTGGAGAACACCAGAGGGCAGGATGATTCCGCTCCCGACCCGCGACCGCGGGCCTCCCCACGACCCCGTGCCCGGGAGCGAGCCGTCAGTGTACGGGTGGCCCCTGCAAAGTCAACGCCGCTGCGGGGAGCGATTGCGGCAGCGCAAAGTGGGCCTATCGTTCTCCACGCTCATGCGATTCCACCGCATCATCGCCGTGATTTTCCTGGCCTGGGTGCTCCGGGCCGACCCCGGCCGCGCCCAGGACTCAGCGCCTGTACCCCCTCCACCGTCCCCCACGGACAATGGCGTCCGGGTCGGCGAAGAGCAGGCCCGCGCCTATGCGATCGAGACGCCGGTGCCGCAGCGGGTGCCGGTGTATCCCGACGATCCGCAAAGCGCCCTGTGGGAAGTCGATCCGCGTGTCGCTTTTGCCCGCGCCCAGCGGGAGCAGCGCCCGCTGCTGCTGCTGTTCACCGCCGATTGGAATCCCCGCAGCCTGAAGCTCAGCGAGGAGGTCTTTGCGACGAAATCCTTCAACGAGTTCGTCAAGCAGCACGTCGTGATCTGCTACCTGAACTACCCGCGCAACCAGACCGATGCCCACGATCTCCTGCGCCAGTGGAAGGAGCGGTTCAAAGTGATGGGCTTTCCCAATCTGCTCGTATTCGATCCGGAGGGCAACGTCGTCCGCGAGATCGCCGGCTACACCTCCGGAAAGCCGGTGACCTACTTCAACCAGCTCAAGGAAGTGGTGATGCCCGTGGTCGCGGCGACGGAGGAGCGCAAGGCCGCGATGCGGAAGAAAGGCTACCGGGACTGGCGGAATCGGGAGGGAAAGACCCTCTTCGCCCATTTTGTCCGCTGGGGCGGCGGCTTGGTCACGCTGCGCGGGGTGAACGGCGAGGCGTGGACCATCCAACTCGCCACGCTGAGCGATGCGGACCGCGTGCTTGTCGAATCGTTTCCGCCGGTCGGCGAGGCCCCGGGCGGCTGATCAGCGACCTGCGGCCATGAGGGCTTCGATCTCGTCGGCATCGATGGGGATGTGGCCCATCAAGTCGACATTGCCCCCGGCGCGGACGACGATGTCATTCTCCAGCCGGATGCCGAAGCCCTCGTCCGGCAGGTAAATGCCCGGCTCGACGGTGACGACCATGCCGTCGACAAATTCCGCCTCGGGCGGCGCCACGTCGTGTACGTCGATGCCCAGACTGTGCGAGACGCCGTGCATGAAATACTTTCGGTAAAGCCGCACCTCCTCCTTTTTCCCCTCGTCCTTCCGTTCCTCGCGCACGGCGGCTCCATCGAGGAGGCCCAGAGCGATCAGTTCGTCCTCGACGTAGCGGGCGACCTGTTTGGCATAGACTTCGCGGATTTTCACGCCCGGCCGGATCAGTTCGTCGATGCAATGCCGCAGGGTCCGGTGGACGGCGTCATAGACGGCCCGCTGGCGGGGGGTGAAGCGGCCGTTCACCGGCACCGTGCGGGTCAGGTCGGCGTTGTAGTTGGCGTATTCGGCCGCCACATCCATCAGCAGCAGGTCGCCATCGCGGCAGACCTGGTCGTTGCTGATGTAGTGAAGCACGCAGGCATTGCGCCCACTGGCGATGATGGGCTCGTAGGCAAAGCCGCGCGATCCCTGCCGCACGAATTCGTGGAGCAGTTCGGCTTCGACCTCGTATTCCTTCATTCCCGGGCGGAGGCAGCGCAGGGTCCGGGCAAAGCCATCGGCCGTGATGTCGCAGGCGCGCTGGAGCAGGGCGATCTCGATGTCGGACTTCACCGTCCGCAGGCGGGTCAGGATGGGCGCCAGTCGCTCGCAGCTGAGTCCCGGATGCAGGAGCTGGATGCGCTCGCGGAACCGGTCGTCGGGGGTCACCGCATTCGACGAGGACCGGGCGTGCTCATTGTGGTTCAGGTAGATGCGCTCCACTGTGGGCAGCGCCCGCCGCAGGACCGGTTCGAGTTGGTCGTTCCACTGCACGTTCGCGATGCCGGAGACCTCGGTGGCGCCAGCCTGCGTCAATTTCGCCCCCTCCCAGATGGCGATCAGCTCCGAGGTCTCACGGACGAACAGCATCTCGCGCTGGGCGGGGTCCGGGGCGTCTGGCCACAGGATCAGGGTCGATTCCTCCTGATCGACGCCGGTCAGGTAAAACAGGTCGCTGTTTTGGATGAATTTCATCGACCCATCGGCACAGCGCCACGGGATGTCGGCCGAGTTGACCACCGCGAGGCTGCCAGGTTTCAGCTGGGCGGCGAGATGGCGACGGTTTTCGACAAACAACCGGGAATCGATGGGGTCGTATTTCATGGGACGGCGGCGATCCTAATCCGTTTCCCGCGCAGACGCACGGATTTTGGATTTCCGCCTCGCCGGTTGTGAATTCCCGGCAACCGTCTTACGATGGCGGCGTCATCCTCCCCATGATCGGCGAAGAACTGGCCATCTATTTCGAAAACCCCGCCCGCGACGCCCTCGGCTACGAGCACGTCGGCGGCTGCCTGCGGTTTGGCCGCGACGGGGCCGAGCTCTTTTTCGACGAGAAAGACCGCGCCTTCCGCAAAATCCCCCCGCAGACGGTAGCCTTCGACTACCTGGAGATCGTCCGCGTCTCCTATCAGGACCGATGGTTCCGCCCCAAGGTGCTCGTATTCGAGACATCCAGTCCGGCGAAGCTGACCGACTTTCCCGGCGCCGCCGTGGGCCGGGTGGAGTTGGTCGTGGCGCCTGGTTCGCGGGCGGCGGCCGCCAAGGCCCCGGCGCTCGTCGAATTCAAGCGATCCGAGGCCCAACTGGCGCGCTCGGCCGAACAGATCGAGTCGCGACTCGGCAAATATGAATCGGGCCTCTGAATGAACGACACTCCCCCCATCACCGCCGCGCCGGAGCCGTCATCCGCCGCCACCTTCCGCGGCTGGCAGGCCTGGCTGGCCTTCGGGATTTTCCTGTTCGGCTATGTGTGGCTGTATTTTTACCTCGGCACCCACCTGATCCACCAGACCAACCAGGACCGGCTCAACTGGGACCAGCAGCACAACATCGTGATGTCCCTGCGCAGCCTGGAGCGGGAAAAGCAACCCATCGGCCCCGGCGAGAGCGTCACCGCCGCCCTGTGGCGCTCCTTTCCCCACTACACCGACGGCGTGGTGAATCCCCTCTGGCCGTGGATCGCCGCGCGCTTCGCCACGGCGGATCACGAGGCTTACTTCGTGCGGGGGAAGTGGTTCAACCTCATCCTCTCCGGCGTCTTCCTCATCGGACTGGGCCTGGTAACGGCGCGCTCGTTTTCCATCCCCAGCGCCGTGGCCCTGCTGCTGGCCGGTGGACTCGCGGCCGTGCTGCCGCGGTCGGTCTATTTCCAGCCGGAGCCGGTTTACTACATCTGCTTCTTCCTCGCCTGGGTCTGCGCCCTCTCCCTGCTCCGGCGCAACACGCTCTGGCTCTATGGAATCCTCGGGGTGCTGCTGGGGCTCAGCTATCTCGCCAAAACGTCGATCCAGGCCTTTGTCTTGGCCTTCATCGGCGTCACCACACTGCGCTGCGTGGCCGACTGGTGGCGGGGACGGCGGCCTGAGTCGCCCGACAGCCTGCCTGCCGACGAGCGGTGGAGCCTCGCCAACCATTTCATCGGTCTCGCCGTGCTCGCGATGGCCTTTTTCGCCACCGCCGGGCCGCGGTTGAGCTATGCGAACGACGCCTTCGGCGATCCCTTTCACAGCTATCCCGGCTACTGGATGTGGATGGACGACTTCGCGCAGGGAGCCGAGTTCATGCAGCGCTACCCAAATGCCGAAGCCCTCGCCCGACTGCCCGAGGCGGAGCGCCCCTCGCCCGGCCGCTATCTGCGCACCCACAGCCTGGCTGAAACGCTCGAACGCCTGCGCCACGGCACTTTTGAAAAACTCGATGATTTCTTCGCCCCGGCCGAGTGGCGGAAAAGCGGTCGCGAGATGGTGCCCTTCCGCGGCTGGCTGCTCGGTGGCTTTGTGGCCCTGTTCCTCGCCATGGCGGTGCTGCGCTGGCATGCGTCGCGGCAGAAAGACCGCTGGATCTACCCGGTCGGCTCGCAGAGCGCGCGCTGGATGCTGCTGTTCGCCGCCGGCACCTTCGTCATTTCGGCCCTGGCCTTCGGCTTTTACGAGCCCATCGGCAAGGGTGACCGCTTCATGGTGGCACTTTACCTGCCCGTGGCTGTCACGCTTGTCTGGGTGGCGGAGCGTTTCCGCCGCCAGTTGCAGCGCACCGACTACGCGACCCTGGCGAACCGGCTGCTCTTCGGTGGGCAGGCCCTCATCGCCCTCGCGGTCCTGATCCGGGTGCTACCACTGGCCTTCGATCCGGTATTTCAGCGCGGCTGACTGCTGATCAACTCCGGATCGGCGGTGAGGGCGCCGGCAAAGGACGGATAACGCGGCACCCAGCCCGTGTCGCGGAGCCGGGCATTCGACACCGCCTTGTGCGTCCAGCCCCGCTTGCGATCGGGATCGGGCGGCGACTCCGGCGGCAGCGGACCGGCGAAATGGGCCGCAAGGATCTCGTAGCACTGCCGCTGAGTGATCGGCGTGTCGTCCACGACATTGAAAATCCGCCCCGCCACCTGTTCCGATGGCAAAGCCAGCAGATGCAGCATCGCGCCGACCGCGTCGTCGCGGTGCAACTGGTTGAGCAGGCGGCTGACCGGCCCCGACTCGATCGTCGCGGTGCCGGCGAGGTATTTTTGCAGATGGACCGACCGGCCCGGACCATAGAGACCAGCCAGACGCAGCACCGTGCCGCCCGCGTCGAGCACCTGGGCCTCCGCCGCCAGCAGCAGTCGGCCTGTCTCACGGTCAGGCTCCGTGGCCGAGTCCTCTGTGACAGTCGAGCCGTCGGTCTGCGGATAGACGCTCGTGCTGCTCGTGAAAAAAACAGGCACACCCGGGAACGCCTCGATGAGGTGCCGCGTCCCAGCCACAAAGACAGCTCGGTAAGCCTCCGGACCACCGCGGCCCGAGCTGGCACAGTGAACGACACCCGCCGGACTGTCTCCGGTCGCGGCGAGACGCTCGGCGAGCGCTTTCACCGCCTCCCCGTCGCCGAGGTCGCACGATGCAACAGGGTATGGTCTCCGATCAGACAGGGTTGCATCGGAACCGGACTTCGTCATCCCCAGCACCCGCACCCCCCGCGCGGCCAATGCCCCGGCGAGGGCGCCGCCGACGTAGCCGAGACCGGCAATGAGGAGGGGTGATGGCAGGGACATGGGAGCGGCGACGTTACGTTTCACTCAAAGCCGACGGATTCCACCGGCGCGGTGGCGCGCAGGATCCAGAAGATGGCCACGAAGAAAGTCACAAACAGCGCGGCCAGCCGGGGCGTGATCCAAAAGGGCAGCTTTTCGGCCTGCTCCAGCAGGTCGCACAGCAGGTAGGTCATGCCGAACACGACGATGAGGATGACGATGAAATGAAGCTGACCTGACATGGTCGGAAAGGGAGTCGGGCCGACACGCTCAGCGGACCGAGCGGAAATACCGCACCACGCCGGCCGTGACGCTGTCGGCATACTCCTGAAAGATGTTCTTTTTGTAAACCCCGTTGAACTCCCGCAGGCCGCGATAGGCGCCGGCCTGGACGCGGGCGTGGACCTCGCGGTGGTTCATGCAATAGGGCTCGAAAAAGACCACCGGACAGAGAAATTTCCGGTTCGCCAGCAGGTTGCGGGCCCACACGTAGGGGTTGTCGTTCACGCTTTTGCCGTTGGAGCCATCGTATCCCATGCTGGGCAGACGCGTCTCGTGGGCCATGGTTTTGGCGATCTCGTCGGCAAGGGCCAGCTCGTAATAATAGGTTCGCTGCACCAGACGCAGCAGCATCTCAAGGCGCGTGTCGTCCTCCTCGATCTCGGACCGCGAGTAGCAGCCGTTGACGATGAGATGCAGGTGATTTTCCGGACGGAAGGCGGGCCGGTAGGGATTCCGCCACGGCGAGGCATTGTAATGCAGGCAGAGGACCAGATCGGGCTTCAGGCGGTCATTGACCAGATCAGCGCGGGTCCGCAGCTCGCTGCTGACGTAGAAAAAGCGCTCGGCGGTGCGTTTTACGAGCGCGTCTGACGGCAGGCTGTTGCGCTGCATGAGGTAAGTGCGGGCCTCGTCGATGAGATCGGCAGGCCGCAGGTCGGTGACCGGCTCCAGCGTCGTGCGGGTGAGGCTGACTTTCGCGCCGAGGGCGGTCAGGTTGCGTTCCAGGAACCGGGCCGTTTGCAGGGTGAGGTCGCCTTCCTGCACCGGAATCGTGTCGGCTCCGATTTTATAATACCGCTGCTCGGCATCGGCCCACGCGCCGCCGATGTGACCCGGATCGATGACGATGTGGATGCCCTCCAGCACGCGATGGGTATTCGCGGGCTGGGCGCTGAATTCCCACGGCGTTTTCCAGTAGCGCGGGATCGCCACGGGCTTGCGGCGGTCCGTGAGGAAGTAAAAGTCGTAAAAGCCGGCACCGGGGTGATTCGACTGTCGGCGGATGCGGGCCCGGTCGGGCCACAAATCGATGAGACCGGCGTAGTCATCCGGTTTGCGGGCGTAGCAGTGGTCGAGCAGGCGCACGAACTCCTGCCGGGTGATGGTGCGCTGGTAGGGGTCGAGTTGGCGCCAGTCGGGCACATGACCCAACTGGGCGAGCTTCGCAAAAGCCGGGGCCGGCGGCACGACGGGAACCGGCGGTGGCGGTGGCGGTGGCGCAGGTGTCGGAGCAGCCGGCGCGGGATCGGCTTGAGGCGGCGGATCGCCGGGCACAGTTTTTTTGGCTTCCTCCTCCCCGAGCATCGGACCCGCCGCCACGACGGCGCCCAGCAACGCCCCGGCGAGGCGCCTGAGTGGCCGTAGGGCGAATGGCAGCGTGGCGGTCAGAAGTCGGGGCGGAACGATGTGTTGGGCGGGGCCGGGAGAAACCGAAAACCGTGAGGCAGCCGGACGCAACCACCGACCGCCGCTGGAAACAGGCGCGATGGGTGGATTTCAGCCAAAAATTTCCTCAATGTCCCTCCTTTGGCCGACAGAATGCCACGACGGCTGAGCCGTGGCAAACCGGTTCCGTGTCCGGAGATCGGGAATCGGAAACGGCTGAACTCAGGGGCGGCCTCCCCAGCCTACCCGACAGGTCGCACCTGCAAATCGCGCAGCGTCCGCAGTTCGCCCCAGTCGGCTCCGCCCCGTAGCTTGCGGGCTCCGGTCTTTCGCCCGGGATGGAGCCGCGCCAGATGGGCTTCGAATACGCTGTTTACGAATTCCACCGTCCCAAACACCGCCCCATCACAGAAATACCGCACCCGACAGCGCAGGATCTCCGGAATCGACAATCGCCCCTCACGCTTTTCTTCCGCCTCGATCCGTTCCGCGCTGAAACCGCGCCGCGCTTTCGCTCCTGTCTGCGCATCGGCCTCGCGCTCCAGCCCTTTTCCATACAGCAGAACCCGGTAGACGCCGGCCACATACTCCCAAGTCAGGTCGCGATTCACCCCGTGGCTCGTGTGCTCCAGGATCGCTTTCAGCCCCCGGCGCGCCACCTGTTTGCCCGCCACCGCCTCCGCGTAGCCGCACCAGCGATAGTCCTCGGGATTTTTCACCAAACCCGCCCGGATGGGATTCAGATCGATGTAAGCCGCGATCGTCAGCAGGGCGCGTTCCGAGCCCTCCACCAGCACGCTCTTGAAGCGATCTTCCCACAGGGTGCCTTGGCGGTTGTTCGTGCGATTGTACCAACGGGTGAAACGCTGTTTGAGTTCGCGGACGAAGATCGATAGATCAATGCGCCGCCGCTCGAAGCGCTCCAGAATCTGCGCCAGCCAGGCCTCATCCCGAGCCGCTTGGGCGCGCTCGATCTCCTGCCGGATGCCCAGGCTCTGCGTGTCGGAGTAGAGGACCGGCAGCAGTTCCAGCAAAGACTCGAC
>JAEUHH010000004.1 GCA_016795505.1 Verrucomicrobiales bacterium | reverse complement strand
GGTCGTTGAATCGACGCGTCGGGTCGTTGAATCGACGCGTCAGGTCGTTGAATCGACGCGTCAGGTCGTTGAATTGACCCGTCAGGTCGTTGAATCGACGCGTCAGGTCGTTGAATTGACCCGTCAGGTCGTTGAAACGATGCGTCAGGTCGTTGAATCGACGCGTCAGGTCGTTGAATCGATGCGTCGGGTCGTTGAATCGACGCGTCAGGTCGTTGAATCGATGCGTCAGGTCGTTGAATTGACCCGTCAGGTCGATCAATGGACAGGCCGGGGCGTTGATGGGAGGCGTCGGCATCGCCAATTGACCCGTCCGGTCTTCGTCGTCCCTGTCCTCGCACGGCGAGTCAACCGGGTTTGATCGGAGATCAGACCCGGTCTCATCGCCACGCGATCGACGCGGTCGCGTGCCTGCAAAGGACTCGACGGGAGGCTGGCTTTGTAGTTTCACTGGTGGGTCCCATGCAACTCGCCACCGTCCTGTCGCCGCTTTCGCGGGAAAATCTGCGTCTCGCCGCCCAGTGCGGTGTCGAGGGGGTCGTCTCCCGCTACCCTGGTCCGGGACGGGAGGCGCTACGGGCGGTGCGCGACCACATCGCCTCGGAGGGATTACGACTCTTTGCGGTGGAGGGTCACCTGCCGATCGAGCGCATCAAGCTGGGCACGGATCATGACGGCAGGGACTTGGAGGAAGTGCGGTCCCTGATCCGGCACATGGGTGAGCTGGGCATCCCGCTGCTGTGCACGAATTTCATGGCCGGCACCGACTGGGTGCGCACCCGGGTGGACGCTCCCGAGCGCGGCGGGGCGCGGGTCACGGCCTTCGATCTCGCCGCAGCCGAGCAGGCGGTCTCGTTGAGCGCCACGACGGGTGGTCCGATCGACGACGAGCCGGTCGCGGCCGGGGTGCTGTGGGAGCGGTTGCTGGCTTTTCTCCACGGCATCCTGCCCGTCGCGGAGGAGCATGGCGTGACCGTGGTGATGCACCCAGACGACCCGCCGCTGGCCGTCTTTCGCCACAAGGCGCGGGTCCTGAACTCGGTGGAGGCCTTTGAGCGGCTCATGGCCGAGGCGCCGAGCCCGAATCACGCGATCTGCTTCTGCGTGGGCACCTTCGTCGCCATGGGAGTCTCCATCCCCGAGGCGATCGGGCGGCTCGGCCAACATATCCGGTATGTCCATTTCCGCGATGTCCGCGGCACGGCGGAGTCTTTCGTCGAGACCTTTCACGACAACGGCCCCACCGACATGGTGGCCGTGATGCGCGCCCTGCGGTCCGTCGGCTTCGATGGACCGATGCGCCCGGATCATGTGCCCCAACTGGAAGGCGAGGAGGACGGCGAGCCGGGCTACACCATGCTGGGCCGCCTCTTTGCCTACGGCTACATCCGCGCGCTGATGCAGGCGACGGAGCCTACGGCAGGCTGAAAGGCCCGCAAACCACGCTTTCAACACCCACTACCTTTTCCCATGAGAATCACCGCCCTGGAGACCGTCATCCCCGCCGAGATCATGCCGAACCTGCTGCTGCTGCGCATCCACACCGATGCGGGCCTGGTGGGATGCGGCGAGACCTACTACACGCCGCAGGCGATCGCGGCGCTGATCCACGACTGGATGGGGGCACGCCTGCTCGGTGGCGATGCGTTGGCGGTGGAGTCGCACTGGCGGTTTCTCTATGAACGGTGCACGCCTTTCGGCCGTCCGGGGGCGGAAATGCGCGCGCTGTCCGCGATCGATGTCGCCCTCTGGGACCTGTTGGGTCAAGCCTGTGGTCAGCCCATCTACCGGCTGCTGGGCGGACCCGTGCGGGACCGCATCCCCGTCTACAACACCTGCGGTGGTCCCAGCTACGGCGCGGTGGTCGATGCCGAGACGGCCGCGCGCGCGGCGCGCCATCCCGGCTGGCCGGGCTACGGGCACGAGGGACAGCCGGGACCGCTTCAGGACACCTCGGCGTCGCTGCATCAGGCCGGGGACCTGGCGGCGGAATTGGTCGCCGAGGGCATACCGGGGATGAAACTCTGGCCTTTCGACCGGGCGGCACATCGGTCCGGCGGGCATCGCATTTCCACCGCCGATCTCGAGGAGGGCATGCGCCCGCTCCGGGACATCCGCGACCGGGTCGGCATGGACATTGAGATCATGATCGAGGGCCACGCCTTCTTCACCCTGCCCGCGGCGCTGAGACTGGCCGAGGCGCTGGAGGAGATCCGGCCATTCTGGCTGGAGGATGTGCTGCGGGTCGACAACGCCCGGACTCTGGCCGATTTCCGCCGACAGAGCGGTCTGCCGATCGCGGCCAGCGAGATGGTGCTCGGGCGGGGCGAATACCTGGAGATCCTCAGACTCGGCGCCGCCGACTATGCCATGGTCGATCCCACCTGGGCCGGCGGCATCAGCGAGAGCCGACGAATCATCGACCTCGCGGAGGCGCACAACATTCCCGCCACCATCCACGACTGCACCGGGCCGCTGACGCTCTACTCGGGCCTCCACTTGGCGGCGGCGTCCGCCGGGGTTGTCTTTCAGGAGACGGTGCGGGCGCACATCCGCTCCTTCTACGACCGTCTCGTCGATCGCCGGCCGGTCATCGAGGCGGGCGCGGCGCATCTGCCCGAAGGACCCGGGCTCGGGGTGAAATTCCACGATTCGCTCTTCGATCCCGCGCGGCCGGACTATCGGATCAGCCAATTTTTATGAAGAAGTGGATTCGCTATCGAACCGCCACGATCTCTTTGGCGCCATTGTCGCAGGTAATACAGAAGCCGTAGGCCCCCATGTCGTCGATGGCGGACCCGGTGCCCACGTTCCCAGCACCTCCGACCGTGGTCGTATCGGCGATATCGAGCGAGCGGAGGACAGTCGCAACTCCGGCCGAAGATCGCACCGGGGTGCCTTTGCGCCAAGCCAGACAGGGGAGCCGCAGGGAGGAGAAGGCCGTCGGGTTGCCCGCCGTGGGGTTGCCGTCGAAGATCCCGAGATTGCGAGCCGTATCGCCAGTCAGGGAGGCCAGAATCAAATAGTTGCCGACAGATGCATCGACCGAGACGCGAAGGATCGTGCCGATGCGGGATCCCTCGCTATCGCCGACATGCTCTCCTTCCCGAAAGAGTTGGATGCTGTTGCCATCCTCATTCAGTAGAAAGAGGGCGAGATCGTTAGTTCGATTGATGCCCGGTCCGGCTAGTTGGGCAAGAAACACAATTCGTTCCGCCCCGAAAGGCCAAAATTTGATCAGGCGGGAAATCGTGGTCTGATTGGGCACTGGAGGGCTGCTCTCGGCGATGAGGCCAAAGGTCTCGTGATGAAGGATTTGTTGAGGACGGGAGCCCGGTCCCGCCGTCACCGTTGCCCGCAGCACGGCGAGGCCAGTCCCGTCGGCGGATTCGGCCTGGAAGGAGGACCAAGTGGGTCCGCCAAGGCTCGGCACGAAGTCGCCCGCTTTCGCCAGCAGGGCGTCGGCGGCATTGAGGGACTTTCGATACGCGGCGGCCGCGGGCGGCGTGGCAATTCCGTCGATGCGGAAGGACGGAAACACAATTTCGGTCCCCTGATGGGCCAGTCGGCCGGGAAACTGTCCGTAAACCCCCCCGCCGATAGCCGCCTGTCCCTCAGCGAGGGTGTCGATCTCGACAGTCGGGCCTAGCATCGGGAGGATGCCGGAGTCATTGGCCCTTCCGATGCCCCCCACGCCCTGGATCAGCGTGTAGCCGAATCCCCAACGCGGTCCCACCTGAACCAACCCTCCAAATCCGCGAAAGGTGCCACCCGTCGCCAAACTGGAGGCCTGACCCTCGCGGAAGATGATCTGGCGAGACCCGGCGTCAAAGCGGAACAGCGCGTCGTCATTCCCACGATTTATTCCCGGCCCCGCGATTCTGCCCTGAAAGACCCCCTCCGTCTGGGTCAGAAAACGACCGACAGTGACGGCGGATAGTTGGAAAGTCGGTCCCATACCAAAGTCGTTGTCCCTCCTCTTGGCGTATTTTGCGTTGACGGAAGGTGCTGCCAGCCAGTAGCCGGCATCCCTGCCCCGATCAGAGCCGACACCTGCGAGACGAGCCCCGAAGCTGAATCCGCTTGAGGCAGAGACGGGCGGCTGAATCTGTGCGAATTCCGCATCGACGGCTCCCGCCGCCAAATCGCCCACGCGGGCCAGACTTTCGAATGAAGCCGGGGCCGCTTGGGCGGACCACGCGTAGAGCGCACCGCTCCCGGAGTGTCTCTGGGGGTCTCCCGGAGCGCCCACAAGCGCGCGGCCAGCCCGTAGCGACACGGCCGTTCCGAGGAGCTGCTCGGTGCGGGTATCCGGGGGAATCAGAGTCCGAAGCCGTGATCCGTCCGCTGTCGCGAAGAGATAAGCTTCGCCGCTATTGCCTCCGCTTCCCGCGTTGGGAGCACCTATCAACGCCATCGGACCATCCAGAGCCACTGCGTGGCCGAAACGTTCCATCGGTGATCCGCTTTCGGAGGCAAGGGTCGCAAGCTGGATCCCAGAATCGATCTCGAACAGGCAGGCGATGCCCGCGTCCGCAGACGTGGTGGGGTGGGTCGCTTCGGGAGCACCGACGACGAGCCTCCTTCCTTCGATAGCTACTGAAAAGCCAAGGCGATCGCCTCCATTGATGCCGCCTGGAATCATTGGTGGCAATTCCGCGCCCGTCTCGACGTTGAACACATAAACATCGCCGGAGTCGGCCCCGAAATGATCGGCGTTGGGGGCGCCAACCACCAGGTGCAGACGGTCGAGAGCGACTGACCAACCAAATGAGTCACCCGCTTGACCGCCAACCGGCCGGATGACCCTCACCTCGGCGAACGTGGTCGCGTCGAACAGATGGACGGCCCCGGAATCGGCCCCGTTGCCTGGATCATCACGCCCTGGCGCGCCGATGGCGATGAAACGGCCTCGCGCAGCGACGGAATTCCCAAATTGATCGCCCGCTACCGGGTTGGTCGGCTCCAAGGTGGCAAGACGTCGTCCCGTGAGGATGTCGAAGACGAACGCGAGGCCCGCGTTCCCATTCATGCGCGGCGCGCCCACGACGCAAAGGTTTCCTAACACGGCCACCCTGCTTCCGAACCGGTCTCCGCCGACCGGACTGGGCTGGGTCAGCTTTCTCACATGCCGACCGGTCCGGGCATCGTAGATCTGCACCGCTCCTCCAGAGGGGACGACATCGGAATTCTTTTCTTCACCGATGGCGATCCATTGCCGGTTGGTATCGACCGCGGCCCCGAGAGCCTCTCCTCCGAGAGTGCGTCCGTGGATTTTCGTCACTGTGGGCGTGAAGGCTCCGGCCGTCTCGGTCCAGCAAAGGGCTGCGGCGGCGATGGAAAAGCAGCGGATGGTGGGGGCTTTCATAGTGGGGCAAGAATGATTCTTCCTTCCGTCGCCGGAAATGGGCGTTTCGCGCCCACCCCGGTGAGGCTGTTGCCAAATCGGTGAATGTCGGAAAATAGTATCGTGGCCTGCTCGCACCTGGCGAGTTCGCCGCCGACCTGATCATGGCTCCTGCACCACCGAGTCCGACCGGCGACTCTTCGCAGAGCCGCCTTCTCCGGGGCTTTCGTCGCTCGACCTTCGCGGCGGCGATCCTTCTCGGGGCGGTGGCCGCGACCGGCGCTGCCGCATGGCATCTGGCTGGGGAGGCGATGAACCAGCGAGACTTGGCCCGTTCGAGTCTTTGGCAGGCGAGAATGGCGCAGATCCGGAGCGAACGACTGTCATCCCAATCGGGTCGCCGCCGACGCGCTCTGGAGGCAGCACGGCACGCAGCCACCTTTCGGATCACTCCCGATCTTCGCGACGAGGCGATCGCGGCGCTGGCTTTGGCGGATCTGGAGGAGGCGCGTTTCCATGCTTACGCGTCGTCCCCGGCCCAAGCCGTCGCGACGGTGGATGCGGCAGTGGTCCACTGGGCGCTGGCGCGCCCGGGCATGCCTCTGGAAGTAAGGAATCTCGCCGACAACCAGTTGGCTGCCACGCTGCGGGGCAGCGAATCACTGTCGGTGGCCGAGTTGGTCTTCAGCCGGGATGGCCGATGGCTGGCATCACGGCGGGCCGATGGGCCGGTCGATGTCTGGGATTGGCGGCAAGGCCGGCTGGCCTCCACCCACCAGGCGGGCGGTGAGACCGGGGCTATCTGGTGGGCCTCAATGGACTTCGGTCCGGCGGATGCGGACGGTCTAGCTTGGTTGATCTGGACGGATCCCGCCGCCCGGCTGGTCCGTGGCTCCACAGTGGGGATAACCGGCGAGGGCGCGGCGTTCGAGATCGCCGCGTCGGCGAATTGTCTCGCTCTGTCGCCAGACGGAGCCTTGCTGGCCCTCGGGCTGGACAGGATGATCTCGGTGCGGCGGGTCTCCGGGGGAGACGAGATCCTTCGCCGCGACCTCGGCTCCGTGGTGCGGAAGTGCGCGTGGGATCCCGCTGGCCGAACCGTGGGGATCGCGCATGGCAACACCGTCTCCCTACTCGATTGGAGGCTCAATACCGTTCGTGCCCTGGCCGGTCATCGGGACTCGGTAATGGATGTCTTTTTCATCCTCGGGGTCATCTGCTGGGAAGCGCGGGCCTGGACGGCTCCACCCGGCTGTGGCGCCATGGGCCCGGCACACCAGTGATGGTCGTGACGGATGGACTGGGCATGGGGTTTTCCATCGACGGTCGTCGTCTGGCCTATCGTCGCAGTCGGTTGGGAGTCGGATACTGGGACGCTCCCATCACCGAGGCCGTGGTGGAACTTTCGTTCCCGACCGGGGTTACGCCGATCGTGAGGCAGGTCGCGCTGAGCCCGGATGGCAAGTTTATGGCGGCCGTCAATCGCGAGGGAGTCGCCCTCTGGTCCACGGGAACGGGCCGCCTGCTCGACTATCGGCGTGGCGCATTAGCGGAGGGAGTTGCCTTTTCGTCGGATGGCAACTCACTGTTCACTTCGAGCACGGAAGGACTGTTGGTGTGGAAGACGCCCAAGGGGCCCGGCTACGACGGCGCTCTAGGTGAACCCGAACCCGTTGCTGGAGGTGAAATGTTGACCCAAAGCCTGATTCTGCCAGGCGCCTTTGGATTGCTGTGCCTGTCGAGTCGGCAAGTGGCGGCGACGATGCGATTCGAAGAAGGGGAAGGCTATCGTTTGGAAACCCATCCCTGGCCGTCGGCATTGCCCCTTCATCCGCTGGTGGTGGAACCCCGCTCGGGTCGGAGCGTGCAATCGGTGTGGAAAGGGGGAGGAACCCGGGCCCTGCGCTGGCCGGACGGGATGGAGATCGCCGTGATAGAACCCGAAGGCGGCATGGCTCTGTTCTCTCCGCGGGGCGATCAGCTTCTCACCGCGAGTCGATTTGCCTTTTCTCTTTGGAATCCGACGGATTGGAGTCTGACCTGGAACCTGCCCCAGACTGGCGCGAATGACGTGCTCCTCGCCCAGGCCTTTTCGCCGACGGGTGACCGGTTCGTCGTGGCCGACCGACAGTCCGTGGCCGCCATCTACGATCTGGGAGACGATCCGCCGACGCGGCGATGGCTCGGACTGGCGGCGAGTCCCGGCTCCCGGATCCAATCGCTGGCGTTGGGATACACCCATGCCGCCCTCGGCCTTGACGACGGGACTTTGGCATTATGGTCATTCGAAGGTCTTCGCGAGGAGTTGCTACCGTTGGGAGTAAGCATGGACCGGCTCGCCGAGGCCGTTGAGCCAAGGGATTCGCCCCGCGCTTCTCGGCGCTCCGCCCTGCTGGCGGTGGCAGTGGTAGCCTTGGCCTTGGGAATGGGGTGGCACATTGTCCGCTATCAGCGCGATCTGATAGCGGATCTGCTCCGCATCCGGAGCGACCTCCTGGCGGCCCATCGCATGCAGGCTCTGGGAACGCTCAGCGCGGGCATCGCCCACGATTTTCGGAATCTCCTTTCCGTGATCCGCATGTCGGCGGGGTTGTTGCGGCGCGGCGTCTCCGGCCAAACGGACTTGGTCGAGGAAGCGGACGCGATCGAGGCGGCGGTCATCCGAGGCGACGCCGTGGTACGGTCGCTGCTCGGCTATACCAGTCGCGGCATCGAGGCCGAGTTGGCTCGGTGCCGCCTCTCGGAATCAATTCCCGCCATCGTCCGAATCGTCCGACCCAAGTTTCTCGGCGACATCAATCTACGAACCGACATCCCCGACGGCCTGCCGGATGTGGCGGTGCCACAAAGCCAATTGGATCAGATCCTGCTCAATTTGATTGTCAATGCTGTCGAGGCGTTGGATGGATCTGGCCGGATCGATGTGGCGGTGTCGCTGGGAGACGCGCCAGCCGATCCAGATGAGATCACCATCCTGCCCCCCGGAACTTCGACGTCCACGGTGCGGCTCACCGTCTCGGACAACGGCCCGGGAGTGGCACCAGAACAGTTGCCGCGAATCTTCGAGCCTTTCCACACGACAAAACGCGACCGGGGCCGATCCGGTACGGGCCTGGGGCTTTCCACGGTACTCGCCATTTGCGAACGCCACGGCTTGGGGCTGCTCGCATCCTCAATGCCCGGCAGGGGGGCTGCGTTTACGTTGCTTTTGCCCAGCTTTACATCGCCATGAAATCCGCCGGAAAAGCCCGCATCCTAATCGTCGAGGACGACCCGGCGCAAATTCGAGCCTACCGGAAAATCCTCTCCGCCTATGATCTCGATCCTGTCGCCAACGGCACGGAAGCTCTCTCCGCCATGGCCCGGCGTTTGCCCGATCTGATCATACTCGACCATGTCCTCGCCGGAGGGGAACGGGGCGGCGACTTTCTCCCCCTGCTAAAAGTCACGGCCGCTCATGTGCCCATCGTGGTCGTCTCGGGCACCTTGGATGTGAAAGGCCAGCTTGGGCTCTTGCAGGGGCCGCTGTCAGCTCATTATACGATCGAAAAGCCAGTTCCGATCGACTTGCTGGAGTCCACTGTAGAGCGGGCGCTCACCGATTGTGGATTTGGGGAGGCAGTGGCCCTATTGAAATCGATTGAGAGATCGGACAAGTTTGACCACGACGATCCCGACCGAAGGTTCATTGAGAGATTGGCTCGGCAGTACGATCTATTGCGTCGGATTAGACCGGCCCATGGCAAAGTCAATATCTCCGAGTTGGCACGGCTCTATCGGGTGGACCGCCGTACAATTCGTAGGGATCTGCACGATCTGATCAGGCGGAACCAATTACCCCAAGCGATTCTACCAGACAGCGAGATGTGACTTCGCTGGCCGACGCGGCCAGTGTCAGGTCTGGATTTGTCTGTTCAAGACTGCCGTTGTCATGCTTTCATGGGGGTCATGAAATTGCCGCTCTACGCCCTTTCGATATACCTACTCTTCGGCCAGTTCGCCCTCGCCCAGCAGCCGGCGCCGGCGGTTGAGGTCAAAAAAGACATCCTGGTCGCGATGCGCGACGGCGTGAAGCTGGCCACCGATGTTTACCTGCCCTCCGGCGGGGTGGCTGAGAAGCTGCCCACCATCCTGAGCCGGATTCCCTATGACAAAAACGGCGCCCGTGCCTTCGGCGAATACTTCGCCTCGCATGGCTATGCCTTCGTGGCCCAGGATACCCGCGGCCGCTATGGATCCGAGGGCGTCTGGCGTTTCCTCAACGACGATGGCCGGGACGGCGCCGACTGCGCGGCCTGGATCGCGGCCCAGTCCTGGTCGGATGGCCAGATCGGCATGGTCGGCACCTCCTATGTGGGCGGCACGCAGCACGCCATGGCTCTGGAAAACGTGCCGCAGCTGACCACGGTCATTCCCGTCGACGCTGTGTCGAACATGGGCCGGCAGAGCATGCGGAATGCGGGTGCCTTCGAGATGCGGTTCTGGAATTGGATCATGCTCAATGCCGGCAACGGCAGCCGCGCGGGCCGGGACCCGGGCACCAAGGCCATCCTCAAGGAAATGGCTGAGAAACGCTTCGATTACCTGCCGCATCTGCCACTGCGACACGGAACCACGCCGCTGCGGCTGGCGCCGGAGTACGAGGACTGGCTCATCGGGGCGATGCGGCACGGCGCGGACGACGATTTCTGGTCGGCCTGCAACATCCTGGGCGATCCCACGCGCTACCGCGACATGCCGGTGTATCTCGTGGGCGGCTGGTATGACTCCTGGGCTGGGAACACCACCGCGAACTTCGCCGCCCTGACAAAAGCGCTCAAGAGCGACGTGTATCTGATCATGGGACCGTGGATCCACGGCCAGCAGGACAAGTCGGCCCACGGGCAGGTCGATTTCGGCCCGGATGCCGCCCTCGCCGACCCGCTCGCGTGGCGGAAGGAGTGGTTCGACCGGTGGATGAAGAAAAAGGACAATTCGGTGGGCAAAGCGGCGCCTTTCGCCACCAAGGTTCGGATCTTCGTGATGGGTTCCGGCAACGGCTCGAAAACGCCCGACGGCAAGCTGCTCCATGGTGGCTCCTGGCGCGAGGAACACGAGTGGCCGCTCCGTCGGGCCAAGCTGACTCCCTACTACCTCCACGGCGACGGCACCCTCTCGACGGCGAAACCCGACGCCGCGGAGTCCTCGACCGACTACGTGCACGATCCGCGGAATCCCGTGCCCACCCTGGGCGGGAACATCTCGTCGGGGAACGACATCATGCAGCAGGGCGCCTGGGATCAGCGCGGCGGCGAGGCCTTTTGGAACTGGCAGGCACCGGTCCCGCTTTCGGCCCGCAACGACGTGGTCGTTTTTCAGACCGGGCCGCTCGACCGCGACATCGAGGTCACCGGGGAGATCGAGGTGACCCTGTGGGCGTCGTCCTCCGCGGTGGATACCGACTTCACCGCCAAACTGGTCGATGTCTACCCGCCGAGCGCGGAATGGCCGGGGGGATTCGATTTGAACATCGGAGACGGCATCGTGCGGGCGCGCTACCGGGAGTCGCTCCAGAAGGAAAAGTTGATGGAGCCGGGCACGGTGTATCCGTTTACCATCAAACTTTACCCGACGAGCAATGTCTTCAAGAAAGGCCACCGTATCCGGGTGGACATCGCCAGCAGCAACTTTCCCCGCTTCGATGTGAACCCCAATACCGGCGAGCCGCTGGCCCAACACCGGCGTCAGATTCCCGCCACCAACACCCTCTGGCACGATGCGGCCCGCCCCTCGCACATCCTGCTGCCAGTGGTGCCGTGAAACGGCTCAGCGCTCCAGCACGAAATCAACGAAGCCGCGAGACCGGTCCACCCGGGCGACCCGGACCTGCACCCGCTGGCCCACCGTGAGCATGGCCTTTCCGTGGAAGCCGGCAAAACGGTTGCGCGCCGGATCGAAGCGGAAGCCCTGTCCGCGCGGCAGGTCTTCCTTGCGGATGAGCCCCTTGATCATCAGCTCGGTTAGTTCCACAAAGGCCCCGATCGGCCTCACGTCGAAGACGATCGCCTCGAAGACCCGTGCCGGACCGGTCTGGCTCGAAAGGCTCAGCAGATACTCCATCAGCTTCATCCGTTGGGTTTCCTGCTCGGCATCGGCGGCGATGCGCTCGGTCTCGGAGATGTGTTTGGCGATTTCCGCCAGCCGGCCCTGGGCGGGCGTGGTGTCTGCCTTTTCCGACTCGGCCGCCGTCGCGCTGCGCGACACGACCAGTCGTCGCAGCACGCGGTGCACCACCAGATCGGCATAGCGGCGGATGGGACTGGTGAAATGGGTGTAGTTGATTTTGGCCAGCCCGTAGTGGCCGAGGGGTTCCGCGCCGTAGGCGGCCCGCTTCAGGCTCTTCAGCAGGGCGATTTTCAGCGAGTGTTCCTCGGGCTTGCCGCGGATGAGCGCGAGCAGTTTCTGCAATTCCGCGCGCATCGTCACGTCGCCGACCGCATGCCCGTAGCCACGCGCCTGCTCGCCGAATTCCAGCAACTTGTGGGGATCGGGATCCTCGTGGACCCGGTAGATGGAAGGCACGGGAGCATTCTTCGTCTCATAAGCCACCGCCTCGTTGGCCGCGAGCATGAACTCCTCGATGAGCTGGTGCGATTCGTCGTATTCCGACCGTTTCACCCCGATGGCACGGCCCTGCTCGTCGCAGACCGCCCGCACCTCGGGAAATTCTAGATCCAGCGAACCCGCGTCATAGCGCCGGCGGCGGAGCCGGCTGGCGAGGTCCCAGGCCCGCTTCAGATGGTTCACCAGGGAGGCCTCGGCCGGATCGAGCGCCTGTACCTCGGCCTCGCTGTATCGCATCCGGGCAAACGCCTCCTCGTAGGTGTAGCGGCGGTGGCTGCAAATCACCGCCGGGGTGAACCGCACCGCCCGCTGGCGCCCGGCGGCGTCAAACCTCAGGACCACGGCATAGGTCAGCCGGTCGACGCCCGGCTTCAGGCTGCAAACGCCGTTGCTCAGCTTTTCGGGCAGCATCGGCAGTACCCGGTCGGCGAGATAGACACTGTTGCCCCGGGTTTTGGCCTCCCGGTCCAATGCGGATCCAGACCGGACGAAGTGTGACACATCCGCGATGTGGACCGCCAGTTCCCATCCGCCCTCCTCGCTTTCGGGCAGCGCGACCACATGGATGGCATCGTCGAAATCGCGGGCATCCTCGGGATCGATGGTGAAGACTTCGCGCTCCCGCCAGTCCTCGCGCCGGGCGATCTCGGCCGGGTCGATTGTCTCGGGAATGGCCTCCGCCTCCGCCAGCACCGCCTCCGGGAAACGCGTGGGCAGGCCGTAGCGGTGAATCACCGACAGGATGTCGACGCCCGGCGCATCGGGCCGTCCCAGGACCTCGATCACCGCTGCGACCGGGGGGACTTGGGGAGAGTCCCAAGCCTCAAATCTCGCCACCACCTTGTCGCCGTTCTTGGCGCCGTGAAACGAGCCCGTCAGGTTGAAAGTGGCCGGCAGACTCGGGTGGTCCGGACAAAGGTGGGCATAACGTCCATGTTGACGAAAAGTCCCAACGATGCGCGGCTGTCCCCGCTCCAGGATCGCGACGACATGGGCCTCGAAGCCCCCCTCATCACGGGTGCGCGGAGCACGGCCCTTCACGTGGCGGTGCCAGCGGGGCGGGGCCTTTTTGTGCAATTTCACCGCCACTCGATCGCCCTGCATGGAGGTGCCCGCATACCGCGCCGGGACGAACAGATCGCCCTCGATCGACCGCCATTCGGGACGGGCCGCCGTGGCCGCATCGGGCCGGAAAAAGCCGTGGCGGCGCGTTTCGTTGGGCGGAAAAAACATCGTACCCGTCAGCCGACCGTCTCCTACACCGCCGCCGGCTTTTCCCGCGGAAGCCGCGCTGTAGCGCGATCGCTTGCCACACACCAGCTCGCCGGAATCCTCCAGCGACCTCAGGGCCGCGCGGAACGCCGCCCGGTCCGGGGCGTCGATGCCCAACTGGCGAGCCAGCTCGGACTTGGTCGCCGGACGGAAATCGGGGTGGGCCACGTGGCGCCGTATAACAGCAAGAAAAGGGTTCGTCACAAAATTTTAAGAAAAAGAGAAATCAGGCTTGACCCGGACTTTGGCTTTGTGATTACATCGTCTCAAAGAAACGAAGTTCAAACGGCCATTCGGCACCTTCCCCTGATCCGCCGGATTCCCAAGAGCCTCGCAACACCCGCCAAGTTTATGAAAATCAGATCTGCCCTCCCCTCCCAGGCCATCCGCGCCTTCACCCTCATGGAATTGATGGTGGTCATCGTCATCATCGGCATCCTCGCGGGCATTACCATCCCGGCCTCCAAGGGCATTCTCGAAAAGGCCAACAAGATGGCCGCCCAGAATGACGCTCTGCAGCTCAAGAACGCCATCGGCAGCTATTTCACAGAATACCGAAAGTATCCCATGAAGGACCCTGGTCCAGATGAAGAAATCCTGAGTGATGCAGGTCTGATGGACATCCTGCTTGCCTCCGATGCGGAAGCCGAGCGGGGAGGACTCAACCCCCGCCGTATTCCCTTCTACAGCGGCAGCAAGGCCAAGCCGGCGGGCGAAGGCAAGTATCGCAAGGGGATCCATGCCAGCGGCGATGGAGGTGGCGAGTTGTGGGATCCGTGGGCCGAATACTATCGGGTGATCATGGACACCGACTACAACAACCGGGTGCCCGCCCCTTCTTTTGTGGAAGATGTGCAGAACATTCCCCAAGGCGTGATCGTCTGGAGTGCCGGCAAGGACAACGACGACAACGAGGTCCAAGACAACGTGATGACTTGGTGACCGGCTCCGGTTCGCGCCGTCAGCGCGGCCATTTCTTTTCGGACTGACAGGGTTGGATCGGCGATCCAACCCTGTTTCTTTGGCTACCGAACCCGGTTGTCACGCGATCTTCGGCAACTCGAAGCCCTTGCGGTGCTCCCGGCCGACGAGGGCGTTGGCTTCGGCGTCGTCAAAGGTCTCGGTCTTCGGGTCGAAACGGAGCTTTTTCCCCGTCCGCCAGGCGATGTTGCCGGCGTGGCACATCACGGTGCTGATGTGGCCGCTCAGGATCTCCTGATTCAGCGACTCGCGCTTCCGGCTGCGCACGGCATCGAGGAAGTTCCGCACATGGGCCTGCTGACCGCCGTCGCTGCTGCCTTCCTTCATGATCTTGCCGTCGGGATCGTAGGCCTTCCACGAGGTGTTGGTCAGGAGCATCCACCCGTTTTCACCGTAGATGGTGGCGCCTTCGCCGGCATTGAAGAGGCGCGACTTGGACCACAGCCGCATCTCATATTGCAGCACCGCACCGGGATAGTCGTAGGTGACAAAGAGCGTGTCAGGCCACTGTTGATCATCCTCGAAAAAGTATTTTCCACCCGACGAGGTGATGGCCTCGGGCCAGTCGTCCAGACCCATCACGTAGCGGCAGTAATCGATGCGATGTACTCCGTCGTTGCCCAGATCGCCGGTGCCGTAGTCGAACAGCCAGCGCCATGCGCCGCCGACGATGGTTTCGTTGTA
Organism: Verrucomicrobiales bacterium; assembly: GCA_016795505.1. Taxonomy (GTDB): domain Bacteria; phylum Verrucomicrobiota; class Verrucomicrobiia; order Verrucomicrobiales; family DEV007; genus JAEUHH01. The sequence continues at coordinate 25,044 of JAEUHH010000004.1, read as the reverse complement.
GGCGCGCTCCGGCGACGGTCCCTGCCAGAGATGGTAGTCGATGCCGGCCGGTGGCGTGCCGTCGGCGGCCAGTTTCACCGCGCCGACCCGGGCGGTTTCCCAGGCTTTTCCGGAAATCACCTTGCCCAGCGCACCGCTGGCGACGAAGTCCCGCGCCTCCTTCAGGAAGGCCGCGCTGCGGATCTGGGTGCCCATCTGGACCATGCGATCGCCTTTGCGGGCCGCGGCGACGGCGACTTTGCCCTCCTGGATATTGTGGCTGGCCGGCTTCTCCACATAGACATCCTTGCCGGCGAGACAGCCCTCGATGGTCAGCAAAGCGTGCCAGTGGTCGGGCGTGGCGACCATGAAGGCGTCGATGGTGGGATCGGTAAGCAGATCGCGGTAGTCGCGGACCAATTTGGGCATCTTGCCGGTCTTGGCCTTGATCTCCGCGCCGCGCTGGGTGAGCACGGCCTCGCGCACGTCGCACAGGTGGGTGATCTCGCAGTCGGGTTCGGCGACGAAGCTCTGCATCACCGAGTTTCCCCGGCCGCGGATGCCGATGCAGGCCACGGAGATCTTGTCATTGGCGGCGAACGCCCGCGGGGCGGCGAGACCGGCGGCGGCGAGGGTGCCTCCGGCGGCTCGGAGGATGCGGCGGCGGGAGGGCGGGGTCGATGGTGGCAGGGAATTCATGGATCGGAAGCGACCGGAGGGAAGGTGGGTCCGGTCTGACCGCCATGCTGCCGATGACCGTCCGGGGAATCAATCACGTCAATGCGGCGGCCAGAGGGCTCGATCGGGCCGCGCGTACGAATTTCGAGCGACGATTCCACCGGGTTGGGCGAAGCTGTGCGGATGAATTCGGTGGGAAAAAAATCCGGCTGTTTGTCGATCGGCTGGAAGTTGTTCCGAGTGGCCATCGTCGTGGGCCTGCTCGTGGCCGCGGCGGCGGGTGGGCTTTGGATTTATGTGAATCCCGCCTGCGAGCGGACGCCGGGGATCGTCTATGGCAGTCGGAACGGCCGCGACTTGACGCTCGAAATGATCCGGCCCGAGCGTCCCAACGGGCTGGGAGCGATCTTCATCGTCAGCGGGGGATGGAAGTCGGATCCCGCTGCGATGCACGTCTGGATGGTGGCGCCGCTGTTGCGGAGCGGCTACACGGTCTTTGCGGTTTCCCACATTTCTCAGCCCGAGGTGTCGGTGCCGGACACGGTGACGGATATCCATCGATCCGTGCGCTACATCCGGCATCGGGCGGCTGACTTCGGGATCGACCCGGACCGGATCGGCGTGATGGGGGCGAGTGCCGGCGGGCACCTGAGCCTGATGCTGGCCACGCGCGGTGGTCCCGGTCCAGCCGACGCGTCCGACCCGGTTGATCGCGAAAGCAGCGCGGTCCAGGCGGTGGGGATTTTTTTCCCGGTGACGAATTTGGTGGATCTGGGCTCCTCCACGGAAAATCTCCACGACGGGGGCCCGCCGAAGAGCTTTCGCGCTGCCTTCGGACCCGATGCGGTGGATCGGGAGAAGTGGCAGGTCATCGCCCGGGATCTGTCGCCGGTCTTCCACGTGCGGCCCGATCAGCCGCCGGTGTTGATCCTCCACGGCGATGCCGACACCTTGACGCCGCTGGAGCAGTCCGAGTGGTTTCGCGATGCCTCGGGCCGGGTGGGCGCTCCAGAAGTGCGGCTCGGGGTTCGTCCGCGCAAGGGTCACGGCTGGCTGGCGGCCAGTCTGGACACCCGCCATTTCGCGGCATGGTTTGACCGGCATCTGCGGCAGATGGCCGCGGAGTAGCGCGGACCCGCGCGCTTCGTTACCGCTGATCGATCGGCACGATCGGCACGTCTTCGGTCGGGCCGGTGTAGAGCGTGAGCGGGCGGTAGAGACGATTGTCGTCGAGCTGTTCGAGCACCTGCGCGGTCCAGCCGGCGGCGCGGGAAATGGCGAAAATCGGAGTGAACAGGTCGGTGGGAATGCCAAGCGAGTAGTAAACGGTCGCCGAGTAGAAGTCGACGTTGGCATTCAGGCCCTTGCGCTCCTTCATGATGCCGGCGATGCGCTCGGACATGCGGATCCACTTCGGCTCGCCGAGTTGCTCGGTGAGCTTGATGGCCATCTTGCGCAGGTGCGGGGCGCGGGGGTCGAGCACCTTGTAAACCCGGTGGCCGATGCCCATGATCTTCTTCTTGTGCTCCAGGCAGTCCTCGACGTAGGCATCGACTTTGTCCTCGCTGCCGATTTCTTCGAGCATGTGGATGACTCCCTCGTTGGCCCCACCGTGGAGCGGTCCTTTCAGGGTGCCGATGGCGCTGGTGATGGCCGAATACATGTCCGACAGCGTCGCGATGGTCACGCGGGCGCTGAAGGTGGAGGCATTCATCCCGTGATCGGCGTGGAGGATGTAGGCCACGTCGAGAGTGCGGGCGGCATCGTCGCTGGGGACTTCGCCATTGATGAGGTAGAGGAAATGGGCGGCTTCGCTGAGATCCTGACGGGGCTCGACGATGGGCAGGCCCTGCCGGCAGCGGTGGAACGCGGCCACGATGAGCGGCATCTTGGCGCAAATGGCGAGGGAACGCTCCTCGTTGAGGTCGCGGTTTTGATCCTCGCCGCGATGGTCGTAGAGGCCCAGCATGCTGACGCCGGTGCGGAGGACATCCATGGGATTGGCGTCCTGGGGCGCGCCTTTCACGAAATCGATCAGGCCCTGGGGCAGGCTGCGGTGGCTGCGCAGGGTGGTGGTGAGCTTCTCCAGTTCGGCGCGGTTCGGCAGGCGGCCGATGTGCAGGAGGTGGACGACCTCCTCGAAGGTGGTCTGCTCGGCCAGGTCGTCGATGTTGTAACCGAGGTAACGCAGGACACCGGCCTGACCCTGCACATCGGAGAGCTTCGATTCGTTGGCGATGACTCCTTCGAGTCCTTTGGCGTAATCGGTGGCAGTCGATGACATGATCGGTGGGTGGTGTTGGGCGTTTCGGATGGCGGTGCGGGGAAAGTGGGGATTATCCCGATTTCGGCTTGGCAATCAACCCAAAGCCTTCACCAAAGTAGCCCCCATGTCCGAGGGCGTCTCGGCGACGAGGATGCCGGCATCGCGGAGGGCCTCCTTTTTGGCTTCGGCGGTGCCTTTGCCGCCGGAGATGATGGCACCGGCATGACCCATGCGACGGCCGGGAGGCGCGGTGGCTCCGGCGATGAAGCCGGCGATGGGCTTTTTGCAATGCTCCTTGGCCCACGCGGCGGCTTCCTCCTCGGCGCTGCCGCCGATCTCGCCGATCATGATGATGGCCTCGGTCTCGGGGTCGTCGTTGAACATTTTCAGGCAGTCGAGGTGCGAGGTGCCGTTGATCGGGTCGCCGCCGATGCCGACGCAGGTGCTCTGGCCCAGACCGAGCTGGGTGAGCTGCCACACCGCCTCGTAGGTCAGCGTGCCGGAGCGCGAGACCACGCCGACGCTGCCGCGTTTGTGGATGTAGCCGGGGGCGATGCCGATGCGGCAGCCGCCGTGGGATTTCTCGCCGCGACCGGGGGTGACGAGGCCGGGGCAGTTCGGTCCGATGAGCCGGGTCTTGCTGCCGGCCATGGCGGCGCGCACCTTCATCATGTCGATGACGGGAATGCCCTCGGTGATGCACACGACGAGGTCGAGCCCGGCATCGACCCCTTCGAGGATGGCGTCGGCCGCGAAAGGCGGGGGCACGAAAATGGCCGACACGGTGGCACCGGTCTCGGCGGCGGCTTCGGCGACGGTGTCATAGATCGGCACCCGGTCGGCGAATTTCTGGCCGCCCTTGCCTGGAGTGACGCCGGCCACGACCTGCGTGCCGTAGTCGAGGCTGAGTTGCGCGTGGCGTCCGCCAAAGGAGCCGGTGATGCCCTGGATCAGGACCTTGGTGTTTTCGTCGACGAGGATGGCCATGGTGCGATTCGGTGAAAGGTGAACGGTTGGAAAATCAGGCGGGATGGTGCTGATGAATGGTCAGGTCGTTGCCGTCGGGATCGGCGATGCCGACGAACCGGCAGGAGGGCGAGGCCAGAACCTCGGTGCGGAAAGACACGCCCTCGGCGCGGAGATGCGCGACGGCGGCGTCGAGATCGGCCACCTCCAAGGCGGCGCCCGGCCCGCTCTGGCCGCTGGGAGCCCAGGCATTCGAGATGGCGATGGCCGAGTCGCCCACGGCGTATTCGATCCAGCGCAGGTGATCGTCGATCGGATGATCCAGGATGCACTCCAGGCCCAATACGCGGCCGTAGAAATCCCGCGCCCGGTCGAGATCGGTGACCGGGTAGCCCACGAAGGCAATATCTTTGGCGGCGATTCCCATGGCGATCAGGCGGCGGCGAGGTCGTTGATGCTTTGGTCGGGGCGGGTCCACCAGTGGTCGCCTTGAGGCAGCACGGCGTTTGCGCCCCAGGGACGGAATTCCACGGCGTTGGTGGGCGTCTCCTGGATGGTCAGCCGGTGGCAGGCGAAGCCAGGATTGTCGGCGTCGAGGAAGGCGCGCAACTTCCGCGCGAAACAGGCGGCGCGGATCTCCGTGGTCGGGTCGCCGGGCGTGATGAGCAGGCGTGGCAGCATGTCCGGCTCGTTCTCACGAAAATAGGCCACCAGCGGGTCGCCATCGCCGAGGTGAAAGCTGTGGTCCACCGCCTTGTCGATCCATTTGAACCAGCGGCCCTTCACCTGCTCGAATTCGACCAGCATGTTGGTCTTTTCGTCGAGACCGGCATTCGAATTTTCGACAATGTCCACTGTCACCACCTCATCATGCCCATGGGGCACGCGACAATTCGGCGCGACGCCACTGATCAACCGGTGCGCCATGCTATAGCGCCGGCTGAATCTCAGCGTAAATCCGAATCCGTCCTCGCTCATGCCTGAAAAATTAAGCCGCGATCGCTTTCACCACCTTGTCGGCGGCGTCGGCGAGGTTGTCGCCAGAGATGAGGTTCAGGCCGGATTCGGCGAGGGTCTTCTTGCCGGCTTCGACGTTGTTGCCCTCCAGGCGGACGACGAGCGGCAGGGACAGGCCGACTTCCTTGGAGGCGGCGACGATGCCTTCGGCGATGACGTTGCAGTCCATGATGCCGCCGAAGATGTTCACCAGGATGCCCTTCACATTCGGGTCGCCGAGGATGATCTTGAAGGCGTTGGTGACCTGCTCCTTCGAGGCGCCGCCGCCGACATCGAGGAAATTCGCCGGCTCACCGCCGCAGTATTTGATGATATCCATCGTGGCCATGGCGAGACCGGCGCCGTTGACGAGGCAGGCGATGTTGCCGTCGAGACCGATGTAGTTGAGGCCGTATTTCGAGGCCTCGACCTCGCGGGGGTCCTCCTCGCTGGGGTCGCGCATCGCCTCGATCTCGGGGTGGCGATAGAGGGCGTTGTCATCGAAGTTGAACTTCGCGTCCAGCGCCAGCACCTGACCGTCGGGAGTGAGCACCAAAGGATTCACCTCGACCATGGAGCAGTCGCAGCTGATGAAGAGCTTGTAGAGGGCGCCGAGCAGCTTGCCGAAAGCCTTGGCCTGATCGCCCTGAAAGCCGAGCTTCGCGGCCAGTTTGCGCGTCTGGTAGGCTTGCAGGCCGAGCAGCGGGTGGATCTTTTCATTGAGAATCTTTTCCGGGGTGTGTTCGGCGACTTCCTCGATGTTCACGCCGCCCTCGGTGCTGGCGACGATGACCGGGCCGCGGCTATCGCGGTCCATCAGGATGGCGAGGTAGTATTCCTTGGCGATATCGACCGACTGGGCGATGAGGACTTTGTTCACCAGCTTGCCTTCTTCGCCGGTCTGGTGGGTGACGAGCACCTGGCCGATCATTTTCTCGGCGATGTCGCCGGCTTCGGCGGCGGAATTGACGAGGTGGACGCCGCCTTTGAACCCGTTTTTGAACGTGCCCTTGCCGCGGCCGCCGGCGTGGACCTGGGCTTTGACCACGACGTTGGAACCGCCGAGTTCCTCCGCGATGGCGCGGGCTTCCGCCGCGTTGTTGGCGACCTTGCCTTTCGGGGTCGGGACGCCGTATTTTTCGAAGAGTTCCTTGGCCTGGTATTCGTGGATGTTCATCGCGTGAGAAAGCCCTGTCCGGGAGGGCGCAAACCTTACGACGCGGCCCCCGAGCGTCAAGGCGCAAGGCGGCGCAAAGCCGGGAAGTTTGCCGCGATTTCCGATGCGACAGGGTTTGATCGCCGATCAAAGAGGGTCTGATCGGAAAGTGAACCGGAACTCTCCGCGGCCGGGAGGCTCAGTATTCGCGATCGAGCAGATAGCCGGCGATCTCGGCGAGGCGGGTGCCTTTTTCGCCGAAGAGGGCGAGGGATTCGCGGGCGCGGCGGGTGAGGCGGGCGGCCTCGGTGCGCGATTTTTCGAGTCCGAAGAGGGCGGGGTAGGTGGCTTTGCCGACGGCGGCGTCCTTGCCGGCGCTTTTGCCCAGTTTTTCGGAGGTCTGGGTGACGTCGAGGATGTCGTCGATGACCTGAAAGGCGAGGCCGAGGGAATGGCCGAAGACGGTGAGGGCCTCGAGGGGCTTCTCCGGGGCATTGGCGGCCATGCCGCCGAATCGGATGGCGGTGGTGAGCAGGGCGGCGGTTTTGCTCTCGTGGATGTAGCGCAGCTCGGCGGCGGTGACGGCGCGGCCTTCGCCCTCGAGGTCGAGTACCTGGCCGCCGATGAGTTTGCGGCTGCCGCCGGTGACAGCCAGCTCGCGGACGAAGGCGGCGAGGGGATGGCGCTTCGGAGGCACGATGCCGGCGAGGATTTCGAAGGCGAGGGTGAGCAGGGCGTCGCCGGCGAGGACGGCCATGCCTTCGCCGAATTTCTTGTGGCAGGTCGGCAGGCCGCGACGGAAGTCATCGTCGTCCATGCAGGGGAGGTCGTCGTGGATCAGGGTGTAGGTGTGGAGGATCTCCACGGCGGCGCCGAGGGTGAGGGCGTTTTTCCGGGCTGCGGCGTCGCCTCCGCAGGCTTCGCAGGCGGCGAGGCAGAGGATGGGGCGCAGTCGCTTGCCGCCGGCCAGCACGGAGTAGCGCATGGCCTCATGGACGGTGCCGGGGCGGGTCTTGGTCGAGGGGAGCAGGCGCTTCAGCTCGGCATCGACCTGTCGCTGGCGGTCTTTGAGGTAGGCGGCCAGGGTCATGGCTCGGGGGGCGGGGAGCGTCAGAGGATCTCGGCGATTTGCACGGCATTGAGGGCCGCGCCCTTGCGCACCTGGTCGCCGACGACCCAGAAGGTCAGGCCGCGCTCGGCAAAGACGAGGTCGCGGCGGATGCGGCCGACGAGACAGTCGTCGCCGTCTGTGGCGTCGAGGGGAGTCGGGTAGATCGGCAACTCGGCGTCGATGTCATCCATCACATGCACGCCGGGGGCGGCATTGATGGCGAGGCGGGCCGCCTCGACAGAGGGCTCGTGGGCAAACTCGGCGGTGACGGACACGGAATGGGACCGATAGACGGGCACGCGCACGCAGGTGACCGAGGCGATGAGATCGGGAGCGTGGAGGATTTTCTGCCCTTCGTAGTGCATTTTCATTTCCTCCTTGGTGTAGCCGTTGGGCAGGAAGGAATCGACGTGGGGAATCACGTTCGAGGCGATCTGGCGCAGATAGACGCGGCGTTCGGGGAGGGGCTGGCCGGTGGCGAGGGCTTTGTTCTGGGCTTTCAGCTCGAGGATGCCCTGGGCGCCGCTGCCGGACACGGCCTGGTAGCTGGAGGCGATGATCCGCCGCACGCCGCCGAAGGCTTTGTGCAGGGGATGGAGGGCCATCAGGGTGATGATGGTGGTGCAGTTCGGGTTGGCGATGATGCCGGCGTGGTTGCGGGCGTCATCGGGATTGATCTCGGGCACGACGAGCGGCACCTCGGGCAACATGCGGAAGGCGGAGGAGTTGTCGACGACCACGGCATTGGATGCCACGGCATGTTGGGCGAACTCTTTGGAAATGCCGGAGCCCGCGCTGAAGAGGGCCACATCGACGCCCTTGAATGAGTGGGCGGTCAGCTCCTGCACCGGGATTTCCTCCCCGCGGAAGGTCATCGTCTTGCCGGCCGAGCGGGCCGAGGCCAGCAGGGTGAGTTGGCTGATGGGAAAGTCGCGTTGCTCGAGACACTTCAGCATCTCGACGCCCACGGCTCCGGTGGCTCCGGCGATGGCGATGTGTTTGGCCTGGCTCATAGATAGGGGACTGGGGTTGAAAAAGGGGCGGCAAGCTTACGGTCTGGGTATCGCTTTGCAATGACGGAAGCCGACGGAGATTCCGAGGATGGTTAATAAATCTTAATTTTATTTGGATTTCGCCGCCGAGGGCGTATCTTCGGCGGCAGAGCGGAGACCCCATCGCCCTGCGGCGCTGGGTGGAGCCACTCGGGGGAGTCTCCGTCATCGGTCAAGCGACCGGCTCGGGCTTTCCGTCAAAGCAACCATACCTCAACACACCCACCTGCCACCAACCATGAAGTCCATCATCCTGACCCTCGCCGCCGCCTTCGTCGCCCTCGGCCTGTCCAGCTGCGCCTCGACGGCCAAGAAGTCCTGCTGCCCGTCTGCCTGCAGCTCGGAAGTCACCTGCTCGAAGTAAGCGGCGAAGTCGAAACACTTCTCTTCTCTGAAAAGGGGCGACCGGCGAGTCCGGTCGCCCTTTTTTCGTTTCGTCTAAGGCTGATGGTTGTGAATCGTTGAGGTTTCGCTACGATTTCGCCGGTCCGGGTGGGGTAGGCCCTGCCCCGGCCACGTCGAAACGAAACTCGAATCCATGACGCACCACCTCCCGACCACTCGTCCTGCGAGCCGGACCCGTTGGCTGGTCAGCCTGCTACTGCTGCTGCTGCTGGCCGGCGTCTGGCCGGCTTCGGCCAACTGGTCGGTGACGAAGATCGGAGGCCGCGACTACGTCTCGGATGAGAATGTGAAGGACTTCTACCGCTTCGAGCGCTTCGTCTCCTCGGGTGGCGACCGGCTGTTCAAGCATCCGACGCTGATCATGCGCTGGAAGTCGGGATCTCAGTCGATCTACATCAACAACATCCTTTTCAGCCTGAGCTTTCCCATCGCGGAGCAGAGCGGGCACGCCTACATCTCGACGATCGATCTGGCGAAGCTGGTGGACCCGGTGCTGAGGCCCAGCTACATCAAGAAGCCGATCAAGTTCAACACCGTCATCATCGATCCGGGCCACGGCGATCACGACTCGGGTGCGAAAGGGGTCTTCGGCTGGGAAAAAAATTACACGCTCGACCTGTCGATGCGGCTGAAGCGGGAACTGGAGGAGCGCGGCTTCAAGACCCAGATGACGCGCACCACGGATGTCTTCCTGAGCCTGGGGCAGCGGGTGGAATTCGCCAACCGCCACAGCGACGCCATTTTCATCAGCATCCACTTCAACTCATCCGGCAGCCGCAGTGCCACCGGGATCGAGACCTATGCGCTGGCGCCGCAGGGCACGTCGTCGACGGATGGCAGCGGGGCGTGGAGTTCCTTCCTCAATGGCAATGTGCGCGACGCGGAGAACATCGCCCTCGCCACGGCGGTGCATGCCCACGTGATGCATGAGCTGAAAGCGACGGATCGCGGGATCAAGCGGGCGCGCTTCAACGTGCTGCGCGGCATCAACAAGCCGGCGATCCTGTTCGAGGGCGGCTTCATCACCAACTACGCCGAGGGCAAGAAGATCCACACGGAGGAGTATCGCAACGAGTTGGCGGACGCGATCGCGAACGCGGTGGTGAAATTCCAGAAGGCGGTGGGCCGCTGAGGCGGGGCGGGGGCCTCCGGCCGGTCAAGCCAGCCCGCTGCGGACGAGCAGGGCGGTCAGACCGGGGTCGCGGCCCATGAAGTCCCGGTAGAGCTTGGCAGCGTCCTCGGAGTTCCCCTTGCTGAGGATCTTGTCCCGGAATTCCCGGCCCACCTGGGGGCAGAGCACTCCGCCCTCGGCAAAGCGGGTGAAGGCGTCGGCGTCCAGCACCTCGGCCCACTTGTAGCTGTAGTAGCCGGCGGCATAACCGGTGGAACTGGAAAAAAGATGACCGAAGCGGCGGGCCATCGTCGGCGGTTTCCGGGTGAGGCGGATCTGGTAGTCGGCCAGCAATTCATCGACCAACTGATCCAGGTCGCGCCCCCGGTGGCGTCCGTAGTGGGTGTGCAGCTCGAGGTCGAGCTTGCCAAAGGCGAGCTGGCGCATCATCGCGGTGGCGGAGCGGAAGTTCCGCGCCGCGATCATTTTCTCGAAAAGGGACTCGGGAATGGCTTCGCCGGTCTGGTGATGCCGGGCGAAGCAATCGAGGCTGACGCGCTCCCAGCAGAAGTTTTCCATGATCTGCGAGGGCAGCTCGACGAAGTCCCACACCACCTTCACGCCGTTCAGCGACTTGATCTCGACATCGCCCAGCAGGTGATGCAGCAGGTGTCCGAACTCATGGAAGACGGTCTCCACTTCGCCATGGGTGAGCAGGGCGGGCTGCCCGTCGGAGGAGGGAGTCATGTTGCCGCAGATCAGCCCGAGGTGGGGCCTGCGCTCCTCGCCCTCGAAGGTGGGCGGCTCGCCGGTGAACAGATAATTCATCCAGGCACCGGAGCGCTTTGCCTCACGGGGATGCCAGTCGGCGTAAAAGGAGCCGAGGTGTTCTCCGCTGGCGCTGTCCCGCATCTCGTAGAATTTCACTTCAGGATGCCAGACTTCGACCGTTCCGGCGGGAGCGGTCTCCGCCGAGCCGGGCTCGAGATAGATCGATGGCTTTTCCTCGATGGAGACGTGGAAAATCCGCTGGGCAATCTCAAACATGCCGCTCAGCACGCCGTCGATGGGAAAGTAGGGGCGCAGTTCCTCCTCGTCGAAGTCGTAGCGGGCCTTGCGCTGTTTCTCAGACCAGTAAGCCACGTCCCACGGCTCGAAGGGCGCCGGCTCGCCGCCGGTCTGGGCGGCGCGGAAGGCCTCCAGCTCGGCCGTCTCGCGATCGAAGGCGGGCTTGGTGCGGGCGTGCAGGTCCTCGACGAATCGCAGGGCCGCTTCGCCCGTCTTGGCCATGCGGCGCTCCAGCACGTGGTCGGCGAAGTGCTCCTTGCCCAGCAGGGCGGCCTTTTCATGCCGCAGATCGAGGATCTGCCACACGAGGTCGGTATTGTCGTACTGGCCACCGCGTCCGATGGTGGTCGATCCCTCCCAGACTTCGCGGCGCAGGTCGGCATCGTCGGCGTGCTCGAGCACGGGGATGTAGCTGGGTGCCTTCAGGGTGATGCGCCAGGCCGGCTCGTCGTCGGTGCCGAGGCCCTTGGCTTTGGCCTCGCCCCGCAGGGTCGCCTTGGCGGTGGTCGGCAGGCCGGCGAGCCGGGTCTCATCGGTGACGACGAGTTCCCATGCATTGGTGGAATCGAGTACGTTCTCGGAATATTTCTGAGTCAGTTTCGCCAGCTCCGCCTGGACCTCCTCGAGACGCTTCTTTTTTTCTGCCGGCAGATCGGCGCCATTCTGGCGGAAATCGGCGATGGTCTCTTCCAGCAGGCGTTTCCGCGCCCCGGTGAGGGCTCCGGCTTCGGCGGTTTCGGCATAGGCGGCCACCCGCTCCCAGAGGCCTTCATTGAGCGGGATGCCGGCGTAGAATTCCGACACCGCGGGCAGCATGGCATTGTGCGCTTCGCGCAGGGCATCGCTGTTGCGCACACTGTCGAGGTGGCTGACACGTCCCCAGGCCAGGTCGAGGTCCTCGGTGGCTTTTTCCAAGGCCAGCAGGGTGTTGGAGAAGGTCAGTAATTCCCCCTCGGCCACGGGGGCGGCGAGGGCATCGATCGCAGCGCGCGCCTCCTGCAGGGCGAGGGAAATGTCGGTTTGAATCGCCTCGGGCACGAGCCGCGACCAGCGGAGATGAAAGGAGTGATCGAGGAAGGGATGCGACGGGGCGGGGGAGGCGGATGACATGGCGGCGCCAATGTAGGGGTCGATGGCATCGGCGTCCAATGCCGCGTGGGTCGGCGGTGGAGATCCTTTGGTGGCGTGGCTGGGGATAGTGCTTTCCTTCCGACCGGATCGGGCCTATCCAACGGCATGCCAGCAGAACCGGTCTTCCAGATCGAGCCGACCCTCGCGGTCGGGGAGTTCATTGATGTGCTGAGACGGTCGACCCTTTCCGAGCGCCGGCCGGTGGACGATGTCCCGCGCCTGGAGGCGATGCTCCGCGCCGCGTCCATCATCGCCACGGCCCGGATCGGTGGAAAATTGGTGGGGGTGGCGCGGGCGCTGACGGATTTCGCGTTTTGCACCTATCTCTCGGATCTCGCCGTGGACGAAGCTTATCAGCGCCAGGGTATCGGCCGCCGGCTCATCGATCTCACCCACGAGACTGCGGGACGGCACACGACGCTGATCCTGATCGCCGCTCCCAAGGCGGAATCGTATTATCCCCATGTCGGCATGACCCGACATGACTCGTGCTGGATCGTGCGCGGCGCCTGAAGGACAGGCGGTGGGCCGATTTCAGGCTTGTGGATCGTTGGCCAGCTTCAGCACCATGATCAGGCGGCCGTCGCCCCAGGCCGGACCTGAAATGAAGACCGGCTCCCGACGTAGAATGGCGTCCGACTTCAGGATCACGTGCTCCTCCTGCCACAGTTGCAGATGGAGATGCACCCCGTCCTTCGAGGCGTCGGGCCCCAGGGAGTCGAGCTTGAGGAAAAGCTGCTTGGTGGGGACGATCCAGCACTCGTACTCCTTGTAGACCGAGCCGGTCTTTTCGCCGACCAGTTGGAAATGCCGGTGCGAGGGGAATGCCTTCGCCAGCTTTTCCTGCAGAGCGGCATGGGCCGGATCAGCCGGTGCGCCACTGGGAGCCTCGGCGCGAGCCACGAAAAGCCCGCACCAGACGTCGCCATCGCATGGTTGCTCGGTGGCTCCGGCCGTTTTTGGCGCTTCCTGAGCCAGGAACGTGCCACCCATGAGACAGGCGGCGATTGCGGCGGCTATACCGGCCCAAATGATGCGTCTGGAGGAAGGCAGCGGGGCCATGGACGACGGAGCGGGGGTGAGGGGAAAAAGGGCTCAGAATTGGACCAGCAACGCCTCGGGCAGCGGATCGCCGGCCTTTTCACCGGCCAGAATGCTCATCGGACAACCGAGGGACCCCGATTGGGTCGAGTAAATCACGCGGTGCAACTGGCTCAGACGACCGGCCGGCACGTCGCCGATCACCACGTCCGCGGGGATGGGCGGCACTCCGTCCAGACGGATCACCGTGGCACCGGCCACGGAGTCATAGGCCGACGTAACCGTGGCCCCCTCCGCCGGGCTGTAAGTGCTGACCACCTCGGTGTGGCTGTTCTCATCGGATCGCAGGCCCAGCCCGACCAGTAGGCCAAGCGTCACCACGAAACCGATCGCCGACAGCCAGCGCAGGCGCTGGAACAGCGGGAATACCATCGGCTCATCCGCAGCCGCAGCGGCCGCGACCGAAGTCTCGCGGGAAAACACATCCTCATCGTTGGCGATGCGGCGCTTGATCTGGTGATTGAAGAAGTCCGCATAGGGGATGTCGGGCGTCGAGGCGTTGGCCTGGCGCAGCAAGTTGCCGAGAGTGGCGGCGGTTTCCTTCTCCGCCAGGATTTCAGGGTGTGTCTCCAGCAAGGCCGCGGCTTCGGCCTCGGAGAGGTCCCCGTCGATCCAACGGGTGAGGAGGGTTTCATCAACGGTCGGTTTCATGTCTCTGCAGGTTGGTTCACGATTCTGATTCGTTGACAGGCGTGCGTGGGGGAGAGGGGTTGGGGATTTTTGGGAAAAAAACTGACCAGAGTAGGCGCATCATTCCGATGCGAGACGCTCGTGGGTGGCGCGGAGCAGATCCTGTAGCTTGCGACGGGCGTAAAACAGACGGGACATCACCGTCCCGACCGAACACTCCATGCGCTCGGCGATTTCTTCATATTTCAGACCCTCCACCTCGCGCAGCAGGATGGTCTCGCGGTGTTCCGGTGAGAGCTTGGCCATCGCCGCCTCGATCTCCCGGCGCAGATCGACCCGCTCGGCCTCGCGGTCGGGAGCCTCGGCGATGCGCGGGGCCGTCGGGGCCTCCAGCGCGGTCGGGTCCGATGATACGGTATCATCGAACTCTCGTGTCTCTGCCACGTTCGACTTTTTCCGCAGCCAGTCATAGACCACATTATGAGAGACCCGGTAGAGCCAGGTGTAAAAGCCACTCTGTCCCTTGAAGCGCGGCAGCGCGCGCCATGCCTTCACGAAGGAATCCTGCGCGAGGTCCCAAGCGTCGGCTTCATTCTGGACGAGTTGATAAATCATGGCATAAATCCGGCCCCGATAGCGGGTCACCAACGCGTCGAAAGCCTCCATATCGCCCTGCTGAGCCCGGGTGACGAGCACCTCATCACCCGGTGGCGACACTTCTCCCGAAGAGTCCGACGCAGACTCTGCTGGCTTTGACGGGGTGTCGCGGGAATTCATTCAGAGGAGAAACGCAACAAAACAACCGCCGGGGCCGGACGGCAAGCATTTCGGGAGGGTCCGGCACCGAAAATGCGCCCTCTTCCGGATTCGCGGGGACATCATCAGGACTTGCGGATCACGATCTCCACCCGGCGGTTCAGGCTTTGCTCCTCCACCGTGCCGCCCGGATTCACGATCGGGCGGGTCTTCCCCAGGCCCATCACCTTGATGTTGTCCGATCCGATCTGGAGTCGCTCCACCAGCCAGTCGCGCACCGCCACGGCCCGCTTCATGCTCAGGTCCAGATTGTACTCCTCATTGCCAAAGCTGTCCGTGTGCCCCTCGATCACGAACTGCGCTGTCGGGTTCGTCTGCACGATGAAGGCCAGCTTCATCATGCTCAGGCGGGCCGCTTCCTTCAGCGCATACTCATTGTATTCGAACAGGATGTCCGTCGGCATCAGGATCTTCTCCTCACCCGGAGGCAGGTCACCGCCCGTCGCGCCGATCAGGCCGTCGAGCGAGCTGTAGCCCTCCATAAACTTGTCCGCGTCGCCGCCGAAGGCCTTCGAGGCCGCCTTGCGGAAGAACTCATCCGTGTCGACCCCCGTATTCAGATCGTCGTTGTTCAGCTCCATCAGCGGCTGGTCGTTCGACACTACCGAGGACTCCAGCAGCTTTTCCCGCATCTCCTTCAGGTCACGGCTCAGGACATCCGCCGCCGAGACATCGATGCTGTCCGCGATCGACTCCAGCGCCTGCTTCGGCACCGTGGGGCGTTCATTGGTGAAAATCTGGGCCGTGTTCACCTCCGGCGTCAGCTTCACCTCCTTGTCCTTGGCTCGCTCCATCAGGTCGAATTCGTCCAGTGACTTGTCGATCAGGGGCAGGTCGCTCAGCTTTGCCGGCTCCACCGGTTCCGGCTTCGGAGGCTCCGGCGTGGGCAGCATCTGCTCCAGCTTGTCCCGGTCGATCGTGAGCTGCTTGCGCTGGTTTTTCCACACGATCTCATCCTTGGGCGCCGCCCCGCCGAACCACTGCATCTCCCCCAGGGCCAGATAGAGGAAAATGTGGATGAAGACCGAGATCAGCAGCGCCAGCAGGATCCACCAGCCGAGGTTGCGCGTCGTCTCGATCTTGAAGCTCGGCGTCTGGCGGGAGACGGACTGCCAACTGTAGGTGGGATCCATGGGAGGAGCGGGGGACGGGGCGGAACGGTGCGGCGGACAGACTGACGACACGCTACCATAGCCGGCGCCTTTTCGCAAAGAGCTGTCCGGGCTGCGATGGCTTCGGCGGCGGCCGAAGACCGCACTTCGGCGCCGAAAAAATCGATGGTTCTGCCAATGGGGCCGGAATGTGGTTTTCACCATTCTTTCCGAGCCACCTCTTTCATTCCCGGCAGGGGTTGGTTCGGGTGGGCACGCCGACTCGATTTCGAAAATGGGAATTTGGGAAAAATCGGATTGACCGCCGTGCCGAATTTCTCCCATGCTGTCCTCATGAAGCGGTTTTTTGGAGTTCTCTGGTCCCGATCGTGCGTCGCTCTGGCCATGACTGTTGGGGTGGCGATCCCTTCGACATCAGGGGCTGCCGAGTCTTCGGAACTCCGTTTGGCGATTGCTGCGATGCCTTCAGTGGAATCCATCGGTGATCTGGTGACCGCCGCCATGGATGGTCGGCCGGAAATCCAGATTCTGGAGAGGATTTCGCTCGATCAGATTTTGTCCGAGAGGCGGCTCGACTACAACAGGATCGAGACTCGGTTGGCAGGTGCCGACGCGGTGCTGTTGCTGGAGGAGATCCCGTTTGAATCGCAAAAACTACTCGTGGCCAGACTGACAGCCTGTCGGAAAGGCCTGGCAGTATGGAGCGAGGCCTACCCTTTGTCTCGAGATCCGGGGGCGATCGCGGGAGACATCGCGCTGGCTCTTCCCATGGCTCTGAAGCGGTTGACCGCAGCGGGTGATTTGCAGGTCGTGTCGGTGAGCCTGAATCGGTTTGTTCCTCGTTTTAATCCTTCAAAACCGGCGGAGGATCAGGCAGTGGAGGCCGCCGGCTTCGTCCGACTCCTGGCCGGAGCCCTGTCATCGAGACCCGGACTGGCCCTCACGGAGCGCCTTTCGCTGGATTTGCCGGGTCTCGAGAACAAGCTCACCGGCATCGACAGGTCCGGTTATGCCAGCGCAGACTATCTGGTCGAGGGGGACTTCACGCTGGGAGAGCCGGAGTCGACGGCCAACGTGTCCATCGCGCCGGCGGGGACGTCAGTCGTGCTGAAGCGCGAGGTGCGGTCGCCAACCACGGAACTGGGCAGCCTGGTAGCCGCGATCGCTGCGGACATCGACCGAGGCATCCGGGATCTGGCGGCCCAGCAGTCTGGAAAGCCGGTGCCGGGCGTGGTCGAGAAGGACGAATCGCTCGCACCCGACACCGAGGCCGACGCCGCCTTTGACGAAGTTCAGCGCCTTTACCAGTTGAAGCAATACGACGAAGCGGGACGGCGTGCCGCCAGTGCGCGGGAGTTGGGCTTTGCGAATCACCCTGGTCTGACCGCTCTGGCACTCAAATCCCAACTGGGCGCCGTTTTCCTCGACATTTCGGGCGGTGCATTACCCTCCCGCCTGACTGGCCCTGGATACAACACCGGAGTGGCCGCGGCAGTCCATCCCCTGGAGCCATACCCCGATGCTGACCGGCCGGTCAGCGAGGAACAATGGGCGAAATTGATCGACGCGGCGTGGTCGCTGAACGATGTGGTGACCCATGTCCTGCCAACCCAAAAGCCCGGGCCCTCGACCACAACTGGCTTGCAGGTGACGGATGGCAAGTCGTCCCGACCAGTGGTGACGGTGTCCTCGCGCGATTCATGGCTCCAGAATGAGGTATTCGCCGCAAGTCGCACTCTGGCTGAATACTACGAGCGCAATCTGTGGGAATCCGTTGAATCAAACGGCCCGGAGTCCATCTTCTCGGAGCGCAGGCGGGAACTGCACTCCGTGCTGCTGCTCATCAACAAATCGTTTCAGGCTCTTTCCTCTGCCGACAGTCCGAGGTTTTATAATCCGTTCACCGAAATAGTGTATCAATCGGGGCCCGGTGACGCAGTGGCCCATCTCGAACGTCTTCTGGCTCCCGGTGGCTTTGGCGGCCCGGCATCCTCAGAGACTTCGGCGGGAGAGTTCAGCGCACTGGAATCGAGGTTTTTTGGAATCCGAAACAGTCTTTCACATCAGTATCCTACCGGTTCGCCCTATCCTGGAGCCGGGAGTCTGCCCGGTGGAGCGAATACTATCTGGAAATTTCGGGCAGGCGGAGGTGTTCGCCTCGGCGACCTGGTCAGCCAGGCCCTCAGCCCAAGAGGCGACGACAGGGATTTGATCCGACAAACCGATGCTCAACTTCTCTCGATTTTTGAATCGCCCGACAGTGACACCGCCTCCCAGCGTACCCAAGCGGCCAGGGAGTGGCTCGTGGCGCAAAGCGATGAACTCGCCCGTCGGCAGGTCTTGGGCGCTTATGGTCTCTGGTTGGTCAGAGCTGAAACGACCATCACCTGCCCCGGCTCTCTGGCAGATCCCAACGGGGAGACCGCACCATGGTGGCGGTCATTCCACTCGATGGTTACGGGAAAGCAGGCAAGGATTGGCTCACAGTTTTCTCAAAGCCTTCTCCTCAGCGCCGTCTCCCAAAGGACCGAGGCAGTTTGGGCTGGATTCGCGGAAGGGGTAATCGACGATTTGGAGCGATACAACGCGAAGGCACCCGAGGCCTTCAAATTGAAACCATTCACCCTGACGCTTCTGAAACAGAGATACCTCAAAACTCCGGCGAAGGGGAATCCGGCATCTCCCCAGCCGGTTCCGTCGCCTGCGCCACCGGCTCCGCCCGCCAGTGCGGAAGATTACAACATCACGGGCTACGCCTATACTTATCCCGGGCGAAAGCTGGTCCAATCGGCCCACCACGACGGCGTCTTCCATTTTCTCGTCGCGAGCGAGGTGCCCGAAGAAGCCGAGGTGGTCATTTTCGATTCGGTAACGGCGCAGTTCACCGACTTCATAAAGATTCCCCCACCCATCAACACGCATTTTGCCGAGCGGGGTCGAAACGATCGGTCATCCATCTTGGGGGCGCTACACATCAGCGAAGAGCGCATCCTCGTCGTCGCTCCCGGTTCGATCGGTCAATACGATCGCAGATCAAAACAATGGACCACGCGGGAATTGCCCTTCCTCAAAGATAAGAAGGGCTTTCGGTGCCTCGGGGATCGACTCTTCTGTTTCGATGGATCAATCGTGAGGCGAGGAGGGGGGCCACTTTCCGAGTCGGTTCCCCATCCGCGTTCTGGCTTCTATGCGGTCGATTTGCAGACGTTGGAGATTTCCACCTACTTCGATACAGCCCGGCGTCCCGCCTCCGTTCAGGAAGACGAGGCGAGCGTCGCGAACTTCTTTGGCAATCCTCTGCCGTTGGGTGACAGCGAGGTGATGGCGGCATTCGAAGCGGCGCCGTTTTCGGGAGGAGCCTTTCGCTTTTCCGATGGAGAGAAATTCTCCCGGGTGGGTCCGCCCTTGTCCGGCATCTCCGCCAATGTCGGGATGAACTGGCACGAAGGGAAAGTCTTCGTCACTTCGGTGAGTCGCCGCGCCATGTCCATCAACCAGATCGCTCCGTCTCCCCTGGTGGTGTCGAGCTTTCTGGTTCGCGCCGAAGTCGATCGGGGAATTTGGCAGATGGTGAACACAGACCTCGGCATTCCCGGTCGCTTTCAGTTTCCGCCCGCCTTCCGGCAGTCTGAAAATGTGGATGCCTCACTGAAACCATTGGTCTGGACCAATGACAGGGAGATGTTGTTCCTGTCCTCGCAAAAAGCTGGTGACAGCCGACGGTATTTGTACTACTGGCCAGACGGAAAGAAAGAGGCCCCGATCCGGATCGCGCTCCGTTTGGGGGGCTTGATCGAGAATCCTAAAGACACCCACACCGACGAGATGAAGCGTCGGCTTGAATGGGAGGCTTTGGAGTCGGTCGAGCAGCTTTTCCTCGATGATAAGAATCTCGTCTTCATCACCGGAAAGGGTGCCTGGTTCCAGTCCCGAAAAAGTTGGGACGACCAAATGCGGCGCCTGATGGGGACACCCTGATCAGTGCCCACTTACCGCTCCGCCAACTCCCGCACCGCCAGGACCAAGCCCGGGATGTCATGCTGGGCGGCTTCGATATCGACGGTGCGGCCGTGGCGGCGGATGGCATCCGAGGTGATCGGCCCGATGCTGGCAATCTGGATGCCGTCTGGCAGTTCCAATCCGAGATCAAAGAAGCAATCCACCGTGGAAGAACTGGTGAAGGTGATGATGTCGGCGCCTTCCTTCTTGAAACGCTCCACAGCCCCGGTGGGATCGTCAGTCTCGGGCACGGTGCGGTAGGCGATGCCCTCATCGAGCATCACGCCGGCGTCGGTCAGGCGCTCGCTGAGCACCTCGCGAGCGCCCTCGGCACGGGGCCAGAACATGGTGAGATTCTCCAGGCTGCCAATTTCCTTTTCAAACGCGTCGGCCAGGGACTCGGCGACGGCGGTTTCGGGCCGCAAATCGACCTCCAGACCGCGCTCCTTGAGCTTCGCATCGGTGCCGGGCCCGATCGAAGCGATCCGCACGCCGCCAATGGAGCGGATGTCGGTGAACAATTGGAAAAACATCGCAAAGAAGTAGTCCACCGCGTTCGGACTCGTGAAAATGAGCCAGTCGTACCGGTGGCAATCCTTGACCATCTCGGCGAAGCCGCGGTAGTCGGCACCCTGCGACGACTCGATGCGGATGGTCGGCATCTCCAGCACGTCGGCGCCGAGATCGCGCAATTGCCGGCTCAGCGAGCCGATCTGCGCCCGGGTGCGCGTCACGACGACGCGCCGGCCGAACAGCGGTCGCGATTCGAACCAGTTCAACTCGTCACGCAGGCCGACCACGCCGCCGAAGATCGCCACCGCGGGAGCCTCGAAGCCGCATTTCTCGACCACATCGGCGATCGTGGCGATCGTGCCGGTCACGGTGCGTTGGTGGCCGGTGGTGGCCCAGCGTACCAGAGCCACCGGGGTCGCGGGATCGGCGCCGTGCTGCTGCAGGGCATCGGTGATGGTTCGCAGTCGCTCCACTCCCATCAGCATCACTTTGGTGCCCGGCGCCTTCGCGATCTGGGCGTAGTCGATCGACGACTCAGCCTTGGTAGGATCCTCATGGCCGGTGAAAATGGTGAGCTGAGCATTGTGGGCACGATGCGTGACGGGGATGCCCGCGTATGCCGGACCGGCGATGGACGAGCTGATGCCCGGGACGAACTCAAAGGGCACGCCGGCGGCCACCAGTTCCTGCGCCTCCTCGCCGCCGCGTCCGAAGATGAGGGGGTCGCCGCCCTTCAGCCGGGTGACGATCTGGCCGGCTTGGGCCTTTTCGACGAGGAGCTGGTTGATGCCGCCCTGGGGCAGAGTGTGGTCCTTCGACTTCTTGCCGACGTAGATTTTTTCCGCATCGGGCCGCGCCCATTTCAGGAAGTCTGAGTTCGAGAGGTAGTCATAGACGATCACATCGGCGATCTCGATGCATTCCCTGCCGCGCAGGGTCATCAGGCCCGGATCGCCGGGGCCGGCACCGACGAGGTAGCAAATCCCGGTCTTTGTCTGAGCCGGTTGGG
This sequence comes from Verrucomicrobiales bacterium, assembly GCA_016795505.1. GTDB lineage: Bacteria > Verrucomicrobiota > Verrucomicrobiia > Verrucomicrobiales > DEV007 > JAEUHH01. Next base: position 3,945 of record JAEUHH010000004.1, on the reverse strand, counting down.
AAGACGATTTTTTCTCAGGCATGGATCAGGGCGTAAAGTTGGTCGGCGATGGCTTCGGGATCGGCAGCGGGGCCGCGGGTGGCGGCTTCGAGCGGGTCCGCATCCGGCGCGGCTTCATCGAAGACGCGGGCGCGCATCGCAAGAGTGTCGCCGCCGTCTTCGAACCAGGTCAATGCACCGACCGGCGTCTGGCAGCCGGCCTGGAGGCGGTGCAGGAAATGGCGCTCGGCGGTGACGCGGGCAAAGGTCGGCGCATGATTGATCAGGGCGCAGGCAGCCGCGGCTTCGGCATTCGTTTTCAGGGCCTCGATGGCGACCGCGCCCTGGCCGGCGGCGGGTAAAAAGGCACCGGGATCAAGAATGAGGGCGTGGACAGTCTGGCCCTCGAACTCAAAGCAGGTCTCGTCGCCCTGGCCCTGGGGCAGGATGCCGAGCCGCTCCAAGCCGGCGCGCGCGAGCAGGATGCCGTCCCACTCCGGGGTGGCGAGCAGTTTTCCGACTCGGGTGGGTACGTTGCCGCGGATGTCCACCACGGACGCGCCTGGATACAGCCAGGCGAGTTGGCGGGCGCGGCGGACGCTGCTGGTGGCGATGGTTTTCCGATCCAACCCTGTTGCATCGCCGATCAGACCCTGTTGCATCGGAATCCGCGTCAGCAACACGTCCTCGACCGGGGCCCGCTCGAGGGTGGCGACGATGCGAAAATCGGGTCTGAGATCGGTGGGCACGTCCTTGAGGCTGTGGACGGCGGCATCGATCTCGCCGGCGAGCAGGGCCTCCTCAAGTTCCTTGGTGAAAATGCCTTTGTCGACGACCGGCTGATCTCCTTGGGAAAACTCGGACAGCTTTAGGTCGGGACGCTTGTCGCCGATGGTCTTGATGATCTTGACTTCGATGGAGCCGGAATAGCCGGCGGCGCGCAGCCCGGCCTCGACCATGCGGGTCTGGGTGAGGGCGAGGTCGCTGCCGCGGGTGCCGAGGATGAGGGGGCGGGACATGTGGGGCGTGGGTTTCTTTGACAGGATTAAACGGGATTTCTCTTCTGGATGTTGCCCATGCTGTTGATCCTGTCGGTTGGCTGGCTGGCGCCAGTTTCTGGTCGGCGCTCGGGCGAGAGGGCTTCGATGCCTTTTTCGCCGATGTGGCGCTCGATCATGGCTTCGCAGAGGGCGATCTGTTTTTCGCGTTCGATGCGGGCGCGGGCGGCGATCTTTTCGAGGAAATCAATGTCGTAGAGATAGACATTGTCGATGTCGTTCACCGCCGGCTCGATGTCCCGTGGCACGGCGATGTCGATGAGGAACAGGGAGCGCCCGAAGCGGTGGGGCATGACGGTCTCGATCATCGCGGGGTGGATGATGGCATGCGGGGCTGAGGTGGAGCTGATGACGATGTCGACTTCGGCGAGGACGCGCTCCCAGTCGTCGAAGCGCACGGCTTCGCCATTGAGTTCGGCGGCGAGTTCGACGGCTTTGTCGTGGGAGCGGTTCGACACGATGATGCTGCTGGCGCCGCGGGACAGCAGGCTCTGGGCGACCTGGCGGCTCATCTCGCCGGCGCCAACGACCATGACGCGACAGCCATCGAGCCGGCCGAAGATCTGCTCGGCGACGTCGACGGCCACGGACCCGACGCTGGTGCTGCCCTGCTGGATCTGGGTGCCGCTGCGGACCAGCTTTCCGATGCGGAAGCTCTGCTGGAAAAGTTTGTTCAGGCACCGGGCAGTGACGCTGGCATCGCAGGCGATTTGGTAGGCTTTTTTCACCTGTCCGAAAATCTCGGTCTCGCCGAGCACCATGCTGTCGAGGCCGCTGGCGACATGGAAAAGGTGGCGGGCGGCTCCGTCGTCCTCGAGGCGGTAAAACTCGATCGCCGCGGGGGAGTCGAGCCGGAAATGGTCAACGAGGTAGTGCGTCAGCCGCTCGAAGGCCTCGGCATGGTCCTCGGCGGCGGCGTAGATTTCCACGCGGTTGCAGGTGGAGAGGACGACCGCCTCGCGCACGGGATCGAGGCCGGTAATTTCGCGGAGACGGTCGGGGAGACCGGTCTCGGGAAAGGCGAGGCGCTCCCGGATTTCCACCGGGGCGGTCTTATAATTGACTCCGAGACAGAGCAGGCTCACGCGGTGGGGTTCGGATCGGCGTTTACAGAGTGGCCAACTGCGCGAGCGGCAGGAGGAAGACGAGGAGGGCGGCGAGGGCGAGGCGTCGGGGCGTGGAGGCGCCGGAGAGGTGCCAGCCGAGGAGGATGGCGTAGCCGAGCCACACGGCAAAAGCCATGGTCAGGTGCAGGGCATCCGGGCGCTTTTGCATCAGGAAAGCGGACAGGATGCCGACGCTGAGCAACCCGAGCCCGATGCCGGCAAGCCGGACGATGGCTGAGGCGAGATGCCGGATGGGCGGCAGGTTGTAGAAGAGAGCGCCGAGTTGATGGCGTTTGAGCTGGCGGTCCTGCACGAGATACATGACACCAGCGACACCCGTGAGAGCGAAGGCGCCGAAGGAGAGCAGGGCGACGGCGACATGGAGTTCGCGCCAGCCGTCGACCGTGTCCAGCGGGCTCGGGCCGGGATCGGCAGTCCAGAGCAGGAACAAAGCGACGGTCTGGAAGACGAGCACCAGGGGCTCTGTGAACATTCCCAGGAGGGAGAGCCGAAAGGTGCGTCCGACGACGAAATAGAGCAGCACGACGCTCCAACACAGGAAGACGAGGATTTCTGCACTGCTGGTGACCGGGCAGCGGCCGTGGAGTTGGCCGCGCTGGTGGAGGGCGAGGGATTGGAAGAGGAATCCGGCCGCCACGAAGACGACATTCAGCCGGGTGGTGTGGCGCGGTCGGCCGGAACGCAGCGCTACCACGGCGTAAACGAATCCGCCGAGGAAACAGAGCGTCGAGAGAGCCAGCAGGAGTTTGTCCATCCGTGTTTCGCAAATCCGGCACCGGGACCGGAACAACGCCGGGACGGGACGGACTCGGAACCTACGGTCGCCGACGGGCCTTTGCAAATGGCGGAGGCGCGGGCGCTACTGGGGCCAATGGAAAGATCTAGGCGTGGTTCGGGAAGGTGATACGCGGCGTCGGCATTCTCTCTGGAACGGCTCTGGTGGAAGGCCGGTCGAGCCGGTGGCGTGGAGACTGTTTCTCTTACCCAACTGGTCTCACCTGCAGATCGCGCAGCGTCCGCAGCTCGCCCCAGTCCGCTCCACCTCGCAGGGGGCGGGCTCCGCTCTTTCGCCCGGCGGGAAACTGACCCCGATGCGCCTCAAACACGCGGTTCACGAACTCCACCGTCCCAAACACCGCCCCATCACAGAAATACCGCACCCGACAGCGAAGAATCTCCGGGATCGACAATCGCCCCTCCCGCTTTTCTTCCGCCTCGATCCGTTCCGCGCTGAAACCGCGTCGCGCTTTCGCTCCTGTCTGCGCATCGGCCTCGCGCTCCAGCCCTTTGCCAAAGAGCAGCACCCGATAGACGCCGGCCGTGTATTCCCAGGTCAGATCGCGATTCACCCCGTGGCTCGTGTGCTCCAGGATCGCTTTCAGCCCCCGGCGCGCCACCTGCTTGCCCGCCACCGCCTCCGCGTAGCCGCACCAGCGATAGTCCTCGGGATTTTTCACCAAACCCGCCCGGATCGGACTCAGATCAATGTAAGCCGCGATCGTCAGCAGGGCGCGCTCCGAGCCTTCCACCAGCACGCTCTTGAAGCGATCCTCCCACAAGGTGCCTTGGCGGTTGTTCGTGCGATTGTACCAACGGGTGAAACGCTGTTTGAGTTCGCGGACGAAGATCGATAGATCAAAGCGCCGCCGCTCGAAGCGCTCCAGAATCTGCGCCAGCCAGGCCTCATCCCGAGCCGCTTGGGCGCGCTCGATCTCCTGCCGGATGCCCAGGCTCTGCGTGTCGGAGTAGAGGACCGGCAGCAGTTCCAGCAAAGACTCGAC
>JAEUHH010000118.1 GCA_016795505.1 Verrucomicrobiales bacterium | reverse complement strand
GTCAAAGAAAAAATGCCCAAAAGGCAATGTGTGATCCTCTGAAGTGCCAAACCGAAAGTTGCCTTCGGAAATGCTAACGCCGCATTCCAGGCGATCATAAAATCCGAATCTGAACCATAATTCCACAAAGAACGATAGAATAAAAAGAACCAAGGATATGGCTCCCAATATGACTGCAAGGGTTTTTCGAGACTTTAATCGAGTGGGCATTAATGTTTCTGGCTGGTGCTGAGAGGGGTTAAGCGAGGCGGAGAATTTGGAGGGACGGGAAAGCTATTTGAGGTGGTTCCCAAGCCCTTGATGCCGTAACTGTAATGCGATGTCAGAAGACCTGCTCCAAATTCGCTCATTCGGCGTGAATTTCTATGTTCTGCGTGACTCTGACGGACTCTACCTCATCGACGGGGGATTCATTGGAGGTCGCCACCAACTGCGGCGCGCTCTGAAGAAGCGCGGGTGGGATGGCGAGCGCATCGTTGGGATTATCGTCACACATGGCCACCTGGATCATATTCTGAATGTCGGAAGGATTGCGGAAGAGACGGGTGCGTGGATCGCGGCCCCGAGGCTGGACGCAGCGCACTACGAGGGCTGTCCAACGTATCACGGCGTTGCGAGGATGACTGGATGCCTCGAATGGATAGGGCGGCCCCTCTTTGGATTTCGGAAGTTCTCTCCGACAATCCTTCTCGACGATGGCGACTATCTGGATATTTGGGATGGCTTGAAGGTGGTTCACCTTCGAGGGCACACCGCTGGACATTCAGGATTCTATTGCGAGCGTCGCAAGTTGCTCTTCTGCGCGGACTTGTTCGCGAGCTACGGAGATTTATTGCACTTGCCGCCCGCGATTTTCAATCGCTCCGGGGCAGATATTCCCAGCAGTGTCGCCACGGCTCTGGAACTCGATCTGGTCGGTGTCCTGCCCAATCATGGTGATCGTGCATTGCCTCAGGTTCATCTAGAGCGGCTCGTGGCTCTCAAGCGCGGAATCGATGGCGAACACCACGCTGATGGCGCCGGCAGATAAACCCTCTGGTGTTTGGCTTGCTCCGCAGTGAACGAGCACAAAAAAGCCGCCTTCCCGGTCCGGGAAGGCGGCTGGTTGGGATGCTTTTGATCCGATCGAACAGGGTTGGATCGGCGATCAGCCCCTGTCTCATCGGAGACTCAACCCTCTCTCTTCGGATTGAGGCTGAGGTACTTTTGACGGAGTTCTTCGATCTTCTTCTTCCGCTCGGTGACGGCAGCCTCGTGGGCGGTCTTGGCTTCGGCGGCCTGACGGGCGGCCTGTTCCTTGGCGGCTTGCTCCTTGGAACGCTCGGCCACGACGGCCGGGGTCGAGGCGGCCACCTGACTGGCAGAGGCGATCGTCTTGCGGGTGGCTTCGGCTTCGGCGTAGGACTTCTGGATGAAGGTCTCCAACTCGGTGAGGCGGCCCTGCAGGGCGATGATCTCCTTTTCGATGTCTTCGCGGGACTTCTGACCGAGCGGAACCTCCGGAGCGGCGGTGCCGGCGGCAGCCACGGCGGTGCCGGCGGGAGCGACGCTGGCGTCGCTGCGCAGACCGGCCGCGGCTTTGGTGGCGGCGAGTTGGAGGACGGTCTCGAGGATGGTCGAGGTCTTGGCGGCGAGGGCCTTGGTGCTCTCGTCGACCGTCTTGCGGGCGGTGTCGAGGGTCTTCTGGGCTTCGGCCAGCGCGGCGGCGGCTTTCTGCTTCTCGGCTTCCGCGGCGGCGACTTTTTCGGCCATGTCATCGAGTTGGACTTCCATGTCGCCGAGTTCGCTGGTCTGGTTGTGGACCTCGAGGTTCACGGCGGCGGCCTCCCACTTGCGGATCAGGAATTCGCTGTTGCCGAGCTCGGCCTTGGCGACTTCGACGGCTTTTTTGGCGTCGGCTTCGGCCTTGGCGACGGCTTCGACTTCCTTTTGCCGCGGCTCGACCTGCTTGGTGAGCGCATCGGCCTGCTGGGCGGCGGTCTGGGCTTCCTTCTGCGCGGCGGCGAGGGCGGTGCGGCTGTCGCCCAGGGTCTTGTTGATCGCGGCCAGCGCATCGGCGGCCTTTTTGGCCTCGGCGTCGGCGGTGGCTTTGGCGGCCTGACCGGCTTTCAGCTTGGTGTCGGCGTCGGCGAACTTTTTCGTGGCGGCATCGAGCTGGGTCTTGGCGGCGGCGAGAGCGGCGGCTGCCTTTTGGTGCTCGGCGGTTTTGGCGGCCAATTGGGTTTTGGCGGTGGCCTGGGCCTGTTTGGCGGCGGCTTCCTTGTCCGCGAGGGGTTTGAGCGCGGTGTCGGCGACCTGAAGCTTCTTGGTGGCCTCGGCCTGGGTGGCTTGGGCGGCGGCGAGAGTTTGCTTCGCCTGGTTCAGGGGAGCTTCGGCTTTCTTGGCGGCTTCGGTGGCGGCGGCGAGGGCCTGCTGCGCCTGCTGGAGGGCTTGGTCGGCCTGCGCTTTGGTCTCCGGGGTGGCGGCTTTGGCGGCGGCGTCAGCGGCGGTGACGCGGGCCTGGGCGTCGGTGACAGCCTTCTGCGCGGCGGTCAGGGCGCCCTGGGCGTCGGTCTGGGATTTCTGGGCGGTGGCAACGGCGTTGTCGGCCTGTTGTTTGGCCCCGGCAGCGCCATTCCGGGCATTGGTGGCGTCGGTGAGCGCTTTTTGGGTGGCGGCATCGAGCAACGGCTTTTCCGCGGCGGCCTTGGCAGTGGCGACGGCAGCGACGAGCTGGGTCACGACTGGCTCGGCTTTCTTGGCCTCGGCGGTCCACTTGTCGAGTTCCGTTTTGGCGGCGACTTGGGCCTGATTGAGCTTGGCGAATTCATCGCCGCGCTGTTTGGCGACCTGCTGGGTCTGGGTGACGGCCTGCTGGGCGGGCGCCTGCTGGGCGGTGGTGGCTTTGATTTTGCCATCGAGCTCGGCGACTTGTTTGTCCATCGCCGCCTTCTTCGCGGTGGCTTCGGCGGCGCCCTTGCGGGTTTCCTCCAGCTTGGCGCGCACTTCGGCGACTTTGGCGGTGGCGGCCTTGGCGGCTTCCTCCAGCTTGGGCAGGTTGGTGGTCAGCTCGGTGATACGCTGCTGGGAGTACGCGAGCTGCTTGTCGATGGTCGGGGGATTCGAACTGAGTTCGGCGAGTTTCGAGCCATCTTCGGCATTCCACACGATGACTTTGCCGTTGTAATCGCCGGAAATGACGCGCTTGCTGTCCTGGGAGAAAACGACGGACATGACGAAGTCGTCGGAGGCATTGATGGCGCGCTGTTGGGTGCCGTCGGCGGTCCAGATCTTGACCGTCTTGTCGCGTCCGCCGCTGACGATGCGGCCGTCGGGGGCGAAGTCGACGGAGTGGGTGCCGCCTCCGTGTGCGGCCCATTTTTTCACTTCCTTGCCCTCGGTCATTTCCCACAGGATGACCTGTCCGTCGAGCGAGCAGGAGGCGAGGAGATTCGAGTCGCCGCGCCAGGCGAGGCCGGTAACGGCGGCGGTGTGGCCCTTGAGCGTGTAGAACTCATAGCCGGTGCCGCCCTCCCAGACGTAGAGGTCGGCATTGCGCCCGCCGGTGGCGAAAAGCACGCCGTCGGGGCTGTAGGCGGCGGAAAGCATCCAGTCGGGGTGCTTTTTGATCATGCTGGTCTGTTCGCCTTTGACGGTGTCCCAGAGTTTGATGTTCCGGCCTGGACCACCCATCACGACCTGCTTGTGGTCGGGGGAAATGTCGGCGCCGAGGACGTCGTCGAATTCTTTGCCCACCTCGATGACGCGCTCGCCGGTCTTGATGTCCCAGGCGACCACGTTGCCGGACTTCCCGGCCAGACCGCCGCCGGCCATGAGCAGGCTGCCGTTGGCACTGAAGGCCAGCGTCTTCGGGAATCCCTCGGGGTAGGGGAGCACTCCGAGGAGGTCGAAATGCTCGCTGTGATAGAGGAGCACCTGCTTCTGCCCGGCCACGGCGACGATGGGGGCCCAGGGGCTGTGGGCGAGGGAGCCGACGGAGTTCGGGCGCTCGGTGACGATGGCGGGCTGGAGAATCAGGTTCTCAGGCATCGGGGGCGGGCCGTCGGGCTTGCCGGTGGCGGTCACCGTCATGTCGAGCTTGGGTTTGTCGCTCTTTTTGGCCCGGCTGTCCTTGGTTTCCAGCATGCCGCCAGCGATCCAGTCGGAGATGATCTTCAGTTCCGCGTCGGGCGCCTTCGGCTTTTGCGGGGGCATGAAGGGCTCCTCGCGATGGGCCATGAGGGTGTAAAGCCGGGAGCCGAGCGGATCCTCGGAGATGGCGACTTCACCGCCGGAGCCGCCGTTCATGGTGGCGGCATAGGTGGAGAGGTCAAGGCCACCTTTGGCTTCGTCGGGGTTGTGGCAGTTCAGGCACTTCGCCTCGAGCAGGGGAAGGACGTGATCCTGAAAGGTCACTTTCTCCTGTCCGAAGGCCGGCGCGGCAAAGGCGACCAGACTGGCGGCGAGGGTGTGGAGTAGGGCGTTGTGGCGTTTCATGGTCTGCTGCTACGAAAATAAAGGGAGGGGAGTGAGGCGGCGAACTGGCTGCCAAGGTGTGAGACGATACGAGGCGGCCCGGTCCGGGGCGAAGGCGTGAAGACGCTACCAAGCAGACGCCTCTGAATAGATGCTCAGGGTCAGTGTAGTTCGCTTCCCCTGTCTTTCAAGGGGTGCCGGGGCTGTCGAGGCAGGTTTTTGAGTGCTTATGGAACATCCGAAGCGGTTGATGATTCAACTTTGTGTAGTTTTTATGATAAGTCCTTGTTTGTGTAGTTGAATAAATCCGAAGCCTGTTGAATAAAGGAGGTATGAACGCCACCCCCGCTTCCCCTTCGACGACGCATCCGAGCCGAGCATTCACCATCTGGACGGGCGAGCCTTTATCTTTTCCGCCGAACCCACCGACTCCCGCGACGCATCCGAGCCGGGCTTTCACGATCTGGACCGAGGGCAGGGGACCACAGCGCGCGGCCGTCCCGACCCATCCGAGCCGGGCTTTTACGCTCTGGACCTTGCCGGATTGGAAACCGGCGGCGGCCGCGGTCAAACCGGCTCCTGTCCCTTCGATTGCGGCCAGCACGGCGGCGACGCCGGCTCCGGTGCGAAGTGGCGGGGGCAAGGGAGGCGCGCTGCTGGGGATCGGGGCGGCGGCCGTGGTAGCAGCGGTATTCGGGATCCTCTCGGCCGAATTTCATGACGATCTGGAGAACCTGCGTCGCAACGACAAGCAGCTGAGGTCCGACCTCGCCGAAGCCAAGTCGCAGAATCAATCGCTGACCAACCAACTGAGAGACGCCCGCAAGGAGTTGGAGGATGCTGATCAGCGCCTCTCCGCCCGCGTCGGCAAGGAAAGCGCCGACATCCGGGCCAAGCTGGCCGCCGCGGAGGAGGCGATGACGGGTCAGATCGGACAGGCGAAGACGGCGATCGCCGCGGTCGAAAAGTCCCTCGCAGACGCCCAAAAGGCGATCACGGAGCAATTGACCCAACTCAAGTCGGCCAATGGGGCACTGGAAAAGCGGCTCGCCGACACCAGCCAGTCGCTGACGGGACAGGTCACCCAACTCGCCAAGGATCGTCAGGCTTTGGAAGCCCGGCTGGCGGAGGCGGACAAGAAGCTGGCGGATCAACTGGGCAAGCTCGAGTCGGAGAAGGCGGCGGTGGAAAAGCGCATCACCGAAGCTTCGACCATGATCGCCGATCTCAACGCGGGCAAAGCCGGCCTGCAGCAGGCTCAGTCGGCGGAGAAAACGCGGGTCGATGGATTGCTGGCTACCGTGAAGACCATCGGCGACGATCTCGGGCGCGAAAAGGCGGCCATGAACAACCGGATCGCGGCCGAGAAGGCGCGCGTCGACGCCCTGCTGGCGGCATCGAAGACGCTGGAGGAAACGCTGGCCGCCGACAAGGCCGCCCTGCAGAAGCAGGTGGCTGATCTCGACGGCGCGCTCAACGCGACGCGGGCCTCTTTTGACAAAGTGATCGCGGCGCTGGCTGGCTTGGGTGGTCAGGCGAAGGCGCCCTGAGACGCATCAGGGTTCCGCTGGGCCGGTTCGGATCGTGTAGAGCTGACACGCGTCGGAATCGGGCAGATGCACCCGAAAGGCGAGGGGGCGACCGATTGGCGGAGGCGTTTTCCACGTCACCTCCCGCTGCACGCCGGAGGTGGTGACGAGGGCGGCGGCTTCGCCGGAAAAGTCCGGGAGCGGCCGGTCGAAATCGTCCAGCAGTTCGATGCGCAGCGGTGCGGTATCCGAGATACCCTCGACATTGACGAAAACCCGGTCGCTGTCGCTGAGTTGGAACGGACTGGTTACCACATGCGCGGGCGTTCCGGGGACCTTTCGTGAGAGATAAGCAAAGCCGTCACGCCGTAGGGTCGCCAGGCCGATCTCCATGTTCTTCAGCTTGCCGCCGGTGTCCCAGTGGGAATACCAGATCATCGTTTTGTCGCCCTCGTTGACGAAGGCGTGGCCCTGCAGGATCGCGACATCGTCCCACTCGCCCGGTTTCCCGCGCGGGATGACCTTGTGGTCCGGGATCGGTTCGCGGAAATGGATGCCGTCATTGCTCACGATCAGCCCGAGATCGACCGCGACACCCTGATTCCACTGTTTCGGATCGGCTGGCTTCTCGGCGGCGTCCTGCCAGAGGCCATTGAGACCGACGATGACGTTGCCGCGATTCCACAGGCCCGCGCCCATGTGTCCCTGCTGGCCCTTGATGGGCTGTGAGGTGAGCTGCCCGGGACGCGCGAAGGCGAAGGCTTTCGCCCGCGACCAGTTGACGAAATCCGGTGAACGATAACTCAGCGTGACCCGTCCCACGTCGCTGCCATCCATCCGCCAAGCCCATGGCGAGAGCAACTGGCCGGGCGCGTAGTAGAAATTGCCAAAGCGATAGAGCCCCGACACTTCGAAGCGCTCGTTCCCCGCGTTCATGGGCCGATCGCCGATCACTTTCCAGGTCAGACCGTCCGCGCTCGTCGCGGCGATGAAGGCGCCCCAGCGTCTTTCATTCGGACCGATCCCGCTGCGCCCCCCGCGCACATCCTCGAAGGGCGGATGGGCGATGTAGACGCATTTGAAGCGGCGCGACGGATCGGGGTCCTCTGGCTCGTGAAGGATGGAGAGGAAGTCGTTCACCTTGGCGAGCGAGGGCACCTCCGATTCGATCAGGCAGATGTTGTTCTGTTTGTTGCCATTGAATTCGACGAGGCCAAGCTCGGGCTTCGTCCAAGTCACGCCATCCTCGCTCTCGGCATAGCACATCGGCCGCCACCAGCCCGGTGCCTGGCCCGCTTTGATCTCCGTCTCGAACATCCCGAGATACCACATGCGGAATTTCCCCTCAAGCTTCAGCACCGTGCCGTAGAGGATGGCATGTCCGTGATCCGGCGCGCCCTCCGGTCCGCGGCGAAGGACGGGATTGGCGGGATGTTTCTCTGCCGTCATCGGCGTGACCGCGACATTGTCACGGAATGGAATGGCGTGGTCGTCGAAGGAGAAGAAGACCTGCTCGGCGGCGTGGAGGGGATGGGTGAATGCGAGGAGGAAGAGCAATAGGTGTTTCATGAGGATGAGGATGTTGGGAATCAGAAAGTGATGGGTTGGTGGGAACATTGTCACCCCAGCCGCCATTTTGCCTGGCGAAGTACGGCGTGTTTGTGGCCGGCCATGGATTCATACCAGACGGTGAGCAGGGTGCCGTCGGTGAGTTCGACCGTGCTCGGGTAACCGAGGTCGCCGCCGATGCCATCGGCCGAGAGGGTGATGGCTTCGCTCCAGGTCTTGCCATGATCGCTGCTGACGCGGGCCTGATTGCCGAAGGGCGCGCGGCGATGGCCGTAACTCATGAGAAGACGCCCGTCGCGGAGCTTGAGCAGGTGCGAGGGCAGGCCGAAACAGATGGGATGGGGCTCCGTCCAGGTCTTGCCGCCATCCTTGGACTCGGTCTGAAGGGTCCAGCCGGAGTTGGCCTGATTGTGATTGCGGATCTGGGCGATGATCGTGCCGTCGTCGGCCTCGACGGCGTGGAGTTCGTGATAGCTCTTCGTCGCATCGTCACCGGCTCGCGTCGGAATGTCGGAAAGCCATTTCCAGGTGAGCCCGTCGTCGTCGGAGACGGCCACGCCGATCTTCTTGTCGTCGGTCCAGAGCCGCTTGCCGGCGTAGAAGAGGCGACCGTCCTTCAACTGAATCGGACCATGCGGGCTGTTCACGATGGTGGGAATGCGGGCCGACCAGGTCGCGCCGCCGTCGGTGGAGCGGATGATCCACTCGCCGAGATCGGCCTTGCGCTCCTCCGCACTGAGTCGCTCGTGACAGGCGCGCCAGCGTTCGAATTCCTCTCCTGCGAGTTCCTGGGTCTGCCAGCCGCCTTTGGTCAGTTCGCTGAAGATCTGCTTTTTCTCGAAATAGGATTCGTAGGCGAGTGAGGTGAAGGTCGAGGCGATGAGCGTGCCCTTCGCGGTCTCCAGCACGCCCGAGTCGCGGTCGTCGATGGCGCTGTCGAGCAGGACGCGCGGATATGACCAGTTCGCGCCCTCGTCCCGCGAGGTCATGGCCACGACCTGGCCGAACGGGCACACGTGCGAGACGCGGCCGCCCGACCAGGTGAGCCAGAGTTCGCCATTGGCCCGCCGCGCCACGGTGGACCAGCCGTGGTAATACTCGGGCTGTTGGGAAATGATCTTCGTCTCGAGGATCGTCGCCGTGGCCGCGGAGACGGACGAAGGCCTGACAAAAGCACCGCCAGCCACGAGCGCGGCCGAGGTTTTGAGAAACTGACGACGAGGGGCGGAGGCGTTGACTTGGGTTTTCATGCGATGGAACAGGGTTGGATCGGAGATGAGACAGGGTTGGATCAGAGTTCGCCGGGTAGGTTGGAAAAGAGGATACACCAATTCCACAGGGGATAGGGCTGCCCGGCGCGTGTGCCATAGCGGGTGTCGGCGAAAGTGAAGACGGCGGGCTCGGGGTCGGAGTCGCGTAGATTGCCGTAGCTGAAGGAACGCTGGGCGGTGATGGCGAGACCCTGTGCAAAGGGCAGGCCGTCGCGCAAGGTGACGGGATCGTAGCGCAGCACGGTGACTCCGTTCTCCACGGCGACTTCACGGATGGCAGCGCGCAGTGGCTTGGCATCCGAGGTGCCTGTGACGAAGAACGCGCCTTCATCGAGCAAGGGGCGCAGCATCCCGGAATGGTCGTTGGTCAGAATGATCTCCTCACTCACACGACCGTCGATCTCGGGTCCGGGACGGATGGCGGCGATGGTGCCGAGCGCGAAGGTGGCGGGATGGCCGTAGCTGACCGTCCACCGCTCGCCCGCGGACAAGGCTTTGGCCAGTCGGATGCGGACACGTTCCGGCCCGTCCACGACCAGGTCGAGCAAGGTTACGGTCGCGCCGGAACGATCCCGAACCTGGAATCCGGCGAGCGAGGAAAAGCCGTCCTTCACCGCCATCTCCTGACGAGGCAAGAAAGTCGTGTCGATGACGAGCGGCGGCCGCGGCACGAGGAAGTCGATGAGCACGCTGGTGCGCGTCTCATCGAGCCTTGCCCGCTGCGGACGGAGCGGCTCCCACTTGTCGCCCCGATGGAGCACGCGATGCATTACCTTGCCCACCTGCTCACCCCACCAGCGTTCGCCATCGGCGGAGAGATGGATCGCGTCACCGGCGCGGCCATCGGGTCGTCGGCTGTTCAGAGCACTCGGCACGGCGTAGTGCGGCCCGACGAGATGAATCGCCTCGTCCGCATCGGCGGCCAAAAGCTGTGCCTCGCCCGCCGGACCGAGCGTCTGGTAGGTGAACATCGGAATCTCTCCGGTTTGCCCGGTGATGGCGGCGAGATCGGCGGACCACTGTTTCCGGTAGGTGATGAGCTGATCGCGATACCACTCCAGACCCGCCGGGCGCGGAATCTCCGCATCCCAACGCGTCGGCACGATGCCTCCGGTGGGGCCGCCGTTGCCCTCGCCCTGCATCCAGTAGAGCGCTTCGACCCGGAATTTCATCCCGAGTTTTTCCGCTACCACGACCGCCCGCCGCGCGTCGTCGAGGCTGGTGCGGTAATAGCCGCCGCCATGACGCCGCGACTCGGGCGTGCGGGGATCTGTGGACAGATCGGCTGGCGAAAGTTCCTGGATCTGGCGGCCACCCTGTCCGGCAAAGGCGACGAGAAAGGGCCGGGTTGTGGTTTTGTCAGGACGCTTTTCCTTTCGCGCGAAAGCTGCCTGAAGGTGATCGGCCAGTCCATTCGCAACCGTCTCCCCTAGCCCGCCGTTGACCTCGGCCCGCAGCGGGACGAGGTCGAACTGATCCGCAGGACGTTGCTCCGGCTTGGCGGCATCGGCACCGGGCAGCCAGGTGCGGATCCCGCGGCGGAACGCGAAATTCCCCCAACCCGTGTCCTCCGGCGTCACCAGGGGCAGCGACTCCGAGCCATCTCCGAGCGACTGCCCCATCATCCAGATACCGGTGAGCGACGGCTTTTCCTCCGCCGCGATCAGCGGCAGGAGGGAAAACAGATACAAGAGGCTGGCGGAGACGGATCGCATCACTCGGTGAACTGGAAGGAAAAGATATCGGCATCCTTCATCGAGAAGCGCAGCCGCACCGGTTTGCCCGCGAGCGCACTGACGTCGGTGCCGGCTTTCCAGGTCACCCTGCGATCGATCTCGTTGCCGATTTGCATCTGGCAATCCTCGACCGCAAAGCCGGGGATCGGCTGGCCGTCGGCGGTCTCGATGCCCACCTTCACTCCCCCGGCGGCCGAGGTGGAGAAATTCAAGGAAAGCTCGCGACCGGAGAAAACGAAGGGTTTGGTGATGGCGTGTCCGCCGGCATAACCACAGTGCAGCGACGCGAATCCATCGACCCGCAGCGAATATCGACGCAGATGGGCGGTGGGCTGGGCGTAGTCCTGATTCACGTAGATGGACATCTCGGCTGGTCCGGTGGGCACGACGTTCAGCGCGGGATAGTTCGTGCGGGAAACCCAGTTTTGCGCGCCGATGCCGCCGCGGATGAAGCCCTCAAGAAAGGTGCGGTCATAGACGGCGAGATGCTCCGCACCTTCCGCCGGACGGGTCGTCATGAGGATGGCATCGGAGGTGTCCTTGAAGTAGCCGGGATTCACGTTGATGGCCTTGGCCTGCTCGTCATTGAGGACCTGGCGCCCGGGCATGAAGCGCGCCGCGATGGCGACGTAGAGATGGGGCGCGCGGAAGTAGGGGCTCGTCTGATTCGTGTAGAGATGCTCGATCGGCGCCTCTGTGTCGGGATGGCGATAGCCGAGCAGCACGGGCGGCGTCCAGGTGAGAAAATCGGTGCTCTCGCTGCGCACGATGCGGCGGATGCCGTCTTCAAAAACGCGGTAGTAGGCGACATACTTGCCCTCGGCCGCCGACCAAAAGGGCACGTTCTGGGAGTCGAACATGTATTTGTAGGGCACCATTTCCTTCGTGATGACGGGCGCCTCGGCCATCCTCTCCCAGCGGTAGCCGTCGGCCGATTTCCACGCGACGAGCCCGCCACCTTCCATCGTGCCGCCGAAGGCCTTGAAGCGCTCGCCCTCAGGCACGCCGGGACGCGTGTCGCGGAAGGGGCTGAAATTGTGCGGCGAGGTGTTGGCGCTCATCAGCACGATGTTGTTCGCCTTGGTGCCGTTGGCTTCGTAGAGACCGAGTTCGGGCTTGGTCCAGGTGCGGCCGTCCTTCGACTCGGCGACGCAGGTCACCTCTTCCTCGCTACCGTCGCGGTTCGCGACCGCTTTGCCACGGTAGTAAGCGCGCAAACTGCCGTCTTCGAGCGTGACGATGGTCGCGTAGCCGCTGAAGAGCCCCTCCCACGGTTTATCGAAGCCAAAGGCGACACCCTCGTCGCGCGGGGCGTGGAGCTGGAGTCGCACGCCATTGAGCTGGTCGAGGAGGAAGTGATCGACAAAGAGCTCGCGACGGCTGCCGATGTTGACCGGGTCGGCGGCGTGGGTGAGCAGGCTGGTAAGGCCGGTGAGGAGCAGGATCAGGGTTCGTTTCATGGAGCTGATGAGGTGAAGGACTGGAGAAGGAGTTCGGTGAGGGTGACTTCGTCCTTGCCGTCAAAAGGATGGCGCACCTCGCAGGGCACGCCGAGGGCATCGAGTCGGTTTTTCAGCATCAGCCCGAGCACGGGACTGTGGGTGGGATCGGTTTGCGGCTCGCCTTTCACAGGTGTCTTGTCGGCTTTGGTGAAAAGGAGCACGGCGGGCGGATCGTCCGCACTGGCGTGGGCCATTGGGGAATAGCGGGCCAGGTCCTCGCGATGCTTTTCGCGATTGGTCAGGAAAGGCGCGAAGGTCTCGGGGCGATTTTTGCCAACGTAGCCGAAGGCGTGACCGCCATACTCACTGTTCGGGATCCACTCGACGAGTTCCTGCGGATCGAGCGAAGGTTGCGGCGCCTTCGTCACCGTAAAGAGAAGCCGGGTCGATTCCCGCGCCACGGGATCGTCGCTCGCCGGATCGGCCATGTCGTCGTGCATCGCGAGCCAGAGCGAGGAGCAACCGCCCGCACTGACGCCGCTCGCGGCGATACGGGTTTTGTCGAGATTCCATTCGGTCGCCTGGGAGCGGATGAATTGCAGCGCCCGAGCCGCATCCTGGAGAGGCCATTGCAGCGGCGGAGAGACCCCGGCGGCGTTGGCATCGACGAGGAAGCGATAGTTTACCGAGGCCACCGAGATCCCCGCGTCGAGGAGGGCGCGGACCTCGAGATGCTGATGGATGTCCGTCTTGTCCTGCGCGCCCCAGCCGCCTCCGTGGAGGTAGAAGACGAGCGGGCTCGGCTTCTTCGAGTCCGCGAGCCAGAGATCGAAAGTCTGCCGGAAATGGTCACCGTATTTCACGTCTGTCAGGGTCGCGGGCGTGGCGATGGCCTTGTCGGTGGCGAAGCGTTCGCGCACCTCCGCGGGCGGCATCCAGCCGGTGGTGCGCTTTTCGTCGGGCTCGTAGGCGATCGTCAGGAAATAGAGTTCGGTCAGGGCCGCCTTCGCCGGTGGCACATGAACCTGCACCTGGGTGAAGCCGTCGGCGAACCAGCTCTCGTAACCGTCGGTCGTGCTCTCGCCGAGAGGTTCACCATTGAGCTGTACCTTGAGATTCCGGGGAGCACGATACGGCAACCGCACCCGAAGCCCGAATCCATGCTGGATTGGTTCCGTGCTCGTGTCGGTCGCGGCGAGGAGTTGCGCCGGAGCCTGCTCCATCGCCAACTTGATCTCGGGGCCGGCATCGAGGAAACGCTCGATTGAGGCGGCCCTTTCGCCCATCGACTCGCGCAGGTTCTTCACCAGAGCAGGCCGATCCTCCGCCGCGACGATCTTCTTCGCTGCCGCCGTGGTCGCGACGATGAAACTTTCGCGCCCGTCGGTCTGCGGATAGAGAAAGCCGAGGGCGAAATCGGCCTGACGATTCCACAATTCCACCCGGCTTTCGCTCCGCTCTGCCGCCGTCGTGCCGTACGCGGTGACGAAATGACCAACGAAATGTTTGATGCGGTTCACCGGATAGCCGGGCGCGCGTTCATCGATCCACGGGGTGTTGCCGATTTTCATCAGCCCCTGCATCCGCGCGACGAGGCTCGCTTCCCACGCGACCTCCTGGGTGATGGGCATGGTGTGATACTTCGCATAGCCGTAGTGGGCCGAATAGAAAAGCGGCGCGCCATGCCAGAGCTTCTTGCCGAGCGGGGCGAGCTCCGGTCCCCAGAAGGTGCGCTGCGCGTCGGCCTCGAAGCGATCGGAAGGAAAACCCGCGGTCTTGCCGGCCTCGATCATCGCTTCGGTGACGCGCCAGTCCCAGGGACGAAGGGCATAGTTCGAATAGGCACCGCCGGTGATCTCGGTCATGATCTGGCCCTGATACATGCGTCGCGCGCCGAGCTGGTCGGGCGCATACTCCTGCATGCCGGTGCCGTGGAGATCGGCGTGGACCTCGGGTCGGTATTCATCAATCACCGAGAGCACCGCGATGAGTTCCGGGGCACGTTCAGGTGTGAGCAAAGTGAGATTTTTCACATCCCACAGCTTCCCCACGGGACCTGTGCCCGTGTAGGGATCGACTCCGTGCTCGTTGCGAAAGCGGTCGGTGTGAAAAAAGGCGAGCGGATTCACGATTGGCATGATCAGGACGATCTGCCGCTTCCGCGTCTCGACGGCGAGGGCGTCGTCGCCGAGCAGCCATTCGGTAAAGGCAAGAGCCCCCGTGGTTCCCGAGCGCTCCGGCCCGCAATGAAGGGTCGTGACGAGGCAGACCTGCTTGTCGGTGTCGGGCACGGTGGAGTCGGTGATTTTCAGGAGGTAGACCGGCAGATTCTGTCCGCTGAGGCCGCGGGTTTCGACCTTGAGAAGCTTGGGATGAGTCTTCCGCCAATGTTGGATCGTGCCGGCATACTCCTCGGCGGTGAGGCGGTGCATCGGGGCGTGGGGCTGCTGAGCCATCACGGGGATGGCGCAGGCGATCCACAGGGCGCATGAGATCCACTTCATGGCGTTGTGAACGTAACGGCATAGACAGTGGCCTTTTCGAGATAGAGCCGAAGTTGATACTTGCCCGGCTTCAAGTTGCCGAGAGAGCGGCCCTGCCATGTGGCCGCATGTCGGATGGCATCGCCGCGCAGCGGTTCGAAAGAGGCCCGGTCAAATCCCGGCAAACGATAGCCATCCTCATCGAGCAGTTCACACCACAGTCCTCCGCCACTGGCATTCGCGTTGACGGAAATTTCCGTGACGCCGGCTAAATCGACTGCCTTCAATGTGACCTGGCCAATGTCAGGCGGCGACTTCACCTTCGGTGTGGGTGGTTCCGGTTCGCTCCGGAGGCCGGCAAAGCGGTCGAGTGGCAGGGTGACGAGCCCAACTCCGCTTTTTTGCTGGTCGCCGGTAATGTTCGAGCCGCCACCGATCGCGCCGCTGCTGTAGGCACCGTAGTAGAAACGCATCTGGTCCCCGTCGATGATGCGGTCCGCGTTCGTGACGATGGTGCCGCTGTCGAATTGCCCACCTTCGCTGCGCTTCAGCCACCATTCGTCGCGAAAGGGGCGGTGCCACTCCAGACCATCGCGACTCAGCATCAGCTCGATGTCCATCGTGCCGCCGCCGGGTCGGTTGAGAATCTGGTTGAGGCAAAAATAGCGCCCGTGCTGATAAAAGACCGGTGAGGTATGGTATTCCAGCCCTCCGTCCCGTTCGTCGGGAAAGGAGACGATTTCCGGGCGGCTCCAGTGGCGCAGATCGCGGCTTTCGCTCCGGCCCATCGCGTGCTTCCAAGCCAGGCCACCGTCGGGACCAGGTATCCAGGCTTTGCCGTAGACGACCCAGATCTGGCGAACCGGATCGAAAAGGGGATCCGCGGCATCGGACAGGCTGAGTGGCAGCAGCAATTGACGCCGCACCCTTCCAGCAGGGAGGGTCGTCTCACGATAGGGATTCTCCCCGACGAAGGGAGTTGGCACCTTCTTGCCTCCGAAAGAGGTGGCATAGAGCGGTGCCTGTGGATCCTTTTCCCATCGTTTGCCATCCGGCGAGTAGGCGAGATGCAGACCGGCGATGATCTCTCCCTTCGCCGTCTTCGCCCAGTCGTAATAGAGCATCTTGTAGCGTTTCGTCGGATCAGGCTCTTTCGCATCGACGATGACACTGTTGCAATAGCGATCGCCATACAGGCCGCTGCCGATGAGAACGATGTTGGTGTCCTTTTCGCCGTTGAACTCATGGAGACCGAGATTCGGCTTGGTGAAGGTGATGCCATCCTCCGATTCGGCATAGCAGACGACGCATTCGTGTGTCTTCCGTTGCGCCCGCTTGCCGGCATAGGCCTGATACCACAGCTGATAGCGACCGGTGAACGGATCGCGATGGACGCTCGTCCAGGCGATCGCCATCTCCCACGGTTTGTCTTCTGTAATGACCGGGTTGGCGGCGTGACGGACCGGCTTTTCCAACACCCGCCGGGTTCCGGCCCGGTAGTGAATGTCGTGGTCATCCACGAGCAATAAAGTGCGGTCCGCGCCGAGACCGCTGATGACCAATGAGAATCCAATTCCGATTCCAAGCAGAAATGGCTTCATGGCTGGTGATGGGGCCGGATCTTGCCGACCAGAAAGTGGTTGAAGTGGCTGCCTCCCGCTCCTTCGCCGCCGGCGACGAAGATGGTGTCCCCAATGATGCAGACGCCGGGATCGTTGAAAAGTCCACCCGGCGGGAGCGGGCTGTCGATGCGCAGCCAGCGGTCTGACACCGTGTCGTAGACAAAAGGCACATCGTTCCAGTGCCTTGCGGCGCCGCCGACCGCAATCAAATACCGTTCAGCGAACACGTCGGCTTCCCAGCCTGAAATGGGCACCGGGAAGTCGGCCAGCCGGGTCCACTGATCGATGGCCGGATCGTAGCGCAACACTTCCGATAGGCGCAGGCGGGCCTCCTCGGTCCAGGTGACTCCGCCTAGCATGTAGAACTGATTCTTTAGGACGGCGGTCGCACTCCAGCCCCGCGGATGCCCTGGTATCGAAGAGGAACGCTGCCAGCCCTTTCCCGGCGAATTCAGATCGAGCCTCTCTACCAGACTCTGGATCGTCCGCACGGAATAGCCCTTTTCGGCAATGTCGTAGCGGTTTCCTCCCGCCGCGATGATCTGATTCCCGATCACGCCCACGGATAGATGCGAGCGCGGCACGGACAAGAGCGGAAGACGTTCCCACCGTGGTTCGGTCGCTGTCACGTCGAGTCTGAAGACCTCTGCTCCGGGCAGTCCGGGGCGTCCCTGCGTGTAGCCGCCGAGAATGATAAAGGAGCTCTCCCATCCCACGGCGCGGGTGTATTCGCGCCGCGCCGGCAGGTCGGGCAGACGGGTCCACTGGTCAGTCGCCGGATCGTAGCGATGCGCCCAACGAGAAGTGCGGCGTGCCACATCGCCAGTCTCGTCACCGCCGGGTATGAATCCGCCCGCGAAATAAATCTGTCCGTCGACCACTGCCATTCCCGCCCCGCTGACACCCTCATGAGGGCCTTTGCCAATGAAGGGCAGTTCCCTGACCGTCCAATCGATCGCACCAAAAATGGGAAGCGCGGCGAGAGCTTCCGGCATCTCCTTGGATAGCGCACGATCGATTCCGGCGCGTTGTACCTCCTTTTCGCGTTCACGCTTCCGGGCTTCGATACGCGGGTCCGCATCGGTGCCCGACGCCGCCATGGTCGGCACAAAAATGAAAAGGAGGATCGCTCTCATGGCCTCGGAGCCTCCCAGATCGAAACGCCCATCTGATACGATGGATAAAGTGCGGTCGCCTTGGCATACCACGCCGTCACCAGTTTGCCGTCGGCGCGCTGCACCGTGCTCGGGTAGCCGCAATCACCCTCCAGCGAGGTTGCGATGCGGAGGGGCTCGGTCCAGGTCCTGCCCTCGTCGTTGCTGAACTTGGCGAGCACGCCGAAGCGATCTTTCACCCGGCAGCCGTGGCTGAGGAGGAGTCGTCCGTCCTTCAAGCGGACGAGGTGCCCGTTGATCTCGTTCGGCGCGGTGACGCGGAGCGGTTCGCTCCAGGTGACTCCGTCGTCCTCCGACCAAAACAGATCCATGGCCCGCTCCCGCGAGGCCGCGAGCCAGCGCTTGCCGCCGAGGTGGAGCAGGGTCGTCTCGTTGCCGGTCGGATGGATCGTCGAGATCCGTTTCCACGATTTGCCATCGTCATCGCTCTGGAAATGCCAGGAATGGTAGCCTTTCGTTTTGGTGCTTTTGGCGGGGTCGGTGAATTCGCCGCCATAGCACGAGACGTGCAGCGCTCCGTCCTCGCCCTGCTTGATGTCGCCAAAAGGGATGTAGTGCGTCCAGCCCGGGTCCGGAGCGGGGAAGTCCTTGAACTGCGTCCAAGTCTTGCCGCCGTCGGCGCTGCGGCAGACCCAGGTCTGGAGGATGTCATCGCGGAAATCGGACTGCTTCGGTCGTTGCGGTTGCTTCACGTTCGTCCAGCCAGAGACCAGCACGAGTAGGTCGCCGTTCTTCGCGAGTCCGGCGGCGTGGTTCATCCGGTTCGTGTCCGGATCATTCGGGGCCGGCACGCCGCGCTTCGTCCAAGTCGTACCGTCGGGGCTGTTCCAGACCTCGACCGCTCCGGCGACCTGGCCGTGGCTCGGCTTGCTGAAGAGCGTGGCGTTGATTGAGCCGTCCGGCAGAAGGGTCAGCGCCGGCCACGCGCAGACGTCCTTCACGGCGACGAGATGATCGATGCCGGGCGGCTCGGGCTCGGCGGCGGTGAGGGTGGTGAGGGAAAGAAGGAGAAACAGGGATGAGGTCTTCATGATGGAACAGGGTTGGATCGGAGATTGAAGAGGGTTCACTCGCCGAACCGCAGCGCATACAAGTCCGCGTCCTTCAGCGAAACGCGCAGGCTTACCGTCTTGCCTTTCAGCGCGGCCAGATCCAGCGCGGGGGCGTCGAACTCATCACCGTAGATTTCCTTCAATTCAGCAACGACCTTGCCGGCTTCATCGAGCACCTCGATCCCCACCGATCCGGCGGCGGAGGTGGCGTAGTTGAGGTGCAGCTTCGCTCCGCTGACGACCATCGGCTTGGTCGTGAAGGACCCGCCCTTGGCATCGCCGTGCATCGAGGCGAAGCCCTGCTGGCGCACGCTGAGGCGCCGGATGCGGTGGTCGTCGTGGCGGTAGTGCTCGCTGATGTAGAGCGACCACTCGCCCTCACCGGTCACGACGATGCCGTTCGCGGTCATGTTGTTGCGGTCGGTCCAGTTCTTCTGATCCGGCCCAGGACGCGACCACGCTTCGAGAAAGGGACGATCCCAGTTCACACCGTCGCGGCTCGACATGAAGACCGCGTCGGAGACTCCGCCGGCCACGTGGTCGGGCACCTTCTTGCGATTCGTCACATATCGCTTGGGAAAGGAGAGGAAGAGATGTGGCGCGGTCGGGCAAGGGACGGTCGCGGAGGTGTAGAAATGCTCCATCGGCACGCCATCGGCGTAGCGATGCGGCACGCCATCGGACCATGTCAGGAAATCTGGCGAGGTATTGCTTTGCACGGCGCGGACTTTGTTCGAGAAGATGCGGCTGAAACAGACGTAGCGATCTCGCCTCGTGTCCCAGAACGCGAGATTTTGCGAGTCGAAGGCACCCTTGGTGATGACGGGCGTGTCCCTCATTTTTTTCCAATGAATCCCGTCGGCGGAGGCGAAGGCGTAGAGACCGCCCGGCGTCTCGCCCTGATGCCAGTTCTTCCCGGGTTGTTTCACGCCGCCGAGGGCCTTGTAGCGTTCTTCCGGCTTGGTCTTTGGATTGGCGTCGAGAAAGGGCGAGAAATTGTGCGATTCCGATCCGCGCCAGATCACGTTGTTTTCCTTCGTTCCCCCTGCTTCGATGAGGCCGAGCTTGGGCCTGCTGAAATGGATGCCGTCCGTGCTTTCGGCGACGCAGGTGACTTGGGCATCGCTGTGGTCCGATCCGCCGGATGAGCCGCGGTAATACATCAGGACCTTGCCGCCGTCCTGGATGACGGAGAAGTAGGCACAGGTCGGACCTTCCCAGGGCTGGTCGGTGGTGAGGACGATCTCGCGTTTCACCGGCTCGTGGAGTTTGAGGGCGACGCCGTGCTTTTCAGCGACGAGGAACTCATCAACCAACAGTTCCCAGCGTGACCCGAGATCCAGCGGATCAGCGGCCGCGGCGGGCAGGACAAGGAAGAGCAGCAAGGATACAATGGTTTTCATAGCGGGGAATCTTGATGGGAAGCCGGAGCGAGTTTCCAGAGTGCTTCGAGATCGGCACCGGTCGCGCCAGGCCCGGTCGGGTGACCATTGAGGATCGAGTTCTCCCAAGTCGCTGAACCGCTGACCTTGAGGTCGAGCCCCTCGAAGGTGCAGCGCGTTCCGTGAACCGAGGCGCGCGCGGCAATGTTGCCCATCCGGGGTTCGACGAGACGGCGGAAGTGGACGTTCTCCAGCGTCAGGCGGCAGTCGCCGTCGTCGCGACCGGTGACCGCGAAGGGATTCTGCGATCTCGAGAGGATGAGGGCGTTGGTCAGGGAGTAGCGGCCTTCGTCGAGGAAATAAAGGTCGAACCCGACGCAATCCGCGATGAAGACATTCCGGTAGCTCGTCTGTGCCGTGCCGGTGTCGCAGATCCCGGTGCTGTTGCCGATGCTGACGAAGCCATCGACGCGATACTGGGCCGATTCGTGGGCGCTGATGCCGTCGTCGCCGCACTCGATCGCGCGGATGTTCTCGAAGACGACGTCGCGGCAGTCGCCGTGGATGTTGAAACCGTCGTTGTAGGGATGCGTCGCGGTGAGGTTCCGGATGACGAGATGGGCGTTGTCGCCGCCAAACTGCACGCCCGCGCTGCGCACCGGCACGGCGATCTTCGCGTCGGCGAGTGTTTGTCCGGGAGTAAGTCGGATGTAAAAGCTGCCGTAGATCGCCTTCGACGGCGGCTTTTCGCGCGAGGGATCCTTCACGAAGGTCCACTCGCCCGGTTGGAGATCCTCAGGCTTTTTGAGCGGCTCGCTGCGTCCCTTCGAGGTGCGGCCCATCAGTTGCATCTTCCCGTCGAAGAGGAAGAACCAGCGTCCGATCACGGCATCGCTCAGGTTCGGGAGCAAGTCATCGGCGGCGAAAAGGCCGGGCGAGACCTCGCGCCACCGGGCGGGATCG
>JAEUHH010000116.1 GCA_016795505.1 Verrucomicrobiales bacterium | reverse complement strand
ACCATTCGTTTCATTCCATTCATTCGTGTTCCTCTGGTTTGGAAACCAGCAGGTTGGAAATGGTGCCATGTGGACGGCTCAGGGGAGGCAGACGCGCATGGCCCGGGGAAGGATCGGCAATCCAGCGGACCGGATTCCCAGAGCCCACCGCGGAAAAACCACGGCACTTCCGATCCAACCCTGTTTGATCTCCGATCGAACCCTATTCCATCGGGAAGCCGGGCCCGAGATCGCGGGCGAGGCGGTCGTATTTCGGCGATCGGGTCGCATACGGCGGATAGGCCCGGTCGGGATCGGCCGGGAGATAGCGCCAGTGTTTGTACATCCACAACCAGGGGGCCGGATGCTCGCGGATGAAGGGCTCGAAGGCATCCCAACAGGCCTGGGCGATCTGGCGGTCGGTCATGTCGGGAGTGATGTCGAGCGGCTTGAGCCCGCGCATCCGGTAGCGACCACCGGGCAGGGGGATGCAGATACCGGGGATGACCGGCAGGCGGGTGCGGCGCAACAGCTCGGCGTGGAGGGCGGTGACGCAGGTTTCGTGACCGAGACACCGGATGATGGTGGCGGCCCGACCCGGCCGGATGGTGAGGTCGGTGAGGAAGGCGGCGTGTCCGCCGGAGGCGAGGTTCTTGAGCAGGCGGATGAGGGCGCGCTGCTGGGGGATGACCTGATGACCGCTGACCTCGCGGTTGCGGCGAAAGATCCCAGTGAGCAGGGGATTCTTGAAATCCTGCGCGATGATGGTGAAGCGGTAGCCGCGGAAGCCCATGATGAGGGCGATCCACTCGAAATTCGAGTAATGCGGGGTGACCCAGATGGCACCGGTCCCGCGGGCGCGCTCGATGGCGTCGGGATCGTCCATCTCGATGTCACAGTAGTCGAGGTAGTTATCCGCGGTGAGGCGCCGGCTCCAGAACTGGTCGATGAGGGTGTGGGCGAAGTGCTGGAAGGCCTCACGGGCGGTGCGGCGGAGCTGACGCTCGTCGCGGGTGTCGCCGTAGACGCTGCGCAGGTTTTCCAGGGCGGTGCGGCGGCCGCGAAAGTCGCAAAGATACCCGATGGTGCCGAGCGCCCGGCCCAGCCCATGGGCGGCACGCCGCGGCAGCAGGGGGATGAGCGCGGCCAGGACGGCGAGCCCGGCCCACTCGAGGCGGTAACGAAGCGATTTCAGGAGTTTCCCCATGGCAAAAGCGGGGAAATAGTGGGGCATTGTCCGCCGTACGTCCAACCCCGATCCCCCCGACGCTCCGCCATGACCCACGCCACGCTCGTCCGTCTGCTCCGGCAGGTGCTGGAGACGCCCACGGCGCCGTTTCACGAATACCACATGGCGGCGACGATCCGCGCGCTGCTCGCGCCACTGCCGCATGTCACGGTGACGGCGGACGCCTTCGGCAATCTGATCGCCTGCTATCGACGGGGCCGGAAACGGCCGCATCTGGCGTTCGGCGCACACCTGGATCATCCCGGCTGGGTGAGGACGCGAGGCGGTGCGGCGGAATTCCTGGGCGGGGTGCCGGCGGAGCGGCTGGACCGCTGCGGGGTGCGGTGGTTCGGCGACTTCGGGATGTGGGACCTGCCGGCCTTTGAACTGAAGGACGGTCTGGTCCGGTCGCGGGCCTGCGACGACCTGATCGGCTGCGTGGAGATCGTGGCCCTGCTGATGGAGCTGGAGCGCCTCGGCGCGGAGGCGACGGTGTACGGCCTGTTCACGCGGGCGGAGGAGGTGGGCTTCGTCGGCGCGGTGCATCTGGCGAAGTCCTGGCCGCTGCCGGAGGGGGTGCGCTTTGTTTCGCTCGAAACGAGCGCGCCACGCGGCGGGGCAGCGATGGGCCAGGGGCCGGTGGTGCGGGTGGGCGACCGGATGAGTGTCTTTGACGATGCCGTGACGGCCGAACTGCTGGATGCGGCGGCGGCGGAAAAGGTACCGGTGCAGCGGGCGCTGTTGGATGGCGGGAGCTGCGAGGCGACGGCGATGCAGCTCTACGGCATCCGCTCGGCGGCGATGTCGGTGATTCTGGGCAACTACCACAACTGTGCCCCGGACGGCGGCATCGACGTGGAGTATGTGTCGCTGGCCGATGTGAAGGCCCTGATCCGCCTGATCGTGGCCACGACGGTCCGGATGGCGGCCGGTCGGCCGGCGGACTCGTCGAAAGCGGCCATGAAACGCCGCATCGAGGAGCGCCTGCGGGCGCATCGCCGACACGACCGCGAGTCGCGGCGGGGCTGGGCGGCAAATGACCCGGCCGGCTGACCGGCAGGCATTGCCCGAATCAATCTTGGGGCGCGAAAGTCACGGGCTGCCCGTGCGCTCGTATATCAGGGAGTCGGGCACTTTGGCGATGGCCTTGCCGAGGGGCTTCAGTTCGCGGTGGCGCACGAAGATGAGAAAGTGGCCCTCCAGTTCGATGGCTTCGACAAGGCGATTGATGAGTTTTTGATTGGCGCCGTCAGTGCGAAGCTGCCACCAGGGCACCTGGACGGTGATGCCGATGACATACATGAGTTTTTCGGGATGAGTGATGGTCTCTTTGCGGGCGATAACGGCGTCGGCAATGGCGGGCTCAGCGGAGAAAATCGTCCTCAGCCTTCCGATGGCGGACTCGGGCAGACCGTGGGGTAGAAAAGTGTCGGTCTTCTTGGCGTCGGAGCGCTCGACGTGAAACTGGTGCTCGATCTCATCCAACGCCTCGAGGCGGTCTTCGATCTCGCGCCGCTTTTCACGCAGGCCATGCCGGTGGTAGTATTCGGCGAGGGCGATCAGGGCGTGGCGGGCCAGTTCGGGATCGCGGGCGGGGATCTCGAGGCGCTCGATGCCGGTGGCGTCTTCCTTTTGGAGCAGGTGGCAGCCGATGACGAAGTTGGCCAGCGGATCGGCGGGCCGAAGCCGGAGCACTTCGGTGACCAACGGCAGCGCGGCAGTGTCGCCGTCGGTTTCGCGGATCGCATTCGCCCGCGCCCAGAGGCGGGATACGCGTTCGCCAACGGCATCGGCATCGTCAGAGGCCTCCTCCTCGGGTTCGGGTTGGGCGTCCAGCTTCGCGAGTTCCTCGCGGGCAACACAGGCGGCACGGTGTTTTTCCGCCCATCCTTCCGCCACCGCATCGGCCCAACGCTGGCTCAGGGTGGCAGTCAGGTCATCCTGCCGGGCACCGAGCAAGACATCGGCAGCGGTACGATCCCCGATCGGGGGCAGCTCAGCCGGGTAGCGCCCCTCGGCAACACCCTCGGGGAGCTGGCCGATCGCGCGGAGGCGGTCTCGGAGGCAGGGATGGGTGTCGAAATTGGTGGTATCCATCAGGTAGCTCTGCCGCATCCATTCGGAGAGTTTGGCCGGATCCGGTCCGCTGCCAAGAAGGCGGGGCATCCGGGCGTAGATGTCGCGGGGCGGCGCAGCCTCGCGGGAGGCCTCTGCGACGACCGGCTCCCAGAAGGCCTCGTCGAGGTGGCGCCCGTAGATGGAGATCCGCATCAGGGAACCAGCAATGGCGGAGGGCCCAGCCAGGGAGGCGGCGAGGGCGTCGGCCTGATACTCCTGCGCCCGGCTCAGGACAAAGGCGTGAGCATTGAAGCGTGGCCAATACCAACTGACGAATTTTGACAGCATCCAGGTACCTCCAGACTGCTGGTTGGCGAGATTCTCAAAGACGCCCTCCCACGAGCGGCGCAGGCGGTAGATCCAGGTGCCGAGGCGGCCGTGGTTGCCGGAAAGGTGGGCGAACTCGTGGGCCAGCACAGCCTCGAACTCATCCGGCCGCAGGCTCTGCATGAGGGGCAGGCCAAGGGTGAGATAGTTCTTTTGCCAGCCGAAAATGCCGAGCCGGGGAATCTGGGTGACGGAAGCGTTGTAGTCGCCGCTGAGCAGAACGATGTGAAAGCGGGAGCAACGCAGTTGATCGCGAAGCTTGTCGATCAACTGAAACAGGGCGGGGGCATCGGCGGGCCTCAGGACGATCCCCTCGGGAGCCTCGAGCCGGACGAAGAGAGAGCGGACAATGGCCCAACTCAATCCGCCAAACAGGATGAGCAGCACGATGCCCAGCTTGATGATGCCAGCATTGGGCGCCGTAATCATGAGGACAACGGTGCCAATGGTCAGGGACAGCGCCAGAGCGAGCACCAGAATGAGATAGGCAAAGCCGCCGAGGGCGATGGCGACAACTTTCGCCGCGAATCCTGGCGGGTCGGCGGCGGACTCCTGCTGGAGCCGCTCGATCAATTGGTCGAATTTTTCCCGAGTCATTTGGCAGCCGTGAGAATACCCGATTCCGATGGGATTTGTCATCCCAAAAGGTTTCCTCCCAAGCGGCCGTGTCGCCGGCAGGGATTGGAGGGGAAAGGGAGCGCGCAACCGTTTCCGACGCGGCGGGTTTCATCGCCCGGAGTTATCCGTCCCCGGCTCCCGGTCCACTCTGTCATGAATTCGTCCCGCCATTCGATCCCCGGTCTCCTGTTGTTGCTGCTGTCGGCGGGTCTCGCCCCGACGCTCAACGCCAGCGAGCCGACGTCTGACCAACTCGCCTTCTTCGAAGCCAAGGTCCGGCCGCTGCTGGTGAAGCACTGCTACGAGTGTCACTCCACCGAGGCGGAAAAGGTGAAGGGCGGGCTGTTGATCGATTCGAAAGCCGGCTGGATGGCCGGAGGCGACTCGGGCGAAGCCATCGAGCCGGGCAAACCGGCCGAGAGTCTGCTGATGGAGACGGTGCGCTACGGCAATCCCGATCTCCAGATGCCGCCCAAGTATCAACTGTCCGAGGCTGAAATCGCCGTGCTGGAGGACTGGATCGCGATGGGAGCGCCCGATCCGCGGACCGGTCCGGCGGTGGCGAAGGCGGCGGGCATTGATTGGGAAAAGGGACGAAGCCACTGGGCCTTCCTGCCCGTCGCCCGGCCCGAACCGCCGGCAGTGAAGGCCGCCGAATGGGTGCGCGACGATCTGGACCGCTTCATCCTCGCCGGGATCGAAGCCGCCGGGCTCCAGCCGGTGGCGGATGCGGACCGCTTTGCCCTGATCCGCCGCGTGACGCTGGACCTGACCGGCCTGCCCCCGACGGTGGACGAAGTGGGCGCCTTCGTCCGCGATCCGGATCCGGACGACGCGGCCCTGGCCAAAGTGGTCGACCGGCTGCTGAAATCCCCGGCTTTCGGGGAACGCTGGGGCCGCCACTGGCTCGATGTGGCCCGCTATGCGGACTCGGTCGGCAAGACGCGGAACGTGCCCTTTCCCTACGCGTGGCGCTACCGAAACTACGTGATCGACGCCTTCAATGCCGACAAGCCCTACGACGAATTCCTCGCCGAGCAGGTGGCCGGCGACCTGCTGGAGGCGCGGGACGCGAAGGACCGGGCCGAAAATCTCGTCGCGAGCGGCTTTCTCGCGCTGGGCTCGATGGATCTGAACGAGCGGGACAATGAGCAGTTCACCCTCGACCGCATCGACGACCAGATGGACACGCTGGGCCGGGCGACGATGGGCCTGACGCTGGGCTGCGCGCGCTGTCATGACCACAAGTTCGATCCCATTGCCCAGACCGACTACTACGCGCTGGCCGGCGTCTTTGCGAGCACCCAGACCCTGAGCGGACAGCAAAATCGGCAGGGTGGGAACAAGGACTATCATCAGGTCGGCCTGCTGGCCCGGCTGGACGCTGGCGGCGACGCTCCGAAGACACCGGCCGCGGGCCAGGCGGCGGAGATTTCCCGTCTCACCGACCGGATGCGGCAGCTCGTCGCTGAAGGCAAAAAGAAGAATCTCTCGAAAGACCGCCGGGCGGAACTCCGACGTGAGGTGGCGGACATTCGGAAAACGCTGGCCGAGCTCGGCGGCCCCGACGTCGGTCCCGGCTCCGACGCGGGGAAGAAGAAAAAGAAGAAGGGTGCCGGCGACGGGCCGGTCGATCCCAACGCCGCCTACGCCATGGCCCTGTCCGATGGAGCTGCGACCGACCTCGCCCTCCGGGTGCGCGGGGAGCCGGACATCAAGGGCGACCTCGTCCCGCGCGGCTTTCCCACCATTCTCAAGCCCGCCACCCCGGTCACGCTGCCCGAAGCAGGCAGTGGCCGCCGCGAACTGGCCGCATGGCTGACGGCGCCGGAGCATCCCCTGACCGCCCGGGTGATGGTGAACCGAATCTGGGCGCACCTGATGGGGCGCGGGCTCGTTGAGACGGTGGACAATTTCGGCGCCTCGGGCGCGGCGCCGACCCATCCGGAACTGCTCGACCACCTCGCGGGCCGCTTCGTCGATGGCGGCTGGTCGATGAAGGCGATGATCCGCACCATCGTGCTCAGCCGCACCTACCGGCTCGGCTCCGACCAGCCAGCCTCCCATGTCGCCGCCGACGAGGGCAACCGGCTCTACTGGCGGGCAAACCTGCGCCGGCTCGAAGCCGAGGCCATTCGCGACTCCCTCCTCGCCGCGGGCGGCATGCTGGCGCCGGGTCGTCCCGACGGGGCACCCTTTGACGCGTCGGTGGGCGGAGATCTCGCCAAGACCAATCCGGGCAAGCGCGGCGGGGCCAAAGCCGGCGATCCCATCGCCCGGCCGGAGCGCAGTGTTTACCTCCCCGTCTTCCGCTCACGGCTGCCGGGCATGTTCACCGTGTTCGACTTCGCCGAGCCGGACCAGGTCAACGGGCAGCGCGACGTGACCACGGTGGCGCCGCAGGCCCTGTTCCTCCTGAACAATCCCTTCGTCGTCGACGTGTCGCGCCGGGCGGCCGAACGCATCCTGGAACAGGAGCTGCCCGACGAGACCGCCCGCGTCCGCCATGCCTACGCCTACACCCTGTGCCGCTACCCGACCGAGGCCGAGACGGAGCGCGCCCTCGCCTTTCTCGGAGCCGAGCCGGATCGGGAAACTGGATGGACAGCGCTCGTTCAGGCGCTCTACTCGGCGGCGGAGTTCCGCTATGTCCCGTGAAGCCGTTTCCCCTTTCCCCCACCCAGCCATGAAGACCTGTCGCGACACCTACACTCCCCTCACCCGCCGCGGAATGCTGCAACACACCGCCGCCGGCTTCGGCTGGCTGGCTTTTGCCGCGCTGAATGCCGGGACCGCTCGCGCCGCGACCGGAGGCGGTGCCTATCAATCGCCGCTCCAGCCAAAAGCGCCCCATTTTCCGGCCAAAGCGAAGCGGGTCATCTTTCTGTTCATGCAGGGCGGGCCGAGTCATCTCGATACCTTCGACTGGAAGCCCGACCTGATGGCCAACGGAGGAAAAACCGCCTCCGGAGATGCCGCCGGCGGCCGGGGAGGCAAGCTGCTCGCGCCACAGTTCGCCTTTGCCCCGCAGGGCGAGAGCGGGCTACCCATCAGCGAGCTGTTTCCCGAGCTGAGCCGCCATGCCGACGACCTCTGCCTGCTGAACGGGATGCACACCTCGAACGCGGCTCATCCGCAGGCGACCATCGCCCTCCACACCGGCAGCATCAATTTCGTGCGGCCCTCGATGGGCTCGTGGATCACCTACGGACTCGGCTCGGCCAATCAGGACCTGCCCGGATTCATCACCATCAACCCGGTCGGAGGCGGCGGAGCCCAAAACTATGGATCGTCCTTCCTGCCGGCCTCCTACCAGGGCACCCGCGTCGATCTGGGCGAGGGCGGCATCCCCGACATCCGGAATCGCCACCTCGCGGAAGGTCGCCAGCGTGCCCAGATCGACCTGATCCAGGAAATGAACCGCGACCTGCTCGGGAAACATCCCGGCAATCCCGAACTCGACGGGGTGATCCAGTCCTTCGAGCTGGCCTACCGGATGCAGACCTCGGTGCCCGCCGTGCTGGACCTCGAGGCCGAAGAGCCCGCCACCCGCGAGCGCTACGGACTGGACAACGAGGAGACGCGGGAGTTCGGCACCCAGTGCCTGATGGCGCGGCGTCTCGCCGAGTCCGGCGTGCGCTTCATCCAGGTCAGCAAGGGCGGCTGGGACCAGCATAACAATCTGAAATCGGCTCTGACCCGGAACTGCGCCGGCATCGACCGTCCCATCGCCGCGCTGCTCCAGGATCTCAAGGACCGCGACCTGCTGCGGGACACTCTTGTCCTCTGGGGTGGCGAGTTCGGGCGGAGTCCCCAGGATCAGGCCAACGGCGGCGACGGCCGGCGGCACAACAATCGCGGCTACTCCATGTGGATGGCCGGCGGCGGCGTGAAAGGCGGTCTCCGCCACGGCGCCACCGACGAACTGGGCGGCACCGCGGTCGCAGGAAAGATCGGCACCCACGACCTTCACGCCACCATCCTGCACCTGCTCGGGCTCGATCACACCCGGCTGACCTACCGCTACGCCGGTCGCGACTTCCGCCTCACCGATGTCTATGGCGAGGTGGCGAAGGAGATTGTGGCGTGACGGGTCCGCCCGGAATCCGCGGTTGACTCGTCCGTCACCTATGGGTAAAAAGGTGGTTATGAAAACCGCCCGACGCGCCGTCCGCACGAAGTCCTCCGGCTTTCGCTCCGTCATCCTCTCCCTGTCGCTGCCGGTTCTGGCAGCCGGCATCCTGACCGCCCAGCAGGGCCGTCCCAACATCCTGAAGAATGCCTCGTTCGAGGAAGGACAACAGGGTTGGGATTTTTCCTCCTGGAACAAAAAGGGCCAGGTGTCGGTCGACAATGAGGTGCATCGCGAAGGACGCTCCAGCATCCGCATCGAGAATCCAGCCGGTGGCGATGACAGCTTTCTCACCCAGACCGTCCCCGTGAAGCCGAAGACCCGCTACCGCCTGACCGGCTACATCATGACGAAAGACGTGCAGGTGAAGGGCACGGGTGCGACCCTCTCGCTGTTCGGCGGGTTCGAGAAAACGGAGTCCATCACGGGCGATCAACGGTGGAAGAAGGTCGAGCTGGAGTTCGAGACAGGCCCCTTGCAGGAGATCAAGATCGGTCCACGGCTGGGACACAATTCCAGCATGGCCGCGGGAGTCGCCTGGTTCGACGAATTGGAACTCGTGGAACTGGGGCCGTCCCGGGACCGATGATCACCCGGCCCGCGAAGGACGCCGGGCTTGTCTTTGCCTCGGGATCGCGGTCAGTTGGGCGATGGATTCCGACGCCTGCGAATTACCCGCCGATCTCGGCCGACTCGACGAGGACACCCTGTCCGTGCTGCGGGCGGTGCTCGGGAAAAGTCTGACCTGCCAACTGGTCGACGGGCTGCTGCGGCTGGAAAGCGAGACGCCGCAGACCCGCATCAGTGCCCGCGGCCTGCTCCTCACCGCCCACCCCGGCCGGGGAGGGACAGGCGATCCCTTTCCGATTTACCTGAGACCGGAAGCCGTCGCGCCGGATAACTACGAGTTGCAACGACTCCACGCGGACCTCGATCCGCCCGCCGCACTGCGGGAGGATGCGGATCGGTCATTCCGGCTCGATCCACGGCTCGGTTGTGCCCTGGAGACCGGTCTGAGTGCCCTGTTTGCCATCGTGCGCATCGACATTTTCAGCGAGACCGTGCCGGTCTATGTCAACGACTGCTGGGACCCCCTGGGGCAGCGCGAATTCGACTCGCGGATCGAGTTTGTCGGCGCGGTGCGGGGTCTCCGGCAGGCAGTGTCGCCTGAACGGGTCTTTGCTGTGCAGGCCGATGGCCGGGACACCTACCGGCTGTCCGTGGAGACCTTTCTCCGACCGGTCGGCGTCGAGTGCGCGCCGGACCGGCAGCCCCGCTTGTCTCTGGTGTGATCGCGCCTCGGCCGAGCGAATTGCTCCCGCGCCGTTCCGCGGCACATTGAGGCCATGTCTCCCTCCATTCCTGCCATCCGCGTCTCTCTGGCGGCGATTTTCGGTTCCGCGCTGGTCTGCTCCGTCTGCCTCTATTTCGCCAGCGCGGCCGAGTCCCGGCCTGCTGCCATGGCCATCTGGTTGGGAGCCGCGATCGCTCTGGTGGCCCATCGACGGGCCGAACGCGCCGCGTTGTTGCCAGGCGCCCCGGTATCGCGCCGCGTCGTGGCCGCCGGGCGCGTCGGAGAGGCACTCATCCTCGCGATCGCGGGCTACTCCAACGACTGGGTGGTGAAAATCGGCGACATTCCCCTCGGCTGGGTGGCGGCGATGCTCGTCCTCCTGGCCGCGTTTGCCGGCTTGCTCATCCATGGCATGTGGCCGGCGGGGAAAATGTTGCGGTTCAAGCTGCTGTGGTCGGACCTGCTGCTCCTCGCCATCGCCGGCTCCGCAGTCGAGTCCCAACTGCAACCGCAGGGCTTCGTCGCCGAGCGATCCATGCAGGCAGGCCTCACTGCGGTCTCCCTGATCGCCGCGATCGCGATTTTCCGCCATTGCCGAACGCCCGCCCAGAGCCGGCCCTAGACGATTCAGGTCGTCAACAGCGTGCCCGGCAGCCAATCCCGCCGGGCGGCGGCGAGGATGTTGCCCACCGTGACGCGGGCGATCTCCCCCAGGGCCTCGCGGGTGAGGAAAGCCTGGTGCGACGTGACCAGCACATTGGGAAATCCAAGCAGCCGGGCGAGATCATCGTCGTCGAGACCGCGGTCCGAGTGATCCTCGAAAAAAATGCCCTCCTCCTCCTCGTAAACGTCGAGACAGACTCCGCCGAGGCGACCCGACTTGAGGCAGTCGAGCAGGGCGCCGGTGTCGATGAGCTTGCCCCGGCTCGTGTTGATCAGGTAGGCCCCGGGCTTCATCCGATTGAGCGTGGCGGTGTCGAGCAGGTGGTGGCTTTCCGGCGTCAGGGGCAGGTGCAGTGAAACCACATCGGCGGCTTCCAGCAGATCCGGGAGCGGCAGGTAGGCGATGCCACATTCCGCCGCCCAGATGTCGTCCGGATAGGGATCGTGGGCCACGACCCGGCAGCCGAAGCCGCGGAAGATCGCGGCCGCGCACCGGCCGATCTTGCCGGTGCCGACGATGCCGACGGTCTTGCCATGCAGGTCGAAGCCGACCAAGCCCGCGAGGGAGAAGTTGAATTCCCGCACCCGGTTGTGCGCCCGGTGGATGCGGCGGTTCAGAGTGAGCAGCAACGCCACGGTGTGCTCGGCCACGGCATGCGGGGAGTAGGCGGGCACGCGGGTGATCGCGATGCCGCACGCGTCGGCAGCAGCCAGATCGACGTTGTTGAAACCGGCGCACCGCAGCGCGACATGGCGCACGCCATGGGCGGCGAGGACTTCGAGGCAGGGGCGGTCGAGCGCGTCGTTGACGAAGGCACAGACGGAATCGGCACCCGCCGCCGTGGCCGCGGTCTCGGCATTCAACCGGAACTCATGGAAGCGCCACGCCACCCGGTCGGCTCCGGGAGCCGCCAGCAGGTGTTCGCGGTCGTAGGGTTTGGTGTCGTAGAAGGAGGCGGTCATCATCTTTGGCAGTGTCGAATGGGTCTTCTGAAAAGAGTAGGGCCAGGGTAGTAGCGCCGCAACGTCCTGCGGTGGCAATGCCGCCAGGAGCCAGCCGACCACTACGAGTCCTCGCCCGAGGCATCGGCTTGATTGTCGCCAGCTCCGCCTCTGCCCAAGAGGTGGGCGGCGACGGGCAGGGTGAGAAAGGCGAACCCGAGAGCGACGAACGCCTTCAAGAGGGTGCCCCAGTCAGGAACCCTCAAGATCATGGAGGCGAGAACCAGGGCGAACGCCGCTCCAGCCGTTTTGGTTGCGGCATGCATCCGACACGGCAAGTCACGAAAACGCACGAGTCCCACCCCGGCCACAAAGGCGAAGAAGCCGGCACCGCACAAGAGCAGGGCTGAAAAGAAATCATTCATGGGGTTCGTCTCCGGGTGGGCTTCCGTATCTGAGATGCCGCGGGTCGATGAGCAGGGCGACGGCCACGGTGCCAACAAAAAGAATCAACCCAGCCACCATGGCGATATCGAGCCAGAGCGGATCTCCGTGCAGCCAGCCATGCCCCACGGCCAGTCCCACGCAGCAAAGGGCGATCACATCGGCGGCGTTGATCCGGTCCGCGGTCGTCGGCCCCTTCCACAGGCGCCACAACGCGCAACCGATCGCTCCCGCGACCAGAACGATGAAAACCGAGTGAGCGATGGCAATCATGGCTTCCGTAGGACCGCGAGCAGAGGCTGCTCAAGACGCTCTTTGATGGTTGCTTCCGCCCCCGCCGCATCATTCAAAACGTGGACCGTGATATACTTTCCCGGCTCGAAGTCCAGCACCAGGGTACCGGGCGTGAAGGTGATGAGGTTCGACAGGGCCAGCACCTCATAGGGCTCACGCGCCTCGGTCGGAATGACGACGGTTTCCGGCCTCACTTCGAGGCGGGGCGACAATACCTGGCGGGCGATGACGGCATTGGCCCGGACAAAATCCCAGGTATAAGAGGCAAGCAGGCGAATCAGTTTCATGGGGTGGTCGGCAAATTGACGGTGGGATCGCGGCCAACGACTTGCCCGGCAGCGAGAGTGGAGAGGTGAAACAGGTATTCCGAAGCGAGTCCGATCGTGACAGTGGCCAGACCGAGCGTGAACACCGTGGCCACCTGTACCAGGGGGAGCGCTCTGCTTTTGAAAAAGCGCCGCGGACTGTCCTTCCAAAAGGCCTCGGACCAGATCTTTGCCATGGAGAACAGAGTCAATGCCCCGACCGCGAGGGCGGATCCGGCCCAAATCCACTCCTCTGCCCGAAAGGCCTCTCTCACGAGCAGCCACTTGGCAAAAAAGCCGGAGAGGGGCGGAATACCGGCGAGCGACAGGGCGGGAATGGCGAAAAGAAATGCCAGTATGGGATGAGTGCGCAGCAACCCTCCGATCGCTGCCAGCTTTTCTGAGCCTCCCGCACGTGCGATCAACCCGGATGCGAAAAACAGATTCGCCTTAACCACGATGTGATGCACGGTGTAGAAAATACCCGCTCCGATCGAACCCGCGGTGAAGATTCCCAGCCCCAGGATCAGGTATCCGATCTGGCTAATGATGTGCCAAGAAAGGATCTCCCGGAGGTGCGCCCGGCTCGCAGCTCCGAGCACGCCGACGATCATCGTAGCAGCGCCGACCCCCAGGAAAAGCGGTCCCCAATCCGCAGAGAGAAAGCCCAGAGTGCCTCCAAAAACCCGGTAAAGCGAGTAAACTCCCACTTTCGTGAGTAGTCCCCCAAAGACCGCCGATGTGGCAATGCCCGTCTGCGGATAGGAGTCCGGAAGCCAAAAAAACAAGGGAAATGCGCCGGCTTTAGTACCAAAGGCCAACAGCAGCAGGACGGCGCCGCCATACAATTCGGTCCAGTCGGCCGGCTCGCCGGTCATCGCCAATTGATCGGCGATGTGCGTCAGGTTCAGACTGCCCAACGCGCCGTAAAAAAGGCCGAGCCCAGCCAGAAAGAAAAAAGACGACAGGGCATTTACCGCGATGTAAACGATCGTTTCCGAACGCGTCCGCCGCCGTCGCCCGAGCGCCATCAACGCGAACGATGCCATCAACATGGTCTCGAACCATACAAAAAGATTGAAAAGATCCCCGGTGAGAAACGCGCCAGAGATCCCAGCCAGAAGCAACAAATAAAAGAAGGCATAGCGTCGGCGCCACACCGTCCTGCCGATCTCGGCTGTCGCATAGACAGCCCCTGCCAGAGCTACCATAGACGAGACCAGCACCATCATCGCGGACAGGATATCGGCACGAAAAGCGATTCCCACCGGCGCCTTCCAGCCGCCCAGCGCCATCTCCAATACCTCACCGTCACCGATCACCCGTTGAGTCAGGGCCAACGCCGCGACAGCATGGAGAGCCGTTGCCACGACCAATCCGAATCGCTGCCACACGGGACAGTCCCGACCCATCAGCAAAACCAAGCCAGAGGCGAGCGGTAAAACGACCGGCATGGAAAGCAGCAGTTCCGCGGTCATTCACGGCCTCCCTTCCTGTTCGACATGTCTTCCCCCACCCTGCCGAGGCTCAACAACGCCAGGCAAAAGGCCAACACCCCAAAGCCGATCACAATCGCCGTGAGTACCAATGCCTGCGCCAGTGGATCGCCGCTTCCGTCCCCCGGCAAACGTTCCCCAATCTGCACCACCGGAGGCGTACCGTCGCCAAGGCCCGCCGCTGTAAACACCAGCAGATTCGCAGCCTGCCCAAGCAATACGAGACCGATCAGCAGCCGGAACAGGTCGCCGCTCTGCATCGATGCGGCGCCCAAAGCGGCCAGCAATCCCACCAGAATGGGGAGAATCAGGTCCACAATCCCTCCTTTCGTCCACGATGCGACCCGGCGCACACCATCGCCTCAAACAGCATGAGCACGGTGCCCGCAACCACCAAGTACACGCCGATATCAAACAAGAGCGGCGTACCGATCTTCACCGCGCCGACGAGAGGGACAAACAGCTCAGGACCCCAGACTGCTTTGAGATAGCCACTCCCCATAGTCAGCCCCGGCAGGCCGGACACAGCTGACAAGGCCAGACCGCAGAGGATGGCTGCCGCAGGTTTGAGCCTCAGCAGTGAAGGCCGACCATCGAAGCGCGCCAGATGGCCCAGCATGGCAGCCGACGCAAAAACGAGGCCACCAATGAAGCCCCCACCCGGCTCATTGTGCCCCCGCAGTAGCAGGAAAAAGGAAAAGACCACCATCGCTGGCGCGGTGTACCGAGCCGATGCGATCAACACCGCCGAGCGGACGGGGCGTTGCCCGGGGCCTTCCTTCCGCAAACGGCCCGATCCCAGCAAGGCCGACACGCCCAGGGCTGCGATCGCGAGGACCGCGACCTCTCCCAACGTATCGAGGGCCCTAAAATCGACCAGGATCACGTTCACCACATTTCGACCGTGTCCCTCGGGCAAGCTCAAACGCCCGATTTCCCGACCGACCGGCTCAACAAGGTCCGGTCTCTGCGCCTGCAGAGTTAGCAGGCAAAAGAGAACGCCTATGCCGACTGCCAGGATGTTCTTTCCTACCATACCCGGCAAACAGGCCGCGGCATTTCTTCCCATCATCGCGGGCAATCCATAGATGGCCAGCGCGAAAAACGCCAGCGTTAGCGTTTCCACCACGATCTGGGTGATGGCCAGATCCGGAGCGCCAAAAACCGCGAAAATGGCCGCCAATCCGAAGCCGGCGCAGCCAAGGCTTAATATCGCCATCATTCTATCCCGCGCCACAGTCGCGCCCCACGCCGCCACCGCAGTCACGCCGACCGCCACCAAGGCATCCAACCGGATCGGTGACACTCCCTTCGAAAGCCCCTCGATCCCGCTCCGCCAAAGCGCCCAAACCATTCCGGCCGCCGCCACGGTGAGCATGATCGTCACGATACCGCCCAGTCCTCCGTTTCGTGCAGACGTGGTGAGGAGGCCCGCAAAGTTCAGGAACCGTTGAAAAGCCGCCCGGAAAACTTGCTGCGCGGTCCAACCACCGACGCGCTCCGACAGATGACGTCCGGTCGACCGGATCCGCCTCCGGGCTAGATAGACACCCAAACCCGCCATGAAGGTGAACACACTGATCAACAGCGGCGGGTTGATGCCATGCCACAGAGCCAGCTTGATCGTCGGTTCCTCAGCCCGGAACTGGGACACCGCACCAGACACCAACCCTCCCAGCAGCCGGTCCGGGAACAGGCCCAGCAGCAAGCTCATGGCTCCCAACACGGACGGCCCCAACCAAAGCCTCCAACCCGGAAGCTTCTCCACCCGTGCCAAATCTTCACCGCCCCCCAGGAACGGCGTCACTCCCACCTTCAGCGCCACCACGATATTGGCTGCGCCCGCCACTACGCCGCAGGCGAGCAACAGCCAGCCGACAACGGGCGTTTCCCATTTCAACGCAAAGACCAGTTCCTTCGCGATGAAACCGATGAAGGGAGGCAACCCGGACATCGAAGCGGCCGCAAGCACGGCCGCCGCCCCCAGACCAGGCATGGTGCGCATCAGCCCGCCCAGACGTCTCACGTCGCGCGTGCCGGTGGCTTTCTCCAGGGCTCCGGCCACCAAAAACAGGGCTCCCTTGTAGAGCGCGTGCACCAATAGCAACACCGCCACCGCCTTGGCCGCCAGCGTCTGCTCTAGGCCCAACAGCATCGTCAAGGTGCCCAGCGTACTCAGCGTCGTGAACGCCAGCAGGCGCTTCAAATCAGTCTGGGCCATTGCAACCAGGGCGCCCCAAGTCATGGTCGCGGCGCCGAAAACCAACAGCGTGAAACGCCACTCGGCCGTGCCTCCCAGCACGGGGTGTAGGATGGCGAGCAGGAAGACCCCGGCCTTTACCATGGTCGCCGAATGCAAATAAGCACTGACAGGTGCCGGCGCGGTCATCGCTCCCGGCAGCCAGAAATGCGAAGGCACCTGCGCTGACTTAGTCATCGCTCCCGCGAAAATGCAGCAGAAAATCGCCGGATACAGCGGATGAGCCCCAATTGAGGCACTCATCTCGGCCAATTCTCCAATCTGGAAGCTCCCTCCGGCCTCACCCAGCAACAGGATGCCCGCCAGCAAAGCCAAGCCACCGGTGCCCGTCACCATCAGCGCATCGCGGGCCGACAGACGCGACTCATCCAGCCCATGATGATGCGCGATCAGGAGGAAGCTTGCCACGCTGGTCAACTCCCAAAACACAAACAGCACCAACAGGTTCTCCGTGACCGCAAGACCAAGCATTGCCCCCATGAAAACAAAAAAGAACGCAAAAAAACGGCCTCTCTCCCCGCGATCCTTGAAGTAGCCGCCACCGTAGAGGGCGATCGCCAACCCCAGACCCGTCACCATCAGCGCCAGAATGCGTCCCAGCGGAGACAGCCAAACGTCCCAGTCCATCCCGAACGACGACAGCCAAGGCAGTGTATCCCGCCAAACCGATCCCGGCTCGGCCGGGATGCCAGCCAGAAAATATCCGAACGCGATGGCCGGGAAGGCTCCCCAAACCACCGCGCCCACCCATCCACTAACCGCCCTGCTAATCAATGGAGCCAGGATTCCCATCAAAAAGGCAGCCCCAATCAGGCAGGCCGGATGGATCGAATCGTGAATCATCGTATCAGTCGGTCGGCAGTCAGGTTGTCCCGCATTGGGCTAACCCTCCTGAAATTTCCAGAGAAACTAGCGACTCCTGCGTCTCAGATCAGCCCCCAACCAGATTTCGCCATGTCTGCTCCGAAAAGGGATGGTTGAGAAGTCACGGGATCAACCGAGAGCACTGCGAAAGCCGGGGGGCTTGATCGCAAGAACAGAGCAAGGCACCTCGGAGAGAATCGTCTCTGCCGTATTCCCAATGAAATGTCCTGGAATGCCGGATCGTCCCAAAGTGCCCATCACGACCACATC
This sequence comes from Verrucomicrobiales bacterium, assembly GCA_016795505.1. GTDB lineage: Bacteria > Verrucomicrobiota > Verrucomicrobiia > Verrucomicrobiales > DEV007 > JAEUHH01. The sequence goes on along the minus strand of JAEUHH010000116.1, from coordinate 25,397 downwards.
CGCGGCACGCTCGCGAGCCAGGCGGGGTATCGCCGTAGCCGGATCGCCTTTCTCGATGAGGGTCTCTGCCGCATTGCAACCTTCGACTGATGCCAGAGCGGCCGCCACCGTGGCGCGATGGGAATCCTCCACTTTCTCCGACAACCGGGACATCTCATCGCTGCTTCGCTTGAGAAACGGGTGGTGGCGGAGCATGGTCTCAAAAGGAAGCTCCCAGCAATGCACCACATGGAGGCATGATTCGGTCCCCGCCATATTTGCGAGGCTTGTGCCGATCTCCAGAACTCGTCGGGTCAGGGTATCGTCACTGCCATCATCGCGAGGGTCGATGGCGGCCATGACCCGCCGCCCCACCGACGACGGCTTGGTCGATTTGAACATCCATACGGCACAGGGACACTGCCGCAGCAACTGGAGATCCCCGGAGGAAAAGCCGCGCCGATGGCCTCGCAACGACTTTTCGGCCGCTTTGACCACCAGATCCCGGTTGTCGCGGATTACGGTTTTGACGATCTCCACATAGGGTACACCCTCGACGTGCTCGAAAGACACCGACAGATCCCGGGCCTCAGGCAACGACCGCCGGACTTGGTCGATCTCCTGACGCCGGTAATTGATCAGGGCCTCGCGCAGAGAACCCGATCCGGGAAGCGGTTTGGAGACGCTCAGCGCGGCAAGATCCGCTCCATTGGCCACGGCGAGGCGCATCGACTCGCGCAGGGCATCTCCGGACGCTTTTGCGTCGGCGTGCACGAAGAGGATTTTTTTAAAGCGATTCATGACACTCTGGCGTTCAGCCTCCGCTTTGACGGGAAGTCACCTAGAAACATTCACCGATTTGAGCTTCGCAATCGAACCCTGTTTGATCGGAGATCATACCCTGTTTGTTCAGAAACGATGCCCGGATCACTCGGGAGGCCGGTCGCTGCCGCGGCCGCCGCCGAAGCGGATCCACTTTTCCAGTTCCACGGCGAAGAAGGAAAGGACCGCCACCGCCGTGATGCGCGCCCAGGCGGAGGCTTCGAGCGGCGTGGAGTGGAACAGGCGGTTCATCACCGGTGCATAGGTGAAAGCCAGCTGCGCCGTGATCATCCCCAGCGCCCCGAGGATGGCCAGCCGATTGGTGAACAGGCCGATGGAGAAAAGCGACCGGTTGAGCGAACGGCAACTGAACAGATAGGCGGTCTCGACCATGACGATGGTGTTGACCACGGCGGTGCGGGCCTCGGCAGTGGTCTCCCCGTGGCGGCTGAGTTCGTGATGGAAAAGCCAGAAGGAGCCTCCGATGATGATGAGCGACACGAGGCCCGTGCGCATGATGAGCTGGAAGGTCAGCAGGGGCAGCCGGGGATCGCGGGGCGGCCGGTCCATGAGGCCGGATTCCTTGGGCTCGAAGACGAGCATCAGCCCGAGGAAGATGGCGGTGGTCATGTTGACCCAGAGCAACTGGACGGGCACGACCGGCAGGGTGAGACCGAGGAGGATGGCCACGAGGATGATGCCGCCTTCACCCAGGTTGGTGGGCAGGGTCCAGACGATGAATTTCCGCAGGTTGTCGAACACACCGCGCCCCTCCTCGACGGCGGCTTCGATGCTGGCGAAGTTGTCGTCGGTGAGGACCATGGAGGCAGCGCCCTTGGCGACGTCGGTGCCGGAGATGCCCATGGCGACCCCGATGTCGGCCTGTTTCAACGCGGGTGCGTCATTGACGCCGTCTCCGGTCATGGCGACGACATGGCCGCGCGATTGCAGAGCGCGGACGAGTCGCAGCTTTTGCTCGGGGGCGACGCGGGCGAAGACTCCGGTGGCTTCGGCCACGTCGGGCAGGTCGGCATCGGCGACTTTTTCGAGTTCCAGTCCGGTGATGGCCCGCAAGTCGGTCTCGTCGGCGAGCCCGATGCGGCCGGCGATGACCCGGGCGGTGACGGCGTGGTCGCCGGTGATCATTTTCACCGCAATACCAGCGCGCCGGCAACTGGCGACGGCAGCGACGGCCTCGGCGCGGGGCGGATCGATCATGCCCTGCAATCCCAAAAAGGTCAGCCCTGCGCGGACGTGCTCGTGCCCGAGCCGGTCCTGGCCGGGACCGGGATGGCGGCGGGCAAAGGCGAGCACACGCAGGCCGCGCGAGGCCATCGCCTCGACGTCGGCGCGGATGGCATCGCGGTCAAGCATGGTCGGCAGGCCATCCGCCCCGAGGGCATCGTCGCACCGGTCGAGCAGTCGCTCCACGGCTCCGACCTTGTAGATGACGCGGTCGCTGCCGGTGCCGCCGTGCAGGGTGGCGCGGAACATGTGGTCGGACTCGAAAGGGATCATGTCGATCCGCGGGGCGGCGTCCTGGGTCTCGGCGTGGATGAGGCCGGCTTTGGCACCGGCCACGAGCAGGGCAGCCTCGGTGGGGTCGCCCTGGACGGCGTGGCGGCCTTCCTCGATGACGAGTTGGGAGTCGTTGCACAGGACACCGGCGCGAAGGCACTCCACCAGCGCGGGATGCCGGTCGGGATCGACAGGGTCTTTGGCTCCCTCTTCGAGAATCGCTCCTTTCGGGTCATAGCCGCCGCCGGTGACCGTATAGATCCGGCCGCCGGCGCGGATTTCCTGCACGGTCATCTGGTTCTCGGTCAGGGTGCCGGTTTTATCGGAGCAGATCACGGTGGTGCTCCCGAGCGTCTCGACGGCGGGCAGCTTGCGGATGATGGCCCGCCTTTTGGCCATGCGGCTGACACCGATGGCGAGCACGATCGTCACCGCGGCGGGCAGGCCCTCTGGGATGGCGCCGACGGCGAGGGCGACGGCGGCCATGAACATGTCGACGGCCGGTTCACCGCGACCGACGCCGACGGCAAAGGTCAGCGCGGCGAGCCCGACGATGACCCAGAGCAGGAGCCGGCTGAACTGGGCGATCTTGCGGGTAAGAGGCGTGGAGATCTCGACGGCTTCGGAGATGAGCCAGGCGATGCGGCCGGTCTCCGTCTTGTCCCCGGTGGCCCAGACGAGGCCCTCGGCCTGTCCGGCGGTGACGAGGGTGCCGGCGTAGGCCTGGTTTTTGCGATCCGCGAGGGCGATGTCGTGGTCGAGCGGATCGGTGTGCTTGGCGACAGGCAACGATTCGCCGGTGAGGGCCGACTCGTCGCAGTGAAGGTTGCGCACGTCGAAGAGCCGGAGATCGGCGGGCACGCGGTCGCCGGATTGCAGGAGCACCACGTCGCCGGGCACGAGTTCGGCCGAGGGGATGCGCCGCTTGCGCCCGCCGCGTCTGACAGTGGCCTCGGTGAGCACGAGCCGGCTCAGGGCGTCGATGGCGCGCTCGGCCTTGCTTTCCTGGAGATAGCCGATGATGGCATTGATGAAGACGACGCCGAAAATGACGCCGCTGTCCACCCACTCATGGAGAAAGGCGGTGACGCCGGATGCCGCGAGCAGGATATAGACGAGGGGCTGGTGGAACTGGAGCAGGAATCGCCGCCACGCCGGCGTGCCGCGTCGACCGGTGACGACATTGGGTCCGTAGTGGCGCAGCCTCGTGGCGGCTTCCGCCTCATCCAATCCGCGGGCGGGATCGGAACCGAGCAGGCGGGTGACTTCGGCGGTTTCAAGATGATGCCAGCGGGCGGCGGCTTCGGCGGAGTCTGACGGGTCGGTGGTTTTCATGGAGGCGGGAGGCGCCCTCAGCGTGACAGGCCGGCGGTGACACCGCAACCCCGCTCCCGCGCTTTGCGACAGGATACGACCAGCGACAGACAACAAACGCCCATCGGAGGGCTACAACAGCCACCATGCCATCCCAAAATAGAAGAGCAGCGTGAAAATGTCGGTGAGGGCGAGGGTGACGGGTCCGGCGGCGATCTTCGGGTCCAGTTTCAGGGCATGCAGCAGAGCGGGGATACTGAGACCGTTGACGCACGCGGTCACCAGCGCCAGCACGATGCTACCGCCGATGCTGACCGCCACGAGTGGCTCGCCCTGCCAGAGCCAGACGATCGCCGCCACGATGGTGCCGCATCCGGCGCCCAGCAGAAAGGCGGTGAAGACCTCGCGCCGCAGCGCACCGAAGTACCACCGCAGGGTCGGCGTGATGCCCCGCAGGGCCTGGATGGCGACGGTCATCGACTGGATGCTGACGCTCTCACCGAGTCCCAGGATGAGCGTCAGGAAGAACGCGAGCACGATGCTTTTGGCCAGCGTCAACTCGAAGGCCCCGGCGAGCATCGCGCACAGGGTGCCGCTGGCGATGGTGGCCAACAACCAGGGAAACCGGAAGCGGAAGGCACGCAGGGGCGACGCATCGCGGACCTGCGAAACATTGAAGCCGATGGTCTCGAAGATGTCCTCAATCTGTTCACGCTCGGCGAGGTCGAAGATGCGGTCAGACATCAGCCCCACATCGACCACGCCGACCAGCACGCCGGTGTCGTCGATCACGGGCAGGGCGAGGAATTTGTTCCGCGAGAACACGTCGGAGGCATGCAGCAGTGTCTCATTGGGCCGCAACACGGTGACATTGACGATCATGTGGGAGCCGACTGGATCGCCGAGGGGCGCGGTGAGCAGTCGCCGGGTGGGGAGGACTCCCTTGAGCCGGCCTTCGGAGTCGATCACGTAGAAATAGATGAGGCGCTCGCCCACGCCGGACTGCCGGATTTGGCTCAGCGCTTCCCCGATGCTGGCCTGGTGGGCGATGGCGGGAAAATCCAGCCGCATCAGGCTGGAGACCGGGGCCGACAGGTCGATGCCGGCGCGGGTGGCGGTGACCGGCTTGCCACGGGACACCGCAGTCGATTCCGCATCTCCGGGCGCCTCGCCGGCCGGCTCGGACCCGGGCCCCGGGGGAATGAGAAGGACGGATCCCGGGGCTTCGCGGAGCAGGGCTTCTGCAGTGCCACCCAGCCAGGATGGCCACCCGGAGCGACCGCGCGACGCCATCACGATGAGATCGGCCTGCTCCCGCCGCGCCAGCCGGCTCAGCGCCCGGTCGGGCGTGCCCTCCACGATGCGGGTCTCCACGGGCAGGTCCACGGGCAGATGTTCCTGGCGGAAGGCATCGAGTTGGTCGGACCACCCCGCCCGCAGGGCGTCGATCTGTTCGGCGAAGCGCTCATACTCCAGCGTCCCCGGCAGGCCCAGTGGCTCGGCCACGTGCGCCAGGATCACCGGGGCGTCGAATCGGCGGGCCAGCGTCAGAGCCCAGGGAAAGGCATGCAGCGACTCCGCGGTGTAATCGGTGCCCAGCAGGAGCCGCTGCGGCAGCGTGGACGGCTCGTCCCACTCGCCACCCACCAGATAGACCGGACAGGGGGCGTGTCGCGCCACTTTCTCGGCGGTGCCGCCCAGCCAGTCGTGGAGCAGGCGGCTCCCCTCACTGTGGCGGCCTATCACCAGCAGCCCGGCATTCAAATCACCGGCGGCCCGGATGATCGCCTCGTAGGCGCGGCCCTCCACCAGTTGGAGCGATGCCGGTCGATCCCCGAGGGTCTCCGCGGTCAGCTTTTCGAGACGTCGCAGGGCACGGTCATGGCGTTCTTTGGGAAAGTCGCCCCAGTGCAGGACGATGTCGGGATCGTCGGTGACGGGCTCCAGCACGTGCAGCAGAGTGAGCCGCGCCCCGAAGGTTCCGGCCAGTTGCAAGGCGGCCTGAAGCACCCGTTTCGTTTCTCGCTGAAAGTCGACCGCGACCAGCAGGTGCTCGACACTGACTTCGACGGGAAGGACCGGTGGAGTCGGGATGGGCGGCATCTCGGTCGTCGTCGTCATGGCCTAGATCTTGCGGGATGAACACCGGGCCGCAACCGTGAAAGCGGGTTTTTCCCCGGAAATCAACGGTTTGCGACCAAAATGGCCTCAAAACAGGCGGCTCTGGCACCGCGGCGCTAGACGACGACAGGGCCGGACCTATGGGCTATGCTCGCAGGCATCGACCTGCGCCTTTACACTCCTGAATTCACTGTCGTCGCGGAAAGCCCGGACCACATCGTCGTGGACAAACCGGCCCACCTGATGGTGCATCCGAGCAATCCCGGCAATCCTCCCACGCTCTGGGACGGCCTGCGCGTGCTGCTGGCCTATGAACTGGCCAATGGCGGGCAACTTTCCATTATCACCCGCCTGGACCGGGAGACGAGCGGCTTGGTGCTGGTGGCCAAACACCGGGGGGCGGCGCGCACCTTCGGCAAGGCGATGGAACGCGGCGAGTTCGAGAAACGCTATCAGGCGATCGTGTGGGGCTGGCCGGCAGACGATGACTTCACGGTGGACGCGCCGCTCATTCGCAAGGGCGAGGTCGAGCCCTCGCCCGTGTGGGTGCGGCAGATGGTGCATCCGTCGGGCCGGGCCTGCCGGACGGAGTTTTCCGTCCTGCGGCGCTTCGAGCGGCTCCACGGCGGCGAGTCGGTGCCCTGTGCCCTGTTGGAATGCCGCCCGCGCACCGGACGCATGCACCAGATCCGCGCCCACCTGCATCATGCGGGCCACCCCATCGTGGGCGACAAGCTCTACGGGCCGGACGAGGGTTGCTACCTCGATTTCATCGACCACGGCTGGACCGAGACGCTGGCCGACCGACTGATCCTCCATCGCCAGGCACTGCACGCGGCTCATCTCGAGTGGTCGGACCATCGCTGGGAGTGTTCCCTGCCCTGCGAACTGGCCGACTTCATCGCCGGGCGCCCGGTCGAGCCGCGCGGCTGAGTCCGCGGGCGCAAAGACGCTATCGTGCCGTGCTTGCCAGTGGCAGGGGCGGAGCGTTACCTAGAAATCACTGGGCCGGGCATTCGCCAATGCGAGTCGGGCCTGTTTTTTGCAGCCAACCCAACGATTCATGATCGGATACGAAGAGGACCGGGAACGGCGGGGGTCGGATTACCCCATCCACACCGAAAAGGTCTTTGCGGACCGGAAAATCTTTTTCCTGGATCTCAAGGAAAATGATCGGGGCCGTTTTGTGAAGATCACGGAGGATGTCCGCGGTCGCCGCGACACCATCATGTTGCCGATCGAAGTGCTGGACGATTTCATCGCCGCCCTGCAGGCCATCGCCGACGCGGATGCGGAGGCTGACCGGCGTGGGGACGATTGAGCGGCGGAAAAACCGCGCCACAAACCGCCTATCCGCGGCGGGGATCGCAGGTTTCCTTCAATTCCGCGAAAATCAGGCGGCCGGCGCTGGTCTGCACCGCTCCGGCCACGATCACGCTCTGGGTGGTGCCGATTTTTTCGACGGCCTGATTGACCACGATCATGGTGCCGTCGGGCAGGTAGCCGACCGCCTGATGACTGTCCTTGCCCTCGCGCACCAGGTTCAGGTCCAGTTCGTCGCCGGGCGCCACGCTGGGCCGCATGGCCTGCGTCAGTTCACCCAGATGGAGCACGGTGACACCCTGGAGTCGGGCGACTTTGGCGAGGTTCGGATCATTGGTCAGCAGGCGGGCCCCCAGGAGACGGGCGAGGGCGATGAGCCTGCCGTCGGCATGGCCGTCACCACGGTTTGGAGCATCCTCGTGGATGCTCATCTCGATCTGCGGGGCCTTGCGGAGTTGGGCCAGACAGTCCAGTCCGCGCCGGCCGCGGGAGCGCCCGATCTCGTCGCGGCCATCGGCCATCATCTGGATCTCATCGAGCACGAAGCGCGGCACGATGAGCGATCCACTGACGAAACCAGTGGCGAAGAGCCGCGGCATCCGACCGTCGATGATGGCATTGGCATCCGCGAGCAGGGGCTGATCCTGCACCGATTCCTGCCGGAAGCGCACATAGGGAATAACCAGCGAAAATTCCTCCCGGTGGCTGCGCAACGCCAGCATCATCCCGATGAAGCCCAGCGCCAGATAGGTGCCGAGCCGAAAAATGTCGGCAGCCAGCGGGTATTGCTGCACCCAGCCGGCATCGAAAATGCCAATGCTGGTGACCAGCCAGGCGCAGAGCAAGCCGATCAACAGGCCGAAGGTGCCGGTGGAAAAGCCGCGGATGCTGAAGTTCCGCAGCCCGAGGTCGAGCAGCACCACGACCAGACCGAAGGCGAGGCCGATCAGGGCGCCCACCCAGCCGTGGTCCCGTCCCTGCCCGAGGGCGAGGGAGAGGCCGAGCAGGGTGGCAATCAGTACAAAGGCGGTGCGCGCCACATTGGCGGGAGTGGAACCGAATTTCATGGGTGGGAGGATGATGGGCGGGCGATGGCATGCAGGAAAGATCCCGGTGCGACGCCCGCGCCTACCGGAGATCCGGCCGGGAGACAGCCCGGCCTGACTGGGAATCGAAATAGGCGACTCTACGCGAGAAATGCCGGCCGCGCCACCGGGTCTGAGGCTGCCCGTCCGCGGTCCGGGCGAGGCGGGAGGGGAGGTTTCCGATTCAACCCGGTCTGCCCACCGATGTGACCCACTTGCCTCTCCGAAGGAACAGGGTCAGATCGATCCCGGCAGCCTTGGCGGCTTCATTCACCGACCGGGCCTGGGAGGTGAGGAAGCCGGAAACGATGAGAATACCGTCGGGGCTCATCACACCGGGCAGGCGGGGCATCAGCGTGACCAGAAGGTCGGCGAACAGATTCGCCGCGACGACGCGGAATCGGCGGCCGGACCGCGCGGCGGTCTCGCACCAGGCAATCGCGTCGCCTTCGACGTATTCGATGGCTTCGGCCTCGCCATGACGGCGGGCATTCTCCCGGGCGACTTCGAGGGCCAGCGGATCGTTTTCCACCGCCACCACCTCGCGGGCACCGAGCTTGCGGGCGGCCACGGCGAGGATGCCGCTGCCGCTGCCGAGATCGAGAAAGTCCCACTCGCCCGGTTGCAGCCGGGTGCTCTCATCGACGAGTTGTCGCAGGCAGGTGGCCGTGGTCTGGTGGCTCCCGGTGCCGAAAGCCATCTGGGGAGGAAAGGACAGAATCTCCCGGCCGGGGTGCTCTGCCGCGATGCGCTGGAGGTCGGCGGGCTCCATTTCCTCGACGACGACGAATCGGTCGCGGATTTTCAGGCGCACCTCATCGCCACCAGCGGCGGGCTGCCAATCCTCGGGCCGCACCCGCACCACGCCGCCACCAAAGCGCTCCCGCAGGGCTTCCAACGCGGTGCGATCGGCCTCATAGACGCTGATCTGCCAGCGTTCGCGGGCTACGGCCTTTTCCGCCGTGTAGGGAATGCCCTCGAGGGTGAGGGTTTCCTCCCAGGTATCCAACTGGGCTTCCGGCACCCATTTTGACCAGCGGAACAGCGGGCTGGCATCCATCGACCGGAAAAACGCGATACTGGTTTGGATATGAACGGCCGGGGTCGCCGTCGATTTCAGTACAAAAAAATGGAGCGGGTGATGAGATTCGAACTCACGACATCAACCTTGGCAAGGTTGCGCTCTACCCCTGAGCTACACCCGCTCATTGTCTGTCCCGCGGTTGCGAGACGGGCCGTTATTTTGGCCGGAGTCGGGGGATTTTCAAGCGCGATTTTAAAAATTTCGCCATTGCCGAGACTGACCGGGGGGATAGGGTCACGACCGACCGTTTCCCGACCGTTCCATGGCCACCGGCTCCAACATTCTCGACGAAATCATCGCCCACAAACGCACCGAGGTGGAGCGACTGCTGCCCCGTGCCGACAAGCTGGAGGCGGCGGCCCTCGCCCGCGACGACTTCCGCTCGTTTTTCAACGCCCTCGGCGGCGCCCAGCGTGACGAAACGGACGGGATCGGCTACGGGACCAATCCGCTGGCGGTGATCGCCGAAGTGAAGAAGGGCTCGCCCTCGGCGGGCATCATCGCGGCCGATTTCGACCCGGTGGCCATCGCCCGCGACTATGAGGCGGCCGGCGCCGATGCCATCTCGGTGCTGACGGATGAAAAGTATTTCCAAGGCCACCTGAGCTTCCTTTCCCAAATCCGCGAGGCGGTGGGCATCCCGCTGCTGCGGAAAGACTTCATGATCCACGAAGTGCAGATCCACGAAGCGGTGGTGGCCGGTGCCGACGCCATCCTGCTCATCGTGGCCGCCCTGCCTCAGGATGACCTGTTGCACCTGCTCGATGTGGCACACCGCTATCCGCTCGACGTGCTGGTCGAAGTCCACGACCGCGAGGAGATGGAGCGCGCCCTCGACACGCCGGCCCGCATCATCGGGATCAACAACCGCAATCTGAAGACCTTCCAGGTGTCGCTGGAGACGACGGAATCGCTCAGCGAGGAAGTCGGTCCGGACCAGATCCTCGTCAGTGAAAGCGGCATCGTCTCCGGGCGCGACGCCCGGCTGGTCCACGACTGGGGCGCGGATGCCATCCTCGTCGGCGAAGCGCTGATGCGGGCGCCGGACAAAGCCGCCCGGATCGCGGAATACAAGGGCCTGGCCTGACGGGCCGCGGCGATCGGCTCACTTTTCCTCGACAGGCGGCTCGTAGCGCACCCATTCCTCGCGCAGCCAGTCGACGACCAGCTCGATCTCGCGATCCGTGAACAGGCTTTCCTCCTCGAAGGCCGGCATGCGGTCGTTTCCACTGCCGTAAAAACGCTCGTGCTCCGGATTCTTGGTGAAGTCGATGAGCCATTGCCGCGAGGACCAGCCGGTCAGGTCGGGCGTGCGGGCGGCCTGGCTTTCCTCCCCATCGAAGCCGTGGCAATCGCCGCAGGCCTGCGACACGCCGTCGATGCCGGAGAAAAACAGGTCGATCCCCTCGGCGCGGTCATCCTCGTCGAGCAGGGCATCGATCCGTGCCTGACTGGTGAGATGAGCCTCGGCCGACACGACCGCGATGATCTTGTCGAGCTGCTCGCGTCCCTCGGGGCTGAGATTCGACAGATCGTGGACGAATTCGACCATGCGGCTCTTTTTGCCCTGTTCGTTGGGCTCGACGAACTTGGTGCCGAAGAAGTACTTCGGCGTCTCAATCTGGGCGGGATCGAGCAGACCGGCCAGCCATTCGCGGGTGCCGATGCCCTTCAAGTCGGGAGCCGAGGGCTCCTTCTGCGGCCGGCCGAGTCCGTCGTGACCGTCGTAGGTGTGGCACGAGGCGCACTTCGAGGCGAACAACCGCGGCCCCTGCATGTAGGGATCGTCGCGCAGCAGCTCTGCGGCGCCAACCGGGGCGATGCCGGCGGGGGCATGGGCCAGCTCCCGGACGCGCTCGGAGGCCCGGTTGGCCTGCTCGACGGCGAACTGGAACTCGGGGTCGCGGGCGTCCTTCCAGTAGGCCAGCACCGTCAGACCGGCAAAGCCGACCAGCAGAGTGGCGAGGAAAAACAGGTTGGCCCGGTGGCCCCAGGGCCGACTGGCGATCGCCGGCATGGCACAGAGGCCCAGAAAGACCAGCGAGGGGATGATGACCCCTCCCCAGATCAGCGTCTCGCCCGGGAACCATTTCAGGAACTCGAACAGGAACATGAAATACCAGTCCGGCCGCGCCGGATAGCGCTCCGCGGCATCCGCCGGAGCCGTCAGGGGCGCCCCGCCGTGCCAGGCGACCAGCACCAGCACCGATGCGAGCACCGCGAGGCAGGCCACGGCATCGCACCAGATCTGGTCAGGCCAGAAGCGCCCGCCTTCGGGCTTTTTCAGCGGTTGTTTGGCGGTGAGGCCGTGCCGACGGAACAAATAGACGTGTCCCACGATGAGGAGCACCGTCAGTGCCGGGAGCACACCAGCATGGAGGGCAAAAAACCGCGTCAGCGTGTGGTGGCCGTAGTCCGCCCCGCCCACGACGATGCGCTGGAGCGATTCCCCGACCACCGGGATCACCCCGATCAGGTTGGTGGCCACCTTCGTCGCCCAGTAGCCTTTTTGATCCCAGGGCAGCAGGTAGCCGGTGAGCGACAGTGCCATGATCAGGCCGAGCAATCCCATGCCGAACAGGAAATTCAGCTCCCGCGGGGCCTTGTAGGCGCCATCGATGACGACCTGCATCAGGTGCAGCACCAGCAGCACCGTCATCACCTGCGCCATGTAGTGGTGGATGCCCCGCAGCCAGGTGCCACCGGTCATTTCCTCCTCGATGTAATAGACGCTTTCCCAGGCTGTCTGGGAACTCGGGCTGTAGGCCGACCACAGCACGATGCCGGTGACGAACTGGACGAAAATCGCGAAGGTCAGCGTGCTGCCCCACACATAGCGCCACCGGGCACCGCCCGGGACGGGCTCGTTGAGGGCTTCGGCGAGGAGACGGCGGTAGCCGGTGCGATGGTCGAGCCAGTCGAACAGGAATTTCACGGCAGCGGAGGGCGGGAGGCGGGTGACGACGGAAGTGTGAACAAATCGGCGGAATTCAGACGGGGCGCTTCTCCTTGATGCCCATCACGAAATTCTGGAACTGGACCAGGACATTGCCCGAGTCGTCGACCTGCGTTTCCAGCGAATCCAACCCGCGCGCACTGGGGCTGTTGGCCTCCTGGGTGCCCGATTCCAGCTCGAAGGCGCTGTTGTGGCAGGGGCAGAAGTAGTCGCGGTTCGGCTCGCGGAATTCGACCGCGCAACCCAGATGGGGGCAGACCACGTTGAACGCCTGCACGCCCCGCTCGCCGACCCGGCGGAGAAAGGCCGCGCCGATGACCTGATTGGGGAACCGGCTCCAGGCGTCGGATTTGTCGGCCCGGATCATGAATTTCGCCGGCGAACCGTCCTCCGGCAGCGAGTCCAGCGTCGTCACCGGCAAAAACGGCGCCTCGCCGCCGACCGCCGCCGCGCCACCACCCGTCACGGGATGCGTCACCACCCGCAGCCCGGCTGCCACCGGCACCCCGGCCAGGGCGCAGCCAGCACAGACGGAGCCGGCTTTGAGCAGGAAATCCCGTCGGGCACCCGCTCCTGTCTGCGGGTCGGTGGCGGATTCGGATTTTTCGTCAGCGTTCATCGTCATGTCGTGGCGTGATTGCGTGAAGGTTTTGGGGACCGGCACCGTAAACCATCCGTCAAGGGTCCCCGAACCGACAGGGCCGAAAGACCTCCCCATCTCACGACGACAGCCTACGTTTTCCGATCCACTTTTGGCCGTCTTCCCGGGGCGCAACGCGATCATTTTCGTGCCGGAAATCGACGCCGCCCGGCCTCTCACCGCGTTGTACGAGGGGGTCGAAGGCTGAGGGGCTCTATTCACCCAATTTACCAGGGAAAGGTCAACGTGACCGCCATCACGTCGCCCTGCATAAGCGCACTTCCGCGCCCGTCTCTCCCGTGAGGCCAGTCGCCTCGATTTCCACTCCCCTCCCCTCCCACGATGAAAGCCTACGTTTACGCCTCTGTATTGGCCGTCTCCCTGTGGACGGTTCCGGCCGGCAAAGCGATTGCCGGACATCCTGACGACGCGCCCGACCTGCGCTGCCTGTCGAACACCCTCTCGGAGGATGCCGCCGCCCTGCTGGCTTCCTTCGACCGCGACCTGCGCCACTCCCATGCCTACCCGGCCCGGGGATGCGACCGCGAACTCCTCCTGGCCTTGACCGACTTTTCCCAACTGGCAGAGAAGCTCGCCTGCACCGTGCGGCGCGGCGGCGACCTGGAGGACATCGAGCTGCTCTGGTCCGACACCCGGCGCGCGTTTTCGTGCGTGACCACGGAGATCCGCGAAGTGCGCATCTCGGACCCCACCCGCGAGCGTTTTGCCGAAGCCCACGAGGCGGCCTGCCGCTTCGGGCGCGGCTTCGATGCGGTCTGGGAGTCCTACACCCAGCATCACCGGCATCACCATCATACCGACCGCGAGGTGATCGTGGTCCAGGAGCCGGTGCGGGTCGTCGAAGTGGTGCGCCAGCCGTCGATCGAAGAGCAGGCCGTCGGCCTGATCCTCCAGGCCATCTCGCAGGGCCTCAATGACAACCGCCATCGCCCCGGCTGCCGCCACTGAGCGTCGACTTCCGATCCCAAAACTCCCCCGCTGCAAAGCCGAGTCTCCGCCGCATCATCAGGCGGGGACTTCGGCTTCTGCATTTCCCTGGGCGACGGAGAACTTCATCCGATAAGTCTCGGGGAGAAAGCCGAAGGCTCCCTCAAAGGCTTTTTCGAACTGCGACGGATCGGAAAAACCGTACAAAGCCGAGATCGTCTCGGTGGGATCGCCCGTTCCGAGCAGACGGAGCGCCCCGTGATGCACCCGGCGATTCAGGGTGTATTCCATCAGCGGCAGACCGAGTTGCTTGCGGAACAGTTGGTTGATCTCCTCCTGCGTGAGGCCGGTGTCGGTCTGCAATTGCTTCAGCGGCAGGCGGCCCCCCGAGGCGATCGACCGCTCGATGAGTTCCATCGCCTTCAGCAGCTCACCGGGGAGCGCCAGCCGGTTGCCGCCCCGCCAGTAGGCGTGGTACTCGTCGCCGAGCAGGATCAGGATCTCCAGCAGAGCCACCCGGCTCACCGGTTCGGCGTGCCGCCCGGTGCGCAGGCACTGGTGGAGCAACTCGAACAGGTTCAGCAGCAGCGGCTGTTGCGAATTCCGCGTCGTGAAGACCTGCACCCGGCTCTCCTGCGGCAATTGAAACCAAATCGGCGCAAAAAACAGGCTCAGCGCGTCCGGCGAGCCCATGATGGAGCCGAAATCCGCCGCGAACCACTCCGGCAACAGCCGCACCCGCGTCAGCTTCACCTGATCCGGCTGCTTCACCACGTGGCGGCTCGACGGATGATGCACGATGGCCGTGCCCGTCCGCACCGCCTGGGTGCCGCTTTCGGTCTCGTGAAGAAAATTCCCCGACCGCACATAGAACACCTCCAGGAAGCGACTCGGCGGGAACTCATAGTCGTCGACCAGGAAAAAATCCGTCATCCGGATCGGCCAGCGACCCACATTCTCGATCCGGTTCTCGCGGATCGCGTTCTTTTTCAGAAACAAAGCCATCTGTCTCGACGGAAAAGGGAAAGGAACCGGCCGCCATCACAAAAAGACCGCGGGCACCACATTCAGAGAGCCGGAGCCCGCATTCGACCGGTGCACACCTGTAACAGCTTTGGCCCGATCCGCTAACGAGAAATACCCGCGCAAACAGGTGCGGACGGGATCAGGGCTGGTTCTCCCACCACGCCTCATCCTCATCGTCGGGCAGGAGCATGGCGCCCGGACGCGCGTCCAGATACTCCTGCAGGATCTCCATCGCCGCCGCCTGGTCGATGTGGGCGCGGCTGTTTTTCACCGTCCGCCCCGCCTCGTGGAGCTTGGCCATGGCCGCCACGGTCGAGAGACGCTCGTCGATCTCCACGATCTCGACCGACTCCGGCAGCAGCGGCCGCAGCCGGCCGAGGAAATGCCGCACTTTCTCCACCGCCGAGCCCTCCGTGCCATCCATCCGCAGCGGCAGGCCCATCAGCAGCGTCGTCACGCCCTTTTCCGCGACCAGCGCCGCGATCCGCGCCGCCGCCCGCGCCTTGTCGGCCCCGGGCACCGTCTCCAGCGGGTGGGCGAGCAGGCCCAACTCGTCGCTCAGCGCCAGACCCATGCGGGCCTCGCCGTAGTCGACCGCCATCACCCGGCTGGCTTTCCCCTGCATCGGCTCTTCGTCGGTTCGGTCAACGCAGATCGGGCGGCATCTGGTCGACCAGTTTCTTCACCCGGTCGGCCTCGTCCTTGTCTGCGATGAGGATGGCGTCGGCCGTCTCCACCACGATCAGGTCGTGGACGCCCAACAGAGCCACCCGGCGGCCCGAGGCACCGAATACCACGTTGTTGTAGCAGTCGAGCAGCGTCACCGGACCGCGCACCGCATTGTCACCCGTCGCCTGTTCGAGATACTTCCCGATCGAGATCCACCCGCCCACGTCGTCCCAGCCGATGTCCGCCTCGATGTTCAGCACGCGGGCGGCCTTTTCCATCAGCGCGTAGTCGATCGAGATGCGGGTCAGGGCCGGGAATTGCTTGGCCAGGGTGGCGGCAAAATCGCGGGAATGCCGCAGTTCGGAGACAAAATCGGCCAGCTCCGGGCAGTGCCGGGTCAGCTCCCGGATCACGGCGGGCACGGTCCAGATGAAAATGCCGGCATTCCACGAGTAGGCGCCGCTTTCGAAATACTGCTCCGCCAGGTCGGCATCCGGCTTTTCACGGAACCGCAACACCTCGTGCACCGGGATCTCATGGCGATAGCCCGAGATCGACGCCCGCGGTCCGCGCTCGATATAGCCGTAGCTCGGACAGCCCCAGGTGGGCTTGATCCCCAGCGTCACCAGAGCGTCCGACGCCCGCGCCGCCTCGACCGCGGCCTCGATGATGCGGACAAAGCCAGCCTCGTCCCGGATCAACTGGTCAGCCGGGATCACCACCATCACCGCCTCGGGCGAGCGACGCGCCACCGCCGCGATCCCCAAAGCCAGCGCCGGCGCCGTGTCGCGGCGCTCGGGCTCGCTGATCACGTTTACCGCCGGCAAATCCGGCAGGATGGCCCGCACCGACGCCTCCTGCGCCGCATTGGTCAGCACGATCAGGTTTTCTCGGGGAATCAGCGCCTCCAAGCGACGGGCCGCCTTTTCCAGCAGGGTCTCGTCGTCGAAAAGTCGCAGCAATTGCTTGGGCCGGTCGTCGCGGCTCAGCGGCCAGAAGCGGGTGCCGCTGCCACCGGCCAGTATCAATCCATAAACGGCTGGGTCGGACATGAGTCAGTCGGGGAGTAAGAATCGCATCGCAGATCAGGCATGGAGGCTCGGACACCTCCACAGACAGCCGAAAAGAAACCCCCGCCAGAGCTTGAGTGCGACAAAATTCTTACAAAAATTAATTTTCCGTAAAAGAAATTATGGTAAATTTTAAAAATGACAATGCACCCCGATCACCGCCGTTCCCTGAGTCCCTCTCTGTTGGGTGCCGCTCTGGCCATCGCGCCGGCGGCCGTGGGTTGTGGTGTCGGGTTGCTCCTCGGCGGCCGGATGAAGACCTCCAACCGGGTCAGCCTCGCCTCCAGTCTGGTTTCCCTCGGGGTGCTCGCGGCCCTGCCGGTCGCGGCGGACTACCTGAGCCGTACCCTGGACCACCCGAGATTTGAGCGCGGCAGCCGCCGCCGCCTCGAGCGCATCCGCGAAGCCGGTGCCTTCCCCGATGCCGAGATCCTCGGGGGCGAGGAGTATTTCATCGAGCGCGACGGCACCTACTGAGGAGCCGATTTCCGATCGTACAGGGTCTCATCGGCGATCAGACCCTGTTTCATCGGATCACTCCGCGATGGTCATGGGCCGCGGCGGGGCGCTGCCGAGCGTGGGGCCGGCGGGCAGCTTCAGAGTTTGCAGCCAGGCGATGATTTCCCAGCGCTGCTCCGGTGTCAGGATGGCGTCGAAGCTCACCATGGGCGTGCCGTTCAAGCCGGTCGTGAGGGTGCGATAGAGATCCTCGGGCCGGTCGCCGCCGCGCAGGTGCGGTTGCCGCAGGTCGGAGGGCCGGGCGGGCTGTCCCCAGAGATCCTTCAGGGCGGCGATGCCCGGGCCCCTGCCATCGGCTTCGGGTCCGTGGCAGGCGAGACAATGCACGGCGAACAGGCTTTTCCCGGCCGCCACCCGTGGGGCGAGCGCCTTTTCATCGCCCATCCAAGCCGGCGGGGCGGGAAAGGTCAGCGGCTTGGCGTGGTTCTCCGCGTCCCGCCAGCGACGCGAGAAGGATTTCACGTAAACCATCAGGGACGTGACGCCTTCGTCGCCAAGGTGGCCGAACATGCCCATGGCAGTGCCGGACAGGCCGTGACTGATGGTATATCGCAAATCCTCGTCCGCCGGCAGGCTGCCGAAGGGGGTGGTGCGGAACTTGAACATGCCCTCGCGAAAGGATCGCGGCCGGGGAATCAGGGTCGGAGCCAGCTCCCCATCGCCGCGTCCCCGGGGACCGTGGCAAACGATGCAGTGGCGCTCGTAGAGGAACTTTCCCTGCATGAACCGGCCGAAATCCATCCGGGCCGGCTCATCCGCACGGGCGGGCAATGCCGACAGGTGGAGGAGGGCAACGAGGCTGGCGAGAGCGAGACGCATTGACCCACAATAGGTCATGGCCGGGCCGGAGGTTTTGCGAATTCCACGGGAAAGTGCGCGGATTTTGTCCCCGCGATTGCCAAGCCGACTGCCCCGCCGCTATCCTCCCGCCCGATGTCTCCCGGCCAGCCTCCCTCCCGCATCCGCCATGTCGTCGTCGCCTTCATGGTGACGCTGGCGATGGTCACCTATCTCGACCGGGCCTGCATCGGGGCGATGGCGCACCTCATCCAGGCCGATCTGGACCTTTCGCTCGACCAGATGAGCCATGTCTTCAGCGCCTTCGCGCTGGCCTATGCGATTTTCGAGATTCCCACTGCCTGGTGGGCCGATCGGCGGGGCGCGCGATCGGTGCTGACGCGGATCGTGCTGTGGTGGTCGGTCTTCACCATGGCGACGGCGGGGGCGTTCAGCTATGCCAGCATGGTGGTAACGCGGTTCCTTTTCGGCATGGGCGAGGCGGGGGCCTGGCCCTGCGTGGCGCGGGTTTTTTCCCGGTGGATCCCGGTGCGGGAGCGCGGCACGATCAAGGGCATCTTTTTCTCCGGCGCCTATGCGGCGGGTGCGGCGACGCCGCTGCTGGTGGGCTGGCTGCTGTCGGAGTGGCAGGTGCCCTGGCGGGCGATCTTCGTGGTCTTCGGGCTGATCGGCTTCGTCTGGGCGGCGGTGTTTTACGTCTGGTTCCGCGACGAGCCGGCGGAGCATCCGGCGGTGAATGACGAGGAGCGCGGGCTGATCCTGGCCGGCCGGCACGTGGAGGCGCCGCTGCTGCGCGGCTGGCCCTACTGGCGACGCCTGCTGGGACAGCGCAACCTCCTGGCCCTCTGCGCGATGTATGTGCCGAACAGCGTGACCTTCTATTTCTGCATCACCTGGCTGCCGACCTACCTGCGCGAGCAGCACCACTTCGACAAGGGGGAACTGGGCCTGCTGTCGGCGCTGCCGTTGTTCCTCAGCGTGGGCACGCAATTCCTCGGTGGCTGGCTCTCGGACCGCCTCTCGGCGCGGTGGGGCCTGCGGGCAGGGCGACGGATACCCGCCATGCTGGGCTACGGCGGCGCCGGGGTGTTCATCGTCATCGCCGCCTCATCGGGCGAGCCCCGGGTGGCGGCGCTGTTCATCGCCCTGACGGCCGCCTCCTGCATGCTGACCACGGCGCCGGCCTGGGGCACGGTGCTGGACATCGGCCGCGAGCACGCGGCCGTGGTCGGGGCGACGATGAACACCGCGGGCCAGATCGGCGCTATCATCAGCCCCATCGTGGTGGCGAAATCGGTGCTGTGGTTCAATGACTGGAATTTCCCGCTGTTTCTCCTCGGCGGCTTGTTCGCCATCGGCACGGTGGCCTGGCTCTTCGTCGATCCGGAGCGGCCGGTCTTCGCGGCGGAGACGCATCAAGCCAGTACCGCGCCGGCGTAGCCGACCACACGGCTGGTATCGCCGGAAATCCGGGCGCTGGTGTCGTAACCAGTGATCTCGACCGCGGCCCGGCGCTCGGTCTCCAACGCCCGCAACACGGCCACGGCGGGTCGGAGGCCGCACATGCTGATGTCCTCGGCCCGGCAGCGATCGTAGAGGCCGCGCGGGTCAGCGGCGGCGAACCTCTCAAGAGCGAGGGCATCGCGCCGGCGATTTTCGGCTTCGTCGGCGAAGTGATTCAGGTCGCTGGAAATCACCAGCAGCACGCGATCGCCCCATTCAGCGCGCAGGTCGGCGAGCGCCCCGGCGAGCGACGCCAGATCGTCGTAGCCGGCCTCCCCAATCGCAATGGGCACAATGCGCAGGCGGGGCTGGCACCGGTGCAGGAATGGCAGCAACACCTCGCATCCGTGCTCGGCCCGGTGAGCCGCCGTTTCGCGGATCAGGCGCGGGCAGCGGGCGGCGAGGAAATCGGCCCATTCCCGCGCCACCGGAATGGTCGCGCCGGGAATCTCCCAGGCGTCGGATGAGCTAACCGACCAGTTGGCTCCGTGCGGGGTGTGTTTCGGACCGATCACCACGACCAGTTCCGGCACCGCGACGCGGGCCAGGGCACCGGCGATGAGATCGCCGCAGTAGATCCAGCCGGCATGCGGCAACAGGACGGCGCGGGCTGGCTGCGGGGCGCCGGAATAGGCGGCGCGGGCCTTCTCAAAATGGCTGTCCAATGCCCGGGCCATCTCGTCGGCCGTCCCGGGATAAAACCGGCCCGCCACTGCGGCGGGGCGAATGCCGCCCGGGTCACCGGACGATTCCGAATGCAGGGAAAACCTCACGCTGTGTCTCTGGAAAGCCACGACCTCGGCGCCGCTGTCCGCCCACTGGTCCAGGCTGATGCCGACCGAGCGCAAGGCCTCGGCAATCGGATCCGCCGTCGTATCGCTCGTGGGCAGGGCGATGGCAAAGCGGTCCCCCGCGCGCGCCACGATGGCGCCCCGGAGCACATGGGCATGCCGCTGCGGATGATGCGCCGGACGCAACGAGATGGGCAGACTCAGCAGATGCAGCCGGGCCTCGGACGCGGCGTCATCGGGCTGGTTCGGGGCGGAGCGCAACGACTGGCAGGCATCCAGAATGAGCTGCGCCAGACTCGCCCCGGCGCGGAGGGCAAAGGCGCGGCGTCCACCTGTCTCGATGATCACCCCGAGCGGATGCTCCACCGTCCGGGTGAGGATGGCCGGCGCCCGCATCTCACCCGTCGCTCCGGACAGGCTCGCCACGGCCAGGGCGGCGGCGGCGCGGAAATCCTCCCGCGACAGGGTCGATCCATCGATCTCGGGCCGCGGCGGCTCTGCCGAAAAGGGCTCGCCTTCAAAAACGGTGAGCCGGCTGTCCGGCGCGAGCCAGGCGTCGGGCGGCAGGCCGGCCTTCAGCGACACTTGGCGGAGGAATGCCGCCGCGTCATAGCCGTGCTCGACCGCCACCTGAGGCAGGAGCAGGCCGCGCCGGTCACCCTGCGAGAGGATCACCCCGTGGCGACCGATCTCGATCACGCCAGCGCGGGCGGCGCCGGTTTCATCGAGGTCGCGAAAGCCGTGCATCGGCGTGACCTCGATGCTCAGATAGGGAAGCTCGTCCAGCTGGATCGGAGGAAAGCGGACATCCCGCGTCGCCACGCTCGCCGCCGCCTGGGCGAGCAGGGCGGAGATGGGTCGGGCTTGGTCGGGTTGGAAATGCCCGATGCAGCCCCGCAGTTGGTGCCCGCGCTTCAGGCTGACAAAAAGACCGTGGCAGGGAAACGATGCCACCGGCTCGGGGAGGCTCTCCGTCGGGCTTTCGCCCCGCACCGCGGCGGTGACGAGATGGCGCGCGTGATCGAGCAGGAAGGCCCGGGCGTCGGCATCGATGACCGACTCCGGCTGCGTCGGACTGGCTATGGAAGCCGGCCTTTCCGGCTCCCGGATGCTCAGGGGCACCCGTTTCCGGCCCCAATGGCCCGGCTCGTTCTCGAAGACGCCGGGGATCGTCGTGCCGCAATGGGTGCAGGCACCTTCGCGGATGTGGTAGGCACCCAGCTCGTAGTGGTCGCGCTCAATCACCACCCGTTCACAGCCAGGGCAGTAGGTGCTCTGCCGCTCGCCGTCCAGCACATTGCCGACGTAGACGTGGCGCAGCCCGCGCTCCCGCGCCAGCGACCGCGCCTGGATCAGCGTGTCGTGGGGGGTGTGGCCCCGGTCGCGCAGCTTGAAATCCGGATGAAAGGCAGTGAAATGCAGCGGCACATCCGGTCCCAGTTCCTCCAGCACCCAGTCGCAAAGCCGCGCTGTCTCGTCGGGCGAGTCGTTTTCCCCCGGAATGATCAGGTTCGTGATCTCGAACCACACCCCGGTCTCGTGCTTCAGCCAGCGCAGGGTGTCGAGCACCGGATCGATGCGGGAAAAGGTCTGTTTCCGGTAGAACTCGTCGGTGAACGCCTTCAGGTCCACATTGGCCGCGTCCATCCACTCGAAGAATTCCCCCCGCGCCGCTGGCGTGATGTAGCCAGCCGTCACCGCCACGGTCTTGATGCCCTCGGCCCGGGCGATCTTCGCCGTCTCGATGGCATACTCAGCCCAGATCACCGGGTCGTTGTAGGTAAAGGCGATGCTGCGGCAGCCGTGGCTCTTCGCCGTTTGGACAATCGCCTCCGGACTGGCCTGTTGGCTGAGAATCTCGATCTCCCGCGACTTCGAGATGTCCCAGTTCTGGCAGAATTTGCAGCCCAGATTGCAGCCCGCCGTGCCGAAGGACAGCACCGGCGTGCCCGGCAGGAAGTGATTGAGGGGCTTTTTCTCGATCGGATCGATGCAAAAGCCCGTGCTGCGTCCGTAGGTCGTCAGCACCATCCGCCCGTCCACATTCTGGCGCACGAAGCAGAAGCCGCGCTGTCCCTCGCCGAGGCGGCACTCGCGGGGGCAGAGGTCGCAGACCAGACGGTCGCCTTCGGCGTGCCACCATTTCGTTTTCGGTTCCTGGAGAGGGGCTGACATTCTGCTTGAGTCTCCGCCGGGCGCGGTTTGTTCAATTATGACCCGTCGGCCATCGGCGAAGGGCAAAGAATCGTCAGTTCGGTTGCTTGTCAGGATCGACCCCTGCCAGCCGTTGCCTGCTGACGATGAAACTCTGGTTGCCGGCATTCCTGTTTCTCACGCTTTCCTGCGGGGCGGCGGATTTCCCGGCGTTTCTCGATTCGTACTGCCTCGAGTGCCACGACGATCTGGCGAAAAAAGGCGGGCTCGATCTCTCGTCCTTCACCGACGAAGCGGCGGTGATGCGGGACCGTGAGGTGTGGCGGGCGGTTTACGAGAAAGTCGAATCGCACCAGATGCCTCCGCCGAAGGAGGCGCACCAGCCTTCGGCAGCGGAACGCGAGGCGCTCCTCGCGTGGATCCTCGACATTGCGGCCCGGCCGGATCCGGAGCTGAACGCCGTCGATCCGGGAAAGCCATCCTTGCGGCGTCTGACACGGCTCGAATACAACAATGCCATCCGCGACCTGCTTGGGCTGGAGATGGATGTCTTCGCCTTTCCAGAGCGGCTCCCGCTGAGGGACAAAAGCTACTTCCAGCCCGCCACCGGCGTGATGCCCGCCGAGATCCGGGTCGAGATGCGCGAGTATGGAGCCAAGTATCCGGTGCTCTGTCCGCAGCTCGGTTTGCCGGGCGACCACCGCGCCGAGCACGGCTACCGGAACCGTGGCGATACCCAGGACTTCTCGCCACTCTTGCTGGAGAATTATCTCGCCGCCGCACTGACGATCGTGAACGCGCCAGAGTTGCCGAGGCGCAGCCGGGTCTTCGCGGAATTGCTGGGCCTGGAGGAAAGTAGCTTGGGCTTCAGCCCAATGGCGGAGGATGGGGAACTTGGGCTGAAGCCCAAGCTACTTTCTTCGTTTGCTCCAGATCTTGAGTCGATAAAGGAAGCCAAAGGCAATGCGATTCCGCTCACCGATTTCCGCCGCCGCCTCGCCGAGGCTCATGCGCAGGGACTCGGCGGGGTTTTCGATGTGCCCAAATCCGTGGCGAACCAGACCATCGCCGGCAAGGGCGGACTGATCCGGGCGGCCTTTGGCAACCGCAGCCTGACGATCAATCCGAATGCCGACGTTTGGCTCGCCGCCTTCGCCACCGCGAAGGCGACCTCCGCTCCGGCGATCCTGACAAACAAAGAAAAAGGCGCGAAGGTTTTTGAGCTGACCTTCGACATCGAGAGCGACGATGCCGAGGAAGGGGTCGAGCATCTCGGCTTTTGCCTCGTGGGACGAAAGGGACAGGGTGGCACCGTGAAGCTGACCGCGGTCTTCACCGACGCCACGGAGCAAACGATCTCGCGGGACATGGCCGAGGGCGAGGCGGGCACGACCTTTGTTTCCTTCAGCGCGCCGCCGGGTGAAGCGGTGAAGAAGCTGGTCGTCGATGGCAGTGGGTTTTCCGGCGACTATGTGCTGCTCGATGATTTGGCGGTGATCCAAAGTAGCTTGGGCTTCAGCCCAAATCTTCCCCGGCCAGAGCTTGGGCTAAAGCCCAAACTACTTTCTTCTCCTGCTACGCCCCACGATCGCCTCAACGCCTTCGCCGAACGTGCCTTTCGCCGTCCGCTTTCGGACGATGAGCAGGCGACGTTCCGCACGCTCTTTGACAGAGCGCGGGCTGATGGAGCCTCCGAGGCGGATGCGATGCGCCAAGCCGTCGCCGCGGTGCTCGCCTCGCCGGCCTTCCTCTACGTGGAGGCCAACGGCACCCCCGGCGATGCTCCGGTCACTCCGCTCGAGGACCGCGAACTGGCCACCCGCCTCGCCCTGTTCCTTTGGGCTTCGACGCCGGATGAGGAACTCCTCGCTCTCGCCCGCGAGGGCCGGCTCCATGACCCCGCGGTGCTCGAGTCCCAGACGCGCCGGATGCTCAAGGACCCGCGCTCGCGCGAGTTGAGCGAGTCCTTCGCCGTGCAATGGCTGCGGCTCGATCAGCTCCAGAGCGCCAAGCCCGACCCGGAGCTTTTCAAGAGCTTCTACTATGGCCCGCAGAACAAGGGCACCCTCCACGGGTCGGCCCTCGCCGAGGCGCTGTTGTTGTTCGAGACGGTCCAGATCGAGGACCGCCCCATCCTCGATTTCCTCGCCGCCGACTACACCTGGCTCAACAGCCAGCTTTCGCGGCTCTATGGGATTCCGCTCGCCGGATCGGAAGACATCACCGACGCGCCGGCCGGCACCAATCGCGAACTCCGGGTCAAAAACGACCGGGCCGCGATCTGGCGGCGGGTGGCGCTGGACGACGCGAACCGCGGAGGATTCGCGACGATGTCCGCACCCCTGATCGTGACTTCGCTCCCCTTCCGCACCAGTCCGGTGAAGCGCGGCGCGTGGATCCTCGAGACGCTCTTCAACCGCCCGCCCACCGAACCCAAGGTCGCCTTTGCGATCGAGAATGACACGAAGGAAGCCGCGCAACAGATGAGCATCCGGCAGAAGTTCGAGCTGCACCGCAACCAAGCGGCCTGCCAATCCTGCCACATTCGCCTCGATCCCCCCGGCTTCGCCCTCGAGCGATTCGATCCCGTCGGTCAATGGACTCCCGACGCGGATGCGAAAGGAGAGTGGTCGGGCCGGGCCTTTGACGGTCCTGCCGGATTCAAGGCCATCCTCGCCGAGAACCCGCACGAGTTCACCCGCGGCTTCATCGAGCATTTCCTCAGCTACGCGATCACCCGGAAACTCGGTATTCAAGACATGCCCGAGGTCGCCCGCATCCAGCAGGCCGCCGAGGCCGATGGTTGGAAGTTCAGCCGGGTCGTTGTCGAGATCGCGAAGAGTTATCCGTTCACCCACGTCCGTCGTTAATCCGCATGACCCAATCCTTCGCAGAATTTCCGGAAGGCGCGCTCCTCCTCGTCGGTCGCGACACCAGCGACGATGTGGCCGGCGAGACTGCGGATGATGTGGGCTTCGTCCGGGGAAAGATCGAGCTTCATCACGACATCCCGAATAATGGCCGTGAAAGTATTGCCATTGTAAAAACAGAATGGTGCCAATCGGTGGCATCGACGG
>JAEUHH010000098.1 GCA_016795505.1 Verrucomicrobiales bacterium | reverse complement strand
GTCAAAGCGATCTGGATCGTGCTGTACTACGGGCCAAAAGCCCGAGTCTGATTGGAACCGCCCTGTACGGAGCCGTACGCAGGGTGGTGTGGGACCCGTGGCTGGCTGGGCAAAGGCTCAGTCAGTCGCGGGGACCCGATTGTGCCTTTGGTAGGGTCTCGGCAACGGGTTCGCGTCCAGTTTGGCCGCACCACCCGAGATAGTAATCACGAAAATGTTGGGCCGGTCGTCGCTCTTCGTCGTGGTCAGAATACTGAATCAATCGGTCAAATGACGACTCGACAGTCGCCATCCAATCCCAGTCATCGGGAATGTCACGTCCATGGCAGTAGTTGTCGAGAATCTCCAAGGCAACATCCTTCCAGTGAAGCGCATCCTCGCGAGTCAGGTTGCTCTGGGGAAATTTTTCTGCGATTGCCGCTATCATCTCTGCAAGCATCACCTCAGCTTCCAAAGCACTAGGAATCTTGCTGTGGGATTCGTGAATCAGGCCCTCGTAGAGTTCGAAAACAAGAGGTGCTAGATGAATACTCAACGCATCCATCGCTGAATCGTTTTCCAATACACCTGTTCCCCACGCTCCCATCTATTTTCTTGGCACAACAGTTTGTTATCCGATTTCGCTATCGCTCCACTTTTCTTCCGGCGGCAGTGATATCGAAATCACCGAAATTCCCATCCTTCTCTCTGTCAATCACTTTTGCGCCCGGAACGGGCTGGTGTTTTGTACGATCGGGAATCTTGGTTTTCCAAAGCATCAAGCGAACCGGATCGTTCTGGATATCGACTTTTCAACTCCTTGCGGCGCTCGCTCAGCCGGGCGGGGACTGCCGCCGGTGACCTCCGCGGGTCGCGATCCGGGCGCCTCTTTCGCGATCACACCCTCTTGCCTCGCCGATCCGACCGGGTCTCATCTCCGATCCAACCGGGTCTGATCGGCATGCCGCGTGATCAGGCGCGCCCGTCCGGGGACCGGACGGGTGAGTTCAACGCGGAGGCGCGGAGGAGCGGAGGGCCGCAGAGATTTGGCTCAACTCCCATCGGCTTTTGTTGGTTTGGGTGATTTCTACCTTCTCTGCGGCACTCGGCCCTCTTGCGCCTCTGCGTTGAGAGGTCTGCGTTTCCAGAGGTCATTCAATGGATCCGGAGCCGCGGTCGCCAGTGTGTGGAAGTCGGTCCGGCGTTGCTGCCGGTATGGCGTACCACCGTCTGGCGACGGCGGCTACGGCATGCAATCGAAAGGCGACTGATTTTTCATCGGTAGCTGCGCTCGCCAGGGCGTGGCCGAGGGCGTCGGGCAAGCATCTGTACGAGGAGACGGCGGCTTTGGCGGGCGTTGCGCCCGTGAAAGAGCCGGTGGCACGGCCGTCAGCCGTCTCTGCATGCGGGGTTGGGGTGTTTGCAAGACCGTGCGGGGCGTTTGCAAGACCGTGCGGGGCGTTTGCAAGACCGTGCGGGGGCTTTGCAAGACCGTGCGGGGGCTTTGCAAGACCGTGCGGGGCGTTTGCAGGACCGTGCGGGGCGTTTGTAGGAGCGTGCGCGGCGTTTGCAGGAGCGTGCGCGGAGGAAGGCGCCGAACAGCGCAGCCTGGCGGAGCGCGCCCGCGGGGCGGTGAATTCGGCCTGCGCGCGGCGCGGTCTGGCGCGGCGGCCCGAGCGACAGGCCACCGTTTTCCGTTCGCCGCTCCACACTCTCCTCAGTTGCCCGGCTCCATCCGCTGCCGCCAGCATCCTGCATCCTCCGCGGTCATTTCCCCCGATCGTTCGGCCCTTTTCGTTTGCCTCCCCACCCCCCATCCGCCCGGTCAGCCCTTCGGCTGCCATCCCAACCACCGTCCGATCGGCCTGGTCTCACCCGCCTCGCCGATCTCGAGACCATCGACCGCGATCAGGAGCCCCCCGCCAACAAACGCCGCCTCCTTCTTGCTCTCCAACCTATCACTTTTTACTTTTTACTTTTTACTTTTTACTCTTCCCCATCACCTCCGCCACCATCTCGCCAAACTCCCGGAAGCTCCACGCATTCTTCCCGATGCCCCAAGCCTTGTCCGGCTGGTGGGTCGGGTCGATGTCGGCGATCAGGACATCCTCCTCGTGCCGACGGGTCCGGGCCAGGATCTCTCCGCCGGGATCGATCACGTAGCTGTCGCCGTATCCCACCACCTCGGGCCGCGACAGGCCGCTCTTCGCCGGATCCAGGATCACATTGTTTCCCCGCACGAAATAGACCGAGTTTTCGATCGCCCGCGCGGTGTGGTCGGCCCGCACTTTCGAGAAATGGCTCAGCAGCCCCGCCGGGCCGATCGCATTGAAATGCGGGGCAAAGATCACCTGCGCCCCCTTCAGCGCCAGGATGCGTGCCGGCTCGATGTAGCCGCCATCCGCGCAGATCAGCACGCCGAAGGTGAGCCCGGCATGCGTCCACACGGGGAATTCCCGCCCCTGTCGGTGGAATTTCTGGTAGGCGGCGCATTTGCTGTAGTGCCCCAGCAGATGCCCCCGGTGGACCACCGCACAGGTATTGTAGAGGTCCTCGCCGCGGGTCTCGTTGAATCCCACGATCGCCAGGGCTTCGTGTCGCGACGACACATCGAGCAGCCGCATCATCTCATCCGAGTCCAGCGCAAAGGCTCCCGCCCGCGCCGCTGGCTCCGTGTCCGGGTAGCCCGTGAGAAAGCACTCCGGGAAGGTCACGATCGCCGCTCCCTCTGCGTCGGCGCGGACCAGTCCCTCGGCGACCCGGTCGAGGTTGCGATCGTAGTCGCCGCACCATGATTCATACTGGCAATGGGCTATGCGCGTCCTTTTCATGTCCCCGATGGTGCCGGATCAGGGGCCGGGTTGGCAAGCCCGCGATAGCGGCGTGTGCGTGAGGCTCCCGATGGAACCCTGTCTCATCGCCGAGGCAACCGGGTCGGATCGGAAAGCCATCCGCTGCGGATCGAGCCGATGCCGCCGGTGTCTCACAAAAAATACCGCCGCTGCCGATCACTGATGGGCATGCCGAGACGCTCCATGACCAAGAGCATGTCCTCCCAGACTTTGCGTTTCTCCTGCTTGCCGCGCACGGGATCTTTGTCCGTTTCGCGCAGGAGGTAACTGGGATGGTAGGTGACCATGACGGGGATGCCCTTCAGGTCGTGGAAACGGCCGCGCAAGGAGGCGAGGGAGCCGGCGATGTGCAGCAGGCCTTCGGCGGCGGTGGCACCGACGGCGACAATGACCTCGGGGCGCACGACATCGATCTCGGCGAAGACATACTTCGCTGAGATGGCCATCTCGTTGGTCTCGGGTTTGCGGTTTTGCTGACCCTGAAAGCGGGGATCGCCCTTGATGGGGCGGAATTTCACAATATTCGAGATATAGACATCCTCGGGTCGCCGCAGGCCCATCGTCTCGATGATCCTGGTGAGCAACTGGCCGGCGGGGCCGACAAAAGGCTCGCGCTGGC
This sequence comes from Verrucomicrobiales bacterium, assembly GCA_016795505.1. Lineage (GTDB taxonomy): Bacteria > Verrucomicrobiota > Verrucomicrobiia > Verrucomicrobiales > DEV007 > JAEUHH01. The sequence goes on along the minus strand of JAEUHH010000098.1, from coordinate 76,850 downwards.
GCTCCTCCTCGAAGCCGGGGGCTTCGCCGATGAACATGAGCCGGGCGTCGGGATTGCCGGTGGAAAAGACCATGGTATCACGCAGGGTGCCGAGCGAGCGGCAGGCCTCGCAGTGCTCGGCGCGCTGGGCGAGCCAGGCGATCTGCTGGGCCTTGGTGCCGGGCGGCGGGGTCAGCACTTCGATGGTGGGCACGATGGGCGTGACAGGCGTGGCGGCGCGCCGGGCTGGCTCGGGAGCGATTTCGCGAGGCGGAGCAGGACGATCCGCCGGCGGAAGAGCCGTCTCCACGCGTGGCGCCGGAGCAGGGGCCGCCGTCGCCGTCACAGCGACCGCGGGCGGCGGCGAGATCGGAGTCGCCGCGGGCTCCGGAGCGATCTGGGTCCGCACCGGCGCCGCGGGCCGGGTGCGCAGGGAGTGCAACTGCCCGGGAATGCCCCGCAGGCGCTCGATGGAGTCGCTGGAAATGGTGAGATGGGTGTGTCCGGCGCGTTTTTCCCGCACCAAGACCTCCCACAGCGAGTGCAGGGCGCGGGCAACTGGAGCGGGGTCCGGCATGGTGGGGAAGCGTGGCGGGGTCGGTAACGGGAGCCGCCCCATCCTTAGCATGGACCGGGACGACCCCGCAACCGCAAGAATCCGGCCGTGACACGATTGAGCGGAGCATGGGGACGCCGGAGGGCGCCTTTCGTCCGAAATCCGTGGATTGCCCGCCCTTCATTCCTTCTCGGGCGCATTTTTCCATTTGTGATTCCCGCCCGCCCGCGCTTCGATAGCGGTGCAACCGCCGTCTCACCTCCACCCGCACCCCCTGCTCCGATGTTCAAACGACTTGGCAACCTGATCCGCGGCTTTTTCGGCCTCTTCATCTCCGGCTTGGAAAAGCAAAATCCCGAGGCCCTGCTGGAGGTCGAAAAGGAAAACCTGCGCAAGCAGATCTCCGAATACAACAAGGGCCTATCCGCCCACGCGGCGCTCTGCGAGCGGCTGATGGCTCAGGTAAAACGTGAGGAGACGGAGGTTCGCGAACTGACCGCCAAAGCCACGGCACACCTGAAAGCGGGCAACCGCCAACTCGCCGGCGAATACGCCCTGCGCCTGCAAAAGCTGAAGGGTGAGCATACGGAGAATGTCGCCCAACTCGAGGCGGCCGAAAAGACCTACGAAGAGCTGAAACGCGCCCGCGAAGTCGCCGTGACGGCGGCGCGGGAGAAGATCGAGGCCCTGAAGCGCGACATCGACAGCACCCGGATCGCCAAAGCCACGGCGGAACTCAATGAAATGGCCGCGGGGATGATCAATGAGATCGGCGGAGCCGGTGACACGCTGAACCGACTCGAGGAAATGGTGCGCGACGAGAAGGAGAAAGCCCTCGGCCGCGCCCGCGTGGCCCGGGACAGCATCGACAACTCGGAGCTGCAAACGATGGAAAGCGAGCGGCAGGCGCTGGAGGAAATGGCGCTGGCCGATTTCGCCGCCGAAGCCGGCATCGTCATCGACTCGCCCGGAGGCGCGGCTCCGACCGCCGTCGCCGATGCCGCGCCCCCGACGGCGGAGGGTGGGAAGACGATGTGATGACGGGTTGAGGCGAGCCCAGCCACGCCGCCATCGCTCAGAAAGCAAAGCGCCACACCTGCGGCCTCCATGCGCCGGTTTCCCAGCCGTCCTCGGTCGCGAACTCGCGCACCAGAGTCTCGCTGCCAGCGATGCGCACGTGGAGGAAGGCCTGGCTGCCGCCGTGGAAATGGGCGGCATTGTCGGTATTGAGAAAGGGCAGACCACTCTCCGCCGACCGGTTGCCGGTGCCATCCCAGCGAAAGAGCTGACGCGAGTGGGTATGCCCGCAGAGGGCCGCCGCGACGCGATGGGAGGCGAGGCTGCGGTGGTAAGCCTGGGCGTCGCCGTAGTCCCACTCGTTGTGAATCACCTTCTCATCGGGCACCGGGACTGAGTAGCGGGCCACATCGACATGATGCACCAGCACCACGGGGCGTCCGCTGTCGCCGACCTGCGCGGCGAGGTCGTCACGCAGGAAAGGCAGGCTGCCCAGGGCTCCGTAACGGCGCCGGCGGGTGATCTCGGGAGCATCGCCCACCACGATGCCGAGGGCGACGAAGTGCACGCCGGCCCAGTCCCAGGAGTAGTGCAGGCCATTTTCCGAGACATTCACCACGCCCTGACGCCGCTGGTTGCGCGTCTTGATCGCGTCGATGACGAGACCCTCGCCACGCGGGCTGTCGTGATTGCCATGCACTTCGCGGACGGGCCAGCGCAGCCGGCCATCGCCGCCATTGAGTCCCCAGTCGCCGAGGAAAGAGGCCAACTCGATGGGCACCTTCTCCGCCATCACCGCAGGCCCCTTGTCGCCATTGTCCACGATGTCGCCACCGTGGATGACACCATGGGGCTCGGGCACGATGCCACCGCCGGCGGACTCGGGGAAGGGCGTGCCGGGCAGGCGATTGAGCCAGTCGATGAGTCGGCGATTGTGATCGGCCGACACGGGGTCGAGGACCCGGGAATCGGTCTCCGCCGCCCGATAGTGCGTATCGGCGACGAAGAAAAAGGTCGCCGCCTCCTCGTCGGGAGCGGAACGGGCCAGCGGAGCGGCCGGCAGACCGGCCAGCAGGGCGGTGCGGCCGAGAAAATGGCGTCGGGTGAATGTCGTTGAATCGGTCATGATGGGAAGTGGAGTGGAACCGGCGGAGAATGACGGGAGAGCCATATCAGACCGGACCGCTTTTGAGAAGCGCGCCGTCGAAATCGCCCCGGCGCCATCCCGTCTCCGACTTTGATCTTTGATCCCGCGCCCTCGGCACCGTAGTCTGGACCCCATCGGCCGATCCACTCCGGTCCCCCACCCCATCGCGCTCCCATGTCCTCCCCCCGCTGGTCCGACACCATCCGCACGCACTACCTCAGCGGCGCGGCCAACCAATTCGTCCTCCATGGCAATGTGAACGACCGGCTGCTGCTGCCGGCCGACGACGCGACGGGCACACCGGCACGCATCGGCAATTTGCCGGACTTCCTGGTGCAGCATCAGCTGAAAAAGTTCGACCTCGTCCTCAGTTACGAACTCGGCGCCGGCGTGCGGATCGACAGCGGCGAGCCCCTCTATCGCCAGCTCCGTCCCGCCGACGACCTGCCGAAAGATCCACCGGGCGCCATCGGCTACCTCGATCACCTGCTGCGCTTCCTCGCCAACGTGCGCCAGCTCAAGCCGGGCGAGCCACCGTCACCGCAGACGACCGCTCTGGCGGGCCGGAACATCCACATCGCGATCCTGCTGAAAGGCGCCGATCTCATCTTTCCCCGTCCGCAGAATCACCCGAACTACCAGCTCGGCTCCATGGCTTCGGTGGTGCGCTCGTGGTCGAAGGAATCCCACTTCCTCGGTCAGAATCTGGCCGTCTTCCTGATCGCGGAAAACCTGAACGACCTCCACCCGCTGCTGGCGACCAATCCACGCGCCACCGTGATCGACATCGACCTGCCCAGCGCCGATGAGCTCCGCGCGGCCTTCACCCACCTAGCCGGCCGGTATCCCAAGGCGCTGAGCCGCTTCGCCGCCGATCCCGCCTACCCCGCCGACCGCCTCGCGGGCGCCACCCTCGGCTCCATCGAGAGCCTGCTGAAGACCCGCGAGTATGAGGATCGTCCGCTGGCCGAACCCGACCTCGCCGAGTTGAAGAAAAGCCTCGTCGAGAAGGACTCGCAGGGCCTGATCGAATTCGTCGAGCCCACCCGCACCCTCGAGGACTATCAGGGTGCCGAGCCGGTGAAAGCCTGGATGCGACAGGACATTTCCCTCTGGCGGCAGGGCGATCTGGAAGCCATGCCGATGGGCTACCTGCTCTGCGGACCGGTCGGCACCGGAAAAACCTACCTCGTCGAGTGTCTCGCCGGCGAGGCCGGAGTGCCGGTGGTGAAGATGAAAAACTTCCGCGACAAATGGGTCGGCAGCACAGAGGGCAACCTGGAAAAGATCTTCAATCTGCTCCATGCCCTCGGCCGCTGCATCGTCTTCATCGACGAAGCCGACCAGGCCCTCGGCAGCCGCGACGCCGGCTCGGGCGATTCCGGCGTGTCGGGCCGGGTCTATTCCATGATGGCCAAGGAAATGTCGAACAGCCGCAACCGGGGCCGCATCCTGTGGATCCTCGCCTCGTCCCGCCCCGACCTGATCGAGGTGGACCTGAAACGCCCCGGCCGCGTGGATGTGAAGATCCCCCTTTTCCCCTCGCACGATCCGGTCGAGGCCTACCGCCTGATCCGCGCCATCGGCAAACGCTTCCAACTCGACCTGCCGAAAGACCCGCCCGAAGCGATCCGGCCCCTGGTGCCTGCCCTGGTCACTCCTGGCGCCGCGGAGTCCATCGCGGTGAAAGCCTACCGCCTCGTCAAAACGGGCGGCGTCACCGCCACCGAGGCCCTGCGCGACTGCCTCGATCAATACCAGAATCCCGTGCCTGCCGATGTGATGGATACCCAGATCCGCCTCGCCGTCCGCGAAGCCAGCGACTTGGCTTTTGTGCCCGAGATCTTCCGCAGCCACGCCGCCGAAGCCGAAAAAGAACCCTGAACCGCCCGAAAAAAAGAATTGCAGGAGCGACTGAATTATAATAATTGTAATTTCCATAAGCCATGTCCTCCCCGACCCCCAGCACCGGGCCACGCGCCCGCCGCGGATTCACCCTCGTCGAAGTGACGCTGGTCATCGCTGTTTTGCTGATGATGATCTCGATCCTCTTCCTCGGCGTTTCCGCCTACAAGAAAGGCTCCGACCGGGCCTTCTGCATCCAAACCATTGCCACCGTGCAAAAAGCGGTGCGCAGCTATGCCAACCTCAACGCCCTCGGATCCGGCGAATCCGTGACCAACCTGAAGGACCAGATCATCGGCCCCGACCTCTTCGTGGTCGCGGAGCCAGCCTGTCCCTCCGGCGGCACTTACACCTACGGGGGCAACACGATCCCGCTCTCCGGTGTGGCCTACCTGAGTTGCAGCATTGCCGAGCATACCCCGCCCGGCACCGCCTCGTGGTGAGGCGCGGAAAAAAAGGTGACCGCCATTCCGATCGAACAGGGTATGATCGGATATCCAACCCTGTTTGATCGACTTTGGCTCCGCTGCGACGCGTCCTGACCGCCTGCCTCTGTTGCCTGGCCACCCATCCGGCGGCCGGTCACCAGACGCTCTACGAGGCGATCGAGGTGAATCTCCACGATCCGGCGACGATCCGGGTGGAGTTCACCATCCACGCGCCGGAGTTGCCCACGCCGCTCGCCGCCGGTGTCGATCCCTCGGCGGTCGATCCGGCGTGGCTGCCGGGACTCGACGATGCGGCCATCGCGACGCTGCAGGACGAGACGACGGCCTTCATCCGCGGCCACTTTTCACTGCGCTGGACGGAAACGACCGACCCGCGCGACATCCTCGCCACCGCACCGATCCGCTACGAGCCGCTCGAGTCGATCCGCCGCCCGCCCGCCGACACCAAGCTGCCGCCCGGCTGTCTGCTGGCCACGGTGACGCTGCCGAATCCCGGCCCGCCCGCCCGGCTGTCGGTCGGCTACGCGGAGCACGGCCAGAAGCGGCTGATGTTGTCGGTTTCCCGGCCGGCGGCCTTTCCCGAGGTGCGCGACGTGCCGCCGGGCGGAGGCCACGAGATTCCGCTGCCCGTGCCACCGCCGCCGCCGGCGTCGCCCTTTCCCTGGCCGGCGGTCGTGGCGGCCGTGGCCGGCATGGGGGCGCTGCTGCTGCTCCGGCGCCGCCAATGTGGGACTTGCCAGTGAACCACCCGGCCCGCTAGTGTCGGCGATGATGAAAACGCCCGCCCCGCTCCTTTCCCTGCTGCTCGCCGCGCTGCCGTTGCCGCCGACCCACCTCACCGGCGCCGAGGTCCGCCTCGCGATCGACGAGACCGGCGGGGTCAACGGCGTGACCATCGTCGCGGGCGACCGGAACATCGCGGTCTATCGCCCGGCCGACGACAGCCGGCCGGCGGCGATTCTCACCACGCACGGCAGACGTGACCTGGCGGCGGCGATCGATCCCCTGCCGGCAGGCGCGCGCCTGGTCGTGCCAGAAACGGCGCGGGACTGGTTTGCCGATCCGGACAAGCACTGGACCGCCTGGTGGGACAAACGGTTCGACTACTACGACCAGCAGGTGACCCGGCTGCCGGTGCGCCCGCTGGCCGTGACGGATGCGGCCAAGGATGGCGACCGGATCGACCTGGGTGGCGTGACCTTCGAGGTGCTGGCGACCCCGGGCGTGACCCGCGACGGCATCGCCTACCTGGCTGAGCTGGATGGGAAGCTCCACGCCTTCACCGGCAACCTGATCCTCGCCGGCGGGCGCGCCCCGGATCTCTACAGCTTTCAGGACGCCATCCCTGCGGCCAAGGTCGGCGCCTACCACGGCTACGGGGGCCGCTTCAGCCAATGGATCGCCAGCCTGACGAAGCTGAAGGAGAAAAAGCCGGCGGTCATCGTGCCCAGCCACGGTCCCGTGATCGACGACCCCGCGGCGGCCATCGATGCCGCGATCGACCGGGCGCGGAAGATCTATGCGAATTACCTCTCGACCAATGCCCTGCACTGGTACTTCGGCGCCGAGAGGATGCGCGAGTGCGCCGACCGCGTGCTCGGCCCCGACGCGCCGATGGAGGCGATGCCACTGGCGGAGCATGTCGACCTGCCACCGTGGGTACAACACATCGGGACGACCAAGCTGATCCTCTCGCGGGACAAGACCGGCTTTGTCCTCGATGTCGGCGGGCCGGCGCCCCTGCAAACGCTGAAACAGGCGCTCGCCGACGGTCTGGTGACCAAGATCGAGGGCATCTGGGTGACCCACCGTCACAACGACCACACCCAGGCGGTGCGCGACGCACAGGAGGCGTTCGGCTGCCCGGTTTACGCCGTGCAGGAGGTCGCCGACGCGCTGCTGGAACCCGGCGCCCATTTTTCGCCCGGCATTTCGCGGAATGCGGTGAAATCCGTCACCGTGATGGCCGACGGCGAAAAGCTGGCGTGGCGCGAGTACGATTTCACCGCGCGCTTCTTCCCCGGCCAGATGCTGGATCATGGCGGCCTGCTGGTGGAGCGGCAGGACGACTCCATCGACCCCGTGTTTTTCATCGGCGACTCCTTTTCGCCATCCGGCATCGATGACTACTGCCTGATGAACCGCAACCTGATGCGCGACGACCTGGGCTACCTGAAATGCCTGCGCATCGTCCGCAGCGAGATGCCGCCCCGGACCTGGCTGGTCAACCAGCACATCCCGCACCTGTTCCGCTTCACCCCGGAGGAACTGGACTTCCTGGAGCGCCGCTACCGCGAGCGGATGGCGCTGGTGGCCGACTTCAGCCCGTGGGACGATGTGAACTACGCCGTGGACGAGCAATGGGCCTGGCTGTTCCCCTACGGTCAGGAGGTCAAAGCCGGCGACGACTTCACCCTCACACTGCGCGTCACCAACTACTCGGCGCAGGCGCGGCAAATCACCGCCATCCCCCACGCACCGGCCGGCCTGACGGTGTCCATCGACGGCGCCGCGGAGATGGCAATCGTGTCTTACCAGGATGGGAAGGTGATCCTGAAGGGTCGCGTCGCTCCCGATGCTGCTCCCGGCGTGCGAACGATCACCGTTTCGCTGAAAGGCGACGGCCTGCATCTGCCCCACTGGTGCGAGGGGCTGGTGAAGGTGGTGGAGTGATGAATGGTTTTGCGGCGGACCTCCAGCAGATTCAGCAAGGCCAGCAGATTATTTCTCTTCCCCAATCTGCTGGCCTCCTGAATCTGCTGGAAGCCCCCAACCAGACCAGCCTCCCGGTCCAAAGCCCGAGCTACATTCAAATCTCAGCAACATCTCAGGGAGGATATTTCCAGCAGATTCAGCAAGGCCAGCAGATTATTTTTCTTCCCCAATCTGCTGGCCTCCTGAATCTGCTGGAGGCCCCCAACCAGACCAGCCTCCCGGCCCAAAGCCTGAGCTACATTCAAATCTCAGCAACATCTCAGCGAGGGTATCTCCAGCGGATTCGGCAAGGCCAGCAGATTATTTTTCTTCCCCAATCTGCTGGCCTACTGAATCTGCTGGAAGCCCCCAACCAGACCAGCCTCCCGGCCCATAGCCCGAGCTACATTCAAATCTCAGCAACATCTCAGGGAGGGTATCTCCAGCAGCCCCTTCCCCCAAATAATCTGCTGGACTCCTGAATCTGCTGGAGGCCCCCAACCAGACCAGCCTCCCGGTCCAAACTCTGAGCGGTCGCTCCGACGTTGGCAGCCCCCATGCCATCGAGACGCGTTTGCGTAACCGTTTTCCGCTGAATCCGTCACGCGAAAGTGATACAACTTTCCGCATCCCATCCAGCCTTCACGACCATGCTCAAGATTTCCCACGGCGGCCAGGTTTCGCGAAATTGTCAGGGCTTCACCCGGCGCACCGCGCTGAAAGCCGGCGCCCTCAGCGCCTTCGGGCTCAGCACCGGCGATCTGCTGCGGATGAAGGCCGAGGCCAAGGTCGCCGACACCGGCAAATCAGTGATCCTGATCTGGCTCGACGGCGGTCCGAGCCACTTTGAGACCTACGATCCCAAGCCCGGCGCGCCGAGCGAATACCGCGGTCCATGGGGCGACATCCCGACGAATGTGCCGGGCATCCGCTTTTCCGAAATGCTGCCCCGGCACGCCAGACACGCCGACGCGATGTGCGTGCTGCGCTCAGTGCACCACACCACGGGCGATCACTTCGCCGCCGCCCACTGGATGCTCACGGGCCGCTTCGGCGCCACCACGGTGGACAAGACGCCGCGTTATCCATCGGTCGGCTCCTGCGTCTCGAAGCTCGCCCCGGCCAAGGCCGCCGGACTGCCCAACTACGTCGGCCTGCCGGCGGCGGAGAGCGTCTATCTGTATCCCGGCTACCAGGGCGCGGCTTATCTGGGAGGGGCTTACGATCCCTTCCAGGTGAACATGAAGCAGAAGTATCTGGCCGCCAACATGAAGACCGAGATCCAAAAGCCGCCCTTCCTCGACTCGATCGGCGGACCCGGCGACCGGATGAATGAGCGGGCCGGCCTGCTCAAGCAGTTGGACGGCATCGATCGCGAGGTCGACCGCACCGGCTCCATGAGCACGATGGACCAGCATCAGCAGGCCGCCATGGAGATCCTGCTCGGCGACACGGCCAAGAAGGCCTTCGACATGGAGCAGGAGGACGCCAGGACCCGCGATCGCTACGGCCGCGGCCCGTGGGGCCACTACACCCTCATGGCCCGGCGCCTCGTCGAGTCCGGCGTGCGCTTCGTCACCGTGGACATGCCGCACTGGGACACCCACTCCAGCATGAAGACGGGGATGGAAAGCCGGCTGCCCGTGCTGGACATGGCCATCGACGGCCTGATGCAGGACCTGAAGGACCGCAGCCTGCTCAATGACGTGCTCGTGGTTATCATGGGCGAGTTCGGCCGCACCCCGAAGATCAACAACGGCCTGCCCAACGATCCCGTGCCCGGCCGCGACCACTGGGGCCAGGCGATGAGCGTCGTCATGGCCGGCGGCGGTCTGCGCATGGGACAGGTGATCGGGGCGACCAATGCCCGCGGCGAACACCCCGTGGAGCGCCCCCTGACGCCCGCCGATGTGCTGGCCACCATCTACCACGTCGTCGGCATCGATCACCATACCAGCTTCCTCGATCACAGCGGACGCCCCGTGCCGCTGGTGGACGGCGGCTCGCCGATCAAGGAGCTGATCTGATTTCCGTCCCCAGTCACCGCCGGCCTGATCGCTGATCGCTGATCGCTGATCGCTGATCGCTGATCGCCGGTGAATGCCGAACCGCGGAGCGGTTCTCCGTGAATGCCCAGGGGTCGGAACGCCCCTTGGTATTCGACGTTGGCCTCAGCAACCCCGGATGGGGTTGTCCCATGCGGCAGAGGCGCAGCCCGACCATTCCCCCATTGGACAACCCCATCCGGGGTTGCCGCTTCGAGCCGCGGGGGACCCGGAGTTTCACTCCGGGCTATTCAGGGAGCATCCCTCCGGGATGCAGCACAATCAGCCATCACCGGCCCATTCACCCCCATCACGCCCAGCCATCTCCCCATTCGCGTCATTCGTTTCATTCCTTTCCATTCGCGTTCAATCATCCGTGCGAGCCCCATTCCGCCACAAATACCCTCCACCACCCCACGATTACCCATCGCCCACAATCAGCGCCAACGGCACGCCCGCATACCAGCCCAGGCCAACGCCCTGGGTCACCGCCCACCCCCAAAAACGCCCTGAAGGGGCGTCGCACCCCCATCCTACCCGGCAATCGCATCCACCGGTAATTGCGGCGCCCCTTCAGGGCGCGTCTCATGCTCGGGCCCGGTTCCCAGAGCGTTGCTCTGGGCTGGTATGCGACGGGCCTTCAGCCCGGCTTATTGCAGATCATCCTCCCCGGTTTCCTCGATCATCCATACCGTCCCCCGGCATCCCCATTCGCGTCATTCGTTTCATTCCTTTCCATTCGCGCTCAACCATCCATGCGCACCCCATCCCGTCGTCCCCATTCGCGTCATTCGTTTCATTCCTTTCCATTCGCGTTCAACCATCCAAGCGCACCCCACCACGTCCCACCTTCTCCCCCATTCGCGTCATTCGTTCCATTCCTTTCCATTCGCTTTGAACCATTGCGACTGAGCCCCACCCGCTTCCAGTTCTCCTCAAACCAACCCACTCCCCAAGTCGCCTGCCCTTTCCATCCACCCCGGCTTCGCCCCCCGGCGCCCGATTTCCCGCTCGTCAGCCGACCGCTTTTCCCCTATCGTCCACCGCATGTCTCAGACCGCCATTGATCCCGCCCGCGTCGTCAGCCTGCATCCCTATTTCCGCGTCCAGCCCGGCCGGCTGGATGACTTCCGCGCCCTGATCGACCGATTCATCGCCCGCACCGCCAGCGAGCCCGCCTGCCTCTACTACGACTTCAGCCTCTGCGGCGACATCGTGCATTGCCGCGAGGCCTATGTCGGCGCCGCCGGGGCTCTCGCCCACGTCGCGAATGTCGGCGACCTGCTCGATGAGGCCCTCACCCTGTCCGAGCTGATCCGGATCGAGATCCACGGAGCCGCCGGCGAGCTGGATCAACTCCGCGAGCCGCTCGGCCAGATCGACCCGCAGTGGTTCGTCTTTGAGAAAGGCCTGGTGAAAGCCTGAGCCGGTCGCCAGCCTCTCCCCCGCCCTTTTCGGACCGCCGGTGAATTTCCCGCCCCTGCCGACGCCGCCCGAGTTGTTCCGGCTCTTCGAGCGCGGCGATCTCTCCCGCGAGCAGTTGCAGGCCGCCATGGCTCTGCATGCCCGCGATCTCATCGCCGAGATGACCACCACCCATCGCCATCCCGCCGCCGCCTGGATGGAGCAGATCCGCAACCGCGCCGCCGCCGCCCGCCTCGCCCGTCGCCACGGAGCCGCCCTGGTCCGCGAGATCCTCTCGGCCCTGGGAAACCTCAGCGCCTTTCCCCCGGCCCTGCTGCTGTGGAATGCCGCCCACCGCGACGTGCCGCTGCACTGCTTCATCCGCTCGCGTCACGAGCCCATCTTCCGCATCCTGCGACTGAGGACCGATCGGCAGGGCGTCTGCATCGATGTCGAGTGGGGCGAAGCCGCCGACCTCGCACGCGAGTCCATCACCTTCGCCCGCGGGCGCTTCCAAAAGCTCGAGTTCATCGAGCGCCGCCGTCTCTGATCCGCCGCCGGCTCCCGCGCCGTCACGTCGCCGATCCGCCACCCGCCACCGGTTCCGGCGCGGGCTCGCCGCCGTGGGAATGGTTGCCCTCTCCCCTCAGCCGCGCCTCCACCGCCGGCTCCAGGCGGCGCTCCCAGATGTAGCGGCGGAACAGCACCTTGATCGACGCCGTCAGCGGCACCGCCAGCAGCGCGCCCAGCAGACCACCCAGCAGCAGCGACCAGAACAGCATCGAGAAGATGACCGTCAGCGGGTGCAGCCCCACCGAGTCGCCCACGATCTTCGGCGCCGTGACCAGCCCGTTCACCTGCTGCAGCACGATGAAGATGCCCAGCACGATCAGCGGATACGCCCACACCTGCGGCAGCCATTCCCACTGCGCCTCCGGGTTGCTGTATTGAGCAAAGGCGATCAGCACCGCCGGTATCATCACCAGCACATTGCCGACATAGGGGATCAGCCCCAGGATGGCGAGGAAGACCCCCAGCAGCAGCGCATACTCCAGCCCCATCAGGCTCAGTGCCAGCGCCACCAGCACCCCGTCGATCATGCTCACCAGCATCTGCCCGCGGAAGTAGGCGATCAGATACTGGTTGATCTCCCGCAGCGTCTCCACCACCTCGTCCTTGAAGGCGCTCTGGCGCAGCGGCAGGTAATTGCTCCACGACTGCGCGATCGTGTTGCTCTCGCGCAGGAAGAAAAACAGATACACCGGCACCAGAAAAAGCCCGAGGAAGTATCCCAGGAACGACGTCGCGCTCGAAAAGCCGCGCCCGAAAAAGCCCGCCGCCTCGTCCGCGAAGCCGCTCACCCGTTGCCAGGTCCAGTTGCCCAGACTCTCCAGATCCCACGTGTCGTCCTCCCGCTTAAAGCGCTCCACCAGCGACAGATCCCCGAGCTTGTCATCGATCCACTGGAGCTTGTCGATCATGATCTGCCCCAGCCGGGTGCGGGAAAACCACGACGGCGGCGCCGTCTCGGTGCCCGCCACCGCATCCGGGCCCGCTCCGTCCTCCGGCTCGGTGGTCGGTGCCGCCTCCGCCGCAGCCGGGGGCACCACCGCCGCTGCCGCCGCCGGCTGGGCCGGTCCCGCAGCGGGAGCCTCCACCTCGGCCACCGCATCCGGCGTCAGGTAGCGGTTCCAGAAATGCCGCCCCTCGCTCACCGCCGGCTTGATCACCAGAAAGGCCAGTAGGACCGCCAGCCCGTTGAAGGCGAGGAAGACCACATAGAAAGCCGGCTTGCGCTGCATGCCGCGGCGCGTCAGGAAGCCGATCACCGGCTCCAGCAGATAGGCGAGGATGCCCGCCACCGCCACCGGCACCAGGATGGGGTTCAGGTAGCCGAGCACCCAGCTCGTCATCATCACCGTCCCCACCGCGATTGCCGCGATCACCACCACCGCCACGGCCGTGATCGCCGTCCACAGGGTCTGCTTCTGGAAACGGTTGGGAAATTCCGGCTGCTTCTTTTCGGTATCGGCCATGACAGCCGGTATTGTGCCGCCAACCGGACCGTTCGGCGATGAGAAATTGCGGGGAAAATTCGAGTTGCCACTCTGGCGGGGTCAATCCCCGCCTCCCCGTCCGAGGCCAACCTCGCGGCACCGGACAATGATGACGCCCCAGTCAGAGCCTGTGCGGAGCGATTCGATCCCATTCGTGCCCATTCGATTCGCGTCATTCGTTCCATTCCTTTCCATTCGCGTTCACCCATTCCAGCCGAGCCCTTTATCCGCCTCGCGCCCCTGCCGAGGCGCAGGTATTTGGAGGCGATTCCCATCCGGGGTTCCCCCATTTTTCACTCGGTCCACCCCCGGCTGATTTCCGTCGTCCCTCCGGGATACAATCGATGCTCCAATATCCACCAGCCCCCCGACAAAAGTCGCTCGGCCTTCAGCCCTTACCCGCCACCATCAGCGGCTACCGCTCCCTCCGTTCTCAGGCTCGACCGGCTCGCGGTAATAGACCTCCAGGATCAGCGCCGCCCACGCCGTATTCATCAGTTGGTTGTCCGCCGTGATCATTCCCGTTCCCACCGGCTCCATGAACGATCCGTCGCCATTCTGCTTGGCCAGCAATTCGGGTATGAACCGGGTGCGGTAGTTCCGCCAGGGATCGCCGCCCTTCACATGAAAAATCTGGGTATTGAAATACGGCGTGTAGAGAGACAAGCCCGGTCGCGGATTGGCGTAGGTCTGCGTCAGATAGACCATGCCCTTTTCAAAGTCGGTCGAGCCACCCTCGCCCCACCGGTGCAGTTGATACAGCGCGCCACCCGTCAGCGTCGCCTTGCCCTTGTCGTCCGTCAGCCGGTACTTGTAGGCACCTTCACCATCCTGCGCCCGGCCCAGATAGGACACCGCACGATCCAACGCCCGCGGCACTCTTTCCGAGTCGATCCCACTCCGTCGCACCGCTCGCAGGGCGCCCATCTGCCAGAGGCTCAGCGACATGTCGCCCCCTTCCAGACTGGAGTCGTAGCCATAGAACCACCCGCCCGTCCGGGTCTGACCGTCCACGATGTGTTCCGCCGCCCGTTTGACCGTGGTCTCAAGTCCCGGCACCTCCCGGTTCGACCCGCGGGTCATCCCCAGCAGTTCCGCCAACGCGTGCGTGGCGATGGCGTGCTCGTAGCTCAAATGCAACCCCGTCTCCCCATTCCACATGAGCCCCCGGTTCGTCTTCGCCGTCTCCATGAGATAGAGGCCCCCTTTGGCCACGGATTCCCCCAGCGCCGAGCCGCCCGGCATCTCGCAGCGGCCCAGCATCGCCAGCATTGCCAGTCCGGTCATGGCCGAGTGAAATTCATCGCCAAAGGACCCGTCGGCATTCTGCCTCGTGGCCAGCCATGTCAGCGCCCGCTCCAGCGCCGCTTCCTCCTCCGCTACGCCACCCCCGTCGGCGAACGCCTGCGCCCGCGCCTCGGCCGAACACCGCGACCGGTAGGCGGGCGGCATCGCCGTCGCCACCGGGTTCTTCATCAGCCCGGCCAGCCGCGCCTGACTGTTGAGATCCAGATCCGCCGCCGGATAGGTGAAGATCTGCCCGTCCGGCTTTTGAAACGTCACCACCCCGCCCTCGAACTTCACGAACCGGGCCGACATCGTCTGCCCCTTCCGGTTGGTCCATTCCAACAGATCGCCCTGGGCCATCGCAGTCCCCAGGGCGAATCCGAATAGCAATCCCATCAGGTGTCTGGCTTTCATGTTTTGTGGAGAGGTCGTTGTTTCGCCGGAATGAGCAATCGATTCCCTTTCATTTCGGCACTGCCATGGAGTATGCCCATCTCCAGCCGCCGCCGCAATCCCAAAGCAGCCCCGGGGTGATGGCAGTCGTGCGGTCTCGGCACCCCTTTTTTCACCGGGGAGGGTGCCGACTCCGATTGAGGCCGGTTGCATCGGGGCAGCACCAAGGAGGGCAAAATCATGGAGGGTGAAATCATCGGGGCTGAGTCTCCCAGCCTTTCTCACTCAGGGAGGCATTGCCAAGAAAATGGCACCCTTCCCCACCACCCGCCGCCATTGGCCGAGCCTGGGAGCGCCGGCATCTCTGCCGGCGATGGATGCGGCGCCCCTTCAAGGCGCGCCACATGCCCTGACTCCGGTTCCCAGAGCGTTGCCCTGGGCTGGTATGCGACGGGCCGTTGGCGCTTTGTTTCGGCGATTGGTGGTCGCGGGACGGCAAGGAACAAGGGAGGCGGAGCCTCGCCGGAATGGTCTAACGCGAATGGAAAGGAATGAAACGAATGACGCGAATGGTAAAATGGAGCAACAGGGAAACGGGCGTCGCAATGGGGAGTGATCCACGAGAGTTTCTCGACGTCATCCCTTTTGGTGAGTCAGGCTTTTGCCCACCGATTCAGGAAAACTTCCAGATAGTCCTCTGGGACGATGGTTCTGCGGGCCAGCGTGAATCTGCGGGAAAGCCCCCACTCGATGACGCGGGGTATCTTAAAGCTGCTCCAGACTCGGAAGCCGCAGCCATTCCGCCCACCCCAAGCGACCTCTGATCAGTGGTCCTGGATCGGAAACCCAAGACCACACACGATCCAGCAGGCTCAAATCAGCGAGGCGATGATCAGCGCCACCACGCTCATCAGCTTCAGCAGGATGTTCAGCGAGGGGCCGGAGGTGTCCTTGAAGGGATCGCCCACGGTATCGCCGACGACGGCGGCCTTGTGCGCCTCGCTGCCTTTCTTGAGCAGGGTGCCATTGTGTTCGAAGCCCTCTTCGATCATCTTCTTGGCATTGTCCCACGCACCGCCGGCATTCGACTGGAACAGCGCGAGCAGTACGCCGGTGACGGTCACGCCGGCGAGCAGACCGCCGAGCATTTCCGCGCCGCCGGTCGGGCCGAAGACATTGCCGCCGAAGCCGACGATCACGGGCGCGGCGACGGCGAGCAGGCCGGGTTTGACCATCTCACGGATCGCGGCCTTGGTGGAAATGGCGACACAGGTGTCGTATTCGGCCTGGCCGTGGGCGTCTTCGAAGGCCTTGCGGTCTTCCGCCGACCAGGTTTCCAGTTCCTTGCCCGAGTTGCGGTTCATGGCATCGAGACCGGCCTTCAGGCCCGGAATCTCGCGGAACTGACGGCGCACTTCCTCGATCATCGACATGGCGGCGCGGCCCACGGCTTCCATCGAAAAAGCCGAGAACAGGAATGGCAGCATGCCGCCGACGAACAGCGCGGCCACCACTTTGGGATCGGTCACCTGAATCTCCAGCGTCTTGCCATGGGTCGCTTCCCAGGTGGTTTTGAAGGCGGCGAACAAAGCCAGAGCCGTCAGCGCGGCCGAGCCGATCGCGAAGCCCTTGCCGATGGCGGCCGTGGTGTTGCCGACGGCGTCGAGCTTGTCGGTGCGCTGGCGCACTTCCTTGGGCAGCTCGCTCATCTCGGCGATGCCACCGGCGTTGTCGGAGATCGGGCCGTAGGCGTCCACGGCGAGTTGGATGCCGGTATTGGCCAGCATCCCGACGGCAGCCAGGGCGATGCCGTAGAGGCCGGCGAAGTGATAGGAGCCGAGGATGGCGACCGCCAGCACCAGGATGGGCAGGGCGGTGGAAAGCATCCCGACCCCGAGGCCGGCGATGATGTTGGTAGCCGAGCCGGTCACCGACTGGCGGACGATGCCGATGACGGGTTTCGTGCCGGTGCCGGTGTAGTGCTCGGTGATGTAGCCGATCGCGATGCCCGACGCCAGACCCAGCGCCATGGCGATGAAGACACCCATCGAGGTGAAGGTCTTGCCGTCGATCTCCCACTGGGCCGGCAGCATCTGCTTCACCAGGATGAAGCTGCCCACCAGCATCAGCACGCCGGCCACGATCTCGCCGGTGTTCAGGGCGCGGTGCGGACTGCCGCCCTCCTTCACTTTCACCAAAAAGGTGCCGATGATCGAGGCCACGATGCCCAGACCGGCCAGCATCAGCGGCAACAGGATGGGGCCGAGGCCGTTGAAAGCGTCAAAGCCGGCCAGGCCGATGAAGGGCACGCCCAGCACCATGGTGCCGATGATCGCGCCCACGTAGGACTCGAACAGGTCCGCGCCCATGCCCGCCACGTCGCCGACATTGTCGCCGACGTTGTCCGCGATGGTCGCCGGATTGAGCGGATGGTCTTCCGGGATGCCCGCTTCCACCTTGCCCACCAGGTCGGCGCCGACATCGGCGGCCTTGGTGTAAATGCCGCCCCCCACGCGGGCGAACAGCGCGATCGACGAGGCGCCGAAGGAAAAGCCCGTGATGATGTTCATCACCTTCGCCGCCGAGGCGCCGTCCTGGATGGAGGGACCGAAAATGGCGAACAGAACGCCCAGACCGAGCAAGCCGAGACCGACCACGCCCATGCCCATCACCGAGCCCCCGGCGAAGGCGATGGCCAGACCGTCACCGAGACTCTTCCGGGCGGCGTTGGTGGTGCGGACGTTGGCCTTGGTCGCCACGCGCATGCCGATGAAGCCGGCCAGGGCCGAGCACAGCGCCCCGACGATGAAAGCCGCCGCGGTCATCGGATGGCTGTTCTCCGATTTCAGACCGCTGACGAACAACAGGATCGCGATGCTGACGACAAAGATGGACAGCACCTTGTATTCCGCCTTCAGGAAAGCCATCGCTCCCACTGCGATCGCATTGCCGATCCGCTGCATCTTCTCCGTGCCGGGATCCTGACGGGAAATCCAGGCGGCGCGCCAGAAGGTAAAAGCCAGCGCCAGGACGCCGAACAGGGGAATCAAATACAGGATGGGAGTCATGTGGTTACGGTTTTTTGGTGAGGGCTCAAACGGAAAATCGGGGGGAAACGCCTTCCATGCGGCTTTTTTCCCGATTGCGCAAGGCCACAATCGAGCCAGTCAGGCGTGGTGGAAGACGCGCGCTTCTGAAAAGCGGGTCTTTGATTCCGTTTCAACTGCTTTTTATCTTGGATTTCTTAAATAACTCGCAGTATTTTCCCAAAATTCTGGCATTTGCGGAAAAATCTCCTGCCTTTCCCGTCATGTCTCTTCCTGCCGCCCCGTCCCGCCGTCATTTCCTCCGCACCTCACTCGCCGCCCTCGTGCCAGTCGCCCTGACCGAGATGCCCGTCCCGACACAGGCGGCCACGAAGTTCGACCGCGTCGTCATCGACCCTGGCCACGGTGGCAAGGACCCCGGCTCGATCTGGTATGGGGTGAAGGAAAAGACGCTGACGCTCGATCTCGCGCGGCGGCTGGAGACCATCCTCAAGGCCAAGGGCATTCCCACGCGGCTCACCCGCGAGTCCGACGTGTTTGTCGAGCTGGTGGACCGGGCGGAAGTGGCCAATGCCTCGGCGCGCACCATTTTCGTCAGCCTGCATTTCAACGGGCATCAGGATCGCAGTATCCGCGGCATCGAGAGCTTTTACTATCCCGGCAGCACCGCCTCGCGCGATCTGGCATCGGCCATCCAGACGGAGTTGGGCTCCCGCATCCTGACGCGGAATCGCGGCATCAAACCGAAGCGGCTGAAGGTGCTGGAGTCCACCAAAGGCACCGCCGCACTGGTGGAGTGCGGCTTTTTATCGAACCGCTGGGAATGCCAGCGCTGCGCCTCGCCCTGGCTGCGCCAAGTGCTGGCTGAGGAGATCGCGCAGGGGATCGTCAAATACCGATGAGACCGGGTCGGGTTTCCGATCAAACAGGGTAGCCTCTCCGATCAAACAGGGTTGCTTCGCACCGGCTCGCTCGGGGAGGCGGCGGGAGGGAGGCTCGCTGCCGGGCGTTTCCACTCCTGCCACAGCAGCCAGCCGCCGACGGCGAGGAGGGCGAGGTTTTGGGCGAGTTTGACCGGGTAATTGACCGTCGAGCCGTCGCCGGTGCCGAAGCAGCCGCAGGAGATGTCGAGCCCGCGCGCCCAGGACACGGCGATGGCGGCGGTGAAAACCACCAGGCTCAGCCACAGCAGCGCCTGTGCGCCGAGGGAGGCCCGGCGGAAGATGATGGCGAGGGCGCAGACGATCTCCAGCACGGGGATGAACAGCGCGGCGGCGGCGATGAAGGGATCGACGAGCAGTTGGAAATTCCGCACCGCCACGGCGAAGGCGCCGGGGTCTTTCCACTTGGCCACGCCGCTCCACAGCCAGAACAGGCCGTAGGCGATGGCGAGGAGGCGGGTGGCGTGGCGGGCGGTCATGGGGCTGGAGCCAATCTGGCACAGGCGCCGGCTTTTTCCACGGACGGACTGGCGGTGGTGCGGTGAAAAGGTTACAATGCGCGCCATGAGACGACCTTTTTGCCTCGCACTGACGCTGTGGGGAGCCGGGCTGGCCTGGATCGGGGCCGGCGTGGCTCAGGAGACGCCGGCCGTGCCGCGGACGCTGCCGCTGGAGCGCACGTTCGTCGGTCAGGATCGCTTCGACGCGGTGGTGGCCAAGGCGCGGGCGGAGGACTGGCGGGCGCTGCCGATGGGCGAGCGGGTGGCGCGGTTTGGCCGGGAGTTCCATCACGTGCCCTACAAGAGCTTCACCCTGGAGATCGACGACCACATCGAGGCGCCCTCGGTGAATCTCAACGGGCTGGATTGCTGGACGTTTTTCGAGATTTCGCTGGGGCTGGCCCGGATGATCGGCACGGAAAAGCCGGCCTACACGCCGCAGGATTTGCTGGATCAGATCCGCTGGACCCGCTACCGGGGCGGTCGTTGCTCGGGCGACTATCTGGAGCGCATTCACTATCTCGGGGAGTGGTTTTTCGACAATGAGGCGCGGGGAAACATCGATCACCTCACCGACACCTTTCCCGGAGCCCAGCGCATCCGGGGGCGGAAGATCCAGGAGATGACGGTGCTCTGGAAGAGCTACCGCTACCTGCGGGAAAATCCGGAGCTGCGGGCGCCGATGAAAACCTGGGAGGCCTACGTCGCGGCCCTGCCCGTCTCGCATGTGCCCAAGGACCAGGTGGCCGCGATCGAGCCGAAGCTGCAGAGTGGCGACATCATCGGCATCGCCACGAATCAGCCCGGTGGCTTTTGCTCCCATGTCGGCATCGCGCTGCGCACGGACGATGGCAAAATGCGGCTGATGCATGCGTCGTCGAATCACAAGAAGGTCGTCATCGACAAGCCGATCTCGGAGTATCTGGCGGAGTTCCGCTACCACGCCGGCATCCTCGTGGGCCGGCCTCTCGATCCGGCACAGGCGGTGACGGACGAGGCAGCCTACCGTGCCCGGCTGGATGCGCTGCGCCAGGTGCCCTGACCGATTTTCCCATGGATCCGGAATCCCAGAGCTGGCAATTGTGGGCCGTGGCCGCGGTCTGGTGGGGAGGGGCCTTCCTCGCGGTGCTGGGCTTTTTCAAGGTGATCGTCTTTGCCGTCGGCGAGATAAAACCGGGGCTTTACGAGCGATTCCGAGCCGGCTGGGTGCGCAATATCTTCACTGGGCGGGGGAATCAGCTCATTTTCGGACTGGGTGGCTTTTTCACCCTCGCGCTCGGCTTGCTTTTCATGCTGGCGGCGAAGGGAATGACGCTGCTGTTCGACTACGTGTCGCGGCTTCCCTGATGACGGCGCACGCCGGGCTTGATCGGAGGGCCGATTCGTGGCACAGGACAGCCCATGCAAGCCACCGACACTCCCGCCGATGCCTCCCTCGCCACCGCCGCGCTCGACCGCCGCGATCTGCTTTCCCTCACCGGCATGACGCTGGCCGGGGCCGGACTCGCGACCCTGACCGGTGGCTCCGCCCAAGCGGCTGAGTCGGGAGCGGCGACGGAGAAGCGGTTCATGCTCGGTCTGAACATGTCGACCATCCGCGGACAGGAGCTGGATGCCGCGCAGGAGATCGAGATCGCGGGCAAAGCCGGCTACGAAGCCATCGAGCCGTGGTTCCGCAAGCTCAACGACTATGTCTCCAAGGGCGGCAGTCTGAAGGACCTTAAAAAACGCATCGACGACCACGGGCTGAAGGTGACGAGCGCGATCGGCTTCGCGGCCTGGGTGGTCAACGACGATGCGAAACGCGCGGCGGGATTTGAAGAAGCCAAGCGCGACATGGACATGATCGCCCAGCTCGGCGGCACCCGCATTGCCGCCCCGCCGGCCGGAGTCGGGCAGGGTGAGGTGGTGAACCTTGATGATGCCGCGGACCGCTACCGTCAGTTGCTCGAACTGGGCGAATCCATGGGCGTCATCCCGCAGGTGGAGATGTGGGGCGGCAATCCCACCATCGGCACGGTGGAAAAGGCGCTCTACGTCGCCATCCGGGCGGGGCACCCGCGCGCCTGTTTCCTCGGGGATGTGTACCACACTTACAAGGGCGGCTGTTCCTTTGAGTCGATCCGCCTGCTCGGCCCCGGGGCGCTCCAGACCTATCACATGAACGACTATCCGGCCGATCCGCCGCGCGAGACGATCAAGGATGAGCATCGCGTCTTCCCCGGCGACGGCATTGCCCCGCTGACGGACATTCTAAAGAACTTCAAGAGCGTCGGCGCCTACCCGGTGCTGTCTCTGGAGCTGTTCAACAAGAGCTACTGGGCGATGGATGCGCTGGAATGTGCCAAGATCGGGCTGGAGAAGATGAAGGCGGCGGTGGAGAAGGCGGGTTGAAGTTCAAAGTTCAAAGTTCAAAGTTCAAAGTTCAAAGTCCGAGTTCAGTGTTTCGGGGCCAGCGGCCTGAGATCTTGGTCGGCATTCAGTGGGCATAATGTGGGGTGGTTGGGCGTCAAAAGGGCTTCCCATTGACTCACGTCGCTATACCGCCCCGCGCCCACGCCACCCCCATGGAACCCTCCGGTCGTCGTCCTTTGAAATCCCGCTCCGCTGCCTGGGCGGGGCGCGCGGCAGCGCTGCTGTGCCGATGCGGAGCGACGCCGAATGCGATTTCGGGCGCGAGCGTGGTGATGGCGGTGCTGGGTGCGGCGGCCTTTGTGGCGGCGGGACAGGGCTGGCTGCCGACGGCGGTCGGCTGGGTGGCGGGCGCGGTCTTCGTGCAGGCACGGCTGATCTGCAATCTGCTCGATGGCATGGTCGCGATCGAGGGCGGCCGCAAGACGCCGACCGGCGATCTGTGGAACGAGATCCCGGACCGGCTCGCCGACACGGCGCTGCTGATGGGCGCGGCGGTCGCAGCCGGGGTCCCCTGGATCGGCGCGGCGGCGGCCTGGGGGGCGGTGATGACGGCTTACCTGCGCGCGTTCGGTGCGTCCCTGACCGGAGTGCAGGATTTCTCGGGGCCTTTTGCCAAACCCCAGCGCATGGCGGCACTGACGGCGGCGGCATTGATCGCCGCGGCTGAGCCACTCTGGACCGACGAGCCGTGGGTGATGAAAGCCGCGCTGGTGCTCATCGCGGCGGGCACCCTGATCACGGCGGTGAGGCGCGGACGCCGGCTGGCGAAGCGGCTGGGACAATCTCACGAATGAAGGCCGGCGCGCTCGCTTTTCTGATCCGGCTCGTCACCGGAGTGAGGCTCGATCCGCGGCAGGTGCCGTCGGATGGTGGCCGGCGGATCTACTATGCCAACCACGCGTCGCACCTCGACTTCGTCGTCATCTGGGCCGCGCTGCCGGACGCCGCGCGGCGCCGGGTGCGGCCGGTGGCGGCGGCGGAGTACTGGGAGAGCGGCCCGCTGCGGCGCTGGCTGGCGCGACGGCTGTTTCAGGCGGTCCTGATTCCCCGCGATCCGGCGAAAATGCGCGCCTGCCCGCCGCTGGAGCGGATGGGTGAGGCGTTGGAAGCCGGGAGCGACCTGATCGTCTTCCCCGAAGGCACCCGCAGCGAGACCGGGCGACTCGGCAGCTTCAAACCCGGCTTGTTTCACCTCGCCACGCGACATCCCGGGGTGATCCTGGTGCCAGTTTACCTGGAAAACCTGAACCGCATCCTGCCCAAGGGCGAAGCGATGCCGGTGCCGCTGATGGGCAATGTCCTGTTCGGTTATCCGCTGGCAGCCCCCGCGGATGATGAGCCGAAAGCCGCCTTTCTCGACCGTGCCCGCGCGGCCATCCTGGCGCTGGCACACGGCACACTAGAGTCCGAACCTGAAGATCCATGAACGACCCCGAACTCCTCGCTCTCGTCGGCGGCGTGCTGGCCTTGCTGTGCCTCGCCACCGTGATCACCCGCCTGCTGGCCCGACGCAAAGGGCCGGGACCCGTGATCGACAATCTGCGGCAGCGGGTGAATGCCTGGTGGTGGATGGTCGCGGTCTTCAGCGTCTCGCTGGCGCTGGGGCGCAACGGAGTGTTCGGCTTCTACCTGATCCTGAGCTTTCTCGCGCTGCGCGAGTTCGTCACCCTGTCGCCGACGCCGCGAGGGGATCACCGCACCCTTATGTGGGTCTTCTTCATCATCCTGCCCCTGCACTACCTGTTCGCCTGGGCGCCGTGGTATGGGATGTTCCTGATCTGGATCCCGGTCTATGCCTTCGTCTTCATCCCCGTCCGCAGCGCGCTGGCGGGCGACACGGAGCGCTTTCTGGAGCGCTCGGCCCGGCTCCAGTGGGGCGTGCTGACCTGCGTGTATTTCCTGAGCCATCTACCCATGCTGCTCTACCTCCCGATCGACGGCTACGAGGGGCAGAATGCCAAGCTGCTGTTCTTCGCCGTGCTCGTCACCCAGATCAGCGATGTGATGCAGTATGTCTTCGGCAAATGGCTGGGACGGCGGCCCATCGCGCCGACGGTGAGTCCGGGCAAGACGGTGGAAGGCTTTCTCTACGGAGGTGCCGCGGCCGTGGCGATCGGGACGGGGCTGTGGTGGGCGACGCCCTTCGGTCCTAGCGGGGCGGCGGCGATGGCGGCCGTGCTGGTGCTGGCCGGATTTCTCGGCGGACTCGTGATGTCGGCGGTGAAACGTTCCCTGGGAACCAAGGACTGGGGCCGCGGCATTCCCGGACACGGCGGGGTGCTGGACCGGCTGGATTCCCTGTTGTTCGCGGCGCCGGTGTTCTTTCATCTGACGGGATACTATTTCGGGACGAACATGCACCTCACCTACACCCAGCCCGAGTGGATGCGGCAGATCCTGCATTTCTGGACGACGCCGTGAAAGGGGGATGAGTTGATTGGGGTGAGGTGGATGAGTTGGGAGTGACCGGAGTTGGTGAGGGAGGCGCATGTGCTCGTTGAGAGCGATTTGAGATATGCCGCCGTCGCCGGAGACTGCGTGGCAATTCGCTTAAACGCCTCATCGAGGCGTGACCAGAGGAGAGTCCCTGCTCTGGCACATGGGAAGTGCCATTTTTCCTCAATTCTCTTCCCCCAAAGCTCAACTGCCCCGCAGACACCTCAGGAGAAGCCCATTTCCATCAAAAAAGCCGCAAAAGCGCCTCCATCAGCGCCTTCAGCCCCACCAACGCGACGGCTCTTTTCCAATTGTAGGCAAAGGCATTGCAATTCAAATCACCTTCGCAGCCTTCAGTTCCGTTCACCATGAACTGCCGGTAGCCCCACACTGATTTCATCGTCCCAAAGGGATGCTCCGCCAGGGTCGTGCCTTGCGCGTACATTTCTGGCTGCTCGACCACTCTCCGAGCCACCTCCCGTTCGGCTTCTTGGCAACCACTCGGTCTGGACTCCCTTTCCCAGCCGATGCGTCAAGCCACCAGATCGTGGATCACCGTGCCGTGCACGTCGGTCAGGCGGAAATCGCGGCCCGCGTAGCGGTAGGTGAGGTGCTCGTGATCGAAGCCGAGGAGGTGGAGGATCGTGGCATGCAGGTCGTGGACGTGGACGGGCTTTTCCTGCGCGCGGAAGCCGAAATCGTCGGTCGAGCCGTGTCGGTAGCCGCCTTTCGCCCCGCCACCGGCCATCCACATGGTGAAGCCGTGGTGATTGTGGTCGCGGCCGAGTTTCGTGTCCGGACTGTTGGCGCCGGGGGTGGGCAGTTCGACCGTGGGAGTGCGGCCGAATTCGCCTCCCCAGATTACCAGGGTCTCGTCGAGGAGACCGCGCATCTTCAGGTCTTTCAACAGGGCACCGATAGCCCGATCGGACTCCTGGGCGAGGCGGCCGTGATTTTTCTCAATCTGCTCGTGGCTGTCCCACGGCTGGCCAGCGCCGTGCCAGACTTGCACAAAGCGCACCCCGCGCTCGACGAGGCGGCGGGCGATGAGCATCTGGCGCCCCTGCAGGTCGTCCCCATACAGCGAGCGGATCGACTCCGGCTCCTGGCTGACATCGAAGGCATCGGTAGCCTCCATCTGCATGCGGTAAGCCAACTCAAAGCTCTGGATGCGGGCCTCCAGGGCAGGATCGCCGGTACGCGCGGCTTGGTGGCGGCGGTTCAGCGCCTGCATCAGGTCGAGCTGCTGGCGCTGGACCTCGCGGGGCGTGCGTCGATTTTCAATATGGGCGATGAGCTTCTCGATCTCGGTGTTTTTCGTGTCGATGTGAGTGCCCTGGTAGGCACCGGGCAGGAAGGCGGAGCGCCAGTTCTGCGTCTCGACGATGGGCACCCCACCGGGACACAACGAGACGAAGCCGGGCAAATTTTCATTTTCCGTGCCGAGACCGTAGGTGATCCACGAGCCCATGCTGGGCGTCACCGTGTTCACCCGCGGAGCGCCGCAATTCATCAGCATCAGGGACGGCTCGTGATTCGGCACGTTGGCGTGCATCGAGTTGATGATGCACAGCTCATCGGCCGATTCCGCGACATGGGGAAAGAGGTCGCTGATCCAGTGGCCCGACTCGCCGTATTGGCGGAAAGCGAAGGGCGACCCCATGGCCGCGCCGGTCTTGCGCTCGGTGGCGAGGTGCTCGCCGGGCAGCTCCTTGCCGTCGTATTTGGCGAGCATCGGCTTGTAGTCGAAGGTATCGACCTGGGACGGGCCGCCATTGGCGAAAATGTGGATCACCCGTTTGGCCCGGGCGCGGTACTGCGAGTAGCGGCCAGCCAGGGGGTTCAGCCGGTCCTCTGAAAGCGGCGATTTCGCCCCGGCGGCCTGGGTTTCATGGCCCAGCAGGGCGCCGAGCCCGAGAGTGCCCATCCCCATGCCGATTTGGCGCAGGAGTTCGCGACGGGAGGTCATTTCCAGATAGGGATTCATGTCAGCAGGTCGGCGGTGAGTGCGTCGGATAAAGGATACGTCATCTTACGACGCTCCGACGCCCCGGCAAGCCCCCGGAAGTCGTCCGTCGCGCCCACCAAAAGGCCCGCCCTCGCAGACGGAGGCCTTTCTTCCCGCCTTCGTCGCCCTCGGCGTTTGCAAATTCGAGCCAAGCGACGAAACTGGAGGTCTTAGAAAAGTTCGCTTTTCCATAATATCAATTCCTTGGCTTTTGTAGTTTTTCGATGGAACCCGCCACCCCCAAGCCGTTTTTGAACCGCCCGCAGATGGCCGGACTCGCCGGTCTCCTGCTCGCGGCGCTGACTCTGGCCCTGCTGCCGACCTGCGAGTTGGTGCGGACGGTGCATTTCGCCCAACCACTGGAGTTTTACGTGCTGTCCGACCATCAGAGCGCCGCCACTCCCCTGCCCTACCGCGATGCCACGGGCGAAATCCACGGTTTCCGCTCCGAGCAGCCCGGCCTGACGCTGACACGGGTGCAGGATGTCCAATTTGAGATCCAATCGATGCCGGTGCTCTCGCGCGGTCGCAGCGTGGGCAAGCAAGCGCACCGCTTCGCCCGCCTGACACTGCTGCGTCGCGATCAAAAGCGCCTGGAGACCTTCACATCCGCCGCCGTCGGCTCGATCATGCTGGTCCGGATGGGCGGGCAGGACGTGGCCATGCCATTCATCACGGCGCCGCACACCGGACGGGAATTCGTCATCTCCGGCCCCGACAATCCGGACACTCAGCTAGCGATGCAGACCCTGCTCGCGAGCCTGCCGGCTCCGGGGGGAAAATTGGGGGATAAGTGAGCGGCCCTCACAGAGCCTCCACCGCGATCGTCGCGGCGGAGCGCAAGCCAGTGCGCGGGTCGGTGGCGACGATCTCATGCGAGCCCGGCACGAGGATGAGCCAGGACCGGCCGGTGGCGGACTCGGACTCGATTTTCAGCGTTTCGCTGGACCAGCGAACCTCCGCGATGCCATAGCTCTCGGCTTTCAGCGGAAAGCGACGCCCACCGCCCGGCAGATCGGGGTCCAGATAGGCCACCGTGCCGGGCAGCGGGCTCACGATCCTCAGCCTGGGCTCTGCCGCCGCGGCGGCATCGGCGACGTATCGGTCGGCAAAGGATTTCCCCTCTCCCGTGAGCCACGCGGCATAGATGGGCTCCAGCCGCACCCGCCCCGCCTCGTCATAGTCCTCCGCCCGCGTCGGCGACGGCAGGCGATCCCGCAGACACCACTCACGCACCGTGTGCCGGGGACGAAAGCCGGAGCCCTCGACCACCCGTCGCCCGGTGCGGGGATCGATCTCGACCTCCACCAGGGACTCGGGCCGCTCGTACCAGCCAGCCGGCTGGCGGCGGTTCAGCTCGGTCATCACGGCATGGAAAATCGGCCCCGCGCCGCTGACACCGGAGACATTCTGGAGCGGCTGATTGCCAAAATGTCCCACCCAGACCCCGACAGTGTGCGCGGGGGTGAAGCCGAGAGTCCAATTGTCCCGGTAGTCCGTGCTGGTCCCCGTCTTCGCCGCGACGCGAAACGGAAACCGCAGCGGCGAATGCAGGCCGAACTCGGCCGCCCGGGCGAGATTGTCGCTCAGCATGTCGGCCACCAGCCAGCAGGCATTCCGATCAAACAGGGTCTCTCCTCCGATCAGACCCGGTTCCATCGGTTTCTCCCGCGTCAGCCGGTATGGCGCGGCGATTCCCAGCCGGGCGAGGCAGGCGTAGGCATTGGTCAGTTCCAGCAGCCGCACCTCGGCGGTCCCGAGGGTGAGCCCGAGGCCGTAGGTGGCGTAATTCGGATCGAGCCCGGTGAATCCCAACTGCCTCGTCAGCGCCTCGTGGAGCCGAGCCGGGCCGCCGATGCCGTCGAGGGCACGGATGGCGGGCACATTGAGAGAATTGGCGAGAGCGTGCCGCATCGTCACCGGTCCGCGGAAGCGCCGGTCGTAGTTCACCGGCCGATAGGCGCCGGTGGGCGTGGGATACTCGACCGGGACATCGGCAAAGACCGAGCCCGGACCGAGACCGCGCTCGAGGGCGAGCAGGTAGGTAAACGGCTTCAGCGCCGAACCCGGCGATCGGGGCGTCCAGGCGCCGTTGTTCTGGCCTCCGGCCGAATCGTGAAAGCCACGCGAGCCGGCCAGGGCGACGACCCCGCCGGTGGCATTCTCGATCACGACCACGGAAGCCTGGGTGCTGAGCCGGTGCCCGATCTGCGCGTCGAGGGCGGTCAGTTGCTGATCGATCGCCCCCTCGACAAACCGCTGCAGGGAGAGATCAAGGGTGGTCGACTCCGCCACCCGCCCGGTCTCGGCCTCGCGGCTCCGGATCAGTTCGATGAAATGCGGCGCCTCAAACTCTCCCGCCGGCCCGCCCGCCACCAGCCGGAGCGGCTCCCCGACCGCTGCAGCGTGCTCGGCATCGGTGATCCAGCTCTCTTCCCGCATGCGATCGAGAATCCAGAGCTGCCGCTGGCGCGCGCCGTCGAAATTGCGGTAGGGATTGAATCGCGTCGGCTTGTTGGGCAGGGCGGCAAGGAAAGCGCTCTCAGCCATCGACAGATCCCCGATCGGCTTGTCGAAATAGCCGCGGGCCGCCGCCCGGCAACCGGTGAGCTGATTGCCGTAAGGAAGCCGGTTCAGGTAAGCCACCAGGATGGCGTCCTTGTCCCAGATCATCTCCAACTTCCGGGCGAAGGCCATCTCGACGACCTTGGCTCGCAAATCACGTGGCCGGGGCGGCGAGCTGATCTTGACGAGTTGCTGGGTGACGGTGGAGGCTCCGGAGACAAATTCCCGATGCAGCACGGCGTCACGAATCGCCCGCGCAAGGCCCAGGAAATCGATGCCGCCGTGAAAACGAAACCGGCTGTCCTCCGCCGCCAGGGTGGCATCGATCAGATGCCGCGGCACTTCGTCCATCGTCACCGGGGCATCGATCCGCAGTTCACCATCGGCCAGCAGGCGCCGCAGCGGTCGCCCCTCCCGATCGGTGTAGGTGACTCCGGGCGCAAAGGAAGCCTCGCCGACCAGCCCACCGGGCAGCGGGAGCGCCGCGGGAAAAGCGTAATAGCCAAGCAACCACGCGGCGCCAATCCAGCACAGGATTCTGGTCAATCGACGCCGCATGGCGGGGCTCCTCAGTTTTCAGCCACCCGGTCTTTGGGAGCCACATTCAGCGACTTGGCAGTGACCCGCAGCGTGCCGCTGAGCCCGTAGCGCTGGGGTTCATACATGGCCTCGATTTTGGCCGGGGCGGCGGTGGCTTCGCCGGGAGCAACGACACGGGCCAGATACTGCACGGCGTAGTCGCCACCCTCATGGAGGTAATCGCAGAAGAACAGCGCCCGGTCGGTGCGGAGTTCGGTGTGATTGCAGTAAAGTCGCTTCCAATCCCCGTGGAAGGCGTGCTGTTGATCGCCAGCCTGGGTCTTGAACTCCGGATTCACCGCTTCGAACACCGCCGGCAGCGGATCGTCGATGGCGAGGTAGTTGAACTTCTCCTTCTCGGGAATGCTGAGGTGCAGGGTCACCAGCACCAGGTCGCCGACCTCGAGCGACTCGACCGCTTCGACCTTGCCGTCGGAGCTGAGCCGATGATAGGTGCGCTCGATGCCGAATCCGTGGTTCTCGGCCTTTCGCGGCGCGATCTCCGGCTGTGACTCGACCTCGACGTGGGCAAAAACCCGCGAAGATGAGTCGATTTTCACGTCCAGCTTCTGTCCGCGGCGATCTCCTTCGAAATCGAAGGACAGCAACTCGCCGCCCAGTGTCTTGCCGAACGCGACCTGACGCGTCTGATCGCCGAAGGTGACGTGGCAGACGGTGTCGGCGAGGGCATCGGCAGAGGCGGCGCTGTGCTCGGCCACGGCCATGAGGCCCCAGCTGTTCAGGTAGGTGCTTCCCCAGGCGGCGCGGCCTTTCGGCACGCCCAGCAGGCTGTCGAGCAGTTGGTTGGCCCGGTCACTTTGGGCGTCCCAGCGGCTCCAGGCGAGCAACTCCAGAGCGGTGGCGTAGTGGTCGCGATACCAGTGGCTCGGGTTGGCGAGATCCTTCTGCTTGCCGACTGACAGCAGGCTCGTCACCCGTTGCGTCAGCGCCTCGTCGCGTTCGCCGCCGGCGGCCTCGATCATGGCGAGCGCCAGGAGGGCGCGGGAATCGCGGGAAAGCTGGGCGCGCTTGTTAAAAATCACGTCGTGATAGGCCGGCTCGGCGCGACCCGCCAGGGCGAGGGTGTAGAGGGCGAGGCAGCGGTCGTAGAGATCTCCGGCGTGGGTGACTTTGGCGGTTTCCCGAAGCTGCTCCGACAAATAATCCCACAGGGCATCCAGCCGCTCAGCCGGCATCTCCGTGCCGGAGCGCTCCGCCAGAGCCAGGGCGAGACCGCCATAGGCGCTGCCCCAGAGGATCGGCTCGTCGCCACCGGGCCAGTAGCTCAGGCCTCCCTTGGCCGTCTGCATGGAAAGCAGGCGGCGGGCTCCCGTAGCGATGGCGCGCTCGATCTCGGCGTCGGTGGCCTTCAACTGCGGGAGGGCCTCCCGGAGGTGCTGGGTGCTCAGCCAGGGCAGCGTGGACGAAGTGGTCTGCTCGACGCAGCCATAGGGATAGTGCAGGAGGTAGTCGATCGCGTCGAGCGCCTCGATGGCGCGGGAATTCGACAGCGTCACCCGCACCCGGCCTTTGCCGTTGAGCAGCTTCGGATCGACCTTGGCCAGCAAGTCGGCGCCCTTGGCGGGATCCGTCAGAGTCACCGAGCGGGCCTCACGCAGGAGTGGCACCGGGTAGCCGATGGTCAGCTTCGACTCGACGGCGTCGGTGAGCGCGGCCTCCCCGCGGGCGGTCGCCTGCCAGTTCCAGGTCGCCTCTCCGAGTCGGGTGAACATGGCGGGAAACGAAATCTTGTTCGTCTCCCCGGCGGCGAGGGTGACGCGACGCACCCGGAGATCGGGCCGGTCGGCTTCGTCCGCTTTCGTCAAGGAGGTCGGGACGAGCCCCTCGGCGACGGGCATGAACTCGGCATGCGGATCGAGCTGCACCCGGATCTCGAGATCGAGGGGCTTTTCGGTGTTGTTGTGCAGCACGGCGGACAGGTCCATCACGTCGCCGGCATTGCCGAAGGCGGGCAGAGCCGGCTCGAAGATGAGCGGTTTGTTCACGATCAGCTTGTCGTCCGCCGATCCGAAGCGGTTCTCGCCCGCCGCCACGGCGATGATCCGGTAGGTCGTCAGGTTGTCCGGCGCGGTGAAAGTCGACGTCACCTTCCCGGCCGCATCGGTCACCAGGGCGCCGGACCAGAAGGCCAGCGCCTGGAAATTCTTCCGCACCCGCGAGGGGTCGAGGCCGTCCTCGCCGCCTCCGCCGATCACGTAGCCCTTGTTGTCAAAGGACCGGGACTCGGGATTTTCCGGCAGGAGGTCGGTCAGATTCTGGCCGGTGTGAACCGCCAGCGGGAACGGCGCGTGGAAGGTCTCGCCCGGTTCCGGCGTATCATACCCGGTCAGGCTCAGCACGCCTTCATCGACAGCGTAGAGGGTGACCTCGGCGTCCTTCACCGGCTGACCGGCGTGGTCGGTGACCGTGGCGCCGACGGTGACCTCGGCACCGGGCAGTTGCCACGGGGCGTCAGGCTTGTTCACCGCGACCGTCAGGGCGGCCTTCGGGTCCTCCACCAAGAGTTGGCAATAGCCGATCCGGTAGTCCGTCTCAGGATGCTCGTGCGGGCTGTCGGCCGATCCGCGCACGATCAGCACGGAAACGAACAGGTTCGGCGCACTCCCCTCGCCCACCGGCACCTCGATCACCGTCTCATGCTCGGCGATGGCCTGGGAGCGGGTCTCCCGCACCCCGCCACGCTCGGTGGTGACGAGGGCGCGGCCGAAGACGGGACTCCGCACCAGCAGCTTGGCTGTCTCGCCGATCCGGTATTCTTCCTTGTCCGGCGTCACGTCGATGCGGACGCCGTCATGCCAGGTCCAGGCCGGTTCGTCAGCCCCGGCGACCCGCAGCAGGGACCGGGTGCGCACCTCGCGGCCATCGGCATCCTTCGCGGAGAAGGTCACCTCGTAGTCGCCGGCTTCGGCCAAAGTCAGCGGCACGGTCCCCGCCACCGGCACGCCGGTCTCGGGATGGCGACGGGTCTGCACCGTGACGGGCTGCTCCATCGCGGGCACCAATTCCGTCTCGGTGCGCGTGGTGATGCGACCACCAGCGCCCTTGACCTTCACCGTGTTGTAAAGCCGCTTCTGCACGGTCATGGTCGCCTGCACGGCCGCCTCGTGGACGGCCCCATCCGCGGCGACGGCGGCGAGCGACAGTTCCGCCGCCTCACCGGCGCGCACCACGCCATCGGGCAGGCGCACCCCGAGGTAGTAAGCCGAGCTATCCACCGTGAACGAAGTGGAGTCCGCCACGGTCTGCTGGTTGATGTCGGTGATCTCGCCGTTCACCTGCACCCGCATCGGCGCCGGTCCTCCCTCGCGGTCGGGCAGGGTGAAATCGATCCGGGCCTCGCCCTTCTCATTCAGATGGACCGTCTGGCTGGCGGAAAAGCCGCCGCCTTCCTCGATGGAGTCGCCGAAGCGGAACTCGTCGAAGCCCCGCACCTCGGGCCATGTCGGATAGGCCGACACGTGCCAGGCCAGTTGGGCCTTCGACAGCGGCTTGCCCATGTAGTAGTTCGCCGTCACCGGGATCTGGAAATCCTTCGTCGCTCCGGCCGCCGCCGCGGCGTCGATACTAACCGCAAAGGTGTTCGGACGGTAGTCCGCCACCTGGAAGCCGTGGTGGAATTTCAGCGCCCACGGCTCGTCGACCTCTTTCTCCGGATCGTTGAAATCGACCTCGACCGAGTAATAGCCGAGCGTCTTCTCCTCCGGCACCTGAAAGCTCACGTCGAAGCTGCCGCGCTCCGTCAGCTCCACCTCGCGGTCCACCACGGTGCGGCCGCGGGCGTCGCTGACCGTGACGCGCGCCCGGCCGGCAGCCTGCGGGGCGGGGAGGAGCTGATCTCCATCCGTCATCCGTGAAATGCCCTTCAGATGGACCGTGTCACCGGGTTTGTAGACCCCGCGATCGGAGAACAGCACCATCCGGCGCTCGTGATCGGTCAATTCCTCGTAGCGATAGGGAATGGCGAACTGCCACAGCCCGATCGAATCGTAGCGGCCCGGCGTCTCCACCAGATGGCGGTCCTTCCCGGCTTGGGTCGCGATCCACTTCGACCGGTCGAGACGCTGACGATCGATGCGGACCAACCCATCGGCATCGGTTTTCACCTCCCCGATCGGCTCAGCCTGATCATCCAGCAGTTCCACGCCGAGATTGGCGTGCGGCTGCCCCGTCTTCAGGGAAAAGGCGAACAGCAGCGTCTCCCCGCGGTCCTGCTTCCACGCCAGGCCGATGTCGGTGAGCTGGATGATGGACTGCGCCCCCACGGCATGCCCCTCCGTAGTGGAGGACTCTCCCTCGGCACACAGATACAGGGCGCCGTGCGGCCCGTCCTTGAGGATATCTGCCCATTTCAGCTCGATTTTCTCCGTCTTGTCGATATCCGCCGTCGGGACGAACTCCTGATCGAACACCACCCGGCCTGGCACCATGGCAAACGGGATCTCCTGCTTGTCACCGTAGCCGCCGTAGAGTTCCGCATAGCCGCGGATCGCAAAAGCCAGGTCCCGGTCGGAGAGCTGCTTCACCCGCACCCGGACACCTTTCAGGTTACCCGTCTGGATCTCAAAACGCTGCGCGCCCGCCGCGTTCTGCGCCGTGCTAAATGCCGGCAGCGCGATGAAGCCATCGTTCGGCGTGATGATGACCTTCTGCTTCGTTTCCCCAGCGAGTTGGGTGCCATCGTTGGCCGTCAGGCCGGGCCAGACGGTGACTTCATACTCCTGGCCGTACTCAAAATCGCCGCCCAGTTGGATCGAGCTGTAGTTTTTCTCCACCGTGAGATTGGCCGGCTTCGGGTTCACGCCGACAAAGCCGGCGAGTTCGTCATCGCCGATGTCCTCCTGCGGCGGCTTGTTCAGGGAAATGAGGATGCCGCGGGGCGAGTCGTAGGCGTTGACCGGCTCGATGTCCGCCACCTTGTAGGCGTAGAGCGTGCCCAGCGTATCCAGCCGCTCCGCGCCCAGCGATCGCTTGCCATCAGTGGACGCCAGCTTGCCGGCGAGGCGCAGCCGCCACGACTTCTCCGTCGCCAGCGGCGCGGTCGGCCGGATGACCACGAAATGCTCGCCAGGCAGGGACAGGCGCTGCCCATCATCACCCCAGGGTTGGATCTCGGCGACCTCGTCCGCCTCGGGACGCTCGGCCGTCACCGCGATGCGCCGCTCGCCCTTCTCATCCGTGAAGGAAGCCGCCTCACGGACCGCATCCACGCTGACCGGGGCGTTGAACCGCAGGGTGATGCGTGGCTCGGGCGTGAGCGGCAGCTCACTGTGATAGTAGGAAGGGAAACGGTCCACCCGCAGCGGAGTCGCAGCGGGATCGTCACCCTCGGGGGCGTCTTGCGCGCCGAGGCGCGCCGGGAGGAGGCAGGCGGTGGCCAGAAACAGGGCCAGGATCGAACAAGCGGCTTTTTTCATGACAGGTGTGCAGGGAGTCTCCGCCCCGGGGCGAAAAAGACCGGGGCGATCAGTGATCGACCGAGAAAGTGCGCGGGATCGGTTCCACAATCGGCCCCGGCACCTCTCTATGGACGTTAATTACGCCCATTCATGCTGATTTCTTGCGACATTCTGCCAGAAAAATGCCCCGCCGGGCAGAAAAATCGTGATAGGATCGTCACCGGCCCGTCGTATCCGGCGTCCATGACACTCACTGCCCCCTCCCCCGCCATGTCCGACGCCGACAATGCCGATGCCGCCGAACCCGACCTGCGGCGCGTCTACGACCGCACCCGGATGAGCCTGATCGACCGTCTGGCCGACTGGGAGGACCAGCGGACCTGGGATGAATTTTACCAGACCTACTGGCGCCTCATCTACAGCGTCTCGGTGAAAGCCGGGCTCGGCCGCGACGAGGCCATGGATGCCGTGCAGGAGAC
This sequence comes from Verrucomicrobiales bacterium, assembly GCA_016795505.1. Lineage (GTDB taxonomy): Bacteria > Verrucomicrobiota > Verrucomicrobiia > Verrucomicrobiales > DEV007 > JAEUHH01. Next base: position 41,530 of record JAEUHH010000098.1, on the reverse strand, counting down.
CGTGCTGACCATCGCCAAGCAGTGGCGATCGGGCCAGAAATACGACCCCGCCAAGGGCTCCTTCAAGACCTGGCTCATGAACGTAACCCGTTGGCGCATCGCCGACCAGCACCGCAAGAAACTGCGTAACCCGGCCGCCCGGCATCAATCCGGCGGCAGCCGCGGCTCCGACGGCGAGGCGCGCGACACCGCCACCATCGAGCGGATCGAGGATGAAAACGGCGATCCCCTGGAGCGGCTCTGGGACGCCGAGTGGAAAGCCAACCTGACCCGTGTCGCGCTGGACAAGGTGAAGCTCAAGGTCTCCCCCAAACAATTCCAGATTTTCGACGCCTACGTGATGAAAGGCTGGGAGGCCGATCGCGTGAAGCGCGAACTCGGCGTCAGCATGGCCCAGGTCTATCTGGCCAAGCACCGCGTCGGCGGTCTGCTGAAAAAGGAAATCGCCTCGGTGATGGACCGGATCGACTGATGCCGATTTCCGATCAAACAGGGTAGGATCGGAGATGATACCCTGTTCGATCGGAAAACCGCCCGAAGCCGGCTCAGAACAGGTCGAGGAGGAACCGGATCAGGTCCCGGCTCGTCACGATGCCGACGAGCTTTTTGCCATCGACGACGGGCAGGGCGTGGAAATCGGCATCGGCGAGGATCTGGGCGGCATCGCGGATGCCGGCATTCACGTCGATGGTGACGGGACTGGTGCTCATCAGGTCCTCGAGTTTGTGGGTGTGATCGAGGGTGGCATCGACTGCGCGGGTATCCTCGCCGAAGGCATCGCCGTAGCTGAAGCGCATCAGGTCGGTCCAACTGATCATGCCGACGAGTTCATCACCATTCACCACCGGCAGGTGATGCAGCCGATGTTCCTGAAAAATGCGGCGGATCTGCGAAATCGGCTCGCCGTGGTGCACGGTGATCGGAGCCGCGGTCATGATGTGGGAGATGGACTGGTTTTTTCTCATCTCACATCCTGCCCCACCGGCGCACCGGGCACCGCGCAGGAATTGCGAAACTCTGCGCCGGCGTGGTGACTCAGCGGCTCAGCTCCAGCATGCGCAGGATGGGCGCCTCGGCCCGGCGCCGGATCTCCTCGGGCATCACGATCTCGGGGGTGAGGTCGCGCAGGCAGCGATAGAGTTTCTCCAGCGTGTTCATCTTCATGTAGCGACAGTCTGCGCAGGCGCAGCGGTCGGTGGGACCGGCGATGAGATTCTTGCCCGGCGCCTCCTTGCGCAGGCGGTGCAGCATGCCCGACTCGGTGACGACGATGATGTTCTGCGCCGGGGTGTCGCGGCAGAAATGCACCATTTTCTCCGTCGAGCACACCTCGTCGGCGAGCAGACGGACGGCTGAGGTGCATTCGGGATGCGCGACGACGACGGCGTCGGGATGCTGCGCCTTGATGCGGGCGATGCTTTCGCGGGTGAACTCGACGTGGACGTAGCACGCCCCCTGCCACAGGTCCATCTCGCGGCCGGTCTGGGACATGACCCACTCGCCGAGATTCTGATCGGGCACGAACAGGATGGGCCGGTCGTCCGGGGCGGCTTCGACGATGCGCACGGCATTGCCGCTGGTGCAGATGACGTCGCTGAGCGCCTTCACCCCGGCGGAGCAGTTGATGTAGGCGATCACGTAGTAGTTCCGGTCGGCATTCTCGCGGAGAAATCCCTCCAGTTCATCGGCGGGACAGCTCTGCTCCAGCGAGCATCCGGCATCCCGGTCGGGCAGGACGACGGTCTTGTGCGGATTCACGATCTTGGCCGTCTCGGCCATGAAATGCACGCCGCAAAAGGCGATCACGTCGGCATCGGTCTCCTTGGCGCGGTAGGACAGCCCGAGGGAGTCACCGACGTAGTCCGCGAGATCCTGGATGTCGCCGGACTGATAGTTGTGGGCGAGGATGACGGCGTTGCGTTCCTTTTTCAGCGCGAGGATCTCCTCGCGCAAGTCGGTGCTGGGGAGGGTGGTGGGCATCTGAGTGAGACAACGCCAAGCAGACCGGCTTGTCAAACGCCGCGACCGGCGACGGCCGCGCCCCGCTCAATCGTCGTCGCGGAGATAGCCTTTTTTCTCCGGCAGGGTGACATCGATGTTCGGCTGGATCGACATGCGGCCGGAGAGGACGCCACCGTCCTTGAGATCGACGGACCGGGCGGTGGCATTGCCCTCGACCCGGCCGGTCTTGTGGATGCGGATGGTGCCGGAGCAGGTGATGTTGCCGAGCACGGTGCCCTCGATGTCGGCGGATTCGGTCATGACGCCCTGGGGGAAAATGACATCGCACTTCTTCGCCACCTCCAGATGACGACAGTGCATACTGCCCATCACCCGGCCCGAATTACGAAAGACCGCATCGCCGGAGCAATCGACCGAGGCATTGATCTTGCCCTCGACTTCCAGATTGTGGCAGGCGATGTCGCAGCCGGACACGTTTCCCCGTCGCTTCACCGTCACGTTGCCCCGGGTGCGGATATTCTGCGACCATGGCCCGGTGATGACATGATCGACGAGGCTGATGTAGATGCTGCACCGGGCACACTGCGTGGACGTGGCCACCAGAGGCACCAGCTGGAGGTGATTGCACTCGAAGCACCGCACCGGACGCGTCTGGGCAGCCCCGCGGCGGCGCGGCTCGACGGGCTGGAAGCCGGGGGGCAATTTCGGCCGGAAAGTCTGGCTTTCCTCAGTCTCGGGACCGGCTCCAGAGGCCAGGCGCTCGATGACACCGCCGAGCATCGCGCTCATGCTGCCATGCTTCAAGGCTTCGGCTGGTTGGGCATCCTTTCCCAGATTGGCCAATGGATCGGCATCCGGTCCGGCGAGATCCTCCGCGGGTGCGGTCGACGGCGCGGCAGCCACCGGCTCGGCGGGTTGAGAGTCGCGTTTTCCGCCTTTTTTGGAGCGGTTCTTCTTGCCCGCCGTGGCGGTCGACTGTTCGCGCTTGGTCTCCTGCCGGCGATCGCGGGCACCTTTGAGCCAGGTCTGTCCGGAGGCCTCACCATCTGCTGATGAAGTCGGAACGCTCCCCCCCGTGCGGGCGCGAATCGTCTCCGCGAGTCCCAGGGACCGCGTCTCCTCGGGCTCGGAGACAGGCACGATGCCGGATGGCCGGATGCCGGGCGGCAGGATGGCCACGCCTTTTTCGATGCGGAAATGCTGGCCGCAGGACCGGCAAAAGCTCGACACGGCCAGGCCCGGCTCGGTCTGCTCATGACCACAGGCCGGGCAGTTCACCTGGATCTGGCGGCGGCGCTGGCTGAAGGATCCGAACACGGCGGGAAATGCGGGAAACGATGGTTGTCAGGGAAAAAACAAAGGCGCGCCCATACGACTGGGCGCGCCCGGGAAAAGCAGTCGGTCTTTCACCAGTTGGGAAGCCGGAGGACGGCCTGCAATCGGTGATCAACTCACTTCGATTGGTCGGACGGCGCGCCACCGCCACCGGCGGGCGGATTGCCACCGGCGGCAGCCGGGGCTGGACTGCCGGCCGGAGCCGACGATGAACCGGACGCCCCCGGCTTCGCCTGATTGCGGGCTGCCGCACCGACGGTGGACGAACCCATGAAGGTGGCTCCCTCCTCAATGGCGAGTTTGCCGGCGGTGACATCGCCGTGGAGTTCCGCGTTCTGCTTCAACTCGCACCGGTCGGTGACGTAGATATTGCCGTGGACCTTGCCGAACACCGTCACCGATCGGGTGCGGATGTCGGCTTTGAGGTTCGCATTCTCTCCAACCGTCAGATCACCCTCGGACATGATCTCGCCTTCGATCCGGCCGTCGATGATCAGATCATTGGCGAACTTCAAAGTGCCTTTGATCTCAACATCATTGGATAGGATATTCTTGCTGGCGTTCATTTTGGAGGAAGACAGAGGTGCAGATTTCGCAGGGGTGATGTCCTTGTTGCCACCGCCAAAGGGGGTGGCCGCCGAGTCTTTTTTCGACGGGTCGGACGGGTCTTGATTGATGATTTGCTTTAGCACAGCGCAAAAATTATCAATTTTTGCGGATCAAGTCAAAACAAATGATCCGCATTTGGCGTTAACTTTTATTCTGATCATAAATCCAAGATTTCCTCTGCCGGATAGGTCCAAATTTCGCTCAAAGTCGGGTGATAATGCGGAATCTCCAGAAACTCCGCCGCCGTGGAGCGGAAATGGAGCGCGACGGCGATCTCGTGGATGATTTCGGCCGCCTCCGGACCCACCGCGGCGCCACCGAGCAACTCCTTGGTTTGGGCGTCGGCGATGAGTTTGACCAATCCGTGGGTCTCGCCCATGACCATCGACTTGCCGTGATCGTCAAAGGGATAGCTGGCAGAGACGACCGCCCGGCCTGCGGCGGCGGCTTCGGCCTCGCTCAGGCCCACGGTGGCCACCTGCGGGTCGGTGAACACGCCGAACAACTTGAGCCGGTAATCCATCGGCTTGGGCGCCGGGATCACCGGACGTCCCAGTCGCCGGGCGGCCTCGCGGGCGGCGATCTCGCCCTGCTGGATGGCCACATGCACGACCTCCACCCGGCTGCACACGTCGCCGGCAGCAAAAATGTGGCCCTGCGAGGTCGCCATCCACTCATCGACGGCGATGCGCCGGCCATCGGCGTCCAGATCGACGCCGGCCCGGTCGAGCGCGAGCCCATCGAGGGCGGGGCGACGGCCCAGGGCGAGGAGCAGGCGGCTGGCTTTGGCCACATTCGGCCGGCCGTCCATCTGGTAATGCACGACGAACTCGCCATCGGCGGCGCATTTTTCCACCCGCTCCAGTCGGGTGCCGGTATGCAGGGTCAGGCCGGGCTTCGCCCGCAGCGCCACCTCCAGCGCGCCGGCCACATCGGGGTCGGTGCCGGTGAGGACGTGGGCGCTGCGCTGGATGACCGTGACTTCACTGCCGAGCCCCTCGAAGTAACACGCCATCTCCAGAGCGATGGCCCCGCCGCCCAGCACGATGATCGACGGCGGGATCTCGGTCGCCTCCAGCGCGTCGTCACTGGTCCAGTAGCCGGAGCCGTCCAAGCCGGGCAGGTCGAGTCGCTGAATGACCGATCCCGTCGCGATGCAGGCGCTGTCAAAGCGGATGCGCCGATCCCCCGCCCCGTCGCGGGTGGTGACGATCACTTCCCGAGGGCTTTCGAACTGCGCCCGGCCTCGAATCAGGTCAAAGCGGCCGTCGGCGAGCTGTCCCTGGCGGTATCCGGCGAAATCGTCGATCAGCGCCCGTTTCCGCGCCACGATCTCGTCGCCCCGCACTTCGAAGCCGGAGGCCCGGAGCCCGAATTCAGGGGCCCGGCGAATGGTGCGCGCGCGGTTGGCGGACTCGATCAGCGCCTTGCTGGGCATGCAGCCACGCAGAATGCACAGGCCGCCCAGAGTCTCGGCGCCATCGATGACCGCCGTGCGCAAGCCAAGCGAGTGGGCGGTGCGTGCGGCGGCGTAGCCGGCGCTGCCGCCACCGAGGACGATGAAGTCGTAGGAGTCGGGTGAGGATGGGGTATTCAAGCCCCCGAGTGTCGCCCGGTGCTCCGGTGGGCGCAAATGTCGCGAATGGCGGTCGCCGGCTTTTCCGATGAGACAGGGTCGTCACTCCGATGAGACCCTGTCTCTCCGGAGATCCGACCGGGTCTGATCATTCCTCGTCACCGCGGCTTTCGACCACGGCGGTGCCGCTGCCACGCATCATGGCATTGGCCTGAGTCTTGATCTTGATCAGGGTCCACCATTCGTCACTGTACTGGCCGCCCACCGCGAGGGTGCCGTCGGCGCGCAGCTCGTTCATGTAACTGAGCAGACGGTTGGCCTGGGAGGCGACATCGGCGGCGGCTTCGGGATCGGCGGGATTCTGGAGGCGATTCTGGAGTTCATTCACGGCACCGGGCAGGGCCGAGGCGCCCCCGGCGAGCGAGCCACCATCCCAGCGAATGCCGGCTTTGGCCGGAGCTGGAGCGGACTCGGGCTTGATGACCGGGGCGGATGCCGGAGCTGGCGCAGGGCTGGGCTGGGGAGCGGCAGCGACGGCATTGGCGGGTCGCGAAACGGCCACAGGTGCCGCGGGAGTGACTTCTGCCGATCCTTCCCAAGCCGGCAAGCCGGGGGCGACGGTGGCGGGAGCTTCGCGGGCAGCCTCGTTGCGCTTGAAGAGCTTCGAGAGCAGCGGCTGCTTTTGTGCCGGCTGCGGCATGGGCTGGACGGTGTCCGCCCCGGCAACGACCGGCGACGGGATGGCACCGCCGGCGGCCTGGCCGGACTCGGAGAAAGCCACGATGGGAGCCGGGGCCGGAGCGGCTCCGGGCTGGGCGGGCTTGGGAATGGTCGGGCTCGGATCGGGGCCGAAGGGCACGAAGGGAGGCGGACTGGCATTGCCCCACGGGCTGCGGATGGTCGGCCGCTCGTGCACGCCCGGGTCGCGGGGATTGAGCAGGGTCGGCGTGATGAGCATCATGAGATGTTGGCGGGATTTGCTCTCGCCCTTGTATTTAAAAGCGTATCCGAGGATCGGGATCTTGCCGAGCACGGGCACGCCCTGGTCGTTGCGATCGTCCTCGGCCGCATCGAGACCGCTGATGGCGACGGTGTAGCCGCTCTCGACGGTGATGGGAGCCGTGTAAACGCGGGACGAGGCGATCGGGTAGGGATTGCCATTGATCTCCTCGGTGCCGACGATGTCGGACACGGTCAGGGAGACGTTGAGCAGCACTTTGCCGTCGTTCATCGTCTTGGGCAGGATGTTGATCACGGTGCCGATCGGAACGTACTCGACGGAGTTCGTCTCCGTGGCGCCGGCGCCGAGGCTGGTGGAGGCCTGCGAGGAGAGCACCGGGATGTTCCGCACGGAGCGGAAGCTGACTTCGCGATTGTCCAGGGTGAGCATGCGCGGGTAGGACACGCTGCGGTTGCGCCGGTCGCTGAACAGGGCCCGGAGCCGCACGTTCACGTCATCATAGCTGAGAATGGCGGTGGGCAGCGTGTAGTCCCCCACCCTGTCGAGATTGATCGGGCTGGAGATCGATCCGTCGACGCCTTCGACCGTGGCGCCCCAGCCGCCGCTGAGTGTGCCGGTCCAGTCGATGCCGAGTTCGGACTCGGGGTCCTTGCTCATTTCGAGGAACTTCACTTCGACTGCGACGAGGGGCTGCGGCTTGTCGGCGGCGGCCAGGTAGCCCTCGATCCATTGATGCTGCTGCCGCGTGGCGACGACATAGAGGGAATTGGAATCCGAGTTCCAGATCACTTTGGCCTGATTGCCGGAGCCGGAGCCGTCGGCGGTGCCATTGGCGCCCGGGGCACCACCGTTCTGGCCGGTGCGCACGAAAATGTCGGGTTGAGCCTGCAATCCACCGAGCGACAACTGGCCGACGGTATCGACCGACCCCACCGGGGCAAAAGTCGCATTCCGTCCCGTGGTCGGGATGTCCAGGATGCCTCTGATGTCTTCCAGCAGCCGGCTCGGCTCCGTGACAAAGAAATCCGGCGGCCCCTGCAGGCTCATGCCGATGCCGCCCGTGCCGGACCCTCCGCCCATCCCGGACTGCCCGGTGAGAGAGCCGCCACCCTGGTCGTTTTTCTTGACCATTTCCTGGGCGTTGTAGCTGATCTCATAGATCCGGCCGACCAGCTCCCGATCATCGGCGGGGCGGATGTACCAGATGCCGTTTTCGACGATGAGCGAGATGCCGTTGGCCTTGGCCAGGGTCTCCAAAGCGGTGAAGGGGCTGGCATTGATCGAGAACGTGACCAGCCGGTCGGCCCCGGTGGCTCCCTCGGGCAGGCCGAAGAAGGAAATGCCGGAATCGAGCGCCATGAGCTGCATGACCTCGGTCATCTTGGCTTTCTGAAAGTCGTACTGCCGCGGCGGAGCCATCCTCAGGGTGGCGGCAGCCTGCTCATAGGCTGGCGAATTCGGGACGGCCAGTTGAGTGGCTACTTTGACTCCCTGCGCCGAAGCATTGATGGCCGCGGCGAAGCAGAGAACGAGGAGGATGGATTGGATTGGCTTCATCAGAAAAGGGGTCGATGATGCGTAATTATAATTTTCATAAAAATAAGATCAAGAAAAATTATCACGATTTCTAAATCTTTTTTCTTTGACCCGTCGAGTAGTTATGATAATTTTTGCAATTATAGCCCGTCCTCCAATGGAAAAACCTGCCACACTCCCCTTACTGGCCCCTCCTCAATCCCGGAGAGGCTTCTCGCTGATGGAGGTGATGATCACCATCACCGTCATCGGGATCCTCGGCGCCGTGGCCATGGTAGCGACCGGGAGCATCTCGAATGTCGCCAAGGGAGAGAAGCTGCGGTCCGATGTCGCCACCCTGAACTCGGCGATCGACACCTATCTCGCCAATGGCGGCTCGCTCGATACCGCCACGTCGGCCGGCGATGTCCTGGCGAAGCTCAAGACCCAGCGGGACAAGGCAGACGCCAAGCGCCACACGGGCGGACCTTCCGGACGCATGATCGATCCCCGCATCGTGGCGGTGCCCGTGACCGCCGGTGCGAAGGAACTGCGCGCGGTTTACGATGCGGGAAACCGTCGTTTCAACGTGGTGAATGCCGGCGACGGGGTGCGCTTCGCCATCGACCCCGCCCTCAACGAGATGAACATCGCCAACGAGACGCGAGCCCAGGGGGCGGTCGTCTACTCCGGCAGCGACGGCTGGGTGTGGGATTACAACAACTCCCTGACCAATCCCACCAACTTGCCCAATCTGACCCAGGTGCCTGTCTCCAAGGCTCCCGCCGATTCCATCCCGCCGCCGACCACGACTCCGGAACCAGAGCCCGAGCCGGAGCCCGAACCCGAGCCGGAGCCTCCCGTCGTCGACCCCCGCCTGCGGCTGGCCACGCCGACTCTGGATCCGCCGGGTGGCTACTACGCCCACAGCGCCTTCCCCCTGCCAGTAAAGATCGGGAATCTCGCCTCTCCGGCAGTCGGGAAGACCCAATTCGCCACCTATTTCAACAATGTGTGGACCGACTGGGCTGATTATGGCGGGCAGACGCTTTCAGTGCCCAAGAATGGCTCTGTCTGGGCCCGCTCCATCGCCACGGATACGGTCAACTATCAGGACAGCTATCAGAGCTACGGCTACTACTCGATCCCGACTCCGCCGAAGCTCCCGACGCCGATCTTCAGTCTGCCCGGCGGCTCCTATCCGCGGTCCAGCTTTCCCCTCACCGTGTCTTTGAACAATGTGCCGGCCCCCGGCTTGGCCGATGCGCTGTATCGCATCGATTCGGGCGCCTGGACAGCCTACAGCGGCTCCATCACGGTGAACAAGAACCAGACGCTCAGCGCCCAGTATGTGTCGAAAAACGGGGACGCGTTCGAAAGCTCCACCATCCGCTCCGATTTCTACTACCCCATCGCCACCGACCTCAACGGCACCGTGAATGGGACCTTCCAGAACGCCACTGGCGGCCCCACTCTGGTCCACAAGTTCGAGGACAGCGGTCGATTCTTTTCCCACGGTGATCCCACGATCGATCTCAACGGTGAGATCGTCGATGCGGGCGTGCCAAATACCCTGCGGTTCACGCCTGACAACTTCGCCGCCATCGCGACGAACACGCCCTTCAAGATCGGCGAATTGGCCTATCACAATGGCACCACCTTCAACGACTCCCACGCGAGCGGCGTGCAGTTGCGCATCGACATCGCCCTGGCCGATCCGGCCCAGTCCATCCAGTTCGCGCTCAATTTCGAGCTCATCAACACCGAGAACACCGGCGACGCCCGCTCCAGCGCGGACTTTGTGCGCATCACCAACCTGACTCAGAATATCGGACTGAACATCGACGGCATCAAATACACCCTGGCCCTCGAGTTCGGCGGATCGGACTCCTTCGGCTTCTCCACCTCGAACGAATTCCACGTTTACGAAGGCGCGACCGGGACCGGCACCATCAACGGACGGTTCATCGCCAATCCCTGACCCCCGCCCCACCAAGCCAACACCCCTCATCGATTCCACACCATGGAAGGACTGGACGAAAGAAGCCCGCTGGGCAATCGCATCATGCATCTCTCGCAGCAGAGCGGCATCAGCGATTTTTACATCACGCCCTGGGAGCGCCTGCTCTACCGGAAAAATGGCGAACTGATCTCCGATTCCTTTGTCTTTCAGCCGGAGCACGCCATGCCGGTGACCCCGGGATGCGAGGACTATGCCTGGCAGATCGGTCCTCTGCGGTTCCGTGTCAACAAGCTGGTCACCCGCGGCCGTCTGCGTTGGGTCTTCCGACTGTTGCCCTCCAACATCCCGACTCCGGAACAGATCTCCCTGCCACCGGCGGCGATGAAGGCCTTCCTCGAGGCGACCAACGGTCTGATCCTCGTCTGCGGGGCAACCGGATCGGGTAAATCGACCACCATCGCATCGCTGGTGACATCCCGCGCCTCCCGCCGGCGCGAGCATGTCATCACCTTCGAGGATCCGATCGAGTACATCCTGCCCACCAACCTGCCCTCCCTGATCACACAGCGCGAGATCGGCTCGGACGAGCTGGACTTCGGGATGTCACTGCGAGCCGCCCTCCGGCAGGCGCCTGATGTCATCGTGATCGGGGAAATCCGCGACGGCGAAACCGCCGAGATCGCCCTCCAGGCCTCCGAGACCGGCCACGTCGTCGTCGCAACCATGCATACCTCGTCCGCCGCCCAGACGGTGCAGCGGTTCCTCAAACTCATCCCGAGTGACCGGCTGGAGAATGCAATGCACTCCTTCGCCGACTCCATGCGCATGATCCTCTGCCAGCGGCTGTTGTTTGACAAGACGAGGGACCGCCGCTTCCCCGTCCACGAGGTCCTTTTCCCCTACGATTCGGTAACCGGCATGATCCGCCGCGGTGACTTCAAACGCCTCGAGCATGAGTTGGAGACCGGCACCACCAAGGGCATGCAGAACTTCGACCACAGCATCAAGCAACGCGAATACGAAGGCTGGATCCCCAGCGTGAAACGCAAGACCGGATTCAGCGAACATGAAGTCTCCGAGTTCCTCTACGAGGAAGCCGCGGAGAACAATCAACTCAACTCCTGACCGTTATGGAATTCCGCGACATCAAAGACGTCCTCACCTTTGCCGCCTTCCGGCCGGAGCCGGACAACGCATCGGCCCCGTGGTCCCGGCGCTTTCCGAACCGCCGGTCCGTGCTCGTCAACGTGAGCCGCGGCCGGGTGGACTGGTGCATGCTTTCGAAGAAGCAGAAAGTCGAGGACACCGGCTACGCCGATGGCGAATTCATCGACGTGTCCGCCAGCATGGCCGACGAATGGCGCAGCCGCACCGACGATGGCTGGCTGGGCATCTCGGTAAACTCCCGCTTCATCATCACCATGGAGCACAACCTCAGTCGCAAGGCCGGTTGGGAGGAGACCATCCGGAACAACCCCAAGAGCGTCCTCGGTACCAAGTACGACCGGGCCAAGCGCTACGCCCTCTACCACAGCTCCGAGACCAGTTCCAGTCTCCTGATGGCCTGCGACAGTTCGCTGATCCAGTCGATCGAGGATTCCCTGCGCAACCACAATCTCCGGCCCGCCCGGATCTGCTGCGGGCTCTTCGCCCTCACCACCCAGGCCCTGACCCGCATCCACTCCGACAATGCGCTGAAGGGACAGGACATCCTGCTCATCACCTGGGTCAATCAATCCCTCTTTGTCATGCGCCAGAAAGGTGGCCAGTGGCAGGACGCACGCTGCCGCAGCGGGCTGCCGCCTCAGGATGCCAATGCCATCTCACAGGTGGTGAAACCGTTTCTGAAGGATGCCACCCCCCACACCCGCATCCTGTTCATGGCCGACGAGCCGGGCACGGAGTTCGAACGCGACTACCTGCCCCAGCTCGGCAATTTCTCGGTCACCAACCTGACGGAACAACATCACCTCTGGAATCTGATGGCCCGCCACTGATCTCCCGTTCCCCTTCACGGTCCCGCCCCCTTCCACTCTCACTGCCATGCACTTCATCGTTCAGGACATCAAGACCGACCGGCCGAACATCTCGGGCGGCCTGCCCAGCGTTTATCGGCTGGTTCCGATCGGCTTCTATGCCACCACCATCGTAGCCATCTTCTTCAATCTTTACCTCTACACCAGTTATCGCGCCTACCAACAGGAGGAGAAATCCTGGCAGTTGGAGATCGCGGACGCCAAGTCCCAGCAGGACAGCATCACGGCGAAGCAGGCCCAGGTCGTGTCGGAAGCCCAGTCCGCCGAGCGTATTGCCAACTGGGTCGAGGGATCGCGCGCGGTGCAGCCGATCAGCTCCACCATTTCCCGCAGCATGCAGGCCAATGCCACCATCGCCGAGCTCAATCTCGACCGAAATCCCCAGATGCCCGCCCACCTGTTCCTGTCGCTCAAGATCAACAACGCCGGCACCGAACAGTTGGAATCCACCCTCGATGCCCTCGCCGCGATCGATTACCAAACCTACTCGGCCCAACAGGTGAAGGCGGAAAACGCCCTCGACTTCCAGGCGACCCTCATCTGGCGCAAAGGCGAGTGATCCCTATCCGCAAACCCGCTACCCCACCCACTCCGCATCCATGAACAACCACAAAATGGCCTGCTTCTTCCTGCTCGTCGTCATCGGCGGGTTGCTCTATGGCACACAGGAAATGCGCAACCGCACCACCAAGGCCCAACAAGCGGCCGAAGCCGCCCAGGCCGAAGCCGAGACGGCCCAGTTCCAACGCGGCATCGCCGAAACCGGCCTGATCGCCCTGGAACGCGAGACGTTCGAGCTGCGCGAAGGCTACAAAAAGTGGTTCCCCCATTTTCGGGCGGCCACCACGCCGCAGGAAGGCGAGCAGCGCATCAGCGACGCCGTCCGCGAAGGCAAGGTCTTCCTGCTTTCGAATCGTTTCCAAATGAAGGAATTCGCCCCCGAAGACAAAGGCATTCTCATCGGGGCTCTGGAGGGCGAACTCGAGTTCGAGGACGATTACGTCAAGACCCTCAACTGGCTCGGAAAACTCGAGGAAACCGTCCCCAACTGCCGCATCACCGGCTGCAACATCATCCGCGGCGACCGCGCCAACAACATTCGCGTCAAGCTCAAGCTGGAGATGCCCATCATGAGCCCCACCATTGCCGAAGCCACCGCAGCTGAACTCGCCAAGTCATGAAAGCGCCTTCCTGCCTCGCCACCCTCCTCTGCCTGACCGGGATCCTGGCCCAGGCCAACGGCCAAACGCCGGCGCCTGCCGCTCAACCGGCGGCTCCCGGCACTCCGGCAGTCCCCGGCGCACCGGGCACACCGCCTCCGGCTTCCTTCACCCGCAACCGGGTCGTCACCCTGATGCCCGACGACAAGCGTGCCCTCGTCCTGAAACCCGAAGAGCGCAATCCTTTTGCCCGACGCAACCCGGATGTCGATCTCATCACGGAAAACTCCGAGCAGGAGACCGAGGCCGATCTGATCCGCGACATGCTGATGGCCCTACCCATTACCGGACGCAGCTACGGACCGAAGGGCCTGCGCGTCCTCGCCGGCGAGATCATTTTCGAACGGGGAAAACTCGTCGATCAGGTGATCGAGGATCAGACCGAGAATTTGATCGTCGAGAATGTGAAAGATAATGCCATCGAACTGGCCTGGATTGATCTCGAGACGGGAAAACTTACCGGCAAACGTCTCATCCTGCCCTACGACCTGTCTCCCAAGGTGCACTTTGTCCTCAAAGGCCAGACCGAATCCGAGGAGGACAGTGAAACGATCCGCTTCGGCGTCTTCCGACCGAATGGTCCGGCCGCACCCAATGCGGACCAGATCGCCGCCGACAAACGGCCGAACAACATCCCGGTCGAAGCTTTCACCGAAGGTCAGTGACCCTCTTAGCCCCCACCGGATTGATGCGCCCTTCCCGTCAGATCTCCCTCCGGCACAGCCCGCCCACGGGGCAGGGCTTTACCTTTGTGGAGATGCTCGTGGCCATGTCCCTGTCCGCGATGTTCATCGGGACCGCGGCGATGGCCCTCAGCGCGATCACGCAGAACTCACGTCATTTCTCGTCGATCCACGACCTGACCATCGGCACAGCCAACAACAGCAACTTCTACAGCCTCTCATCCTCAAAAGTCCAGGTCTCCGGAGCCCCCAACTACGGGCGCCTCGCCTTCGTCAATGAGATGCGCGACCAGTTCTACGAGGACGTGAGCCGCTCGGAGGGCGTCTACTGCCTCGCCCGGTCCGGCCTGAACACCATTCGTCCCGAGTGGCTGGCCTGGCCCTACTCCGATCCCGCCGCCACAAAGCCGGTGCTCGATTCTCCCGAAGCCTTCCGTCAATACCTCGCCACCGCCGAGCCCGCTTCGGCTTCCATCTTCGCTGCCTGCCGGAACGTCCCCGCCACCTCGACTCCCAATACCACCATCTTTCTCATCGCTCCCACCAATCAGGCGGATTATCTCAAGGTCCAGGCCGTTTACGAGATCGACTACGTCAACATCACCTCGCCTGCGGGCATCTACGCCTCCGTCCGCCGCTACAAGAACGGCGCCCTGACCCATTACTACGACATCTTTTACGAGGAAGGCCCCGAATCGGCCCTGCTGCCCACCTTCGTGACCTTCGAGAGTCGGGCCCGCCTCGCCCGGACGGAGGGCGATGCCATCGACCGGTTCAAAAAGGGCCGCAGCAGCCCGTTCTACCTCATCTGGCTGCCCGACCCCTCCATCAATCCGATGCGGGTCGAGACCGCCGCCCTGCCGGCTGCCGCCACCGATCCGCGGCAGGCCTATGGACAGTTGGCTGGCAAGACCGGCTTCCTGCTCACCGCCCCCCTGTTCCCCTCCCTCTGACGATGAAACTCTCCCCCCATCGCATCCGCGCCGCGCATCAGCGGGGCAGCATCCTCGTCATCTGCATGGTCCTCGCCGGACTCGGCACCATCGGGGCGGCGGCTTTCTTCTCCCTCATGCAGGCAAAAACCCAGGAAACCGCCGAGCGCGAAGTGGCCCTGCAACGCCGCACCAAGCTGGCCAACAGCCGGGCTCTGGCAAAGGAGGCCCTCCTCCGCCAGGATCTCGGAGCCATCGCCTCACCTGCCGGAGGCGCCCGCACCCTATCCCTCGCCGACTCCTGGGGTGGCATCACGATCGCGACCTATCCCACCGCTCCCCTGGCCGCCAGCAGTTCCCTGCGTCTTCATAAGACAGGCGCATTGCCTCTGTCATCCTTCACCCAGGACATCTCCGTGACGCTCGGCGACGGCGACGCCTCGATCTCGTTTCAAGCTCAGGCCAAAAGCCTGCACCCCGCCCTCGGCGGCGATCTTCTGGTGGTCAATCGCCCCTGGGGAACTGGCACCGCCCCTACCGAACTTGCCGGCAACCTGCACGTCAAAGGCCGGGCGGTCCTCTACGGAGCCACTTACTCGACCACCACCTCACCCATCCGCACAGATCGGGTCATCATGGCCAATCATGCTGGCCCGAAAATCGCGCTCCTCAATGTCGCAGGTACCGCCATCCTGCCGGAAAACGGCCCCCTGCCACCCACCACGACCGGGTACGTGGCCGGCGCACCCAATCTGAGCAATCAGATGAGCGTGTTCGGCAATCCGAACTCGACGATCAACGACTACGACGAAAAAGTCGGCATCCTGGGCGGCCTTTCCCTGGCTGGCGGCACCGCCGAGGTGGTCACGAGCGCGGCGGCCACGGTCGCCGCCGGAATCAATGATGCGGCGTTGCTCGCCATCCTGGATCCGCTGACGAGCCCGCTGCCCGGGTCACTGCCCGCCACCTTGAGCACTCAGGGCCTCCTCAGTTCGAGCATCCTGACGAGTCTGATTTCCAAAGCCACCCTGGTCGATTCCACGGTGCTGACTGCGATCCTGATCTCGAACAGCCCGTTGCCCCGCGATGTCCTGATTCAGGTGGTCAACGGCACGGCACCCCTGACTCCCGCCCACAAGTGGCACATCATCCGCAACAACCCGGTCGCCTTCGCCGTCGACAATACCGGCTTGCTCTATGTCGATCTCGACCACACTCAAGCCCGGTCTCTTGCCGTCACCGAAGGCATCACGTCGATCATCCTGAGGGGACAGGAGACGTCCGCTGCCGCCACCGCCGCCGCATCCATGACCCCGATCGTCATCGGCTATCAGGATGGCATCAGTTCCGCCCCCACCCTGACATCGCTCCAGTTGGAGGGAGAGAATGGCCGCCCCCTGATCCTCGCGCTGTCGAACAAGGGCAGCGCTGGCACCGTGACCACCACGTTCACCCACACCTCGGGATTCCCCACCTGGCGCGGCCTTCTCGAAGTGGAAAACTACGTACTCGCTGTGAACACGTCGGCCGTCAGTGCCGCCACACTGGTCGGCGGAATCCGAACCGACCGTTCCCTCAACATCACCGCCGGCACACTGACATTGGACCGCGAAACCGATGCCGCCACCATTTCCGCTCTTCAGGGCGTCGCCTGCCGGAACGCCTGGCTCGAAATGGTCAATGTCAACTGATTGCCCGTCGCCACAACTTCCCAAAATGATTCCCCACCTCCATCGCCGCAGCAACCGAGGCTACACCCTCGTCGAAGCGCTCGTCGCCGGGGTGGTCCTCATGATCGGCATCAGCGCCGCGTCCCAGTTGTCGCTGACCCTCATCACCCAGGACGAGGTCAACCAGCGCAGCGCCACCGCGCTGAACTATCTCGAGACCGTCGCCCGGCTCTATCAGGGCGGCCTCGATGAAGCCGACATCCGGCTCATCGTGCCGGACGACCCCGTTGTCACCAACCTGACCATCACCCCATCGACTCCCGCCGTGACCGGGCTCGGCGACATGGAGGCCGCCACCATCTCCGTCACGTTCAAACCCGTCCCCTCCACCAAGACCTGGACCGCCCACTCCTGGACGGCCGGCCACAAGGACGCGACCCGGACCTCCACCGTCGTTGCCTACCGGTCCAGCCTGTCCCGGACCATCCAGTGAAGCCACCGTCGCCCTGGCTCCTACCAACCACCCCACCTTCCCCCCATCATGCTCAAGAAAGTCGTTCTCAACAATGTCCACACCGGCCGGAACACCACCGCGCTCGTGGATACCAATACCAATGAGAAAGCCCTCATCGGAGCCGGCAAGAACGAAGTCGAGACCGCGAGCATCTCCGACATCACCGGCATCGACGAGCAGTTGCAGCGCCTCACTACGCTCAAGGGAGGCCAGACCGACCGCGTCGCCCTCTTCACCGGTCTCGCCAAGTGCTTCGACCGGAATATCCCCATCATCAAGAGCTTCCACCTCCAGGCCAACCGGGTGAAATCCGCCCGCTACCGAGGAGCCATCGCCGACATCTCGGAGTCCCTCACCCAGGGCGAGAAAATGAGCGATGCCATGGCCAAGCAAGCGGATCTTTTTACTCCCGACATCATCGCTCTCATCCGCGCCGGAGAGGAGGCGGGTCGCCTGCCCGAGATCTTCCGCCGCATCGCCAACAGCCAGAAAAAGACCTCCCGCATTCTCAAAAAGCTGAAGTCCGGGATGATCTACCCCGGTCTCGTCATCAGCCTCGCCATCGGAGTTGTCATCACCATGAGCTTCACGCTCGTGCCCGCCATGTCGAAGCTTTACACCTCCCTCGGCAGCGACCTCCCGGCCCCGACCAAGGCCCTCATGAAGGTCTCCGACGTGCTGCTCAAACAGCCCTGGATGGCCGCCCTGCCCGTGCTCGGTCTTTTTCTCCTTTTCAAGAACTTCGGCCGTATCACCGCCATTCCCCGAGTCCAGGTCCTCCTCGCCAACACCCCCGTCGTCGGAAACATCGTCCGCAAGTCCGCCGCCGCCGTCGGCTTCCGCACCCTCGCCCTGCTCATCGAAGCCAACGTGCGCCTCACCACCGCCCTCGAGATCACCCGCGACACCTCGTGGCATATTTACTACAAGACTTTTTTCGACCGGGTGAAAAACCACATCCTCAACGGTCTCACCCTGCCCGATGCCTTCCTCATCGAGTCACACCGTCTCGGCAATGACGGCCGCGTCATCTGCGGTCTCATGGAGGTGGCCGCCGAGACCGGCGCCGGCACCGAATTGCTCAACGAGATCGCCGAAGACTACGAGGAGGAACTCGACGGCATCGCCAGCCAGATCGACAAGCTCATCGAGCCCTTCACCATCGTGATTCTGGGCGGCATGGTCGGCGGCCTGATCTACGCCATCTACGCCCCCGTCTTCAGCCTGGGCGACGCACTCTTCAAAAAGTAAGCTGCCACCGTTCCGTCCCCAGTCGCGCCACCCCCCACTTCTCAGAACCGCGCCAAAATCAGGAGACACCCCTCTCCCATCTCGCACTCGCGAGAAAACCCCATCCCACCACACCAAAACTGAGAAAAAGCGAAAAAAAGGCTTAGTTTTCGTTTGATATTATGGTTTTTATGATTAGTATGATTTCTGTTGAAGCTTCTGTCCTCCACAGGCGAGAGCGACAACGGACAAACCACAAACCAAGCAACTGAAACAACACCAACCAAAGACAACAGATGAAAGTGACTACCCGCAAGATGATGAAGGCTGGCTTCAGCCTTGTTGAAATGCTCGTCGTGATCGCCGTGATCGGCATCATCGCCGCCATCGCGATCCCGAACATCGGCAAGATCAACGACACCGCCGAAGACTCGAAGGACCGCCGCAACGCCCAGAATCTGGCATCCGTCTGCGCCTCGGCCCAGGCCGCCGGCCATGACTTCGTCACAGGCAACGCGACCGCTGCTGATGTCGTCGCCGACATCGTGACCGGTGCCACCGCCGCCGACGGTCCCTTCCAGGGCACCTTCTTCGGCGTCCCCGGCCTCGATCAGGAAGAGCAGACCAGCGCCGCCGCCTTCCTGTCTATCGCGAACGGCATGCTGGTTTACACCGGCGCCGGCGGTAACTGAACCCATTCGAAACTGAACCTTCCAGGAGCCCGTTTCGGATGCTTGGCGATGCACTCTCGCCAAAGCTCAGTGTGAACTGATCAAAAGTCCCGCCGGGAATCGCACCCCGGTTCCCGGCGGGACGCTCCTCCACCCCCCTCGCCCCCTCTTCACCCATGACCCACCATACCCTTCGCCGCGCGCGAGCCTTCACGATGGTGGAAATGCTGATCGTCATCTCGGTGATCGCCATCATGGCCGCGCTGGTCATCAGCGCCTTCTCCAACGCTGCGCAGGATACCCGCCGCGTCGTCGCCCGCCAGCAACAGGCGGCCGTCCAGTCCGCCGTCAATGCCTGGGTCGCCTCCCAGTCGAGCGGCACCGGCAGCCTCGCCGCCGCCCGCACCGCCTACAATAACCAGCCCACCAGCCTGGCGCGGCTCAACCTGGTCGCCAACTACCTCGACGAAAAGACCGTCGATCACTTCCGCGCCAACACCACCAACACCGGCCAGGTCCTCAGCGAGGCCCTCAAGAAAACCAATCAGTACCTCGAACTCCCCACCTGGTCTGCCTCGTCCTACCCCAAGGTGGATCTCAAGTAATCCACCGGCTTTCCGATCAGACCCTGTTTCATCTCCGATCCAACCCTGTCTCATCGGAAACGGAAAGCCAAACTCCACCCCCTCAGAATTTTTGCCCGTGAAAACGACCTCCCAACCCCAATCCCGCGGATTCTCCCTCGTAGAAGTCCTCGCCGCCGTGGGCATCATCGGCATCATCGCCTTCCTAGCCCTGCCCAACATCATCGCCATCAAGCAGGACAGCGAGCGCAACCTCGCCATCTCACGGGCCGAGTCGGTCAACATGGCCATCGCCTCCTATGTCCAGTCGAAGGGCCGCACCGCCGCCGTCTCCACCTGGTCGACCCTCGCCAATGACAGTGCCCGCTACGCGGAGATTGCCCCGTATCTGGCCTTCGCTCCCGACAACTTCACGGATTTTCAACCCGGAGGCTTCACCATCGACATCCCGGACGACATCACCAAACTGACCAAGTCCGTGCTCAAAGAAGGCACCGCCACCATTTCCTACTAAGCCCCACCACCCCGCCACCATGAACTGTGTCCACACCATCCGCTGCTCCCGTGCCGGCTTCAGCCTGATGGAGGTCATCACCACCGTCGCGGTGATGGGCATCGTGGCCGCTATCGGCATCTCGGCTTTTGGCAATATCTCCGACCGCTCCCGCGACACCGTGGCGGCGAACCTAGTGGACACGCTGAACAAGGCGACCCGCAACTTTTCCCATGCCAATTGGGATCTTCGCTTCAACGCCGTCGCCACCTCGGCCGGCGATGAGATGATGGTGCTGCGCTCCCTGCAATGGCGCGAACCGGACGGCGCGGCCAACCAGAAGGAAATCTTTTACAAGGGCCCCTACATGCGCGCGGACTGGAATCCGGCCACCTCCAGCGACACGGACGACTGGCGCATCCAGTGGACGGGCTCGTCCTGGAGCCTGCTCAAACCGGGCGCGGCGGGTGCTGGGCTGAAGGTGAACTTCGACGCCACCGACCTGGGGACTCCCTACGTTTTCCCCAACAATTTCACGCCGGTCGGCTCTCGCTGAGTTTCATCCCAAAAAACTCAGCGCATCCCCCGCACTTCCATTCCCATGTCCGTCACCCTCGAGCCCCCGGTAGCCGCCTATCCGCAGGCCCAGCCGGGCGCAACGCCGACGGTGGCGGTCCCGCCGCCAGCCGCGGCGCCTTCTTTTGGCGGGATGGACGCCTTTGGCGCGGGGCTGATCTCGCTGGAGGGCACGGCGGTGCAGTTCGGCATCGTCCCGGTGCGCCTGCCCCGCGAGACCTGCTCGGTCGAAGCCGAAGCCACGCTCAGAAAACTGGGCCGCTTTCCCAACACCAACGCTCCCTGGCTGCCGGTCGCGAATCTCGGCCCCCTGCTGATCTTTGCCCATCACAACCCGAAGACAGACGATCTCTGGGGTGTGCCCGCCTGCTTCGCGGTCAAGATCGCCATCTCGTCGGAGCAATACGAGGCCATCCGCAAAGACCTGGTGATGCGGCTGCAAAGCAACCCGCTGCCCCGCACCAATCCCCTGGAGGCCCTGCGGCCCCCCGAGATCCCATCGGATGCGATCGAGGAGGCATTTTTCTGGCTGCTGCAGCACTATCCCTTTGATCAGAAGGACCGTGATCGCCTGGAGATGCTGCACGGTGAAATGGTCGAGAAGCAGCGCTCGCTGGAAAGGGCCGACTACGACACCATGATGCCCGGCCTGGGCGTGGCGCTCCAGTATCTGATCGATGGTCCCACCCGTCTCTGCTTCAACGCCGACGAGGTCTGTCGGCAGGAGGGCTTTTCCGTCCCCCTGCTGGAAAAGCACAATGTCTACCCTCTCTACCGAGGTGACAATCATGTCTACCTGCTGACCCCGGACGGCAGCAACTATGCGTTCGAGGATGAGTATCTCTCGTCGGGCAACGACCCGGTCGAGTTCATCCCCGTGCTGGCCGATGCCCGCCAGATCCGCCAGGCGATCAACCGCTGCGGCTCGGCGTTGAATGCCCAGAGCGGCATCGAAATCAAGACATCGACCCTGAGCCTCTCCCAAAACGAGGGACTCGTCGAGATCGATCCCGACGATGTCAGCCGCGTCAATCCGCAAAACCTGAATCACTCGGCCGAGGAGTTGATCCACTGGGTGCTCTATACCGCCATCAGTGCGCGGGCCAGCGACCTCCACCTGGAGAAGTACTACAATGTCGCCCGCTTCCGCGCCCGGATCGATGGCAACCTCAAGACACTCTACACGGCCCCCGAGGAGATGCTGCCGCGCTTCATTGCGCTGATCAAGAACTACTCGAACATGAACCAAAGCCGGCAGGAGGCCCTCGACGGCCGCTTTGCGATGGCGATCCGGAAGCGCCGCATCGACGTGCGCGTCGCCGCGGTGCCCTGCCGCCGCGAGTTGCAGAAGGTCATCATGCGATTCCTCGACAAGCAGGATGGCCTGAAGGAACTCGCCGACTTGAATTTTTCCCGCCGCCAGTCCGCCATCGTCAAGCGGGTCATGTCACGCGACCAAGGGCTCATCCTCATCACCGGCCCCACCGGATCGGGCAAGACGACCACGCTTTACGCGCTGATCAACAGCGTCAACGAGGAGGGGACCAACATCCACACCATCGAGGATCCCATCGAGTACGAGATCGAGGGCATCAACCAGACGCAGACTGACCCGACCCACGGGCTCAGCTTCAGCGCGGGCTTGCGTTCCCTGCTGCGGTCCGACCCGGATGTGATCCTGATCGGGGAGTGTCGCGACGAGGAAACGGCCAACGCGGCTGTGAACGCCGCCCTCACCGGCCATCTGGTGCTCACCACTTTGCATGCGAACGATTCGCTGCGAGCCATTTCCCGCCTGCTCTCGATGAACGTCGAGCCACACCTCGTGGCCGATTCCATCGCCATGACGCAGGCCCAGCGACTGGTGCGCCGGCTTTGCAACTACTGCAAACGGCCCTACGAAGCGCCGGCGGACGTGCAGCAGATGATGTACCGCCAGGGGGTGATCCAGGAGGCGCTCCGCGATCCCATTTACATGGCCGTCGGCTGCCCCGAGTGCCACGGCACCGGCTACCGCGGTCGTGTCGCCCTGATGGAGATGCTCGAGACAAATGCCGAGATCACCGACCTGATCGAGCGCCACGCGCCGCAGACTGAACTCCGGGCTGCCGCCCTGCGCACCGGATTCCAAACCCTCTACCAGGAAGGCCTCGTCCAAACGCTGGCCGGCAATACCACTCTGGATGAGATTGCCCAAGTAAGCTATACTGCTTGCTGACCTGGATTGCCCCCTTTCCTTTGACCACCGCTGTTCACCACACGCCCAACCCGCCGCCAACCCAAAGTCATGATCCCCGGTCCCACCACTTTCACCCCCCCAGAGAGCGCCCGGCAGGCGCCCGCCGGGGTCACCCGCGTCCTCGTCGTCGATGATGAGGTCAGCATGCGCGCCCTCGGCTGTGCCATCGTCCAGTCGATGGGATACCAGGCCATCGCCGCGAACACCGGCGAGGAATGCATCGATATCTTCCGCAACCACCTGCACCGAAATGAGCCGATCGCAGCCATCATCATGGACCTCGCCCTGCCCGGCGGCATGTCCGGCCTCGAAACGACCGATCTGCTCCGTGCCATCGATCCCCGCGTCGCCGTCATCGCCAGCAGCGGCTACCTGCAACAGAATGCCCGTGCCGCCGCGCTCGAGCGTGGCTTTGCCGGCATCTTGCCCAAGCCCTACTCGCCGGAACGGCTCACCGCAGAGCTCCGCTGGGTGCTCAACCGGCGCTAAACCGGCGTCACCGGTCGCGGCAGTCGGTTCGCAGAGCTCTCCCTTCATCCGGGAGGGCTTTTTTGCACCCGCATCCTTGATCGCTGGACGGTTCAACCTCGGAAAAAGAGCACAAAATCAAGGGGTGGGATCAATTGACTTTTATTAAAATTATGGAATTTTTACTCCCTCTCTTTTTCCGAAGTGTCATCCTCCCGAATGAAGCGTTCCCTGCCGATCTCCATTGTCCTTCTGGTGACTGGCGCCTTTCTGTCCATCCTTGGCACGGGCATTGGCGCCGGGGGGATCTATTTTCTCGAATGGAGCCGGCTGACATCCTCCCTCGATCAAAGCGCGGTCCAGTTGGCCACCATCACGGCATCAGCGCTCGACCCGCTGCCCAATCCGCTCGACAAGGAGATTCTGGACAGTCATTTTGGTAAATATCGCCCCCAACTCCTTGACCGGATGCGCCGAAATGCGCCGGCCAACACCACGCCGGTCATCTCCGCCTACTGGAGCCTGGGCAACAGCCCCACCGCCCTTCGCCATGTGCTGCGGCTCGACGGCGCCATGGTGCCCGTGATCGGCAATGAGGAAGTGCCCGGCCATGTCGAAGCCGCCCGCGACGGCGCCATCCAGCAGGTGCCATTGAACCACCCGTTCAAGGATGTCCTCGCCTGGGCCGGCGACATCTGGCGTGCGCGCGACCTCGAGGTCGCCAAAGCCGACGCCGTCGTGCCGGTGGTCGATGCGGATGGCCGCACCGTCGCCCTGATCCGGGCCGAGCTGGCTCCGTCACCGCATGACTTCACCCTTTCCGCCATGCTGGGACATTCCTGGATGCTCGCCGCCGGCGCCCTGCTGCCGAATCTGTTCCTGCTCATCTTCTCCTCCCGCTTTCTCACCCGCCGCCTGCGCGAGATTCGCGAGGGCATGCAGGAACTCAGCTTCGGCAAATTCGAAGTCAGCCTGCCCCGCAGCGGCATCTACGAGATCACGGACATCAACGAGCAGTTCAATGCCACCGCGAACTCCCTCGCCGAACAGCGGGTAAACCTGAATCTCGCCATCCAAAATCTCGAGGTGGCCCAAAGGCAGGCCGTCGTCGCCCAACAGGCGAAGTCGGACTTCCTCGCCAACATGAGCCACGAGATTCGCACCCCGATGAACGGCATCATCGGCACCACCAGCCTGCTCCTCGAGACGACCCTCTCCACCGAGCAGCGGGAGCTGGTTCAGATCATGCGCAGCAGCGGCCAGTCGCTCGTGCATCTCATCAACGACGTGCTCGACTTCTCGAAACTCAAGAGCGAAAAGGTCGAGCTGGAAATCGCCCCGGTGAACTTGATCGCGCTGATCGAGGAGACCATCGACATGTTCGCCTACTACGCTGCCGAGGCCAGTCTGGAGTTGCTCTACTACATCGACCAGGGCGTACCCGAGACGATCTACGGCGACCGCGAGCGACTCAAACAGGTCCTGGTAAACCTCATTGGGAATTCGGTCAAATTCACCCAGGAGGGCGAGATCATCGTCAGCGTCACCAACCGCTCGGCCAGCACTTCCTATGGCGCCCTGCCGTCGGTCGAGTTCTCGGTCGCCGACACCGGCATCGGCATCGCGAAGGAGAATCACGAGCGCATCTTCGAGGCCTTCACTCAGGCCGATGCCTCCACCACCCGGCTTTTCGGTGGCACCGGCCTCGGTCTGGCCATCAGCAAGGTGCTCTGCCAGCTCATGGGCGGCGATCTGAAGGTCGACAGCGATCTCGGCAAGGGCTCGCGCTTCTATTTCTCCCTCCAGATCCGCGAAGTGCCCGCCCAGGGCGACGTCAAGCCGATCAATACGCCCGAGGTGCGCAACGCCCTGGCTGGTCGCCGCGCCATCGTCGTGTGCCGCAACCACTCCCTCCGCGGTCTGCTCCAACATCATCTCGCCATCGGCAACATCCAGGTCGCCGCCATCGAAACGATCGACGCCTCGATGGTCCCCCAGATCGTCGCTTCGCGGCCCGACTTCGTGGTGCTCGACTCGCGCTTTCAGCCCGCCCCGGCCGTCAATGCCCTCGCCGACGCCCTCGCCGCCCAGCGCATCCCGACCCAGGTGTGGTTCATGGTCGGCACGCCCAAGCCGGACTGGATCACCCGCCACGGAGACGCGTGGCCGGTGCGGATCGCCTACAAGCCCGTCAGCCGGGAAAAGCTCATCTTCGGCCTCATCGAACTCGACCAGCTCAGCCGCGGCAATCTTGAGGCCGCCGCACGCATCCAACAGTTCCGCGGACGCACCTCGACCGCTGGCAGCACCGAGACCTTTGCCGAGCGCTTCCCAGCCCGCATCCTCATCGTCGAGGACGTGCCCATGAACCAAAAGATCGCCACCATGGTGCTCAAGAAGATGGGATACACCTCCATCGAGACCGCCGACAACGGCTTGGAAGGCGCCGAGCGGGTCGCCCGCGGGGGCATCGACGTCGTTTTCATGGACCTCCAGATGCCCGTGATGGGCGGGGTCGATGCCACGCTGAAGATCCGCGAGAGTTTCCATCTGGAGCGCCAGCCCGTCATCGTCGCCATGACCGGACACGCTCTCGCCGGAGTCCGGGAGTCCTGCCTCCGCTCGGGCATGGACGGCTACATCACCAAGCCGATCAGCGTCGACGCCATCAAGAACGTAATCTCCGAAAACGCGACCAAGCTCTTCCCGCAGGGACTGCCGACTTGATCGACCGGGCGCCGAGGCTCCGCTCCCACCTCGACCGACCGATCCAACCTCCGACCACTCCCCACCCCATCCAATGGGACAATCATTTCATTTTTGCGAAAACTTTCAGCGCTCTTTTCTCGAAATTCTTAATCGTGTAAATCATTACTTGTAATTCTCTCAAAATTTTATAAAATCGTCCCGCTTCACCATGCGGAGACACACAGCACTTCCTCTTTTGGGCCTGTTTCTGGCGCTCGGTCCGACCTCTGGACAAGCCGTCAGCGAACCGGCGGACAAAGTCCTCTACCTGGGCGACTCCTTCAGCATTGGCGCCTTTGGCAAAACGCTCGACACTCGACTGCGCGAGTATGGGCTTGATGTCTATACCGTCGTCGCCGGCGGAGCCAGCCCCTACTACTGGTTGAGCAGTTTCCAACCCCTTCCCAGCACCATCGGCTACTGGGAAAAGACACCCGAGGATGAAAAGCGCCTCGGTTACGTCAAGGCCGTGCCGAAAATCGAAAACCTCATCGACGACATCCGCCCCGACATCGTCGTCGTCCAGACCGGCGTCAATCTCTACGCCACCCTGCGCTCCAAGCGACGGCCGAAGGAGGAGAACGTCGCCGAAGTCCGCTCCCTCATCGACCAGATGTGCTACGCCATCACCCGCAACGGCGCCAAGGGATACTGGATCCTGCCTCCCCACTCGCATGAGAACCGCTACCCGCCGGAATTGCAGGAGGAACTCGCCACCCTGATGGCCGACGTGGTCAAGGAATACAACGGCGCCGTCTTCGAGAGCCGCAAATTCACCAAGTTCACCGATCCCTACCCCTCCACCGACGGCATCCACTACGGCAGCGAGGATTCCCAGGCCTGGGCCGAGCGGGTCGCCGCCGATTTTGGCGTGTATCTGCGCATCCACGGCAGCTACGTCGGTCACGTGCCCGAGAAGCGCGCTCCGGCGGTGAAGAGCCAGATCGTTTCCTCCGCTTCCCCAGCCGCCGCCGCCAAATCCGATCTTCCGCCCGGCATGGAGAAGATGACCAACTCACCCGGCAACACTCCCGTCGTCACCGACCTGCAACCGGCCGTGGTCGATCTCACCCTGCGCCTGGTCGAGAAGTCGGAGCTGAAAAACCTCGCCGACGTGCCCTACAACAACGCCCTCGGCGTCTTCGAGTACATCGTCGTCCGCGACACCATGGGCAACTACCCGTACGACCGCATCCGCGTCGCCCACGGCATCGTGTTCAACCGCAAATACACCAGCATCGCAAGCCAGCAGATCGGCGAAGAAGTCACCCTGCGCCTCGTGCCCCTTTCCACCTACCGCAGCCTCCAGACCTGGCAGACGGTGGATGATCTGAGGCCGAACTTCGAGCTGCCACTCTACACGCCGAAGCTGGATTGACCGGACGGCACCCAACCAGGTTCACAACTCCGGCGCCACCCAGTCCGGGATGCCGCCGGCCGCCGCCTGACTGGCATACCATTCGTGGTAGGGTTGCGTCGGAGACATCGGGGCGGTCTCGTTGACCATCAGCGGGCGGGCCTCCTTCCAATACCGGTCGAAGGCCGCCTTCATCTCCGCGGCCACCTCCGGGTGGCGATCGATCACGTTCGTCTTCTGCCCCGGATCCGCCTCCATGTCGTAGAGCGCATCGGTGCCCACCAGACGATAGCGCTGCGTGCGCACCGAGAACTTTTCCCACTGGTGGTCGTTCGGCTCGGAACCGCTCGGCCAGCGGCACACGTGGGCAAAAATCGCCCGGTCTTCCCACGGCGCCTTGGGATCGGCGATCAGCGGCAGCAGGCTGCGGCCCTCGACCTGCGCAGCCGGGACTTTCGCCCCCGCCAGCGCCGCCAGGGTCGGAAAAATGTCGATGTGCGCCGCCAGGGTGCCGATATCGCGCCCCGCCGCGATCCGCCCATCCCAACGAACGAAAAACGGCACCCGCACCCCGCCCTCTTCCACGCCGCCCTTCAGCCCCTTCATCCCCGCGTTGTAGGGCAGCATCTCGCGCCCCTCGGCATCGCGGCCCATCGCCTGGCCCGGCTTGCCCGACCCGCCGCCGGTCATGCCGTTGTCTGACATGAAGATAACCACCGTCTTCTCCAACAATCCCCACTCGCCCAGCTTGGCCGTCATCAGGCCGATGTTCTCGTCGATGTTCTCGATCATCCCATAAAAGCCGGCCTGCTCCCTGCCAAAGCCGAGATCGGTGAAGCGCCGGGCATTTTTCTCCGGGGCAATGAAGGGGCCGTGCGGCGCGTTCGTCGAAATGTAGGCGAAGAAAGGCTTGCCCGCCTCCTCCCGCCGGCTTTTGATCCAGCCGAGTGCCGCCTGGAAGAAGACATCGGTGCAAAAGCCGCGCGTTTTCACAAATTTGCCGTTATGCCGGATCACCGGGTCCGTGTAGGTGTTGTCCGGCGCGTCGGCGCAGGAGCAGTCGTACTTCTGCCCGATCCCGCCCGCGCCGTGGATGAACACCTCGTCGAATCCACGCCGCTCCGGCTGATATTCCGCCTCGTCCCCGAGGTGCCACTTGCCGAAAATACCCGTGGCATAGCCGGCCTCCCTCAGGCTCTGGGGCAGCGTCACCGCGCCGGGCGCCAACCGCTCGCGCTCGAGGATGGTGTGGGTGATGCCGTTTTTCTCGGGATGCCGGCCGGTCATGATCGACGAACGCGTCGGGGAACACGTCGGCGCGACCTGGAACGCGGTGAAACGCGTGCTGGCATCGTAGAGCGCATCGAGATGCGGCGTCCGCAGCCACGGATGCCCGTGCCGGCCGATCGGCCCATAGCCCTGATCGTCGGTGATGACCAGGATCACATTCGGCCGCGAGCCGGCGAGGTCTTCGGATCGGGCAGGCGCCGGGCAGGCCAGGGCCAGGAGGAGGGCGAGAATCGGGAGCGTTTTCATGGGGTCGTTTTTCCGATGCAACAGGGTTTGATCTCCGATCAAACAGGGTTTCATCGACGATTCAACCCTGTTGTTCCCCCATCCGCAAGCCTCATTGAGCCGCCACCGCTCACCAGAGACCGGGAATCAGGCGCCGGGTGCGGGCACAATAGCCGGCATAGGCGGGGTCGCGCCGCATCCAGAGTCTTTCCTCGATGCTGAGCTTGGCCCACAACACGAGGAACAGCACCAGCCACGTCACGCCGCCCGGAATGCCGCCGCCGATGGCGAACATGCCAAAAGCCAGCAGCAGTCCGGCATACATGGGGTGTCGGATGTGGCTGTAGATGCCCGAGTCAACCAGCGCGGCCTGCTCGCCGGGTTCGGGGGTGATTTTCAGCCGGGAAAGCCGCATCGCCCGCACACCAGCGACACTCACGCCGATCCCGGCGATCACGCCGGGCCACAGCCAGACCGTTCCCAGCACGCCCCGCCAACCGAGCCAGATGAGCAGGCAGCAACAGGTCACCTGGGCAGTCACGAGGCCGCCTCCGAGCCAGGAAATGCCGCCGCGGGCCATGGGTCCGGGACCGGAGAGCCGGTCACTGCCCGGCTTTGCCCTTTTCGGCCGCCGGGGTCGCGGCAGGGGCCGGAGTCGCCGCCGGGGCCGCCTGCGGATCGGGCGCGGGAGCCTCGGGCTGCTCGAGACCGGCTTCCTTTGCCGCCTTGATCACGTCGTCGGTGATGTCCACCTCTGGCGCGTAGGCGTAGACTTCCGGCGCCACGGTGAGGACGACCTGAAGGCCTCGGGCTTTAGCCGCCGCCTGGGCGATGGGCCGCAACTGGTCGCGGAACTCATTGATCTTCTGCAATTTGGCAGCCGTCATGCGGGTCTGCGCCTCGTTGCGCACGGCATTGAAGTCGGCGTTGAGCTTGCGGTTGGCTTCGACGATCTGCGCCTGGGCCTCGGGGGTCTTTTCGGGGCCGAACTTGGCCTCGATCTGGTTCATCTGCTGCTGCAGATTGGCCCGGACCTGGCTGAGCTGGGAATTCAGGCTGGTCTCGACCTGCTTGAGTTCGGTGAGCACGCTCTGGTCGATGCGCAGGGTCTTGGCGACGCGGTCGATGTCGAGCACGGCGACCCCACCGCCCTGCTGGGCAACGGCATGGGGTGCCACGGCCACGAGGAGCAGCAGACTGGCGAAAAAGCTGGGAACTTTCATGAGATGCGACTGATGTTTGGCTAAGATCGTTGAGATAATCGGGGAGAGTTGTCTCCCGGCAGCCGGCTGTGACGGCTCATTCGGCCAGCAGGCGGGCCAGATTCGACTCCAACTCCTCCCCCCGGAGGTCGCTGGCGGCGATCTTGCCGTCCTTGCCAATGAGGAAGGTGGCGGGAATGCCGCGGATGCCGAACTTCTTCACCAATTCGCTGTCCCAGCCCATGCCATCAAAGTGCTGCGGCCAAGTCATGCCGTTCTGCTTGGTGAAGCCATCCAGCGCGGCGCGGTCCTGATCCAGGGAAATGCCGACCACTTCGAAGCCCTTGTCCTTGAACTTGCTGTAGGCGGCGATCACGTTTGGCATCTCGGCGACGCAGGGGCCGCACCAGGTCGCCCAAAAGTCGACCAGCACGACTTTGCCCTTCATTTTGGCCAGATCGACCGCGCTGCCGTCGGTGGCGGTGAAGGCGATCTCCATGGAGTCGCCGACTGCCGGCTTGCTCAGTTCGCCGGCCAGGCCGTCGAAGAACTGCTGGATCTGCGAGGCCTGGGGATGGGCGGCGAGATCGGCCTGGGCTTTCTCCAGCAGGGCGCGGGCGGCATCTTTTTTCCCGGCGCCGACGAGCAACTCGAACTGCGGATGGATGACGCCGCCGATCAGGGCCTGAAGATTGGCCTGGGCGCCTTTCGGCTGGGCGTCGTAGCGTTTTTGGAAAATGGCGGAGGCCTTGTCGACTTCGCCGGCTTTACCGTAGGCTTCGACGAGCAGGTCCTCGGCCTCGGCGGCATCGGGAGCGGAGGCATTGGCCGCGAGATAGGCGGCGAGGGCCTCGGCTTTCTGGCTTTCGAACTTTTGGACGATCTCCTTCACGGTCTCCGCCGAGACGGTCCCGAGGGAGATGGCAACGACCGCGAGGGCGCGGAGGGAGGTGAGCGGCATTTTTTTCATACAGGCAGCGGTTGTGAACGATCAGACGGAGGAGCCGGGCCTCTCAGGCACGAAAGCCGGTGACACCCGGCCGGGACACAGCCTCCGGGGCCGATCTTAAGAGCCGACAGCCCCGAGGGCAACGCCGGATGCGCGGGAGCGGGGCGATCAGAGGAATTGACCGCGATCCGCGGCGGGCCGCAGACCGGCGCCGTCGATCTCGAGGTGCTCCTCTTTGCCATTCACATGGATCAAATAGACGCCGGGCGCGAGTCCGCCGATCTCGATGGGGATGCGGCGCTGAAAGGGCACCAGGGCGGTGGTGCCGACGACGCCATCGCCGGGCGGCTGCTCGGTGAGTTCGATGTAGAGCCGGTAGCCCTCCCGCCACTGCCGCGGCTCGAGGAGCTGGCTGGCGCCGTTCGACAGGTAGCCGGTCACGTCGGCGTAGGCTTCGATGCGGCCCTGAAACACGCCCGACACGACGGACAGGCCCTCGATCTTCACCGGCACCGGCGGTGGGAGCTTCGGCACGGACTGACAGGAGGTCCAGACGAGGGACAGCAGACCGATGGCGGTCGCGAAGAGGGAGCGGGACAGGGTCATGACGGAGGGGGCGATACGACGACTGGCAAAATAACGAGGCCGGTCGCGGACTCCAGCGGATTCTTTTCCGGGTGAGCGCGGTGGGGGCGGTGCTTTTCAGAGGATGGTCCCCTCGCCGATGGCTGGCGGATCGGCCAGCGCTCGCCAGGCGGCGACGAATCGCTCCGTCGTGTCGGCAAACCGCGGGGTGACTTCGAAAGCCACGGTCGGCAGCCCGGTCCCATCGGTGGCGAGGTCGATCCCGGCGGCCTTCGCCCAGCGGGCATACTGGCGCAGTTGATCGTCCCGCGAGGTCTGCGGCGAATCGTTGCCGCTGGCGTTTTTCACCGGCGAAAAGTCGTCCTCCCGTGCCGTCTCGATGATGACGGGATTCTTCGCGAAAGGCAGGGCGTCGAAAACGAACATCTCGAACTTCCAGCCGTTCGGCTCGGTCGGTTCGACGCGGGCGCCGGTCCCGTCCACATGCGGCACTTTCTTGTGCGCCCGGTGGAAGGGCAGCGCCACGGAGGCGTCGCCGCCGGTGCCGAGGCGTTTCACGAAGTCGCGGTCGAACAGGTGGATCGCGATGCTCCCGGCGCGGAACCGCAATTGCCCGTCGGCATCGCGCTCGTGGGTGAGCCGGTCGGGCATGTCGGAATACTCGATGACCACGTCGCGGCCCGCGGCATCGCGGCAGAAGATGCCGACTTTCTCCTCGGGATAAGCCTTTGGCAGCGCCTTGCTCGACAACTCCGATCCGCCCAGCAAATGAAAGCCGATGAAGGCCGGGTCGATGCAGCGCACCAGGGGATTGTCCACCTGGAAGTAACTGATCAGGTCGATGCCGGCCGCCTCCATCGTCGCGACCGCCCCACTGCGCACCAGCGCCCGCAGGGACCCGCCATGCCCGTCCGGACTCAGCGCAATCTCGCCCGGCCCGCTCATCAGGATGCGCCCGTCGCCATCCACCGCCGGCATCAGTCCCTGGCTGAAGAAATGCACCTGCTCCGGGTCGAGCCCGAAATGGCCGTTGGCCTCGAAGAACGCCACCGTGTCGGCGTGATTGATGGTCGAGGTCATGATGAACCACGGCACCGCTCGCCCGTAGCGCTCGCCCGCGGCCGCGATTTTCTCCGCAAACACCTGGAACAGCGAGGCGTGCCGCACCGGCGTCACGGGAAAGGTGCCCTTCGGACCATCAAAGCCGAGCCGGGTCCCCTGCCCGCCCGCCACCGTGAACGCCGCCACCCGGCCCGCCCGCAGCGCCGCCTCGCCGGCCGCCGCGGCCTCTGCCCAGCGCGCCGCGTCACCGCCGCGGTCGGGCAACGGAATGAACTCGGCCGGGCTCAGCCCCTCGGCAATGGCATCGTTCCCGGCCCCGGGATGGCGCACCAGCGTGTCGAAAAGGTGGTCCACCTCGTCCAGATCGATCTCGCCGGCCTGCCGGATCAGCTCAGCCTGACCGGCGGCGTCCAGGGTGTCGAAATGGCGGAAAACATGGCCCTGACCGTGGGCTTCGTAGGATTGGCGGAGCGAATGCATGGGTGCGATGGCAGGATGGAAAGCAGGCCGGCACCTCTACCGAAGGGGCACCGGCCTGACCGCCGCCAAGATGCCACACCGGAGATGGTTTTCCAACCGACTTCGCTCGCCCGACCGCTCTTTTTAGCCTTTTCCCAGCTCCACCCCCCGGTCCCGCGCCGCCCGCAGCGCCTCGCGGACGATGCGGTCGAATCCATTGGCGCGGAAGGACTCCAGCGCCGCGAACGTCGTCCCATTCGGACTGGTCACATTCTCCCGCAGTTGCGCCGGACTCTCCGGGCTGGCCAGCATCAGCTCCGCCGCGCCCGCCACCGTGTGAATGGAAAGATCCAGCGCCGTCCGCTCGTCGAGCCCCAGGTCCACGCCGGCCCGCACCATCGACTCCACCAGGAAGAACACATAGGCCGGCCCGGAGCCGCTCACCGCCGTCACCGCATCGATAAGATCCTCCGTCACCCGCGTCACATAGCCCACCGATCCCAGCAGCCGCTCCGTCAGCGCCGCATCGGCTTCCGTCGCGGAGGCGCCGAGGGCGTAGGCCGAGGCACCGCGGCCGACCAGCGCCGGCGTGTTGGGCATCACCCGAACCACCCGGTGCCGCCCACCGGTGGCCTGCTCCATCGTCCCGATCCGGATCCCCGCGGCGATGGAAATCAGCAAGCGCCCCCCGGCACCGCCCAGCTCGGCCAGCATGCTGGGAAAAGTCTGCGGCTTCACACACAGCAGCACCGTATCGGCCCGCTCGATCACCGTCGCGTTGTCGCCCGCGTTCCGCACCCCGAGTTCCGCCACCGTGGCCGCCGCCGACTCGGCATGGGCGTCGTGCACCCACACCGACCCGGGCTCCACGATGCCCGCCCTGAGTATGCCGCCGAGCAGCGCCCGGCCCATCTTGCCACAGCCGATAATGCCTAAAGTCATGTCCCGTATCTCGCCGCGAAACGCCCGTCCGTCCAGCCCCATTGCGAGCCGCCCGCCGGCTCCCGCATCTGACACTCGCGTCCCGGAGAAACCGCGCTATGCTCCCGTCCCTCCCATGTCCCACCCCGCGACCGCCCCTTCCGATCCCGCCTCCGACTCCGTGCCCAAGACCCGCTGGACCCTCGAGCGCGCCGCCGCCGAGCGCGGCCCCATCCTGCACCCGCTGGCCGGTGCCAATCCCAGCACCTTTTTCACCCAGGTGAACCGCCAGGGCGGCTACACCGCCCGCTCCCGCCGCCAGCGCCTCGTCACCTGGGCCGCCTTTCTCGGCCGGCTCCCCTGGGCCGCCTACGAGTCCGCCCGCTGGGGCCGCGCCATCCGCGAGCATCGGGTGGAAAAGCCCCCCATCTTCCTCATCGGCCACTGGCGCAGCGGCACCACCCACCTGCACAATCTCCTCAGCCGCGATCCCCAGTTCGGCTTCATCGACTTCGGCGAGACGACCATGCCCTGGGACATGATCGGCCCCAAAGTCGAGATCGGCCGCTCCGTCATCCGGAAGATCCTTCCCACCACCCGCGGTTATGACAACGTCCGCCTCTCCCTCGAGGAGCCGCAGGAGGAGGAGATGGCCCTGGGAAACCTGAATCCCCTCTGCTACTTCAACATTTACTACTTCCCCCGCCACAGCGACGACTACAGCCGCCGCGCCCTCTTCTTCACCGGCGTCAGCGATGCCGAGCGCGAGGCCTTCGAGCGGGCCTACGACTTCCTCATCCGCAAGCTCAGCTTCGTCAAAGGCGGCCGCCAGCTCCTCTTCAAAAATCCCGCCTCCACCGCCCGCATCCCCCTGCTCAAGCGCCTGTATCCCGACGCCAAGTTCGTCCACATCGTGCGGAACCCCTACCCCGTGTATCGCAGCAGCATCGGGAAATTCCCCCGCCTTTACAACGCCTTCGCCTGGCAGGACTTCTCCGGCGTCGATACCCACCGCCTCACCATCGACATCTACGCCGAGCTCATGCAGCGCTACCTGCAGGACCGCGCAAGCCTCCCGCCCGGCGACCTCTACGAGACCAGCTACGAAGCCCTCACCGCCGATCCCCTCGGCGAGATCGGCCGCATCTACGACCGCCTCGGCATCGGCCACCGCGACGAAGGCCTCGCCCACATCGCCCGCTACGTCGATTCCATCCGCGACTACGAGCCGAACGAGCACCGCATCGCCCGCGCCCGCGTCGAGGAGATCCAGAGCCGGTGGCGCTTCGCCTTCGACCACTTTGGCTACCCCATCGAGCCCCCCGCGAACATACGCATCGAGGACTGAGCCCGATACCAGCCACAAGCGGCCACTTGCCGCGCGGACCAGCCTGCCTATCGTCCAGATCCATCGGGAAAAGCCACCCATCCCGCCCAGCACCGCCCATGAGCAGCAGCCCCGCCCTCCTCGATTCCGCCTCCATCCGCCGGTGGTCCCGAGTCCGCCAGTGGACCAATCTCGGCTGGCTCGCCCTCGACTACCTCGTAGCCGCCGCGTCCACCGCCCTCGCCCTGTGGTTCCACTTCCACTACCAGGACTGGGGCCTGCACTGGCTCTGGCACCTTCCCGTCTGGGGAGCCGCCATCATCATCAACGGCTGCGTCACCCACCGCATCGGCCTGATGGGCCACGAGGCCTCCCACCACCTCCTCGTGCCCAACCGGAAATGGAATGACATCCTCGCCGAGATCCTCTGCTTCTACCCCGTCTTCGGCTCCCTCATCCAATACCGCGCCAAACACCTGCGCCACCACCTCTACCCGAACGATCCAGACCTCGACCCCAACCTCGGCAACGGCAAGGCCCAGCGCCTCTATGCCAAGTTCCCCATGCCGAAGCGCTCCTTCATCTACCAGTACTACGTCAAATTTTTCTGGCCCCCCTTCGTCCTGGCCAATCTCATGGACCTCCTCGACGTCATCACCATCGGCTCCGGACTCTCCCCCGTGCCCGTGCGCGACACCACCGACGAGGAGCGCCGCGCCACCGGCCGCCATTCCAAGTTCCTCCGCGTCAAAGCCACTCTCCTCGGCGTCACCTACTTCATCGCCATCAGCCTCGTCCTGATGTTCGTCTTCCCCGCCGGCCCCCTCGTCCTGTGGCCCACCGTGGCCGGCCTCTACCTGCTCGCCGTCGCCGTGTGGGCCATCCTGCCCGAGAGCGCCTTCTTCAGCGGCGCCCGGCTCTCCATCCCCGTCAAAGCCGCCGCCCTGCTGCGGCTCACCTGGTACACCGTCGTCTTCAGCGCCCTCGCCGTCGTCCGGCATTTCACCGGGTGGAATCCCACCCTCGCCTTCATCCTCCTCTGGATCGTCCCCCTCGTCTACGTGTTCCCCTACCTCATGCTGCTGCGCGAAGTCTATCAGCACGCCAATGCCGGCCAGGGCACCCTCGACAATTCCCGCATCATTCACGCCGATCCCTTCACCCGCTGGGCCGTGCTCGGATACGGCAACGACTTCCACCTCATCCACCACATCTACCCCAACGTCCCCCAGTATGCCCTGCGCGGCATCCATGGACAGCTCCTCGCCGATTCCGCCGACTACCGCGACGGCATCGAGGAGACCCGCGGCATCATCCGCCCCCGCGGCCAGGGCAGTGCCCCCGGCCTGCTCGACGCCCTCGCCGATCCCGCCCCCATGCCGCATCATCGGCTCGGTGCGGAGTGAATGGCGTGAGGAGAGGAGACGTGGAGTGAGGGAAAGGAAAAAGTAGTTTGGGCGTTAGCCCAATCCGCCGGAACTGCAGCCGCACGACCTGCCCTTGGGCTGAAGCCCAAGCTACTTTCCAAGGGCTCATTCCTTGCCTTGGCTACACCCCTGATGGTTCTCCGTCGTCTTCATTCTGAAGCTGTCGGCTCAAACCCGGGAAACCACTCGGTATGCTGATCTCCTACTCGCCCCCAATACGTTACGCGCCTGCCACGCAGGAAAGCGATATAACCCTGAACACCAGCCTTGATGGCTCGAATGGTAAAGTCTCGGTAATGTTGCCCATTGTGCTGACTGTCGTAAATGGCCGCTCGAAGGCTATTGCGGTCAAAATCCTTGGAGACCTCCGGAAGTCCCTCATAAGTAATAGGAGAGATAACCACATCCCCTGTGGTACTATAAAATGTCTTCCGCAAAGTCACATAATCAACGTGGTAGTATTCCACACCTACTTCGATGAGTTTTCCCACGATCTCCGGAAAAGGCATAGTTCCCGCGAGAGTGGCCTTGGATGCTTCGCTGACGATTTGTGCATTCATGAATATTTTGCCGAACCAATAGGCCTCGCACCGACTACTGGGAGCACCCCTCCGCTTCAGATTAAGGTCTGTCGCCACCCTGCGAATCCGACTCGGAGCGATCAGCAGGTTGTCCACCACCGTCGTGTTTGGCTTGACTGTGTTCGCTCCGGTGGTCGTCCCACCCAACGGTGAAAAAGCTACCACCCGCTTGTGCCAATCTTCTCCTTCTGATCAGCTTCGCATCAATCCTGAAGTCTGCATCGATCTTTACAATCACCAAGAAGCCAAAGTTACCGCTCTTCTTGACGCGGACATGCCGACTGTCCCGCATAGGGGAAATGGTCTTGATCTCAACAAGCGCGTTTCCGAGCCGCCCATCTGAACCCTGAGCTTTTGGATCCTCGTGAAGTTCGATCCCAAACCGTCTGGCCGCATAGTGCTCTCCTATCTCACCGTAAATCGGAAGATGCCGTCCGGTGTCCTCTAGGTATTCCTTCGCGACAATGATCATGTCCTCAAGCAGACCTCCCTCTGGTTGAGAGCCCTCGATCTGCCGGTTAATGTAATCCCAGCTGATCCATTCTCCGTCATCCCAGATTGCATCGCTTGAACCCTGCACTGGATATCCCGTCATAACGCAACGATTCATGAGTCTTTATTCTGCCAACGTCCAAGTTCAACTACACCTGCCCGCGGCGCGACGGATGCCATCGCGAAGCGGCAAGCATCCGGCGTGACGCGGGTAGGGATTAGGTGGACCGCCTTATTCGGCTTTATTTTTTTATGAGAGTTTTGAATCCGCCATAGGCCATTGTCTTATAGTCAAATGACGGGTTCGCTGGGTCACAGATTTCCATCAATCTAGGGTCAGCATGAATCCTCGCATTCACCTCATCGCGATGCTCGCGCGACTTGAACACCGCCCAAGCGAAGATAACCGTATCATCCGGTCCTGCGTTGGCCGACCGCGTAAATGAAACCATATCCTTAACTTCCAAGTCGTCTGCCACGCACTCCCAATATTCGAGAGCACCATGCTCTTTCCAAATGTCGCCAGCCTTGCTGGCGATTGCGGCGTATTGGTCGACTTTGTCTTTCGGAAGCGGAATTAAGAATCCATCAATGTAGTTACTCATCGTTGTATTGGTTGTTGCTTGTTGCCGAACAGTTCTTATCCATATGACCACCCACCGTGATATCCACCGGACGATCCAAGGGCAGAATGCCGGTGAAACCCCATACTGACAAGGATTTTCCCCGCAGGCGTGCGTCTATCAGTTCCGGTCGATTCGTCGGTTTCGGCTCACGATTCCCCTCTGGATATCACGGCCTCCAGACGACCGGATCAAGCGCCTCGACCCGGGCGTTCGGCGGCGGGGTGAGACATTCCGCCTTTTTAGAAGGCATGGAGAGAAAGCGGTCCGATCCCCCCAAAAAAGTAGCTTGGGCTTTAGCCCAAGTCTCCAGACCCGCCGGCACCAGCCCTGACTCCACCCGACCTGCCCTTGGGCTAAAGCCCAAGCTACTTTCATTCTGGACGCCGCCTCCCCGATCGAACCCG
Source organism: Verrucomicrobiales bacterium (assembly GCA_016795505.1). Taxonomy (GTDB): domain Bacteria; phylum Verrucomicrobiota; class Verrucomicrobiia; order Verrucomicrobiales; family DEV007; genus JAEUHH01. The sequence continues at coordinate 2,638 of JAEUHH010000098.1, read as the reverse complement.
GTCACTTCTCCGATGCAACCCGGTTCCATCGGAGAACCAACCCGGTCGGATCGGATTCCCCGCGCCGGCAGGGGGGCCCGAGGCAGGCCAAAATCACTCCAGACCGCCCCGGAGAGCCACTTTGTCACAGACATCTCACGCTGGACCGACACTGCGCCTCTTTCGCTCCCATCGGCCCAAATGCGCCATTTTGTCGCGATAACACTGCTTTTCCGTTGCCCTTCACCACTTTTCCGGTGCCCTTCACCGCTTCTCCGGGGCGCTTCACCGCTTTGCTGGTGCCCGACACCGCTGTTGAAGTGCCCGGCAGCACTTCTGGACCGTCCGGCACCGTGCCGGGCACCTGAAAAGCGGTGAAGGGCGGCTCGAAAGGCCTGCCGGGCCTCAGCGCAGCGCAATCGGCCCGACCCACCGACGTGGCCCGGCGCGAAAGCGGGGAGCGGGAGGGGCGACGGGCGGGAGGAGATGGGGAGATGCCCGGGACAAGGCCCGGAATCGCCCTTTCGACAACCCGGATGCCGGAGGCATCGCAGGCAAGCCAGTGGTCGAGCAAAGCGGCACCACCGGTCGATCTGGGAAAACGGAAGGCATCCCGGCAGGGATGCCAGCGAGCCGGAGGGGTCATCAATCGTTGTCCCGTCCCCTCGCCATCTGGCATCCCTGCCGGGATGCTCGTACGTCTTTGACTCGCCCAAGCGGATCGGAGCGACGAACGGCCGGAATCCGTGCCCTTCGGATCTCAGGCGCCTTGCCTGGCTGAATCGGCCGGGCGACGGAGCCTGCGGGTGAGGGGCAGGCGGAATCGAAGGGGCCTGACTGAGAGCGAGCGGATGGCGGAGGATGCGGCGAGGATGAGCAACCGAAAGTCACCGCCGTCAGGTGACGCGTCACCGGTGCCGGTCGGGGCACTGACCATCGGTTTTCACCGCTTGCCAGACCATCACGACGTTTTATTCGCTCCCACCGGCGCCGTTGAAGGGATGTTGAATTGAAATAGAGAAGCTTATGGCCGACTGGTGCGCCACGACTTGTTGTGCCTCTTATGGATTGAAACCGGAAGATGCATCGAAAACAGACCGAATCTGAAAAAGGTATGATTCATCAGTCGAGCTTCGATAGGCATCTCTAGCTTGGAGCAGAATCTGCTTGAGCCGTTCTTCTTCTTGATTCCTGGCCTTGCCTTCAACTCTAATGTTCTCACGACGGCAACACACCAACTGGTGGGAACCCGCAGATGCCGTTCTGAGTTCATTCTCGGGACCCAGGAATCGATCAAATGAATCCCCCATCGACCACACATCGAGAAAGCTGCACCAGTATGCTAGCTGACAGCCCTGGATCATCTGCTGGCGATCCCAATCGAAACCATTGGTCGTAAGTCTCGGCTCCGCCTCATCAAAGAGTTGTCTTCCCGATTCTCCGCAAAGAACAAGAATGGTCACGAATTGCTGCATACTAAATTGGCACAACGTCAAAGTGATGGCGCACCCACTAGCGGGGGCCAACGTTGATCGCGGGGTTGAGGTTGAAATCAGGTGAGAACATCGAAAACAGAGGGGCTAGTGGGTGTTGCCATGCACGTCTTGTTCGGCTTCTTGTGTTCCTCTCGGTGATAACTCATACCGTGGCTTCCTGAAAAAGGTATCGGCGACGAAACCGATAGCGGAAACAAGAGCTATGCTGCACCAAATGAGCAATAATGCCCGCTTACCGGCTCGTCGCGTCGGAGGCGCAACGGAACACATTGCCACAATAGCTAGGATGTGTGCGACAATAAACGACGGAAGGCCAATGAACATAGGTAGCAGCATCATCTCTCCGCCCTCCCATGTCCCTCCAAGCACGTGCAGAAATGGAAACAGAAGTCCTATCAGCACAAAAATGCTGGCACAGCCGATTGAGCAGCCACCAGTTGGACTGCTCTTAGGATCTTGAGTTGCTGTCTCGATGCTCACAGATTTTATTGCCGAACGTGGAGCGCAGGGGAGGGCTGTAAGCCCTTCCCTGTCGCGGCTTGTTCTCCCTATTGTGGTCTCCGGCTAGACGATTTCAAACTTAATAATCTCTCCATCCTTTAAGCCCTTGGTTTGATACGCGAGGTCACCAGTGAATCGTAAATATTCGTAGAGGCCTCGTCGACGAATGTTGCTGGTCGAATACTCACCGCCGAGCACGGCAGGAATGACGAAGCCGAAGCACTCACCGATATCCGGCTCACCGAATTCCTCCACCAGTTCGGTGACTAAGGCGTTCATCTGCCAGTCCGCCTTTCGTTCGGCGTCGGTAAATGCGGTTTGCAGTTCCTCTAGGTTCCTCGCGAAGATCTCCGCAGAAAGCTCCTCGGGACAAACCCGCCAATGGCACCCCTCCAAATCGCGCAGCATCACGTTCCCCATTGAGGTCACGGCGATCACAGTATCGATCCCGGGTAGAATCCATCTCCACTCGGCGGTCAGCGCTTCGATTACTTTCGGTTCGTCGAATTGCATTTTCAGGGAGATCAAGGTAGGGACACCGGTTGCCCGGTGCCCCCCTTACAGATCCCGGCGTGCGGAATTACCGCACCGGGCTCCTCAGAGGACGCGCACGCAGAGCGAAGCGGACCTTTGGTTGGCTTTCTGGTTTCCATCATGCAGGA